>NZ_JBHTBH010000006.1:0-421669 GCF_042664915.1 Marinactinospora rubrisoli
ACTTCGCGATCTCCACATCCTCATCACGCGGACGATCACTCTCCGACCGCACCCGCTTGTAATGGTTATAGACCGCGACCGACAACGCCTTCTTCGCCTGCTCCTGACCGATCACATAGGAGTCGAGGAATTCATAGATTTCACGGGGCTTGGGAAGGCTGTCCCATTTGAGCTCGGTGGCGTCCGCGAGTTCCTCTTCGATGATCTCGTTGCAGAGATCGATGCACTCGTCGCAGATGTAGACGCCCGGCCCGGCAATGAGCTTCTTCACCTGCTTCTGACTCTTGCCGCAGAACGAGCACTTCAGCAGGTCTCCGCCGTCGCCGATGCGTGCCACCCAGCTACTCCTTAAAACGTAGGCCACCCCGTCACCGGGCCACGTCCGTGGTGCGGCGGCGCCCGTCCGTCGGACGCCCCTCCCCGTAGGCGGTGGCGAGCCCTTGTCGCGAGCAGGCTACCGCTTTTCAGGATAAGCGCTCCACGCCGAGCGACTAACAGGGTGAGCTGTGCGTCGTCCTCCGAGCCTAAGCGAAGAAGTGGGCCGGCTTCACCGCACGCGGCGATCGGCGTGTGCGCCGGCCGGCCCGCTTCGTCGCTCCATGGCGTCCTTCGACCCTACTTGGCCGACGCCTTGCGGTACGGCATCACGTCGTCGACGATCCCGTACTCCTTGGCCTCCTGGGCCGTCAGGATCTTGTCGCGCTCGATGTCCCTGGAGATCTCCTCCTCGGTGCGCCCGGTGTGGCGGGCGAGCGCGCTCTCCAGCTGCTTGCGGATCCGCATGATCTCGTTGGCCTGGATCTCGATGTCACTGGCCTGGCCGTAGCTGCCCTCGGTCGCGGGCTGGTGGATCAGGATCCGCGAGTTGGGCAGGCAGGCGCGCTTGCCGGGGGTGCCGGCGGCCAGGAGCACCGCGGCGGCCGAGGCCGCCTGGCCGACGCAGACCGTCTGGATGTCCGGCCGGACGAACTGCATCGTGTCGTAGATGGCCATGAGCGAGGTGAAGGACCCGCCCGGCGAGTTGATGTACATCTGGATGTCGCGGTCGGAGTCGATGTGCTCCAGCGTCATCAACTGCGCGATGATGTCGTTCGCCGAGGTGTCGTCGATCTGCACCCCGACGAAGATGATCCGCTCCTCGAAGAGCTTGTTGTACGGGTTCATCTCCTTGACGCCGTACGTGGTGCGCTCGACGAAGGAGGGGATGATGTAACGGCTCTGCGGGCTCCGGGGAGCCGCACCGTAGGGGTCGGGGTTGAGGTTGTATGCGGTCATGTTCTGGCCTTCCACGCTGCGCATGTCCAGACGGGGCGGTTCGTCGGGGTCACCCGGCGAGGTCGTGAGCTAGTTGGCGCCTCCGGACGTGACGTCCAGGGTGTCGGCGAGAACCTCGTCGATGAAGCCGTACTCCTTGGCCTCGGCGGCCGTGAACCAGCGGTCCCGGTCGGCGTCCTTGGTGATCTGCTCCACCGTCTGGCCGGTGTGCGTCGAGACCCGGTCCAGGAACATCTTCTTCACGTAGAGCAGCTGGTCGGCCAGGATGCGGATGTCGGAGGCGGTACCCCCGATCCCTCCGGAGGGCTGGTGCATCATCACGCGGGTGTGCGGCAGCGCGTAGCGCTTTCCGGGGGCACCCGCGCAAAGGAGCAGCTGCCCCATCGAGGCGGCCAGGCCAATGCCCACGGTGCGGACGTCGTTGGGGATGTACTGCATGATGTCGTAAATCGCCATACCGGCGGTCACCGAACCACCGGGCGAGTTGATGTACAGCGTGATGTCCCGCTGGCGGTCCTCGGCGGAGAGCAGCAGCAGTTCGCCCACGATGCGGTTGGCGATGTCATCATCGACCTGCTGGCCGAGGAAGACGATGCGCTCGCGCAGCAGACGCTGCGTCGTCTGGTCGAACATCGGGGGAAGAGGCGACTCGGCCGTACGGGCATCGATTCGCATGGACTCGTTGAAGGTCGGCGGCACTCTCGTCACCTGCTCCGGAATCGAAACGGTTGCGACGCTTGCGACACTAACGCGCTTCCCGGACTCGCTCGCACCGATCACGCCCCTGTTCGCTTTGAGCGCAGGTACCGCCGCCCGCGACCTGGCGTTTCCGCAGCCGGCGAACGCGAGAGCCCCGCCGCGCGACGGTCGTCGCGCGGCGGGGCTCCGCCAGGCTCCTCGGGGCGCTTCGGCGGCCCTTCGGACGCTGCTAGGACTTCTCGGGCTTGTCCTCGGCGGCCGTCTCCGTGGGCTCGGCCGCGGCTGCCGCCTCGGTGTCCTCCGCAGCCTCGGTGGGCTCCGCGGTGGCCTCCTCCGCGGCGGGCGCCGACTCGTCCTCGGACGCGTTGTCCGGCTTGACCTCGTTGCCCGACTCGTCGGTGATCCGGGCCTTGCTCACCACGAGGTCCATGGCCTTGCCGCGCACGACCTCGGTGTAGGCGACCCGGATCTGGTTGGACTCCACCAGGTGCTGCGCGAGCTGGTCCGGCGAGACGCCCATGCGCTGCGCCTGGTTCACCACGTACTCGGTGAGCTCGGAGTTGTCCGCGGCCAGCTCCTCCTGGATGGCGAGCTGGTCCAGGACGAACCCGGCCTTGACCGCGGAAGTGGCGCCCTTGGTGAGCTCCTCCTCGAACTCCTCCTCGGACTGCTCCAGCGACTCCAGGTAGGCCTCGCGGGTCAGGCCGCTCTGGCTGAGCTGCTGCTCCAGCGACTCGCGCCGGCGGTCGATCTCCTCCTGCACCACGCTGTCCGGCAGCGGGATGTCCACGGACTCGACCAGCTTCTCCAGCGCGCGATCGCGGGCCTGGGAGAGCTGCTGGAGGCGGCGAACCTGCTCCAGGCGGGTGCGGACGTCGGTCCGCAGCTCCTCGATGGTGTCGAACTCGCTCGCCATCTGGGCGAACTCGTCGTCGAGCTCCGGGAGCTCCTTGATCTTGACGCTGTGCACGGTGACGGTGACGTCGGCCTCGCGGCCCTCGTACTCACCGCCGACGAGCTTGGTGGCGAAGGTCGCCGACTCGCCGGCCGACAGCCCCTCCAGGGCCTGGTCCAGGCCCTCCAGCATCGTGTTGGTGCCGATCTCGTAGGAGACGCCGCTGGCCTGCACGTCCTCCAGCTTCTCGCCGTCGACGGCGGCGGACAGATCGATCGAGACGTGGTCACCGGTCTGGGCGGGCCGCTCGGCGCCGGTCAGCGTGGCGAAGCGCTCGCGGAGGTTGCCGAGCTGGTCGTCGACCTGCTCCTCGGTCACGGCGGCGTCGTCGACGGTCACCTCCAGGCCGTCGAAGTCCGGGACCTCGAACTTCGGCCGGACGTCGACCTCGGCGGTGAAGGCGAGCTGCTCACCGTCCTCCAGCCGCGTGATCTCGACCTCCGGCTGCCCCAGCGCGAAGACGTCCTCCTTCTGGACGGCCTCGTTGTAGAGCTCCGGGACCGCGTGGTTCACCGCTTCGCTGATGACCGCACCGCGGCCGACGTAGCGGTCGATCAGCCGAGCCGGCGCCTTACCCGGGCGGAAGCCCTTGATCCGGACCTGCTTGGCGAGCGACTTGTATGTCACGTCGAAGGCGTGGTCGAGTTCCTCGAACGGAACCTCGATGGTCAGCTTGACCCGGGTCGGGCTGAGCTCCTCGACATCGGTCTTCACGGGGCGGTACTCCTAGATTTCCGGCTGTTTTCCGGTACGACCCGGCACAGGGCACGGCACACGACCACGACGCGAGACGCGACGGTCGGCGGGCACCGACTGCGGGACGTCACAAGACACGAGAGACTAGATCTCGAACGTGATTCACGGATCCTTGCTCATCACGCCAAGTCTAGGGCAGACAGGCAGCCCCTTCCGGCCACCGGGCGAGCCCCCCGACGGCATGAACCGTTTCCGTCGGGGAGGCGGGATTCGAACCCGCGGCCTCATGCTCCCAAAGCATGCGCGCTAACCAAGCTGCGCTACTCCCCGTGAACCACGCGCGGTCCGCGCTTTCCATGTGCGAGCCACGCTTCGGAGACTGTACTCTGGTCCCCGTCGGCGCAACGAGTCTAGAGGAAACTCAAGGCAGCCGGTGCCATGCGGGCGTAGTTCAATGGTAGAACCCCAGCCTTCCAAGCTGGTCGTGCGGGTTCGATTCCCGTCGCCCGCTCCACTACCACAAGGGGCCGTGTCCACGGGATCCGGCCCCTTGTCCGTTCCCGGGGACGGCCGGGTGACCGCCACCTCGGCCCGTACGTTCCCGGCCGGGGGTCGCTTCGCGCAACGTCGTGAGGGTGCCCGGGTATGTTGAGAGCCGGGCACCGCGGTTCGCCCCTCCGGTCGAGGCCGTTCCAGGTTGTTCGGGGTCGTGCGGGTCCGTTCGGGACCGGCGACGCGCCGCGGGAGCAGGCGACCGGTCCCCTGCCGCTGTGATGGGTGGATGATGACGAGTTCGGATCCGACGGACGTCCCGGAGGCCGGGCTGACGCTCGCCTGGTTCGCCGAGCCGGAGTCCGTTGAGGCGCCGGTGGTGGTGACCGGGGTGTTCGACGTGCTGCACGTCGGGCACGTGCGCTTCCTGACCGCGCTGCGCGAGCGTGGCCGCCCGCTGCTGGTCGGCGTCGAGGACGATGACCGGGTGCGGGACTGGAAGGGCCCGGGGCGGCCGGTGAACCGGGCCGTGGAGCGCGCCGAGGTGCTGGCGGCGCTGTCCTGCGTCGACGGAGTCTTCGTCGTGTCGGGGCCGCCAGAGGTCAACGACTGGGAGCACTACACCGAGCTGCTCCGGCCGCTCCGGCCGGCCGCGCTCGGTTACACGGCCGGCGACCCCTACACCGCGGCCAAGCGCCGCGGGGCGCACGCCCTGGGCGCCGAGGCGTGGGAGCTGCCGCTCACCCGGGGCCGATCCACCACGGCGACGCTGGAGTACCTGTCGCGCTCGCTGTGACGGCCGCCGCAACCGCCTGACCGTGTGCGGCAGGCGTGGCCCGGGGCGCCCGCCCCGATCACTCCGCGCGGGCGCCGCCGTCCAGCGCCAGTTCGCCCGCCCCCGGCCGCCCGACGATCTCCGACGCCGCCGCCACCGATGCCAGCGTGACGTGGTGGTGCCAGCCCCGGTAGGAACGCCCCTCGAAGTCGGCGAGTCCGTACCGCTCGCGCATCCGGCCGAGGTGACGGTCGGCGAACGCGTGGCCGTCCCAGAGCTCGACGAGGTCCTGTGGCGTCCGGCCGCCCAGGTTCGTGATCCAGTACGCCTCCGGCTGCGGCCGCCCGGCCGGCCAGCGCAGCAGCAGCCGGGCGGGCGTCACCCGCTGCTGGGCGCTCCGCCGCAGCCCGCGCCCCCGCGGCGCCTCCGGCGAGACCGGCACGGTGAGCAGGTGCGCCGAACGACCCACGGCGATCCGCCCACCGGGCGGCGCCCCGGCGCCGCGCGGCCGGGTGACGAGGGCGTCGGCCAGCTCGGAGACGCGCCGCACGCCGGCCTGCGCGCCTCGCCCTGGCACCGGGACGCCGCGCGGGGCGGCCGGAGGCACGTTGCCCAGCCGCGCGGTGAATCCGCCGTTGACGCGCAGCAGGTAACCGACGCCCCGCTCGTGCAGCGCCGCCGCGAGCCGCTCGGCGCCGACGCAGTGCCGGGTGTCGGCCAGGACGGGCGCGGGGGGCAGCCGCCACTCCCGCACGCTCTCCTCCACCAGTTCCACCAGGAGCACCCCGAGGGACCGGTACCGCTCCTCGTCGGGCAGGTAGGCGCGGCGGCGGCGCTCGGTGTCGCCGTCCCAGCTCCGTGGTAGCTGCAGCCGCCAGTTCAGCGGCACGGCGTCGCCGTCGGCGCCCACCGCCGAGAGCGCGAGGCCGAGTTGGCAGTTCACGGCCCGCCCGAGCGTCCCGGCGAACTGGTACTCGACCCCGACCGAGTGCCGCCCCGTCTTGGGGAAGACCACCTCGTTGACGACCCACGCGCGCGGGCGCAGCACGGCGACCGCGCGCTGGGCGAGCCGGCGGCGCACGGGCCTCCAGTCCCACGGGCTCTGGTTCACGAACTGCTGGAGGCTCTGGTCCGCACCTCGGTCCTCGACCAGGGCGGCCATGTTCTGGATCGACTTGCGCCCCTGGCAGCTGACCAGCCCCCGGACGTAGGTCGCTCCCCAGCGGCGCTGGTCGCGCCGCGGCAGGGAGGAGAGCAGATCCTGGCACAGTTCGGTCAGTTCGTCGGCCACCCGGCATCCCCTTCTTCTTTCCGTCCCGCCCGTAGGCGCACCGCATCGATCCGACGCGGGCGCGCGCGGACAGGAGCGATCACCTACCGCGGAAATCGAGGAATTCCCCGAAGGCCGGAAAGCGGGATTCACGGTGTGCCCGGTGTTCGCCGAGGAAGGAAGGCATTTCTCCTCGGAACTCCTCGACGTGCACGCCGGTGTGCACAATTGCACTGCCCTGAACCACGGTCACGCGATGTCACAGACGCCCCGCAGCCCCCGCGTGCCGACGGTACAGCCCCATACCCGTCGTCCCCCGTTGCAGGAAATCGCTCAACTTCCCAGGATCATCCTTCGCTGCCCGAAGATCATTGGCAACTCGGAGAAATGGCCGACTGTGGACTGCACCGGCAACACTCCACCTCCGCGCCGAATTGCCGACAATTTCGATTTCCCGGCCGGTCGGCATTTCAATTACGAGAGGAGGTGCGACAATGCGCGACGCCGCACTCACGTTCCGTGGCTGAATCTCACCGCGCGTCCCCCCGCTCCGTTCCGGGAAGCCCGCGCCGCCCGCACGCGTTGAGGTATCTGGCGCAGAGCGTCGCGAACTCGCACGAATCGGAGTCGGTCATGGCGATGATGGGCGGACCGCCGCATTTCCGGTCCCTGGTGAACGACGGCTCGGCGAAGGGGGCGGAACTGGCCCCCGGGACCGTCCGGCGGGTGGCGGGGTACGCACGGCCGCACTGGCGGTCCATCGCGGTGTTCCTGCTGGTGACCTCCGTCGACGCCGCGATCATCGTGGCCAACCCGCTGCTGCTCCGGGCCATCATCGACGACGGCATCGCGCACGGCGACGGGCGGCTGGTCACCCTGCTGGCCGTCGCGGTGGCGCTGCTGGCCGTACTGGACGCCTCTCTGTCGCTGACGGGCCGGTGGCTGTCGGCCCGCATCGGCGAGGGCGTCATCTACCTGCTGCGCTCACAGGTGTTCGCGCACGTGCAACGGATGCCGCTGGCCTTCTTCACCCGCACGCAGACCGGATCGCTGATCAGCCGGCTCAACACCGACGTCGTGGGCGCGCAGCAGGCCATCACCTCGGTCCTGCAGTCCGTGGTCTCCAACGTCATCAGCACCGCCGCGGTCCTCGTGACCATGCTGGTGCTGTCCTGGCAGATCACCCTGGTCGCGCTGCTGCTGGTGCCGCTGTTCCTGATCCCGACCAGGTACATCGGGCGCCGGCTGGCCCGGATCTCCCGTGACGGGATGCAGCTCAACGCCGAGATGAGCTCGCTGATGACCGAGCGGTTCAACGTGGGCGGCGCGATGCTGGTCAAGCTGTACGGCCGGCCCGAGGCGGAGGTCGCCGGGTTCACCGAGCGCGCCGGCCGGGTCCGCGACATCGGCGTCACCCAGGCCGTGGTCGGCGGGCTGCTGTTCACGATGATCGGGCTGATCACCTCCATGGCGACCGCCGTGGTGTACGGCGCGGGTGGCAACCTGGTGGTGGGCGGCGCCTTCGAGCTGGGCACCCTGGTGGCGCTGACCACCCTGCTGGTCCGGCTGTACGGCCCGATCACCGCGCTGTCCAACGTGCAGGTGCAGATCATGACCGCGCTGGTCAGCTTCGACCGGGTCTTCGAGATCCTGGACCTGCGGCCGATGATCGAGGAGCGGCCGGACGCCCGGGACCTGCCGGACGGCCCGCTGTCGGTGGAGTTCGACGAGGTCTCGTTCCGCTACCCGACGGCCGCGGAGTCCTCCCTCGCCTCCCTGGAACTCACCCCGCACGCCGAGACACTGGACGACACCCAGGTGCTCAGCGAGGTGAGCCTCACGGCCCGGCCCGGCCAGCTCATCGCACTCGTCGGCCCGTCGGGGGCGGGAAAGACGACGCTGACCCACCTGGTCTCGCGGCTCTACGACCCCACCTCGGGCACCGTGCGGATCGGCGGGCTGGACCTGCGTGAAGTCCGCGCCCAGTCGCTGCGGGACGCCGTCGGCGTGGTCACTCAGGACACCCAGCTCTTCCACGACACGGTGGGGGCGAACCTCCGGTACGCCCGGCCGGACGCCACCGACGCCGAACTCGCCGAGGCCATGCGCGCCGCCCAGCTGGGTCCGCTGCTCGACGCACTGCCTGACGGACTGGACACGATGGTGGGCGATCGCGGTTACCGGCTGTCCGGCGGCGAGAAGCAGCGGCTGGCCATCGCCCGGCTGCTGCTGAAGGCGCCCGCGGTGGTGGTGCTGGACGAGGCCACCGCGCACCTGGACTCGGAGTCGGAGGCGGCGGTGCAGGAGGCGCTGCGCACCGCGCTCGCCGGCCGCACCTCCCTGGTGATCGCCCACCGGCTGGCCACGGTCCGCGAGGCCGACCAGATCCTCGTCCTGGAGGACGGCCGGATCCTGGAGCGCGGCACCCACGAGGAGCTGCTCGCGCACGGCGGGCTCTACACCGCGCTGTACCGCACGCAGTTCGCCGCCCAGGAGCGGCGCAGCGCCACCGGCAGCCGCTGAGGGGGGCGGAAAAGCCCGGGAACGGCGGACGGGGGCGGGTGTGCGTCCGGCACACCCGCCCCCGTCGTTTCCCGTCGCCGCCGCGGAGACACCGTCCCCGGTGGCCGCCGGACCTACGCCTCGGCCGCCACGGGGTCCCGGTCGTCCGCGGGGCGCTCCGGCGCACCGCCGACCGTGGTCGACAGCGGCTTCTCCACCAGGAAGAAGCTCAGGACGAACCCGAGGAACGCCACCGGCACCGCGAACAGGAAGATCGGCGGCAGCGCCTCGGCGAACGACCGCACGATGAAGTCGCGCGCCTCGCTCGGCAGCGCCCGCAGCATCTCCGGGGTCAGGGAGCTGAGACCGCCCTCCCCCGCCTGCACCTGGAGCCCGGCCAGCCGGCCGGGGGCGTCGGCCGTCAGGTCGTTCAGCCGGCTGACGAACAGCGTTCCGAAGATCGAGATGCCAAAGGAGGCGCCGATCTGGCGGAAGTAGTTGTTCGCCGACGTGGCCGTGCCCAGGTCCCGCTTAGGGGCGGTGTTCTGCACGATGAGCACCAGGTTCTGCATCACCATGCCGACACCGGCGCCCATGACCAGCATCCCGAACGCGTTGAACAGGTAGCCGCTGTCGGCGTCCATCTGGGAGAGCAGCACCAGGCCCACCATCATGACGGCGGTGCCCACGATCGGCCACACCTTGTACCGGCCGGTGGCGGAGATGATCCGCCCCGTGCTGATGGTGGCCCCCAGCATGCCCACGACCATCGGCAGCGCCATCAGGCCGGACTCGGTCGCGGACGCCCCGTTGACCATCTGGAAGAAGGTCGGCAGGTAGGAGACGGTGGAGAACATGCCCACGCCGACCGTGATGCCGATGAGGGCCGTCAGCACGAAGTCCCGGTCCCGGAACAGCCGCAGCGGGATGATGGGCTCCTCGGCGAACCGCTCGGCGACCACGAACAGCACGGCCGCCACGATGACACCGGCGATCAGCGCCAGGATGACCGGGTCGGTCCACGCGTACTCGCCGCCGCCCCAGCTGGTGACCAGGACGATGCCGGCGCTGGCCGCCGCCAGCAGGATGGTGCCCAGGTAGTCGAGCCTGGGCTTGGGCCCCGAGCGCTTGGGGAGCTTCAGCACCACCGCGGTGACGAACAGGGCCACGGCGCCGAGCGGCAGGTTGATGTAGAAGATCCACCGCCAGTCGAGCTGGTCGGTGAACAGGCCGCCGAGCAGCGGGCCGCCGACCGAGGCGAGCCCGAAGACACCGCCCATGAAGCCCATGTACTTGCCGCGCTCGCGCGCCGAGACCACCTCGGCGATGATCGCCTGGGCGCCGATCATCAGCCCGCCGCCGCCGATCCCCTGGATCGCGCGGAAGATGATGAGCTGGGTCATGTCCTGGGCGATGCCGCACAGCACCGAGCCCACCAGGAAGACCACGATGGCGAACTGGAAGACGACCTTGCGGCCGAACAGGTCACCAGCCTTGCCATAGATGGGCATGCCGATCGTCGAGGCGAGCATGTAGGCGGTGACCACCCAGGAGAGGTGTTCGAGCCCGTTCAGCTCGCCGACGATGGTCGGCAACGCGGTGGAGACGATGGTCTGGTCCAGGGCGCCCAGCAGCATGGTCAGCATCACGCCGACGAAGATCCAGGTGATCTGCCGCTTGCTGAAGCCGTCGGATTCTGATTCCGGCGCGGGCTCCGGTAACGGCTGTTCCGCGCGGGTGGTGGTTGTCATGCGGGACTCGCTTTCCCGACGAGAGTGATCAAAGGTACATACCGGACAGCAAGCACCGGCGTCGGCGCCCGCGGCCCGGGGGTCATGCGGGGTACTGCGGTGGGGAAGACGTCCCGTCACCGGCCGTGCCCGGGGTCAGGGGCGGCCGGCCCGGGACGGGCGGTCGGGGTGGTTCGGGGTGCGCGGTCGCCCTGCTGCCGGGGCGCCGCGTCAGAGGCCCCGCTTCAGGGCCTCGAAGGTGCCGGACAGGATCGCCCGGAGGTCGTCCCGTCCTTCCGACTGCACCCAGCGGCGCATCGCGAACCGCATGGCCGCGGTGGCGAGTGCCGCGGTGAGCTGCGGCCGGACGTCGTCGGGCGTGTCACCGGTACGGGCGGCGACGTCCTCGGCCATCTCCGACTCGGTGGCCTGGAACGCCGACATGAACCGCTTGGCCAGTTGCGGCTCCCGCGTGAGGAGACACTTCCGCCAGCGGATCTCCTCGGCGAGGGGCAGCGCCTCCTCGTCCGGCAGGGCGGAGGCGACGTAGACCCGCAGGTCCTCGACGAGCACTCCGGTGGGTCCGCCGCCGCGGAACGACGCACGCGCCTCCGGAGTCGGCCGTGGGGCGGCGAACTCCAGGAGCGCGTCCTCCTTGGACCGGAAGTAGTTGAAGAACGTCCGGGGGGAGACATTGGCCGCGGCCGCGATCTCGTCGACGGTCACGCTCTCCACGCCGTGCTCGGCGGCCAGCCGCAACGCCGCCCGCCGCAACTCCCGCCGCGTGGCCTGCTTCTTGCGCTCCCGCAGCCCCATCGCATCCACGTCACCCACCCCGCCATTATTGCACGACACGCAACTTTACGCAGAACGAAAAGCTGCAGACTCCGCAGTCTTGCCCGTCCGAGGGGGATCAACAGCGTCGGAA
Source organism: Marinactinospora rubrisoli (assembly GCF_042664915.1). Lineage (NCBI taxonomy): Bacteria > Bacillati > Actinomycetota > Actinomycetes > Streptosporangiales > Nocardiopsidaceae > Marinactinospora > Marinactinospora rubrisoli. The sequence goes on from NZ_JBHTBH010000006.1 coordinate 11,323, forward strand.
CCCGCCGCATTCCGCGGTATCACGGACCCGACCACGTGGTTCCCGTCACACCACCTCCACGGCACGGAGGTGACCCATTCCTCAGCCGCGTCAGTTGACATAGGCGCCCGCCCGCGCCGCGATGGCGGCCGCCTCGGCCGCCCGATCTGCGGTGGCCTCGTCGACGGGATCGTTACTGGCGAGCAGGCGGTAGTACAGCGGCGCCGAGACCGCGCGGATCACCTCGTGGGGGTCGGTGCCTTCGGGCACCTCACCCCGTTCGACGGCCTCGCGCACGCAGGGCGCCCACTCCTCGATGCGGGTGCGGTAGAAGCGACGCAGGGCGCCGGCGGTCCGCTCGTCGCAGGTGGCGGCCGCGATCACCGCCTTGAACAGCGGCCCCTGCCGCGGGTCGGTGAGGGTGCGCTGCACGAGGCGGGCGTTGGCCCGCAGATCACCGAGCAGGGAGCCCGTCCGGGTCCGGGGCAGCGACTGCTCCGCCATGTCCAGCAGCAGATCCGCCACCAGTCCGGTGACCGTCCCCCAGCGGCGGTAGACCGTCGTCTTGCCCACGTCGGCGCGGCGGGCGACGTCAGCGAGGTCCAGGTGAGCGAAGCCCTGCTCCGCCAGCGCGTCACCCGCCGCACGCAGCACAGCGGCCCGTACCCGCGCCGTGCGCCCTCCGGGCCGGACGGTCCCCGGTTCGGCACCCTCGATCGTCATAACGGGTCTCCAGTTCCTTTAGCTCCTTCCCCATGCTAGCGTGACGCTTAATGGAACAACAGAACCATTAGCGGTCGACGGCTCCGCCGTGCCCGGCACGGGCGACCGACGGAGCGGCTGACTGACACCGCACCAAAGGAGGATCCACCATGGAGTACCGACGGTTGGGGGCGTCCGGCCTCAAGGTCCCGGCGCTGAGTTTCGGAGCCGGCACCTTCGGCGGCCGCGGCGAACTCTTCGGTGCGTGGGGCAGCACCGACGCCCGCGAGGCACGACGACTCGTGGACATCTGCCTGGACGCCGGCGTCACGATGTTCGACACCGCCGACGTCTACTCCGCCGGCGCCTCGGAGGAGGTGTTGGGCGAGGCGATCAAGGGCAGACGGGACCAGGTGCTGTTGTCCACCAAGACCAGCCTGCCCATGGGCGACGGCCCCAACGACGCGGGATCGGCACGCTCACGCCTGATCAGGGCGTGCGAGGACGCACTGCGCCGCCTCGGCACCGACCACATCGACCTCCTGCAGTTGCACGCGTTCGACGCCGGAACCCCGATCGAGGAGGTGCTGTCCACGTTGGACGGTCTCGTGCGCGCGGGGAAGGTGCGCTACGTCGGCGTCTCGAACTTCTCGGGCTGGCAGTTGATGAAGTCGCTCGCGATCGCCGAGCAGTCCGGTTACCCGCGCTACGTCGCACACCAGGTCTACTATTCGCTGGTCGGCCGCGACTACGAGTGGGAGCTGCTGCCGCTCGCGCAGGACCAAGGCGTCGGCGCCCTCGTCTGGAGTCCGCTGGGCTGGGGCAGGCTGACCGGCAAGGTCCGCCGCGGCCGGCCGCTCCCGGCACACAGCCGACTGCACCAGACCGCCGACTACGGCCCCCCGGTGGAGGACGAGCGCCTATTCCGCGTGGTCGACGTCCTGGAGGAGATCGCGGAGGAGACCGGCCAGGCGGTTCCGCAGATCGCCCTCAACTGGCTGCTGCACCGACCGACGGTCGCCTCGGTCATCATCGGCGCCCGCGACGAGGCGCAGCTCCGGCAGAACCTCGGTGCCGTCGGCTGGGCGCTGACGCCCGAACAGGTCGCACGGCTCGACGACGCCAGCACCGTGACACCGCCCTACCCGTACTTCCCGTACCACCGGCAGGAGGGCTTCGCCCGGCTCAATCCGCCGATGCGGGGCGCCGTTCCCGCGGCGTGACGGGCCGGCGACCCGTTGGACCGCCGTCGGCGGGACCCCCGTCCCGCGACGCGTGAGGGGGCGGCCGGCAGCGTACGCTGCCGGCCGCCCCCTCACGGAGCACCCCACGCGCGGTGTCGGTCGGCCCGCTCACCGACCCGGCGTCGTCGGCCCGGAGGCTCAGGCGCTCCGTTCGCTCAGGAACCGGGCGAACTCCTCCAGGGAGACGAGTCCGTCGCCGCTGGTGTCGAGCACCCGAAGTGCCTCGTCGATGCGCTCCTCGCTCACCGGCTCGCCGAGGCGCTCCACGAGCCCCCGGAGTTCCTCCACCGAGATGCGGCCGTTGTCGTCGGTGTCGACCAGGTCGAAGATCTCCGCGTACGCGCTGTTGTCAGTCACTGTGCCGTGCTTCCCCGTGTCGGCTGGGTGATCGCTGTCGGCCCGTACCCTACAGCGGCGACGGCACGGGGGTACAGGTCGCGCGATACCACACATGCCGGACCTGCACCGTGAGTCAAGCCTTGTGCTTCCGGCCGCGCTTCCCCGCACCTTTCGCGCGCCGTTCCGCCTTCTGCAGCTTCTTGGCCTTCTTGGCCTTCTTGAGCTGCTGTTTTTTGATCTTCTTGCGCTTTTTCTTCTTCGGCTTCTTCGCGTCCTTGCTGGTCACGTGCGGCACCAGCGACTCCGGCATCGCCGCCACCCCCGGGCCTCCGGCCGCGATCCAGGCGTCCAGCTCGTCGATCAGCACGTCCTCGGTGAACTCCCCCAGCCACACCGGCCGCGCTCCCGCAGCGCGGCCCGCGGCGGAGGGCTGGACCACGACGACGTTGGCCTGGAAGCAGATCCCCAGGCACTTGCTGACCCGCACCGGAACCGGCCGGTCGGCGGGGTCACGCAACGCCTGCAACCGCCGGAGCTGTCCCCGGTGGTCGACTCCCGGCCGCTTCTTCCGGGTGCCGCAGCAGCAGCCACGGCACACGACGAGCCGCGTCGGCGGCCCCGGCGACGTCACGGCTCGCGCACCTCCCCCTGGTCCGGCATCCGGCGAATTCCGCTCCCGATCCCTCATCACGGTATCCGCGCAGCTCCCCGCCCCGCCCGTGCCGGCCCGGTGTCGCCGGAACCCACGCCCGGCGCGGCGCCCGGTCGGGGGTACCGTGGCGGATCATGTCCACGGCGGCCGGTGAGCGGCGGAAAGGGTGTGCGGTGAACGCGGAGCAGCCGATCATGGCGGTGCGCGGGGTCGACCTCGTTCGCGGGGGCAACGTCCTGCTCGACGGGGTGGATCTCGTGGTCCGCCCCGGCGAGCACTGGGCGCTGCTGGGCCCCAACGGGGCGGGCAAGAGCACGCTGCTCGGTCTGCTCGGCGCCCAGACGCACCCCACGCGCGGCGAGGTGCACGTCCTGGGCCATCGGCTCGGCCGGGTCGACGTCCGCGAGCTGCGCCGGCACATCGGGCACGTCAACCCCCGGCACCCGCTCTCCTCGGCCCTGACCGGACGGCAGGTCGTGCTGACCGGTGTCACGGGCAGCGTGCAACCGCCGCCGCGCTGGCGGCCCTCCGCCGAGGAGGAGCGGCGGGCCCGGCGGCTGATGGCGTCGCTCGGCGTGGACCGGCTGCGCGACGCCGACTGGACCACCATGTCGCAGGGCGAGCGCGGCCGGCTCCTCATCGCGCGCGCCCTGATGCCCGCCCCGCGGTTGCTGCTGCTGGACGAGCCCGCCACCGGGCTGGACGTCGCGGCGCGGGAGCAGCTGCTCGCCAGCGTCGACCAGCTGCGGCGGGATCACCCCCGGCTGGCGAGCGTGCTCGTCACCCACCACCTGGAGGACCTCCCGGCGAGTACGACGCACGCACTGCTGCTTCGGCGCGGCCGGGTGGTGGCCTCCGGTCCCGCCGACTCCGTGCTGACCACGGACGCCGTCAGCGCCTGCTTCGACCATCCCATCGGGATCGAGCGCCGGGCCGGCCGCTGGACCGCGCGCACCGCGCCGATGCCGCCGGCCACCGACCGCGCGACGGCGGGCCTCCTGCCGGAGCCGGCCGGCTGAACGGTCTCAGACGGTGAACGGCCGCCAGCTCCGCGGCGGCGCCGTGCCCGCCGGTGCCGCGTCGGCCCCGGAGCCGTCGCCGACCGGGACGGCGGCGGGGACCGCCCACCGGAACGGCACTCCGGCGGCGACCAGCGGCCAGCGGTGCTCCATCAGCTGGAAGCGCAACTGCGGCTCGGTGCAGGCGCCGGAGTTGCCGCACCGGGCGATCGGCTGCCCGGCGGTGACGCGGTCTCCGGCGGCCACGGTGACCGACCCCCGGCGCAGGTGCCCCAGCAAGGCATAGCACCCGTCGCCGATGTCGATGATCACGTGATTACCGAGCAGCCCGGCCGGACCGCGCAGCTCGCGCACGGCGGTTTCGGCCACCATGCCGACGAGCCACGGCCAGGAATTGCGGCTGCGGTGGTCGTGCTGGCGGTCATGGACCCGCAGAACGGTTCCGTCGGCCGGGGCGTACACGGTGGCACCGAACCCGGGAAAGTCCTCGGGCGGCCGGGTGAAGGGCCGCCAGCCGATGTCGGGCCGGCCGCCGTCGGCGGGCTCGGCCACCAGGGCGACGGCGTAGGTCTGCCCGTAGGCGTGGGTGCCCTGGCTGGGCACGTGGTCGGCGGGGCTGTTCAGCGCCATCCACCGGCCGCGCACCGGCGGCAGCACGGTGCGCGGTGCGCGGTCCATCCGGCCCAGCCGCAGGTAGACGAGCAGCGCCACCGCGAAGACGGTGAGCCGGCCCCACCACCCGAGGCCCAGATGGCCGCCGAACACCAGCGCGGCCGTGCCGACCCACATGAGCGGGATCCGGGCCCGGGCGAGCAGGACGGGGAGGATCGGTCCGCGGCGGAGGCGGGCGGGATCGGACGACGGCGCCATGCGCCCCATCCTCCCGGATCACGGCGCCGCCCCGGTACGTACCGCCCGGGCGCGACGCGCCCGCTCCCGGAGGGCGCGTGACGGCTACCGGTCGTCGTCGCGGCGGTCGCGCTCGGCCTCGCGGTCCAGGTAGTCGCGGGCCTTGCCGGTGGCCTTGTCGATGTGCTTGTCGTACTTGCCGCCCGTCTTGTCCTTCGCGGCCTCCGCGGCTCTGTGGATGCCTTCCTGCACCTTCTCGCGGTTCTCCGTCGCCGCCTTCTTGAGCTTCTCGAACGCTTCACCGAGCCCAGCCATGGTCACAACCCCCTGTCGTGCCGGACATCACTGGTGTCCCTGCTGCCATACCCACTCACCCCGGGTTGACGCCGTGCGGGGGCGGCCGAGTGGGGCCGGTTCTCCAGGGCGGTCAGATCCCGAGGACGGCGCGGGCGATCGTGAAGTAGATCAGCAGCCCGGTGGCGTCCACGAGGGTCGAGACCAGCGGTGCCGAGACGACGGCCGGGTCGACGCCGGCCCGGCGGGCGAGGAGCGGCATGCTGCTGCCGATGATGGCGGCCCAGGTGCACACCGCGGTCACCGAGAGCGCCACGGCCACCGCGATGCGCCCGCCCACCAGGAACGAGCCGATGAGCAGCGCGATGGACGCCAGCATCAGGCCGAGCAGCAGGCCGACGCGGGACTCCTTCCAGGCGACTCGCGGCAGGTCGCGGATCCGTACCTCGCCGACGGCGAGCGCACGTACGATCGCGGTCGCCGACTGGGATCCGACGTTGCCGCCGGTGCCGGTCAGCATCGGTACGAACAGCGCGAGCGCCGTGACCTCTTCCAGGACGCCCTCGAAGCCCTGCATGACGTTGACGGTGAGGGTCGAGGTCACGATGAGCAGCAGCAACCAGACCGATCGGGCGCGCGCCAGACGGAGCACCCCCACGGCCGCATAGTGCCCGGTCACCGGGCTGGCGCCCGACTGCCGGGCGATGTCCTCGGAGTCGGCCGCCTCGATGAGTTCCAGGGCGTCGTCGAAGGTGAGCAGGCCGACGAACCGGTCCTCGGAGTCCACCACGGGCAGCGCGACGAGGTTGGCCTCCTGCATGAGCCGCGCGGCGCCCTCGGCCGGCTCCGTGGCGCGCACGCGGGGCGCGAAGACGTCGACCACGTCCTTGAGGACGGTGTCCGGGCCGTTCACCACGAGGTCGCTGAGCTGGACCGTGCCGGCCAGCCGCCGGCCGTCGTCCACGACCGGCAGCGTGTACACGGTCTCGGCCTCGGCGCCCTTGGCGCGGATGACCTCCAGTGCCCGCCCGACCTGCAGGTCGCGGTGCAGGATGACGGTCTCGGGCGTCATGTACCGGCCGACCGACTCTTCCGGGTAGCCGAGCAGCGCCGCCGTCATCTTGCGTTCGGCGGGGCTGAGGCCGGCCAGCGCCCGGGTGGCGATCTTGGCGGGGGCCTCGCCGATGAGCCGGGCGCGGTCGTCGGGGTCCATCTGTTCCAGCAGCTCGCGGAAGGCGGAGTCGCGCAGTCCCATCAGGATCGCCTGCTGCTGGCCGGGGTCCAGTTCCTCGAACACCTCCAGTTCGCGGTCCTTGTCCAGCAGCCGGAACGGGATGATGGCGAGGTGGCTGTCCATGCGGGCGAGCTCGTCGGCAATCTCGTAGGGCGGATGTTCGGCCAGCCACAGTCGGATACCGGTCAGATCGTTGGTTTCGACCAGATCGACCAGTTCGACCCGCTCGTCGTCAGCCATGCTGAGCACCCCCTCGTCACCCGCGCGCCGCCGGCCGGTTCCGGCGGACCTCTTACGTCGGTTACGTCGGTTCACGTCGGTCCCCGGGCACGCGCGGGCCCCGCTCGCGGCCGAAGGACGGTCGTGAGCCGCCGGGGTGGGAGGTGATCAGGCGCGGACCGGCACCCGGGTGGGAGAAGCGCAACGGCGAGTCCCGGTGCCGACGTCCGCGGTTCCGGCCACTGCCGACGCCCGCGTGGCCGCACAGACCAGGCGCGCCGCAGTGCGCGGCGCCGCTCGTCTGCCCGGGGAACACACCGACCTTACCGGCATCGCGGAGGCCGGACGCCTGCGGCGGGCCGCACGCCGTGGCCGGACCGCGAACGGCCCATCAGGTGTTACACGGTGTTCACGTGAGCGGGGCCCGGGGGCGTCAGGAGCGCCAGATCACCACGAGCGCGCAGTCGTCGTTCTTGTCCTTGCTGAGGGTGTGGACGACCTCGCTGGCTCCCTCGCGGAACCCCTTGGTCACGAGCTGGTCGGCGACGCCGAGCAGCCGGTCGACCCCGGCGTCCAGGTCTTCGCCCGGCGTCTCGATGAGGCCGTCGGTGTAGAGCATGATGGCGTCGCCGGGGCGCAGCCGCCCCTTCACCGGCGTGTAGCTCATCTCCGGGATGACGCCCAGGACCACGCCTTTGGCGTCGGTGGTGGTCCACTTGCCGGCGCCGCTGTCGAACTGCACCGCGGGCGGGTGGCCGGCGGAGGCGATGAGGTAGTCGCCGCTGACGAGGTCGATGCTGAGGTGCACGGCGGTGACGAACCCCTCCCCCACCGCCGTGCGCATCAGGTAGTCGTTGCAGTGGGCGAGGAAGTCGCCGCTGGGCACGGCGCTGATCAGCCCGCCGAACGCGCCGGACAGCAGGAGCGCGCGGGTCCCGGCGTCGACCCCCTTGCCGGAGACGTCGACGACCGCGAGGTCGAGCTGGTCGCCGCGGCGTATGGACACCACGAAGTCGCCGCCGAAGGACGAGCCGCCGGCCTGCTGCAGGACCGCCGTGGAGTTCCAGCCGTCCGGCAGGTCGGGCAGCCGCCCCTGCGCGCGCAGCCGGTCGCGCAGCTCCAGCAGCATCTTCTCGCCGCTGAGCCCCTGCACGCCGAGGCGTTCGCGCACGCCGGACAGCAGGTAGGCGAGTACGGCGGTCACCCCGATGGTGACCAGCAGCCCCGGGCCGACCTGGGAGAAGTCCAGGGCGAACGCCGTGAACAGCAGCACCGCGGCGACCACGGCCAGCAGGAACGCCAGGCTCTTGCGTTTGAGCAGCAGGCCGCCGGCGAGCACGGTGAGGATCACCGCGCTGGGCGGAAACCAGCCGGTGGGACCCCAGACGGCGCCGACGCCGATGCCGACGGCGAGCACCACCAGGGTGATGAGCACCAGGCGGTACCGGAAGAGCACCTTGCGCCGCAACGCCGCGACGGCACGTTGCGCGAGGGAGCGCACGTGCCGGGCGATCTTCGAGGCCGACGACGCCTTCATCGCTGCTGCTCAGCCCGAGCGGCTGCGGAGCGGGGAAAGGTCCGAGTAGCTGCGGAGCGAGGCCCCGTGGTGGGCCGGTCCCGTCCCGGGGTCTCACGCGGCCCGCGACCGGCCACAGGCGTCATGTATGGGATCAACCGATATCCACCCAGCGTGCGCACCGAATACTCCGCAGAACTTCTCATGGTTAAGTATGAGCCGAGAACCGTGCGGACGTCAGGCGTCCGGCGCGGTTTACCCCCGATTCGGCGGGAAATCACGCGGCGGGGCGATCATGAATCCCCCGTTAGGGTCCCTCACAATCCGCGCCGCCCCGCGCGCACGGCCCCGCCGGCCCGTACCCCCCCCCGGCACCCGTGCCGCCCGGCCCGCCGGAAAAACCGGTGGCGTGCGCCCGCCCGCCCTTGGTAGGGACGGAACATGTCCACCGCACACGGCGGCCACCCCGCCACCCGGTCTTCCGGCGGCCAGGAACCCTGGACCATCCGCCCGATCGTCCCCGACGAACTCCACGACTTCCGGCAGGTCGGCCTTGAGGCCATGCTCATGTCGGCCACGCCCGGGCCGCCTCCTGAGGTCTGGCGCCCGCTCATCGAGCCCGACCGTACGCTGGCCGCCTTCGACGGCGCCCGGATCGTCGGCACGACGCTCGCGCACCGCTTCTCGATGACCCTGCCGGGCGGTCCGCGGCCGGTGGCCGGCGTCAGCGCGGTGGGCGTGCGGCCCACGCACCGCCGGCGCGGCGTGCTGAGCGCGCTGATGCGCCGCCAGCTCGCCGACCTGCGGGAGCACGGTGAGGCGGTCGCGGCCCTCTTCGCCAGCGAGGGCGGCATCTACGGCCGGTTCGGATACGGGGCGGCGTCCAGCGGCGTGTCGATCCGGATCGGCCGCGGCGAGGGCGCCCTGCGCGCCGACGCACCGCGCGACCCCGCGCTCCGGCTGCGGCTGACCGCCCCCGAGGACGCCGCCAAGGAACTGGCCGTTGTGCACGAGGCCACCATGCTGCAGCGCCCGGGCACGTTCGCTCGCGACGAGCGGTGGTGGCGGCGCATCCTGGCCGACCCCGAGGAGACCCGGGGCGGGTTCGGCGCCCACACGTGCGTGCTGGTGGAGGACGGCGCGGGCCCGCTCGGCTACGCCCTGTACCGGGTCCGGCCGGGATGGGACGATTACGGGGTGGCCGCCGGCGAGCTGCAGGTGAAGGAGCTGTACGCCACCGCGCCCGCCGCCTACGCGATGCTGTGGGAGCACGTGCTGCAGCGCGATCTGGTCGCCACGGTCACCGCCGACCTTCGACCGCCGGACGACCCGCTGTACCACCTGCTGGCCGACTACTACCGCGCCCGGACGGTCGTCAGCGACGCGCTCTGGATCCGGCTGGTCGACCTGCCGCGCGCCTTGGAACAACGCGCCTACTCCGCGCCGGTCGACGTGGTCGTGGAGGTGACCGACACGGCGGGCCCATGGAACGCCGGACGCTGGCGGCTGTCCGCCGACCCTCGGGGCGCGGCCTGCGAGCGCACCGAACGCGAGCCCGACCTGCGGCTGGACGTGGCCGACCTGGGCGCGGCCTACCTGGGCGGCATCCGGTTGGGCGCGCTCGCGGCGGCCGGTCGGGTCACCGAGATCCGCGACCACGCGGTGGCCGAACTCGACGCCGCGCTGTCCTGGCCGCTGCACCCGCACTGCGGCGTCATCTTCTGAGCCGCCGGCGGGCCAGGCGGTCCTCCCCCGCCAGGGGGTTTTCAGCGCCGCGAGCCCGTACTAACGTCGCGGCAGAGCGTGAACGGACGAGCGAGGGAAGGGACGGGCGGATCCGCGGTGGCACGGACGCACATCAGTCTGTCCGCGGCGATGCGGGCGCGCGACGTCTCACGGCCGCGCACCGGTCCCCTGACCTCCTCGGTGGGTGATGCCCCCGGACACGCGGGGTCCGGCCCGGCCGTGGGCGACGACGGGCGGCAGCGTTCCGGTTCCGCGCCATCTCAACGGCAGCGCAGCGGCACCGAGCGGTCACCCGACGGCTCCCGAAGGACAGCGGCCGGGCCGGATTCCCCGTCCGATCCGCGGCACGCCGGTTCCACGGCACCGCAACGCGAGACGGGCGGCCCGGCGGGCGAACTCGTGGTGCCGCCCGCCCCGAGCGGCGGCCGACGGCGGGCGCGCCGACGGCGCCGGCGCTCCCGGTGACACCGCCGCACTGCGGGCAGGCCACTCGGGCGGACCCGGTTTCCGGGTGGCGTTCGGCACCCGCGGCGCGCTACGGCAGCGGCGGCAGCTCCCCGCTCTCCTCGTACCGGCTCAGCATCCGGATCCGGCGGGTGTGCCGGTCCTCACCGCTGTACGGGGTGCCGAGGAAGACTTCGACGAACCGGGTCGCGTCCTCGTGAGAATGCTGCCGCGCGCCGATGCTGATGACGTTGGCGTCGTTGTGCTGGCGGGCGAGCTCGGCGGTCTCGACGTTCCACACCAGCGCGGCCCGCACCCCACGGACCTTGTTGGCGGCCATCTGCTCGCCGTTGCCGGACCCGCCGATCACGACACCGAGCGCCCCCTCGTCGGCGGCGACCCCCTCGGCCGCGCGCAGCACGAACGGCGGGTAGTCGTCGGCGGGGTCGAGGTGGGCCGGGCCGGCGTCCACCACGTCGTGGCCTCGCTCCTTCAGCCAGGAGACGAGGTGCTCCTTGAGTTCGAAGCCTGCATGATCGGATCCAAGATAAACACGCACGGCCCCAGTCTGGCAGGTCAGCCGGGCGGCCGTCGTCCGGGCGGGCCCACTCGCCGACCGGACGCCCGGAACCCGCCCGCCGCACGAGCGGCTGCGGCCGGCCGGACGTCCGGACCCGGCGGCGTTATCCCCAGGGCATCCCGGTCGCGACCGTGGCGATGGCCAGTCCCATCGCGCCGAACAGCACCAGCGAACCCACCGCGATGACGTTGGTCATCACCATGGCCTTGATGTCCGCGCTCAGGGGTCCGGCCTTGGACTGCACGGGCTTGCTCAACTCACACCTCGACTAGCGTCACCGAACGTTGCCGCTCGGCATTGTGGCACAGGTCAGCGGGCACACGGCCCGCCCCCCACGCTATGCGCCGCGAGGCACCGATCAGCCGCGGAGCTGGATGGCCTTCGTCTCACAGAACTCCTCCAGGCCGGCGACGCCCCATTCGCGGCCGACTCCCGACTGCTTGTAGCCGCCGAAGGGCGCCAGCGGGTTGAAGCCCCCGCCGTTGACCTCGACCTGCCCCGCGCGCAGCCGCCGGGCGACCGCCAGGGCCTGGTCCTCGTCCGCGGCCCACACGGCGGCGGCCAGCCCGTAGACGGTGTCGTTGGCGATCCGCACGGCCTCCTCCTCCGTCCGGTAACCGATCACCGAGACCACCGGCCCGAAGATCTCCTCCTGGGCGATCCGCATGTCGTTGCGCACGTCGGCGAATACGGTCGGGCGCACGTAGTACCCCTTCGGCAGGTCCTCGGGCGGTTCGGCCCCGCCGGTGACCAGCCGGGCTCCTTCGGACACCCCGAGCTCGATGTAGCCGCGCACCCGGTCCCGCTGCACCGCCGACACCAGGGGCCCCATGCGCACGCCCTCCGCGAACGGGTCGCCGAGCGGGTGTTCGGCGGCGAACCCGGCCGCCATCTCCACCGCCGCGTCGTAGAGGTCGTGGTGCACCAGTATCCGGGTCAGCGCGTTGCAGCTCTGCCCGCTGTTGCGCATCACGTCGGCGACGCCGCGCCGCACCGCGCGGGCGAGGTCGGCTCCGGGCAGGATGACACTGGGCGACTTGCCGCCCAGTTCCAGGGCGACCTTCTTGACGGTGCCGGCCGCCAGTTCGGCCACGCGTTTGCCGGCGCGTCCGGAGCCGGTGAAGGAGACCATGTCGACGTCGGGGTGGGCGGCGATCGCCTCGCCGACCACCGGGCCGGTGCCCGACACCATGTTGAACACCCCTGCCGGCAGGCCGGCGTCGTGCAGGATCTCGGCGAAGGCGTAGGCGGCCAGCGGGGCCACTTCGGTGGGTTTGAGGACCACGGTGTTTCCGGCGGCCAGCGCCGGGACGACCTTCAGCACGATCTGGTGCAGCGGATAGTTCCACGGGGTGATGGCGCCCACCACGCCGTAGGGCTCGCGCACCACCAGGGAACCACCGACCCGCTCCCCCTGGAAGAAGCGCTCACCGACCTCGCCGGCCACGAGGTCCAGGAAGGTGCGGAACATCGTCAGGGGCATGCCGGTCTGCACCCGGCTCGCGAAGGTCAGGGGGGCGCCGACATCGGTGGCGATGACGCGGGCGATGCCGTCGGCACGCTCCTGGAACAGGGCGAGCGCCCGGATGAGATGGCCATGGCGTTCGGCGGGAGGGAGCGCGCTCCAGCCGGGAAAGGCGGCCCGGGCGGCCGCCACGGCGCGCTCGACGTCCTTGGGATCCCCAGCGGGGACCTGGTCGATGACCTCTTCGGTGGCGGGGTTGACGACGTCGATGGGCTCGGATGCCACGGAGCTCGTCCACGCTCCGTCGATGTAGAGGGATCGCATACCGGCACCCTTCCCCGAATCGGCGGCGGCTACCGTCCGCCACGACGCCGTTCCGGGGAGCCACCGTGCGGTGGCTCCCCCGCGCGGGTCACGCCCAGTGCGGAGGGCGGTCCTCCAGCAGGCGATCGGCCTCGTCGGCGTCGAACGCCGACTCGCCCCATCCCGGTCCCCGCTCGTCACCGGTGACGTCGGGCAGGACGTCCAGGTCGTCGTCGAACATCTCGACCCGGCGCTCGTCGTCAGGGGAGCTCATCGCTCGTGCCCTCCACAGGGATGTCTCGGCTACTCGAAGATGGGATCGCGGGTGCGGCTGCGCTTCAGTTCGAAGAAGCCGTCGGTTCCCGCCACCAGCAGAACGCCGTCCCACAACCGGCCGGCCGCCTCGCCCTTGGGGGCGGGAGAGACCACCGGGCCGAAGAAGGAGACGCCCTCGACCGAGATCACCGGGGTGCCGACCTCCTGACCGACCCGCTCGATCCCGTCCGCGTGGGACGCGCGCACGGCCTCATCGTAGTCAGTGGAGTCGGCCGCCTCGATCAGGTCGGCGGGCAGTTCGGCGTCGGCGAGCGCGGCCGCGATCGTGTCCAGCCCGCGGGGCTCCTTGCGGTTGTGCAGCCGGGTGCCGAGCGCCGTGTAGAGCGGCCCCAGCACCTCGGCGCCGAGCCGCTGCTCGGCGGCGACGCACACCCGCACGTATCGCCACGTGTCGGGCAGCATCCTGCGGTACTCCTCGGGGACGTCCTTGTCCTCGTTGAGCACGGCCAGGCTCATCACGTGCCAGCGCGCCCGCACCGGCCGGACCTTCTCCACTTCGAGCAGCCAGCGCGAGGTCATCCACGCCCACGGGCATACCGGATCGAACCACAGGTCGACCGGTGTCGGGGTCTCGGTCAAGCTCGCCCACCTCTTTCCGCGTCCCACGATCGCGCCGGGCGGCCCGCGCGTTCCGGTGGCCGTATCCGGCGACTTCCACCATGGGCCAACCACCGTGGTGGGTTCCGCATTCCGGGGTGATGCGTGGCAGGATCGTTTCCGGAATCCAACCGATAACCGAGGCCGCCACCCGTGCCGCCGTCCGCGGCGCCGGCGGCCGGCCATCACGGCCGGCGAGGACGGGCGGCCCTGAAGGGAGCGGTACGTGGCGGGCAACCTGACGCGCGACGAGGCGAGGGAACGGGCTCGCATCCTCGACGTCGCCTCTTACGACGTCGAGCTCGACCTCACCGGAGGCGATCAGACGTTCGCGTCCACCACGGTGATCCGGTTCGACTGTTCCGAGCCGGGCTCCAGCACCTTCGTGGACCTCGTGGCGCCCCGGGTGCGCTCCGTGGTGCTGAACGGACGTGCCCTGGACCCCGCCGAGGTGGTCGCCGACGGCCGCATCACGCTCCCCGGCCTGGCCGCCACGAACGAGCTGCGGGTCTCGGCCGACGCCGCCTACATGCGCACCGGCGAGGGCCTGCACCGCTTCGTCGACCCGGTGGACGGCAACGCCTACCTGTACACGCAGTTCGAGACGGCCGACGCGCACCGGATGTACGCGTGCTTCGACCAGCCGGACCTCAAGGCGACCTTCGAGCTGACCGTCCTTGCTCCGGCGGACTTCGAGGTGGTGTCCAACACCGCCCCCGACGTCTCCCGTGAACCCGTGGCCGACCCGGAGCGGTCCGGGGCGCGCTGGCACTTCCCGCCCACCAAACCGGTCTCCACCTACATCACCGCGCTGATCGCCGGCCCGTACCACGCGGTGCGCGACGAGCACGACGGAATCCCGCTGGGCGTCTACTGCCGCGCCTCGCTGGCCGAGCACCTGGACGCCGACGCGATCCTGGAGGTCACCAAGCAGGGCTTCGACTTCTACCACCGGCTGTTCGGCCTGCGGTACCCGTTCGAGAAGTACGACCAGCTGTTCGTGCCGGAGTTCAACGCCGGGGCCATGGAGAACGCCGGCGCGGTGACGTTCCTGGAGGACTACGTCTTCCGTTCGCGGGTGACCGACGCCCGCTACGAGCGCCGTGCCGAGACCATCCTGCACGAGATGGCGCACATGTGGTTCGGCGACCTCGTCACCATGCGCTGGTGGGACGACCTGTGGCTGAACGAGTCGTTCGCGACGTTCGCCAGCGTCTACTGCCAGGCCGAGGCCACCCGGTGGAAGGACGCCTGGACGACCTTCGCCAACGTGGAGAAGGCGTGGGCGCTGCGCCAGGACCAACTGCCCTCAACGCACCCCATCGCCGCCGACATCCCCGACATGCAGGCCGTCGAGGTGAACTTCGACGGCATCACCTACGCCAAGGGCGCCTCGGTCCTCAAGCAGCTGGTGGCCTACGTGGGCGTGGACGCGTTCTTCGCCGGGGTGCGCGCCTACTTCGCCGAGCACGCGTGGGGCAACACCGAGCTGGGCGACCTGCTCCGCCAGCTGGAGGCGGCGTCGGGCCGGGATCTGTCCACGTGGTCGCGCGAGTGGCTGGAGACGGCGGGCGTCAACACCATGCGGCCGGAGTTCACGGTGGGCGAGGACGGCGCGTTCACCTCCTTCGCCGTGCTGCAGGAGGCCACCGCGGAGCACCCGACCCTGCGGTCGCACCGTCTGGCCATCGGGCTGTACGACCGCACCGAGGACGGCATCGTGCGCCGGGAGCGCGTCGAGCTGGACGTCGCCGGCGAGCGGACCGAGGTGCCGGAGCTGGTCGGGCAGGCCCAGCCGGACCTGGTGCTGGTCAACGACGACGACCTGACGTTCACCAAGATCCGGCTGGACGAGCGGTCGCTGCGCACGGTGATCGAGTCGATCGGCGACATCCGCGGCTCGCTGCCGCGCGCGCTGTGCTTCTCGGCCGCGTGGGACATGACCCGCGACGCCGAGATGGCCGCCCGCGACTACGTCAGCCTCGTCATCTCGGGCATCGGCGGGGTCAGCGACGTCTCGGTGGCGCAGATGCTGCTGCGTCAGGCGGTCTCGGCGCTGTACAACTACGCCGACCCCGAGTGGCGCCCCACCGGATTCGCCCGGCTCGCCGGCCGGCTCCGCGACCTGCTCACGGCGGCCGAGCCCGGCAGCGACCTGCAGCTCGTCTACGCCCAGGGCTTCGCCGACGCGGCGGTGTCCGGCGAGCACCTGTCGCTGCTGCAGGGGCTGCTCGACGGCGCCATCACCGTGGACGGCCTGGCCGTGGACACCGACCTGCGGTGGACCCTGCTGCGCCGCCTGGTGGTGCACGGCCACGCCGGCGCGGCCGAGATCGAGGCCGAGCTGGAGTCGGACCCGACGGCCACGGGCGAGCGGTCGGCCGCCGGATGCCGGGCGGCCATCCCCACGGCCGAGGCGAAGGCCGCGACCTGGGAGCGGTTGCGCTCCGCCGAGAAGATGGCCAACGCCGAGTTCCGTGCCACCCTGCTCGGCTTCTCCGAGCCGGCGCACGCCGAGCTGCTGCGCCCCTACGTCGGCCGGTACTTCGAGCTGGTGGGCGAGGCGTGGCGGAACTGGACCGGGGAGTTCGCGCAGACGTTCGCCGAGCTGGGCTACCCGAGCGCCCTGATCGAGGAGGAGACGCTGCGCGCCACCGACGCCTACATCGAGCGGGAGCGGCCGGCCCCGGCGCTGCGCCGGCTGCTCGTCGAGGGCCGCGCCGGCGTCGAGCGGGCGCTGCGCGCCCGGGCGAAGGACGCCGCCGCCTAGGCCACGACCGCACGGCCCGGGACGGCCGCCGCGCATCGCGCGGCGGCCGTCCGGCGTCTCGGGCCGAGGGCTACCACGGGCCGGTGAGCGGCCGCAGCGAGCGGCGCAGCGACGCGGTGAGCCGCGGGTCGACCATCAGCTCGTCCAGCAGCACCGGTTCGCCCTCGGCGTTGGTGAGCGGGATCCGCCAGTTGGGATACTCGTTGCTGGTCCCGGGCTGGTTCTGCATCCGGCGCTCACCGACGGCGTCGGCGAGGGAGATCCCCACCATCCGGGACGGGGTGCGGGCCAGGTAGGCGTGCAGTGCCGCCACCACGGCCGTCGGCTGGGACACCGGGTCGGTCTCCGGATCCAGCAGCCCGAGACGCACCAGCAGGTCGCAGAAGGCGGCGACGTGCGCCTCGGCGTCGGCCCGCTCCTCGGCGGCGGGCCGGGTGAGCAGGCCGAGCCGGTCGCGCAGGTCGACGTGCTCGGTGGACAGGTAGGAGACCACGGGCGGCAGGTCATGGGTGGCCACCGTGGCCAGGCAGTCGGTGCGCCACTCCTCGGGGCGGTGCGGGCGGCCGTCCCCATCGCGCTCGAACCACAGCACCGAGGTGCCCAGGACGCCGCGCCCGGCGAGGTGCTCCCGCACCCACGGTTCGACGGTGCCCAGATCCTCCCCGACGACGACGGCGCCGGCCTCCCTGGCGGCGAGGAGCAGCGCGCCCACCATGCCCTCGTGGTCGTAGCGAACGTAGGTGCCCTCGGCGGGCGAGGAGCCGGCGGGCACCCACCAGAGCCGGAACAGGCCCATCACGTGGTCCACGCGGATACCACCGGCGTGCCGCATGGCCTGGCGGAACTGCCCGAACAGCGGGCCGTAGCCCCGCTCGGCCAGCCGCAGCGGGTGCCAGGGCGGCTGGGCCCAGTCCTGGCCCTGCTGGTTGTACTCGTCGGGCGGCGCGCCGACGCTGACATCGGCGGCGAGCGCGCCACGGTACATCCACGCGTCGGCGCCGCCGCGCTGCACGCCCACCGCGATGTCGTGCATGATCCCGATGGGCATGCCCGCGGTGCGCGCGGCGGCCTGCGCGGCGGCCAGCTGCTCGTCCAGGATCCACTGGGTCCAGCGGTGGAAGTCGATGCGCGGCCAGCAGCGCAGCGCCTCGGCGGCGACCTCGGGGGCGTCGGAGTGGCGAAGCCGGGCCGGCCAGGTGCGGTAGTCGTGCCCGTACTCCTCGGCGATCACCGACCAGGTGGCGTACTCGATGAGGTCGGCGCCCTCCCGCTCCAGGAAGGCGGTGAGCGCGGCCTCGCGGGCCGGGGTGCGCGGCACCTGGTAGAGGATCTCCAGCGCGGCGCGCTTGGCCGGCCAGACGACGTCGCGGTCCAGCAGGTCGGCGGTGTGGCCGCGGTCGCGCAGCGGGCGGGCCAGCCGCTGGATCGCCTCCCGCTGGGCGGGCTCCAGCCGGGCGTACTCCGGCACGTCCTCGATCCGGATGTACAGCGGGCTGGTGTAGCGGCGGCTGACGGGCAGGTAGGGCGAGGGCTCGATGGGCGTGGTGGGTTCGCTGGCGTGGATGGGGTTGATCAGGGTGAACGCCGCGTGCAGGTCGCGGGCGCTCCAATCGGCGAGTTCGGCGAGGTCGCGCAGGTCGCCCATCCCCCACGAGGCGCGGGACCGCAGCGAGTACAGCTGGACCATCAGTCCCCACACCCGCCGGTCGCCGACCTCGGGTGGCGGGTCCAGGCGGTCCGGCACCACGAGCAGCGGTGCCGTGGCGCTGCGGCCGCCGCGTTCGGCGTGCAGCAGGTGCCGGCCGAGCGGGAGGTCTGGCCCGGGTTTGCTCCAGGCTCCGGTGTCCAGCTCGACCTGGGCGTGGTCGCGGGCCGCGGCGGGCAGTTCGGGCACGCGGCCGGCGCGGGTGACGACCACCGGGGGCAGCAGCCGGGCCGCGGCCTCCTGGCGGCGCTCGCGCAGCGCGGCGGCCGGGCGGGCGGCGTCGACGCCGAGGGCCGCCAGCACGTGCCGCAGTGTGTCGACGGACACGGGGACCCGCTCGCCGCGCCAGTCCGCGTAGGACGTCGCGACGCCGCACTCGTCCGCCAGTTGAGCCAGGTCGACATCACTCACGGTAACCGATCATGCCCTAATCGGGCCCGCGGCCGGAGCCGCGGCGCGGGCGTGTTCGTAAAGCCGCGCGGGGGGTGGCCCGGCGGTGGCCCGACCTGGCCCCGGCCGCCGCGGAAAACCTCCTGATTTCGTCACTACCGCCATGCATAATCCAAGAAATGCTACGTTCCTATCGTCGGTTGTCCGACGTCCCCCACCTGCCTCTTCTCCTCTTCTGGTCGCTGTTCGCCCGGCTGCACATCGGCGGGCAGGCGATCGCGATCACCTTCCTCGTCGCCGGGTGGACCGGCTCCTATGCGCTGGCCGGTCTGGTGTCGGGCGGGCTGACGGTCGGCACCGCGCTGGCCGGGCCGGTCCGGGGGCGGATGGCCGACACCCGCGCCACCGACCGGCTGATGCTGGTGTGCGGGCTGGTCTTCGCGGGCGGGCTGGCCACCATCGCCCTGCTTCCGGGGCGACTGTGGTGGCTGGCCGTCCCGCTGGCGGTGGCCACCGGCCTGTTCCAGCCGCCGGCCAGCCAGATCGGGCGGGCGTTGTGGCCGCGCATCACGTCAGGACCGGTCCGCGACACGATGTACGCGACAGAGGCGACCCTTCAGGAGCTGCTGTTCATCGTCGGCCCGCTGCTGGCCGCGGCCACCGTCGGGCTGGCCGGCGCGCCGTTCGCGGTGGCGCTCATGGCCGGTATCTCGCTGGCGGGATCGATCGGGTTCGCGATGGCACTGCGCAGGGCCGGGCTGCACCGGGTGCCGGAGCGCGGGGACACCGGCCCGGAGGTCGGGCGGCGGCGTTCGCTGATGGCCCAGCGGCCACTACTGCTGATCGCGCTCGTCTCCCTGCTGCTGGTCGGCGGGCTGGGCGCGGTGGACCTGGTGATCGTTGCGTGGGCACGGGAGCTGGGCACGCCAGGTCTCGCGGGCGGCGTGGCGGCGGTGTGGGCGGCGGGTTCGGCGATCGGCGGCCTGGTGGCGGGCGGGCTGATCGGCACGCCCCGGCTGACCCGGCGGGCCTTCGCCGCCGCGGCGGGCCTCGCGGTGCTCGTGCCGCTGCTGCCTCCGGCCCTCAGCCTGCCGTCGCCGTGGCTGGTGGCACCGGCGTTCTTCACCGCCGGGCTCGCCATCGCGCCGACCGTGGCGGCGGCCATGACGCGGCTGGGCGAACTGGCGCCGGAGCACCGCCGCGCCGAGGCGTTCGGCTGGCTCACGACCGCGACCACGACCGGGGTCTCGCTGTCGGCGCCGCTGGCCGGGTGGCTGATCGACACGGGCGGCCCGGCGAGCGGCGTGGCCGGGGCGACGGTCATGGCGCTGGCCGCCGCCCTGCTGACGTTCGGAGTCCCACGGGCGGCACCTCGGGGAGTCGATGTGGCCTGACCACGGAGTCGCGAGCCGTTGAGCGTCCGGAGCTGCCGACGTCACTCGCCGAAGGCCGATTCGCGTCGGCGGCGGAGGGGAGCGAGACGGCGAGCACGACCAGAAGCACGCAGTGGCGAGCCGTCGAGCGTCCGGAGCCGCCAACGCCTCGAGCGTAGCCCTCTCTGTGTTGGCGGCAGAGGGGAGCGAAACGGCAAGCGCGACCAAGGCCACGCAGCGGCGAGCCGTCGACCCTCCAGACCCGCCGACGCCACTCGCCGAAGACCGGGTGACGTCAGCGGCAGAGGAAGCAACACGGCGAGCAGCACCAACGGCACGTTCCCCGGTCACTGCGACCAGAGGGGCGGGGTGCGGCCGATCCACGGCCGCGCGGCCTCCAGCTGGGCGGAGAGCGAGATCAACGTGGCCTCGTCGCCGGGTCGGCCGGCGAGCATGACGCCGATCGGCAGCCCCGCGTCGTTGACGTGCAGCGGCACGTTGACGGCGGGCTGGCCGGTGACGTTGTACATCGAGGTGTACGGCGTGAAGTGCACCATGGCGCGGAACTCCTCCTCCGGGCCGGAGCGGGTGAAGAAGCCGAGCGGTACCGGCGGGCTGGCGAGGGTGGGGGTGAGCACGGCGTCGAACGGCGCCAGACGCGGCAGGGCGGCCCGCACCTGCTGCTGCAGGCCGGCGGCGGCCGTCAGGAAGGCGCGCACGGAGGAGCGGTCCGCCCGCTCGCGCAGCCACCGGGTGATGGGCTGCAGCCGGTCCTCGGCGCCGGGGGGCACCGGCGCCGCCGAGGCGAGACCGGCCCAGACCTCTTCGAAGAGGGTGAAGAGCGTGTCGTCGAACGGGGTGTCGATCTCCTCCACGTCGTGGCCGAGGTCGGCCAGGAGCGCGGCGGCGGAGTCGTGGGCGGCCAGCACGTCGGGATGCGGCCGGACGCCGCTCACCGGTGGCACGCTGAACCGCGCCACACGCAGCCGGCCGGGGTCGCGGTCGGCCTGGTCGAGGAAGGTCTGGCCGGCGGGCGGCCCGGGCGCGGAATAGAGATCGCCGGGGGCGGAGACCACCATGGCGTCGAGCAGCAGCGCGGCGTCCCGCACGGTCCGGGCCAGTGGGCCGGTGGTCGCCAGCCCGAAGAGATCGGCCCGGCGCGGTGCGGCGCTGATCCGGCCGCGCGAGGGTTTGATGCCGAACAGCCCGCACACGCTCGCCGGGATGCGGATCGACCCGCCGCCGTCGCTGCCCTGTGCGACCGGGGCGAGGCCGGCCGCGACGGCTGCCGCGGCGCCCCCGCTGGAGCCGCCCGCGGACCGGGCGAGGTCCCACGGCGTCCGTGCCGGGGGCGCCACCGTGCCCTCCGTGTAGCAGGGCAGCCCGAACTCCGGGGTGTTGGTCTTGCCGAGCATGACGGTGCCGGCGGCGCGCAGCCGCTCGACGAACAGTTCGTCCGCGGGGGCCGTCTGCTCGGCGTAGAGCCGGGTGCCCTGCGTCCACGGAAGGCCGGCGACCATGTCGAGGTCCTTGATCGGGACGGGCAGTCCCAGCAACGGCGGCAGCCGGTCCGGCGGGTCGGTCAGCTGCCGCTTCTCCGCCATTCGGGCCTGCTGCCGCGCCGGTTCGGCGGCGACCGTTACATAGGCGCCCACCTGCTCGTTCAACCGGTCGATGCGGGCGAGGTAGTGCTCGGTGATCTCGACGGGGGACAGTTCGCGGCGGCGCACCGCCGTCACCTGCTGAATCGCGGTGAGGTCGTGAATATCTGTCACGCCTCGACGGTAGCCGGTGCGGACTTCTCTAGAGAGGATGGCAAATAATCATGATGCCCGTTGTGAGACGTCCGAACACGTGACAAACGTCCATCCGCCGGAAACGGAAGTGTGCGTCGTGATGGACTAGGACGGCGTCTGAGATGCAACTACGCTTCTGCACCGTGGAATCGGCAACCAGCGCCAAGAACGGCAAGACCTCGGCCGGCAATCGGGCCGAGGCCAACGGGACGGGCTCGACCTCCCCCTTCGTCGCTCCCCGGCGCGAGCGCGGTCGCTCGCGTGATGGCAGAAGCCCCGGGGGCACCGCCCGCGCCTCCTACCAGGCGCTCCTCAAGCCCGGCGCACCGCGGCGCTGGGCGCTCCGCGGCCTGATCGCGATCGCTGTCGGACTGTGCACCGGGTTCCTCACTCAGGACTGGCGCATCGGCGCGCTCTTCGGCGTCGGGACACTCGCCTTCTTCGTGGTCCGCGCCAGCCGCAAGTCCGAGGTCCCGCAGTGGCAGCGTCCCTCGGCGGCCCAAAGGCGCACCGAGGTGCAACTGCGGGTGATGCAGCGCCTCGGCTACCGAGTGCTGCACGCGCGCCGCATCTCCGACGGAAACGGCCAGATCGACCACTTCATCGTGGGCCGGCGCGGCGCCTTCGCCATCGACTCCGAGGCGTGGGACAAGCGGCTTCCGCTGCGGAACAAGCTGGAGAAGCTCTACCACGGCCGGTTCTCCAAGAACGAGCGCATCGACGAGGCGCTGGAGGAGGCGCGTAACGCCGAGCGGCTGATCAGCGCGGAACTCGGCCGGCCCATCTCGGTCCGGGCGGCCCTGGCCATCTACGGGCCGGGAATGCCGTGGGACAGCCATCGGCTGCGCGGCGTCGACATCATCACGGGCACGAAGGTCCGCAAGTGGCTGCGCAGTGGCAAGGACCGGCTGTCGCAGGAGGAGATCGACGAGATCTTCGAGGCGGCCGAGCGGGTGCTCCCACCCGCCTACTGACCTCCACAGGACGGCGACGGGCGGTGACACGTCACCGCCCGTCTCACTATGTGGGCGGCCGGTCTTCGCTCCCGAGACACGACCGGGTGGCGGACGGGGCTACCATCGAGGGAACTGCACATTTGCCGGGCCCGGATGAGAGGACCGGCGGTCGAGGCCGACCCCGCGGAGCGGCGACTCCCGGCCGGGCCCCGGTCCGTTCCCGCTCCGGGCGTCCGGCCCAGGTTCGTATCGACGGGAGCTGACCCCATGCCCGCGCTTCGCTCACGCACGGTCACCCACGGCAGGAACATGGCCGGCGCTCGCGCACTCATGCGCGCGTCCGGTGTGGAGGCCGCGGACTTCGGCAAGCCGATCGTCGCCGTGGCGAACAGCTTCACGCAGTTCGTGCCGGGGCACGTCCACCTCCGCGAGGTGGCCGACGTCGTGGCGGACGCGGTGCGCGAGGCGGGCGGCGTGCCCCGCGAGTTCAACACCATCGCGGTCGACGACGGCATCGCCATGGGCCACGGCGGCATGCTCTACTCGCTGCCCAGCCGGGAACTGATCGCCGACGCCGTCGAGTACATGGTCAACGCGCACTGCGCCGACGCGCTGGTCTGCGTCTCCAACTGCGACAAGATCACCCCGGGCATGCTGCTCGCCGCCATGCGGCTCAACATCCCCACCGTGTTCGTCTCCGGCGGCCCGATGGAGGCCGGCAAGGTCACCGTCGTCAACGGGACCGCCACCACGGTGCGCAAGCTCGACCTGATCGACTCGATGGTCGCCGCCGCCGACGAGAGCGTCTCCGACGCCGAGCTGAGCGCGCTGGAGGAGGCCGCCTGCCCGACGTGCGGCTCCTGCTCCGGGATGTTCACCGCCAACTCGATGAACTGCCTCACCGAGGCCATCGGCCTGGCACTGCCGGGCAACGGCACGGTGCTCGCCACCCACGTCGCCCGGCGCCGGCTCTACGAGGACGCCGGCCGGCTGGTCGTCGAGGCGGCCAAGCGCTACTACGAGGAGGACGACTCCTCGGTGCTGCCGCTGTCCATCGCCACCCCGGCGGCGTTCGCCAATGCCATGGCGCTGGACGTCGCCATGGGCGGCTCCACCAACACGATCCTGCACCTCCTGGCCGCGGCGACCGAGGCCGGAGTCAAGTTCGGCCTGCCGGAGATCGACGAACTGTCCCGCCGCGTGCCGTGCCTGTGCAAGGTCGCGCCGAACACGAACAAGTACCACATCGAGGACGTGCACCGCGCCGGTGGCATCCCGGCGATCCTGGGCGAGCTGGCCCGCGGCGGGCTCATCGACACCTCGCTGCCCACCGTGCACGGCAAGACCGTCGGCGAGTTCCTCGACGCGTGGGACATCCGGTCCGCCAACGTGCTGCCCGAGGCCGTGGACCTGTTCCACGCGGCGCCGGGCGGCAAGCGCACCACCCGCGCCTACTCGCAGGACGTCCGCTGGGACACCCTCGACACCGACCGCGAGTCCGGCTGCATCAGGGACGTCGAGCACGCCTACACCGCCGACGGCGGGCTGGCGGTACTGCACGGCAACCTCGCCCCCGACGGCGCCATCGTCAAGACCGCCGGTGTCGCCGAGGAGCTGTGGACGTTCAGCGGCCCGGCGAAGGTGTTCGAGAGCCAGGAGGACGCGGTCGACGGCATCCTCAACAAGCAGATCGTCGAGGGCGACGTCGTGGTGATCCGCTACGAGGGCCCCAAGGGCGGCCCGGGGATGCAGGAGATGCTGTACCCGACGAGCTTCCTGAAGGGCCGCGGCCTGGGCAAGGCGTGCGCGCTCATCACCGACGGCCGGTTCTCCGGCGGCACGTCGGGGCTGTCCATCGGCCACGCCTCCCCCGAGGCGGCGGCCGGCGGCGACATCGCGCTGGTCCAGGACGGCGACGTCATCACGATCGATATCCCGAACCGCACCATCACGCTGGAGGTCTCTCCCGACGAGCTGGCGGCCCGCCGGGAGCGCCTCGTCGCCGAACTGGGCGGCTTCCGGCCGCGCAACCGCAACCGCCCGGTCAGCGCCGCGCTGCGCGCCTACGCGGCGATGGCCACATCGGCCTCGACCGGCGCGGCGCGCGACGTCGACCAGCTGTCCCGCCCGCAGGGGTAGCCGGCCGCCGACCGCTCCCCGGCGTTCAATCGCCACGCAGGCTACGAGGGGGCGCCGCGATCGCGGCGCCCCCTCGCGTGTGTCCGGGTCAACCCCCGCCGCAGCACCCGCCACCGCAGCAGCCGCCACCACCGCCCGCGGGCTGCGCGGCGACGCCGCCGACGGCCACGGTGGACAGCAGTTTCACGGTGTCGTCGTGCCCCTGCGGGCACTCGGCCGGGTCGTTGGCCTGCGCCATGGGGCGGGACAGTTCGAAGGTGTCGCCGCAGGCGCGGCAGCGGTAGTCGTATCGAGGCATGGCACCAGGATAGGCACCCACGGTTCGGTCGGCCGGTTGGCCGAACCGCCGGACAACTGATGATCGGGCGTTCTAGGGTTATCGCGCCGCCGCAGGTCCCCGACCGGCAAGGAAACGACCGTCGCTACGGTTGCGATAAAGGAGGACATGCCGATGCCATCCAGCACAGGTCCGGGGTCGTCGACGGACGTGACCGTGGGCAGGCCGTGCTACCGCGTCCTTGTCAGCGCCGAGGACCACTGGTGGGTCGCCAAAGTGGACGGGATCGTGGGGGCCGCCGTCCAAGCCGAGCGCAGGGAGGAGCTTGAGGACGAGCTGCGCGACGCGCTGGCGCTCCTCCTCGACATCGACTATGACGCGTTCGACGTCGCATGGGTCTACGAGGGAGAACACGCCGCGCTTGTCACTCAAGTGGGCGTCAGGCCGCCCACCTCACCGCCAGGGTTCGATCGGCCGCCCGGTGAGCCGGCGACCGACGTCGACACCGCCCAGATCGTCTCCGAACTGCGCGAGGACCGCCTGTAACCCGCGCGTCCCGGAGCCGGGTGGGACCGGTCCCGGCTCCGGGACGCGCGGTCAGGCCGCGGTTCTGGCCATGTAGGGTGCCCACAGGGGATCGCCGTGCTGCTCACCGTTGATGAGCCGCCAGTGCAGCCCCCGTGGGACCGTGGGGGTCACGTTCAGCTCCCAGCCCAGTTCGTCGAGGAGCCGGTCCGCCTTACGGTGGTTGCACGTCTTGCACGACGCGACCACGTTCTCCCAGATGTGCGCACCTCCCCGGCTGCGCGGGATGACGTGGTCGATGGTCTCCGCCCGCTTCTCGCAGTAGGCGCACCGGTAGCCGTCCCGCCGCATGAGCGCCACCCGGGTGAGGGGGACCCGCCGCCGGTAGGGCACCCGGATGTAGCGGTGGAGCCGGATCACCGACGGCACCGACAGCGCCGTGGTCGCCGAGTGCAGCACGGTGCCCGCCGAGTCGCCGTGCACCACCTCGGCCTTCTCCCGCAGCACCAGCAGGATCGCCCGGCGCAGCGGTACCGTGGTGAGCGGTTCATAGCTGGCGTTGAGCAGCAGCACGTGGCGGCTGACTGTGCCGCCCTCCGTACCGCGCCCGGCGCTCATACCAGCTCCCGGGCCGTCGGTGTACCGACCGGCTGTGTCGCTGTCTCGTCCCCGGCCAGCCTATCGGCCAGCCAGGCGACCTCCCTGTTGACCGGCCTCGCGGCCGGCACTGCCTGAGTTGCCACACGGACCTCCCGTGGGTGGTTCCCGCCGAGTAACGTCCCGCATTCAGTTTGCTTGGTCCGACCTGGTTACCGCCACCCCATTTACCGGGGGTGTCATCAAAACGACGCAGGGCGGGCGCCTCGCGTTCGTCCGAAACCGCCCGGGCCGTTGGACCCGGAAGCGGCCCTCCTCCGCCGGATAGAGTTCAAGGCATGCCTCATCGCCGTTACCCCGCAGCCGAGCGGCTGCCGCTGACCGAGAACCTGCACGGGCACGACGTCGCCGACCCCTACCGCTGGCTTGAGGAGGCCGACGCGCGCCGTACCAAGGAGTGGTCGGACGGCCAGGACGCGCTCTTCTCCGAGGTCGCCGGCGAGCTGACGGGGCGCGAGTGGTTCGCCGCCCGGGTGCAGGGGCTGATGGGGGCCGGTTTCGTCGGAGCACCGGTCTGGCGCGGAGACCGGCGGTTCTTCACCCGGCGGACCGCCGACCAGGAGCACGGTGTGCTGTACACGGTGGATCCGGCCGACGGCGCCGAGCGGGTGCTCGTCGACCCCACCGCGCTCGACCCCAGCGGTGCCACCACCCTGGACTCCTGGCGGCCCGACCGCTCCGGGCGGCTGCTCGCCTACCAGATCTCCGAGGGCGGCGACGAGGAGTCGCGGCTGCGCGTCATGGACGTCGCCACCGGCGAGATCGTGGACGGGCCGATCGACCGGTGCCGGTACTCCCCGATCGCCTGGCTGCCCGACGGCGAGGCGTTCTACTACGTACGCCGGCTCCCGCCGGGGCAGGTGCCGGAGGGCGAGGAGCAGTACCACCGCCGGGTGTATCTGCACCGCGTCGGTACTCCGGCGGAGGACGACGTTCTCGTCTTCGGGACCGGCCGGGACAAGACCGAGTACTACGGGGTCGCGGTGAGCCGCGACGGCCGGTGGCTGCTGCTCACCGCCACCAAGGGCACGGCGTCGCGCAACGACGCCTGGATCGCGGACCTGCACGAGACCGGGCCGGAGCGGCCGCGGCTGAAGGTGATCCAGGAGGGGGTGGACTCCGAGGTTTCGCCCTACGTGGGACGCGACGGCCGGCTCTACCTCTTCACCGACCATCAGGCGCCGCGCGGCCGGTTGTGCGTGACCTCGCCGCAGCGGCCGGAGCACGAGCACTGGCGGACCCTCGTCGAGACCGATCCCGATGCGGTGCTCAGCGACTTCGCGATCCTGGACGGCGACCGGCTGGAGACGCCGCTGTTGCTGGTGGGCTGGCGACGGCACGCGGTCAGCGAGGTCACGGTGCACGACCTCGCCACGGGCGAGCGGCGCGGCGCCGTGCCGCTGCCCGGCCTCGGGTCCATCGGCGGGCTGGCCGAACGCCCCGAGGGCGGGCATGAGGCGTGGTTCACCTACACCGACCACACCTCGCCGGTCCATGTGTACCGCTATGACGCGCTCGAGGGCCGGGTCACGTCGTGGGCGGCGGCTCCGGGCTCGGTCCCCCGGCCGGACGTGCGGACCGAACAGGTCACCTACACCTCCCACGACGGGACGGCGGTCCGGATGCTCGTCGTGTCCCCCGCCGCGGCGGCCTCGGGGCCGCGGCCGACCATCCTGTACGGCTACGGCGGTTTCTCCGTCTCGCTGACGCCCGGTTTCTCGGCTACGGCGCTCGCCTGGGTGCGGGCCGGCGGCGTCTACGCCATCGCCAACCTGCGCGGCGGACTGGAGGAGGGCGAAGAGTGGCACCGCGGCGGGATGCTGCGGAACAAGCAGAACGTCTTCGATGACTTCGCCGCCGCCGCGGAACACCTGATCGCCACCGGGGTGACGGCCTCCGACCGGCTCGCGATCATGGGCGGCAGCAACGGCGGGCTGCTGGTGGGGGCGTCCATCACTCAGCGCCCGGACCTGTACGCGGCCGCGGTCTGCTCCGCCCCGCTGCTGGACATGGTCCGTTACGAGCGGTTCGGGCTCGGCCAGCTCTGGAACGTCGAGTACGGCAGCGCCGAGGATCCGGAGGCGCTCGGCTGGCTGCTCGCCTACTCCCCGTACCACAACGTGAGCGAGGGCGTGCGGTATCCGGCGACGCTGTTCACCGTCTTCGACAACGACACCCGTGTCGATCCGCTGCACGCGCGCAAGATGTGCGCCGCGCTGCAGCACGCGACATCGGCCGGCCCCGAGGAACGGCCGATCGTGCTGCGCCGGGAGGCGGAGGTCGGGCACAGTTCGCGCTCGGTCAGCCGGAGCGTGCGGCTGAGCGCCGATCAGCTCGCGTTCCTCGCCCGGTACACCGGTCTGGAGATTCCGGTGGAGACCGGGCCCGGCAAGGCGGCCGAGTAGCCCGAGCCGCGGCGGGAGCGGGCCGGGCGGCACGCCCCCGCCGCTTGACACAATCGGAGGGAACGGCGACGAAAGGGCGGAGCACAGTGGCAGAGGCCGTGACCAAGACGGGCACGACGGGCCGCGCGGAGCACGGGGACCCGCCGCGGCGGCATGTCCACTTCGCCCAGATCCGGTTCGCCGACCTCGACCCGCTGAATCACGTCAACAACGTCCGGATGCTCACCTACCTGGAGGACGCCCGGGTGTCCTTCCTGCGCTGGGACGTCGACCCCGACGGCGCGGGCTTCGGCGGGGTCGTGGTGGCCCGCCAGGAGGTCGACTACCTGCGCCCGCTCCTGCTGCGCCGCGACCCGGTCCGCGTCGAGACGTGGGTGACCGAGGTCCGCAACGCGAGCTTCACGCTCGCCTACGAGATCCGCGACGACGAGCACGTGTACCTGCGCGCCACGACGGTGCTGGTCGGCTTCGACGCCGAGACCCAGCGCGTCCGGCGTCTGGACGACCGGCAGCGGGCGCACCTGGCGGAGTACCTGGCCCCGGCCGGGTGATCCAGAGCGGGGCGAGCCGAGGGAGCGCCGTCGGTCCAGGTGACCGACCCGGTCGGCTCCGGCCGCCCGCGCCCCGGCGCCTGCCAATGGATCCCCGGTCATGCCCCGCGTCCCCGAGGCGGGCGGGGGATCCGGAACGGGCCGTCGTCCACGGCGTCGGCCGCCACCTCGACGTGCCGCAGCACCGTCAGGATCTGGCGGGCTTCGGCGTAAGCGGCCGGGTCGACGCGTGCCGTGCGCCGCATCCGTAGGCCGAACTCGGCCCGGCACGCCGCGAGCAGCGCCCGCATGCCGGGCGTCATCCGGCCGTCGGACTCCAGACAGGCGATCACGCACCGTTCGGCGTCCCGGACGACCGGGTCCGCCGAGTCCGCCGGAGGCATGCCGCGGCGGGTGTGGTGATAGCGCACGGCGTGCAGCGCCGCCTGCCGGACGGCGCCGTACCAGCGGTCCGGCCGGTTCGGGTCCGCCGCACCGGGCGGCGGCCGCCGCTCACCCCGGCGCTTCGCGGCCCGCCGGGCGGCCGTGTACACCCGGAGCTCCGCCTGCCAGAGCTCGCGGCTGGCCTCCACGGCGCGCAACGCGCGCAGCAGGGCCCGCTCATCGCGCCGGTACCGGCCGGCCACCGTCTCCAGGTAGTCCAGGGTCACGAAGAATCCGAGCGGCCGATACAGCTGGACGCACGACCGCAGCGCCGCCACCCGGCGTCGATACGGCTCGCGGGGGTCCCGAACCTTGCGCGCGTACCCGCGGAAACTCACTCCGGCAGGTTAGACGAGTGGGGTCGGCGGTCACGAACCACACCCCGGCACGTGCCCCTCCTCCGGTGCATCGTTGGGAAGTCACGGTCGATGCGGGCATGTCCGGCGGCGGCCGGGGAATCCGGGCCGGACCGGCCGCCGCGGCGCGAACCGCCGTCTCCGCGTGCCGCGGCACCGCGAAGAGACCACGAGCCTCGCCGTGGCCGGACGGGGTGACGTGCGCCGTGCGCCATACCCGTCGTGTCGAGTTCAGCCCGGCACGCGGCGAGCAGCCACCGCACTGGCCCAGGAAGCAAGCTGCTTTCTTGCGGCCGTGCGCATCCTGGACGACTGCGCACACCCGAGCGTGCGGGCCCGGCGTTTCCTGCGGACGCGGGCGCGGCGCGTCCCCGCGCGCTCGCTGCGGGAGTCCGGGTGACGACCTCCTGCGTGGCCATCTGCGCGAGTCCTACGGTGGCACCGGCGACCACGCGCTGCTGCGACTACGCGGTGCCCAAGAGCGCTACGGCGGACTGCGGTTCCACCACCGACCGCCCCATCTCAGCGAGTGGATCGAACTCGCCGAGCACAGCACGGCGCACCCCTTCACTGTCCTGCTGCGGGCCGACGGGTCGGTGGCCTACCCGTTCCCGGGACTCGGCTGGACTCCGGCCGACCTGATCCCCGATCGCGGAGGCCACGGGGAGCAGCCAATGGTGGTGGGAGGAAGATGGCATCCGGGTCTTCCTCAGCACGACGATGGGCGCCTGTGAACTTCGCGTCCGGGCCAGGGACGGGCACGGGGTCCGCAGGGCCGAGGAGCGCCCGCTGGATCGTCCGGTCTGAGACCCGCGTTCGGCCGGAGAGGCCGGGTACGGCGTGCGCTACCGGAGACGCCAGGGCGTCGTACCGATGGCGGTCGGGAGTCGTCAGCCGCAATGAGCGGGCGGGCCCACACGCCGCAGCGCGGCCTGCGGGCCCGCGCGGTGCCGACGCGCACTGGGTGCCCCGTTGCACTCCCTGACGCCTGGTACGCCGCCGAATGGCCGCGTACCCCGACCCTCCACGTGCCAGAGTTCGCGAGTCACCTCCAGCCGCCGATCGCTCGTACCGGCGCACGCTGTCCGCCGGCATCGGCCCGCCACCACCTCCTGGCGGTCCAGGATCGCGAGCCGGGTGCCTGTGCCGGCGACAGCGCGATGCGGCAGGCTCGACGCGCCGCAGCGGCATCGGGCAAGCCCGTCAGTTCTGCGGGCCGTGACTCCGCGCGGTCCTCGCTCGTTCCAGGTAGCCGGTCAGGTCCGCCAGCTGGTCCGCGGGCCAGGGCAGACGCCGGCTGAGCTCCGTTCGGTGGTCCCGCCACATCCGGCGGGCCGCTTCCTCGGTGTCGCCGTCTCCGGCGTGGAAGGCGGCACCGAGTTCATCCCAGCGCCGGACGAGTTCCTGTACCCGCGGGTCGTCCACCGGGGTGCCGATCCGAACATGCGGGAGAAGCTCCGCCACCAACCCGGCCCACCGGGTCCGCGCCGATTCGACGGTCTCGTGGCCCAGCTCGGCCCTGCGCCGTGCCAGTCGTTCCTGCTGTTCCTGCGTGAAGTGGCCGTCCAGCACCGAGATCATCTCCAAGGTCGTTACGAACTCGTCCGGATCGGGCATCGACGACTGGTCGAGCCGGCGCAGCAGGCCGTGCACCTGCTCCGTGAGCCGCTCGATCCGCCCGGCCTGCGTCCGCAGGTCGGCCAGCTGGGCACGGAGCAGCCGGCGTAGCGTCACCAAGTCCGTCGCCGACTCGGTGATCACGCCCCCGATCTGTTCCAGCGACATCCCCAGCGCCCGCAGCGCACGTACCCGGTACAGCCGGCGCAGGTCGTCCTCGGTGTAGCGGCGGTGTCCGGACGCCGTGCGCTCGCTCGGCCGCACCAGGCCGATGTCGTCGTAGTGGTAGAGGGTCCGCACGGTCACGCCGCTGGCCTGTGCGAGTTGCCCGATGCTCCACCGCCGCCCGGCGGGGTCTCTCCCGATCACGTCCGCCACGGTAGAGCCTCCCGTCACGGGAGGTTCAAGTCCGGCATCCGGTCCCCGGATGATCACGCGTAAACGGTGTTGACTACCCTGACGCAGGTGGTCAGGGGCAGTCGCTGGTTCATCCTTGGTATCGCCGTCGTCGCACAGATCGCCAGCGTGTCCGGGATGCTGGGCGTCCCCTTCGTGATCCCGGAGCTTCGCGACGCCTACCACCTGAGCACCGCGCAGGCCGGGGCGCTCGCCGGATTGCCGAGTTTGGGCCTGCTGCTGACGCTGATCGGCTGGGGTGTCGTCATC
Source organism: Marinactinospora rubrisoli (assembly GCF_042664915.1). Classification (NCBI taxonomy): domain Bacteria; kingdom Bacillati; phylum Actinomycetota; class Actinomycetes; order Streptosporangiales; family Nocardiopsidaceae; genus Marinactinospora; species Marinactinospora rubrisoli. The sequence continues at coordinate 43,447 of NZ_JBHTBH010000006.1, forward strand.
GACCGCCGCGGCGAGCGGTTCACCATGACGGTGAGTCTGCTGCTCACCGCCGGGTTCCTGATGCTGCTCGGTGCCGCCGACAGCGCGACCGGTGTCGGTGTGGTGCTGCTGCTGGTGGGTGCGGCCGGCGGGCCGGTGAACGCCGCGAGCGGGCGGCTGGTGCTGGGGTGGTTCGCGCCCCGGGAGCGCGGGCTCGCGATGGGGATCCGGCAGGGGGCGCAGCCGCTGGGGATGGCGCTGGCCGCCGCGGTGCTGCCGCTGACGGCCGCTCACCACGGGTTCGTGGTGGCGATGCTGCTTCCGGCGGTGCTGGCGCTGGCCACCGTCCCCTTCGTGCTGCTGTTCGCCACCGCTCCGGACCGGAGCCCGGCCTCCGGCGGGGATCCGGCGCGGACCGCGAACCCGGGTTCGCCGTACCGGCACTGGCGGATCTGGCGGGTGCACGGGGCCAGCGTGCTGCTGATCGTTCCGCAGTTCACGCTGGCCACGTACTCGCTGGTCTACCTGGTGGACGAGCACGGCTGGCCGGCGCCGGTGGCCGGGGCCGTGGTGGCCGCCGGCCAAGTGCCGGGGGCGCTCGCACGGCTCGCCGCCGGGGTCTGGTCGGACCGGACCGGCAGCCGCCTGCGTCCCGTGCGGATCCTCGCCGCGGCGTGCGCCGCGGCATTGCTGCTGCTCGCGGGCGCGTCGACGCTGCTGCCGGGTGCGGCGGTCGTCCTGTTGCTGGTCTGCCTGGTGCTGTCGGTGAGCCACAACGGCCTGACCTTCACCGCCGTGGCCGAGACGGCCGGGCTGGCGTGGGCCGGACGCGCGATGGCCACCCAGAACTCGCTGCAGGCGCTCGGTTCGACGGTCACACCGTTGCTGATGGGCCTCACCGTCGACGGCTGGGGCTTCCCGGCCGCGTTCGCCCTGGCGGGAGTGTTCGCCGCCCTCGCCATCGTGGCCGTCCCCGGGCCGGGGCGGGGTGCGGCGGGCGCTGCCCGTTGGTCCGCTACCTGAGGGAGATGCGGATCGCCTCGCCGTCGTCATCGTCGGGGCGGGGCCGCTCGGACGCGGGCCGCACCGTGATGCCGGTGGGGTTCGGCACCTCGCCGGCCGCCGGCCGCTCGAACTCGTCCGGCACGTTCACCAGGCTGTACGCCGCCTGGGACAGGTACTCCCAGAGCTGCCGGTCGAGTGCCAGGGGCAGCCGCAGCTCGTCGACCGCCGCACGCATGTGCGCCAGCCAGCGATCCCGCTCGGCCCCGCCGATGCGGAAAGGGTGGTGCCGCATCCGCAGCCGCGGGTGGCCGCGCTGCTCACTGTAGGTGCGCGGACCGCCCCAGTACTGGATGAGGAACAGCCGCAGCCGCTCCTCGGCCGGGCCGAGGTCCTCCTCGGGGTACATCGGCCGCAGCACCGGGTCGTCGGCGACCCCCTGGTAGAAGCGGCGGACGAGCCGGGTGAAGGTCTCCTCGCCGCCCACGGCCTCGTAGAAGGTCACTTGGTCATCGCGTGGGGAAGTCATAATCGCCTGCCAGCTTACGTGCTGAGGGGGTCACCGGCCACAGACGGCCTGGCACGGCCGCGCGTCGCGGCCAGGGCCACGGGAACCGGAACGGCCGCCTTCCCGGGAGAACGCGTCTCCCGGGAAGGCGGCCGCCGGGTGCACCGATCGGTCCGCGCGCCGCCCTAGTCCCGGGTCAGCTTGCGACGGGTGACGGCGTGCGGACGCGCCGCCTCGGGCCCGAGGCGCTCGATCTTGTTCTTCTCGTAGGACTCGAAGTTCCCCTCGAACCAGAACCAGCTGGCGTCGCCCTCCCACGCGAGGATGTGGGTCGCCACCCGGTCGAGGAACCACCGGTCGTGGCTGGTGATCACCGCGCAGCCGGGGAAGTCCAGCAGCGCCTTCTCCAGCGAGCCGAGGGTGTCGACGTCGAGGTCGTTCGTGGGCTCGTCCAGCAGCAGCATGTTGCCGCCCTGCTTCAGCGTCAGCGCGAGGTTGACCCGGTTGCGCTCGCCGCCCGAGAGGACGCCGGCCGACTTCTGCTGGTCGGAGCCCTTGAAGCCGAACGCGGCGACGTAGGCGCGGCTGGGGATCTCGACGTTGCCGACCTGGATGAAGGTCTCGCCGTCGGAGATGACCTCCCACACGTTCTTCTTGTCGTCGATCCGCCCGCGGTACTGGTCGACGTAGGAGATCTTCACCGTGTCGCCGACGTTGATGGCGCCGGTGTCCGGGGTCTCCTCGCCGACGATCATCTTGAACAGCGTGGTCTTGCCGACACCGTTGGGGCCGATGACGCCGACGATGCCGTTGGGCGGCAGCGAGAAGCTCAGGTCCTCGATCAGCACCCGGTCGCCGAAGCCCTTGCTGAGGTTCTTGACCTCCACCACGGTGCCGCCCAGGCGCGGACCCGGCGGAATCTGGATCTCCTCGAAGTCCAGCTTGCGGGTCTGCGCGGCCTCGGCGGCCATCTCCTCGTAGCGCTGGAGGCGGGCCCTGCTCTTCGTCTGGCGCGCCCTGGCGTTGGACCGCACCCATTCCAGTTCGTCCTGCAGGCGCTTCTGCCGCTTGATGTCCTTCTGGCCCTCGACCTTGAGCCGGGCGGCCTTCGTCTCCAGGTAGGTGCTGTAGTTCCCCTCGTAGGGGTAGAGCTTGCCGCGGTCCAGTTCGAGGATCCACGTGGCCACGTGGTCGAGGAAGTACCGGTCGTGGGTGATCGCGATGATCGTGCCGGGGTAGGACGCCAGGTGCTGCTCCAGCCACTGCACGCTCTCGGCGTCGAGGTGGTTGGTGGGCTCGTCGAGCAGCAGGAGGTCGGGCTGCTCCAGCAGCAGCCGGCAGAGGGCGACCCGGCGCTTCTCACCACCGGACAGCACCGAGATCTCGGAGTCCGGCGGCGGGCAGCGCAGCGCGTCCATGGCCTGCGCCAGCTGGCTGTCGAGGTCCCAGGCGTTCCGGTGGTCGAGCTGTTCCTGGAGCTTGCCCATCTCCTCCAGGAGTTCGTCGGAGTAGTCGGTCGCCATCTTCTCGGCGACCTCGTTGAACCGGTTGAGCATGGCCTTGGTCTCGGCCACGCCGTCCTCGACGTTCTGCAGGACGGTCTTGTCCGGGTCGAGCTGCGGTTCCTGCGCGAGCAGCCCGACGGAGAATCCGGGCATCAGCCGGGCCTCCCCGTTGGACGGCTGCTCGATGCCGGCCATGAGCTTCAGCAGCGTGGACTTGCCCGCACCGTTCGGCCCGACGACACCGATCTTGGCCCCGGGGAGGAACGACCCCGAGACGTTGTCCAGGACGACCTTGTCGCCGTGCGCCTTACGCACGTTTCGCATCTGGTAGATGTACTCCGGCATGCCTCAAGCCTAGGGCGTCACGGCCGGTGCCCCGGCCAGGTGGCGGAACGTCCCGGTACCTCTGCACCCGGAACCGGAGATTCGCCGGCCAGCCACTCCGGAGTGAAGTGCCGCCAGGTTCGCGGTGAGACGCCGCGCCGCAGGGCCTGCCGGATCAGCGCCGCCATCGCGTAGTCGGGTTCGGCCTCGTGCACCCGGCGCAAAGCCGCCTCCACGAGCCCCCGGTCCCCCTGCTGCCAGGCGGCGAACGCCAGGAGCGCGCCGGGGGCGGCGGTGTAGGCCGGCTCGACGTGCCGCAGCACCTGCGTCCACAGCCGGACGTGCGCCTCGATCCGGTCGCGCTGGATGTGCGCCCACGCCTCGTCCCGGACTCGCAGGGAGACAAGGACGACCCCGAGCCAGGCGAGGCGGTCGGGGTCGCTCGGCGGTTCGCCGCGCATGGCCCCCGCGACCGCCGCGCGCACCGCCCGCACGCCTTCGACCCGAAGCGCGGTCTCGAAGGACGTCCGCCCGCCGTGATCGGCCGGCCCCCACATGCGTGCACAGCGCGCCTCGGCACGGACCGTGGCCTGTTCCATGGCCGTACGGACGGCGCCCCGGACCGGAGCCACCCGACCGCGCATCTCCCCCTCGTCCCGGGCGGCCAGCCCGGCGGCCACAGCGGTCGCGGGCACCACGGACGTATCGACGTCGAAGGCCACGCCTTCGGGCGGACAGCACTCCGTGGACGGGCACAGGTAGGACCAGTAGCGTCCCCCTTCCACCCGCAGCACGTCACGGGGCCGGACCCCCGCGGCGGCCATCGCCGCGCGCAGCGCGTCGACACATGGAGTGATCCGGGCCGGCGGCCCATAGCCGACGATCAGGCCCTGGTCGCACCGGTGCCGCGCGAACGGCTCCACCAGCCGATCCGCCAGCCGCCGCGCCGCCTCGGCCGTGCCGCCCCGGATGTCGCACCGGCTGACGAAACGCACCCTGCGGCACGCACGGTCCACCCCGAGAATCACCACGCTCTCCTCGCGGGGCCGGACGCCGAGCAGGTACGGGACGGCCGCGATGACGTCGGTGGGGGTGCCGAGCCTGAGCGTCGGAACCGAATCGGGGACGGAGACGGACTCGACGTTCTTTTTCGTGGTCATACGGCCACTCTTGGCTACCGGAAACAGTGCCGGCAAGCCGGATCTCCGCCCTGTGGATAACCCGGTACGGAGACGCGGGGAGGTGCGGGTACGGCCGCCGCTGCGGTCGGCGCCGTTCACTCGGCCGCGGCCGGCCGCCCCCGCAACTCGCGCGCCGCCGGACCGCGCCGCCGCGCGGTGTCCGGCGGGCCGGACACGGTGAGGTTGCTGGTGACCGGCATGCAGACCCGGTCCCGCCCCGCGTCCTTCGCACGGTAGAGAGCGAGATCGGCCGCCGCCATCAACTCGATCAGGTCCCGCCCGTGGACGGCCAGCAGCGCCACGCCGACCGAGATCGTGATCGTCACGGTCGTCTCGTCCACCGGCAACGCCATGCGCCCCACCCTCGAACGCAACCGCTCGGCCACGCGGCACGCCTCCGCCATGTCGGCGTCCGGGAGCAGGACGACGAACTCCTCGCCTCCGAAGCGTCCGACGACGTCCGACTGGCGGAGTTGGTGGGTGATGGTGTTGGCGACTCCGGCGAGAACCTGGTCGCCGAAGAGGTGACCGTAGGTGTCGTTGACCCGTTTGAAGTGGTCGATGTCCAGGATCAGCACAGCCATCGATCGACCGACCTGCAGTGCCCGAGACAGCTCCGCCTCTGCTTCGCTCTGCCAGGTCGTAGCGTTCAACAGCCCCGTCTTCGGATCGGTTCGCGCCGCTGTCTGCAACTGCTGGAAGAGCAGGCTCCGATGCAGCAAGAGAACCGAGGGCAGTGCAATCACCACGAGTATCAGCGAGAGTCCGCACAGGATCGTGACCATGATGCCCATGCACAGCTCTGCGGTGTCGACGAGCAGATCCTCACGATCCCACAGGAGTTCCCGCAACGAAGTCTCGGGCGCACTGAGTCGGACGGCCGTGATGATCAGCATCGTGTCCAGCAGCGTGAACAGTGCGCCGCACACGATCGATGTCAGTAGCCCCTGTCCACTGAACTCAACCGGGTAGGAGGTGAACTCCGCGAGCCCGTCCAGGTTCGGTGTGAGCCCTCCCCCGGCCAGACGGGACAGCGTCGATGTCACATAACCGGCCAAGGCCACGGTCGCTGCGTTGAAGACGCGGCGGTAGATCAGCGTTCGCCGGACCCGAACCTGGTGCAGAACGTAGATCGGGATAGGGATGAGCAACGCGTACAGCGGCGGGAGCAGCAGGAACGCGGGCAGCCACCAGGCCCCCAGCAGATCCCGGGAGATTCCTGCCGGCATACCCAGCCGCCGCATGGCTTCGACACAGACGGAGGTGCAGCCGACCAATGCTCCAAAGGTGATGAGGTCCGCGGCTTCCACCGTTGTCGTCGCCAGTTCGAACACCAGCGCAACACACGCCGCGATCACCACCACGAAGAAGTAGCGGACCATTGCTGGAGACTGGGCGAACAGTGGCCAGTCGCGGAACGAGTGGCTGCGAAACCGTCCTCGCAAAGCAACGGTTCGCCGTGACGCCGCCACCCTGACCGCCCCCGATCCCGGACGCCGAGCGACTCCAGATCAACCGGAGCGCGCTGACCCGTCCCTCATCCGCACATACTCTGCCCTCGGGCCATGGACAGCCCTCCAACACAGCGTGACATTCAGTAATAGGATAGTCGCTAAACGTGCGCCCCGTGGTGGATGCGGCTACATTTGGAAGGCGCTCAAAGGCGACGACGTCGACCTTGATCGCTGTAGTGGATGCCACAAGACGGTCAGGTTCGCAGGTCGTGGGGGCCTGCTCCGTAGACCTCATCGGACTATGGTGCGGTCCTGACTCGCATCCACGACACGCACGGACAAACTGGGGGGATCAGGGCGACAATCCTCCCGCAGTGGGCACCGCACGCGGGAAGGAAGTCTGTCCGCTCACGACCGATTCTGGAGGAACCATGGGACGCAATCTTCACTGGATTTAGTCCAACGGGTCCAGAGCCCGAACCGCGCGAGCCGGGCGGAGGACGTCCCCTCACCCGGCTCGCGTTCGCCGCTATGTGCGGCCCGCAGGTCCTATCTCCCGTCCCTGCTAGGACGTCTCGTCGCCCCGCGCCGCGCGCAGCCCCGACGTGAAGCGGCGGTACTCCGTCAGCTCCGCCTCGATGGGCGCCACGATCTTGTCCGCGACCACGGCCGCCACTCGCTCCCGGCCCAGCGTCGCGACCTGTTCCCGCTTGCGCGCCGCGGCGACCGACACGAGGTTGCGGCAGCCGACCCCGGTCAGCCAGCCGACCAGAAGCGCGGCGGCGACCACCGCTCCCGCGAATCCCATGAAGACCGGGGCGCTCAGCGCCGGAACGGCGGTCAGCGCGCCCGTGAACTGACCGGCCACCAGCACGCCCAGCCACGCCAGACCGGCCACGCCCATCGCCACCAGCAGGTAGTGCAGGACCCGGACCACCCGCCACCACGACGGCGTCTCCTTCGGGTCCGGCACCGTGCCGGCGATGGCGGCGCCGAGTTCGTTGGCGACCTCGTCGGCGACGCCGCGCCCGGCCGCCCGGACCCGTCGGGGCCAGGGGGCCGGTAGCCCGGCCGCCACCTCGTCCGCGACGGCGCCGACGGCCGTGTCGATCTCGGCCTGCTGCGCGCCGACGGGGGCGGTCGCCGCGTCGGTGAGGTCCTCGTGCAGGAAGTCGAGCTGCATCGACCGCAACGGGTCCCGCCGCAACCGGCGGAGCCACCGGGTGATCGGCCATCCCACCATGCGGGTGCCCCGGCGCTCGTGGGCGGTCTCGACCGCGTCGGCGAGCGCGGGGACGCCGCCCGCGCCGGTCAGCTCGGTGGTCAGCGACTCCCGCGCCGCGTCGGGCACGCGGGTCGGCGCGTCCACGGCGGCGCTGTACGGCTCGAAGTCCTTCGTGACCCGCTCCAGGTCGGCGACGAGACGGTCGATCGCCGCCCGCCGCTCGGTCACGGTCTCCCGGAGCAGTTCGCGCAGCGCCGGTATGCCCTCCTCCGTGACGGTGGAGGTGGTGAGCACGCGCGGCTGGACCCCGGACTCGGTCTCCAGCAGCCGGCGCAGGTCGGTGAGCAGTTCCTCGACCTCGTCACCGTCCACCCGGTCCACCTGGTTGAGGACCGCCACCGTCACCGCGCCGTGGCCGGCCATCTCGGCGAGGTAGCGGTGGTGGACGGCGGCGTCGGCGTACTTCTGCGGGTCGAGCACCCAGATGAGCAGGTCGACGGTGCCGATCAGGCGGTCGGCCTCGACCGTGTGCGCGGCCCGGACCGAGTCGTGGTCCGGAAGGTCGAGCAGGATGAGCCCGGTGAGCTCGGAGTCGCCCCGGTCGAGTTCGCTGGTGCGGGACCGGCGGTACCGCGGCGGCACGCCCAGCCAGTCGAGCAGGCCGTCGGCGCCCTCGTTCCCCCACACGCAGGCGTGCGCGGAGGAGGTGGTCGGCCGGGTGATGCCGACCCGGGAGAACTCCAGCCCGCACAGCGCGTTGAAGAGCGAGGACTTGCCGCTTCCGGTTCCACCGGCGAGCGCGACGACGGTGTGGTCGGCGGACAGCCGCAGCCGCGCCCCCGCGTGGTCGAGCAGTTGCCGGGCGCGCGCCGCGAGGTCCGCGTCGATGTCGTCGCCGCCGATTTCGAGCATGGCGGCGAGCCCGTCCAGCCGGGCGATGAGCTCCTCGCGGGTGGTGGCCGGCATGGGCTGCCACATTTCGCGGGTGACCGGCTGGTACTCGTCGTCCTCCTCGACGACGGAGACCGGGCTCGGCTCCCACTCCGGCTCGGGTTCCTCCTCCGCGTCTCCGCTGCCGGGCTCAGCGGCGGTCTGGGGCGGGGGCACGGAGGCGGCGGGTTCGGCGACGGATTCCCGGGCCGGCTGGTCGTCTTCGCGCTCGGCGGCCACGGGCGCCGTCACGGGGTCATCGCCGCCGGTCCGTGCCAACGGCTCGGAAGCGTCGCCGTCCTGGGCGTCGTCGTCCCGGGCTGCGGCTTCGGCCGCGGCGGGGGCGTCCATCTCGCCCGCCGGTCCGGCCGCCGCCGGACGTTCGCCGGGGTCGGAGGCGTCGTCGGCCGTGCCGTCGGCCGAGGCCGCCGGTTCGGCCGGATGCCGGTTCTCCTCGGCGATGGGCGCGTCGACGGCGTAGGCCACGTATTTGGCCTGCGGCCCTGTCCTGCGACCGGCGATGCTGTCGTCGTCGACCGCCTCGGCCAGGCTGCCGACCCACCCGGCGAGGTCCTCCGGGTCGTCGGGGTCGAGCCGGTCGCCGCCGTCGGCGTCATCGCCACGGGGTCGCGCGTCCGGTCCGGAGACGGCCGCCGCGCTGCGCCGGGACGGTGCCGCGTGCTTGCCGTGCGACCCTCGCCGGGGAAGGGCGGGCCGGTCGGCGCCGTCCTCCGATCCGGCCGGCTCGGCCGCCGCGTCGGCGCCACGGTCCGCCGTCCCGAGCTCGTCGGCGTGCGTCCCGGACCGGGGGGCGCGGCGCTCGTCGTCCGTCTCGGGCCGCCGCCAGCCCGCGTCGGGCACGTCGGCCCCCTGCGACCACGCGGCGCCGCCATCGGCACGGCGGTCGGCCGCGGCGGCGTCGGCGACAGCGGACGGCGACTCCTCGGCCGCCTCCGGCCGGTGCCGATCCGCGCCCGGCACGCCGGTGCCGCTTCCGGTACCGGAGGGGGCGCCTCGGTCCTCGGCCATCGGCCGTCGCCAGCCCGCGTCCGGAACGGTGCCACCGGACACCCCCGGCGCCGCCGGGGGTCCGGCAGGGGCGTCCGTTTCGTCGCCGCCGGGCCGGCCGCCCGCGGTATCGGCGGGTGCCCCGCTCTGGGTGGCCGCCGACTCCGGGTGCCGCCATCCCGCGTTCGGCTCGTTGACGCCACCGGGCCACGGTGGTGCCGGAGACTCGATGGTTCGCCCGGCGTCCCGCCCCTTGCCGGTGCCGCCCTCCGGCCCGGCCGCCGCGCCGGAGGCGTGCCGGTCGGTGCCCGCATCGGGGCGGGACCGGTCCGTGGCGGACACGTCGGCTCGCGACGCCCACGGAGCGGACGGCGGGTCCGAGAGGGGCGACACGGCCCGGCCGTCCGCCGTCGTCCCTTCGGTGGCACGGTCACCGGACGCGGAATCGAGGTCACTCGGCGGCGCGGCGGCGCGTGCGGCGTGCCCGCCGGTCGCGGCGCCACGCCGGTCATCGGCCGGCACGGCCCGGCGCCGGCCCGGCGCCGCAACCGCGGTGTCCGGGGAGCCCGGGTCGGACGGGCCGACGGAACGGCGGCCCTCCTCCGCCCGATCGCCCACGGCACGGCCCTCGACCGCACCACCGACGTGCGCACCGGCGTCCGCCGCTTCCGAACGCCACCCGGCGTCGGGCGCGTCCGCGCCGCCGGACCGGGGGCCGGCCGAAGGCGCCGACCGGCGTCCGGGCCCCGCCAGGACGTCGGCGGCACCGCTCTCGGCCACGCCCCGGGCGCCCCCGCCGTCCGATCCCCCGTGTTCCCCGGTGGGCTGCGGTCGCCGTCCGGAGACCGGTTCGCCGGCGCCGGACGACCGCTGGTCAGGCGACGCCCCTACCCGGCCGTGATCCGGGTCGGCGTCCGGGGCCGCGGGCCACGGCGAACGCCGTGCTGGCGTGGTCGCGGCGCCGCCGGAGGAGTGCTGGTCGAACCACCCGCCGCGCTCGTCGGTCTCGAAGCCGTCGGAGCGCCACTGCCCGGCGGTTCCGGCGGCGGGCCGGCCGTCACCGGGTTCGGCCGAGGGCGCCGGGTCCGGCACGGGCGGCTCGGGCGGCGGGAGCGGGCGCAGCCAGCCGGTGTCGGTGGCCTCCGGCCATGCGGCGGACACGGTTCCCGCCGTGGTGGGCCGGTGCCGTGGGGTCTCCATGGGGCGACCGGGGGTGTCTCCCCCGGTCGTCGCGCCGTCCTCGGCTTCGCTGCTCGTGGACGGGGTGGGCCGGTGCCATCCGGCGTCGGGTGCGGCCGGAGCGCCGGGCTGCGGGTCGCTGGGTGACCGCCCGGCTTCGCCGGGACCGTGCCGGTCCACCGGCTGCGGGCCGGTCTCGCTGGCGCGATCGACGGCGCGGCGCAGGCTGGGGTAGGGGTTGGAGGCCGGGTCCAGGAGGTCGCCGGATTCCCCGGGCGCCGTACGGGACCCGACACCGGCCTGGTCGTAGACCCGGCTGTACCACTCGACGTCGACGCCGCCGGTCGTCTCGGGATCCCGGAACCACGCCGGGTTCTCCGCCGAGCGGTCGGCGGCCCCGTCCTCGGCGTCCGGCCGGGCCGGGTCCGGGACGGCCGCGCCGGTCCGCTGTGCGCCGGCCGGATCGGATGGGTCTGTGTCTCCCGTGGCCTGGGCGGGTGCCGTGCCACGCTGGGCGGACGCGTCGCCGCCGGTGTGCTCGGCAGCGGGTGCGTCGCCGGTGCCCGGGTCAGCCGGTGCGGCCGGGCCGTTCGCGGCGGGTTCCACGGTCTCCCCCTGGTTCTCCGCCACCTCCCTTTCGTCGTCGGAGTGAGCGGAGTTCCGGTGAGTCGTCATCGCGCAATCTCAAGGTTGTTCGTCGCTTGATGGAGCTGGGCGGCGTCATCGTCGCCGGGGACGCGCGCGGCGGCCAGCGCTTCGGCGAATCGCCGCTGCTCATCCTCGAAGAGCCCACTGATGCGGTCACGGAGGTCCTGACGCGCCGTAGCCCCGATGTTACGCAGGGACTCGGCGCCGAACACGCCTTTGAGCAAGCGCTGCGGCGCGGCGCTGCTTCCTCCCGAGACCGTCACCTCAGAGGTTCCGAACCCTAGCAGCCCCACGATGAGAACGAGGCCGAACGCCTCTTCGTCGTAGGTGACGAATCTGGCGACGGAGCGCTTGGTGACCCCGTCGGAGGCGATGAGCCGCACTACGCGGCGCTGCCACTCGGTGACGGCGGCCCGCGCCTGTCGCGGCAGTTCCTCGGGCAGCGTGGTCAGGCCGTGTGTGTCGGCCAGTTCCCGCGCGCCGGGGATCTCGTCCCACTGCTCGACGATGTCCTCGACCGCACGCTCCGCCGTGGAGACGATCAGCGCCTCCAGCGCATCGCGGATGGCCTTCTCCAGGCCCTGTGCCCGGGTTCCCATCCCCTCGGGCTTGGCCTTGCGCCGCCCGCGCACACGCAGCGACCGCCCGAGCTCGCCGCTGGCGGCGACGTCCTGCCAGCGGGCGAGCACCTTGCCGCGCAGCAGGGAACCGTTGCGCGTCGCCTCGTCGATCTCGGCCAGTCCGGCGGAGTAGGCGCGCTCGGCGGCGGCGGTCAGGCTCCTGGCCGCCTCCGCCTGCACCTCGACCTGCCGGGCGAGTTCGGGGACGCGGGTGCGGAAGCTATCCAGCACGCCCACGAAGGTGCGGCGGGAGACGAGGTCGCGCTTGGCGAGGTCGCCGGCGACGTCGGCGAGGTAGTTGCGGATCTGGTCGGCGGTGTTGGCGGTGAACCGGCCCCCGGCGATCTGGTCGGTCTCGGGGATGGTGAACCGCGCGGCGTGGCCGAGGCCGTTGGCGGCCAGCATCGCGCCGAAGTGGGCGGTGAGCTGTTCCCGCCCACGGCGGGGTACCCGGGAGAGCACGACGGCGAGGGAGGTGTCGCGGTCCCGGGCCACCTGGAGGAACTCCCAGACCCGTGCGTCGGCGTACCGCCGGCTGGTGGTGACGAACACCCACAGGTCGGCGGCGTCGAGGAACTTGGCGGCGAACTCGTGGTGCGCCGAGACCGCGGAGTCGACGTCGGGGGTGTCGAGCAGGGCGACCCCCTGGGGCATGCACTCGCTGGCGGCCAGCACCAGCATCCCGTCCTTGCCGGGCATGGCGAGCCCCTGCTGGCGGACCCGGGGCAGGCTGGGCAGGAACGCGGCCTCGCTGAACCAGTGCACGTCGGCGGGGTTGCAGGCCAGCACCGGGCTGTTCGTGGTCGGGCGCCGCACGCCGGTGGTGGTGACCTGCTCGCCGACGAGGCTGTTGACCAGCGTGGACTTGCCGGCCCCCGTGGACCCGGCCACGGCGATGAGCAGCGGCGTGTCGGCGTTGCGCACCCGGGGCAGCAGGTAGTCGTTGAGCTGGTCCAGCACGTCCGCGCGCGCGGTCTCGCCCTCCGTGGCACCGGGAAGGCCGGGGGCGAACTCGATGCTCCTGACCCGGGTGCGCAGCTCCTCCAGCTGACGCTCCAGCTGGGCGTCGCTCGCGACGGGACCGCGGTGCTTGGCCCGGCTGCGGGCGCCCACGGGGCGGGGTGCGGCCGGTGGCGCGTCGGGCACACCCGCTCGCGGGGGTGCCGGCGGCTTCCGTGACACCGGCGCCGCCTCGACCGCGGACGCGGCGACCGCGGGGGCCTCGGGGGTGTCGTCCGGCGTGGATCCGGCCTGCTCCGTCGTGGCTGGCACAGCAGGCGGCCGAGTCATGGCGGTACCGCCCTTCTCGTCGGTCTTCGCGGTCACGGAACCCGATTCCCTCTGGAGGCCGTATCACTCGTGGTCGCGGCCGTCGCCGCCGCGGACTGCGCGGTCGGGAGCCCCGGGAAGGCGACGTATCGACCCCCGTGCAGTATGTCAAGGTCGCGCGCCACGTTGACCACTTCTCCGATCACGACGACGGCCGGAGGCCGCACGCCGGCGTCGGTGGCGGCCTGGTGCACGGTCCCCAGGGTCGCGGTGATGGTCCGCTGGGTGGGCAGTGTGGCGTCCTGGACCACCGCGACCGGTGTGTCGGGGGCCCGCCCTCCGTCGAGGAGGGCGCGTGCGATGCGGTCGATCCGCTCCACTCCCATGAGGGCGACGATGGTGCCGTGCGAGCGGGCCAGGGCGGCCCAGTCGACGGTCGACCGCTCATCGCCGGGGGCCACATGCGCCGAGACGATGTGGACGTCCTGCGCCACCCCGCGGTGGGTGGCGGGGATGCCGGCGGCCGCCGGTCCGGCGAGCGCGCTCGTCACACCGGGGACCACGGTGACCGGCACGCCCGCGGCGACGCACGCCGCGATCTCCTCCGCGCCGCGGCCGAACACGAACGAGTCGCCGCCTTTGAGGCGGACGACGAACCGGCCGGCCCGGGCACGGTCGATGAGGACCCGGTTGATCTCCTCCTGGGTCATCGACCGCCCGTAGGGGATCTTGGCGGCGTCCACGATCTCGACGTCGCCGGGAAGCTCGTCGAGGAGGGCGGCGGGTGCGAGCCGGTCGACGACCACCACGTCGGCCTGCGACAGCAGCTGGCGTCCGCGCACGGTGATGAGCCCAGGATCGCCGGGACCGCCGCCGACCAGGGCCACACCGCGCAGCGGCTCCCGGCCGCGTCTGGCGTCGAGGGTGCCGTCGGCGAGGCCGTCGGTGATGGCGTCGCGCAGGCCGGCCGCCCGGCGCGGGTCCCCGTCGGCGAGCACGCCCACGGTGACGCCCGCGGCGGTCCCGCTGGCCGGGGTCCACGCGGTGGAGGCGTGCCGGTCGTCGGCACGCACGCACCAGATCCGCCGCGTCTCCGCCTCGGCGGCGACCGTGGCGTTGACGTCGGGGGCGTCGGTGGCGGCGTGCACCAGCCAGAAGTCGCCGAGTTCGCCGTCGTGCACGTCGCCCGGGCGGTACGGGCGGCGCTGCCAGGTGATGCGGCCGGCGGCGGCGAGGTCCTCAAGGGCGGCGGTGATCTCGGGTGCCACCAGGGTGACGCGGGCGCCGGCGTCGAGAAGAACAGGCACCCTCCGCTGGGCGACCCGACCACCCCCGACCACGAGCACGTCGCGTCCCTCAAGGCGCAACCCAAGAAGATACGTCACCGAGACAGCCCTCCCGATCCCGATTGTGACTGCTGCGTCAGGGCTCGTTGGCGCTCCGCCGCACGCCTGCCCCGCCGGGTCGGCTCCCGTGTGGTGTACCCCAGGGGACGTGTGCACCCTGCCCGATTCGCGGCAACATGATCAACAGCGCGCGGGTTCCGTCAATGCCCCAAAAAATACCGTGTGAAACGGGTGGTGCGGCTACGGGACGCGGCAAACCCGTGGGCCGTGTGCCCCGGCTCACCCGGCGCGCGTCGGCAGGGATGCGGGCCGACCGCCCGTTCATCAGCACGGGTCGGCCGCGCCCGGACACCCGGCGGCGTGGCGGATGCCGGTCTCCGCGACCGGCCACCGGGGCGGGCCCGGCCAGGGGGAGACGGTGTGCGGGCACGTCTCGGGCGGTGCGCTAACGCTTTGGTCACGCTTCGGGGTGGCGCGGCCACGGGAGCTGGAGCGGCGGGTCGCCGCCCGCCGCCCCCGCTCTTTCGGCCGCCGGTCACCGTCGCTCGGTCACGCCCGCGCTGTCGAAGGTGGCGACCTCGCGCAGTGCGCGCACCGCGCCCTGGAGCAGCGGCACCGCGAGCAGTGCACCCGACCCCTCGCCGAGCCGGAGTTCGAGGTCCACGAGCGGGCGCAGATCCAGGTGCTCCAGGACGGCGGTGTGCCCCGGCTCGCTGGAGCGGTGGCCGGCCACGCAGGCGTTCATCGACTCCGGGGCGAGCGCGGCGGCGGCGAGCGCCGCGGCCCCGGCGATCACGCCGTCCAGCACCACCGGCACCCGGAGCGCCGCACCGCCGAGAATGAAGCCGGCCAGCGCGGCGTGCTCCAGCCCGCCCACGGCGGCGAGCACCCCGAGCGGGTCGGCCGGGTCGACCGGGTTGGCCCGCAGCGCCCGGCGCACGACCTCGATCTTGTGCTCGTGCATGGCGTCGTCGACGCCGGTGCCCCTGCCGGTCACCTCGGCCGGGTCCCGCCCGGTGAACGCGGCGATGAGCGCGGCCGAGGGCGTCGTGTTGCCGATCCCCATGTCGCCGGTCACCAGGCACCGGTTCCCGGCCGCGACGAGGTCGCGCGCGACCTCGATCCCGGCCTCGACCGCGTACCCCACCTGGGTGGGCGTCATGGCGGGACCCCGGGTGAAATCGGCCGTGCCGCGCGCGATCTTGCGCGGCAGCAGGCCGGGCACGGTGGGCAGGTCGTCGACGACGCCGACGTCCACGACCGTGACCTCCGCGCCCACCTGGCCGGCGAAGGCGTTGACGACCGCGCCGCCCGCGAGGAAGTTGCGCACCATCTGTCCGGTGACCTCCTGCGGCCACGGGGTGACGCCCTGGGCGTGCACGCCGTGGTCGCCGGCGAAGACGGCGACGGCCGCCGGCTCCGGGATGGGCGGCGGTGCCTCGCCGGCCAGCCCGGCGAGCTGTGCGGCGATGTCCTCCAGGACGCCGAGCGCGCCCGGCGGGGTGGTCATGCGGGACTGGCGGTCCCGGGCCTCGCCGATCGCCCGCTGGTTCAGCGGCCTGATCGCCGAGATCGTCTCCTCCAGCAGGCTGGTCGGCTCCTCACCGGGCAGGCCGCGGCGGCCGTACTGGTCGCGGTGCACCGCCCACGACAGCGGGCGCCGCTGGGCCCACCCGCCGAGCGCGAGTTCCGGCTCGGTGGGGAACTCGTCGACATAGCCCACGCAGAGGTAGGCGACGACCTCCAGGTGCGGCGGCAGGTCGAGCGCGCGGGCGAGGTCGCGCTCGGCGAAGAAGCTGACCCAGCCCACCCCCAGCCCTTCGGCGCGGGCCGCCAGCCAGAAGTTCTCCACCGCGAGCGCGGTCGAGTAGCCGGCGGTCTGCGGCTGGGCGTGCCGGCCGAGCGTGTGCCGCCCGCCGCGGGTGGGGTCGACGGTGACGACGATGTTGACCGGGGTGTCGAGGATCGCCTCGACCTTCAGGCCGGAGAACGCGCGGGCCCGCGCGCCCGGCAGTGCGCGCCCGTACTCCTCGCGTTCGCGCTGGACCAGCTGCTGGACGCGGCCGCGCAGCCCCTCGTCGTGGATGACGACGAAGTCCCACGGCTGCGAGAAGCCCACCGAGGGTGCCTGGTGGGCGGCGGACAGCACCCGGGTCAGCACCTCATCCGGTACCGGATCGGAGCGGAACCCGACTCTGACGTCGCGGCGGTCCTGGATCGCCCGGTAGACGGCGGCACGGGCCGGTTCGGAGTAGGCGTGCCGGTCGGCACGCGGCAGGTCCGCGGCCGGGGCGGGGGCCGCCTCATCGGCGGACGGAGTCGCGGCGAGGTCGTCATGCTCGGGAAGCGGAGCGGCGGCGTGTGCGTTCACGTTCGAGGAATCGCCCTGTGGCTCGGGGTCTGGCGGTCGGACTGTGGTGGGGGCCGGGGCCCCCTTGTCTCTGCGCTGCGGCGCGGCGGCGCCCGGTTCGGGCGGGCGTCTCGCCGCCGCCAGGCCTGCGCCGCGGTCCTGCCCGGCCCCGCGGAACGGGATCACGTTGGGCTCGGCGACGGTGTCCGTGTCGGCCGGGTCCGTCTCCTCCGTTGTGGTGCCGGTGCCGTCCGTCTCGCGGCGCGTCAGCGGGGCGGCCGGTCTCGCCGGGGCCGGCCCGGGGTCGGCGGCGGGTTCCGCTTCGGTGGGATCGGTGTCGGCGGGCTCCGGCCGCACCGCCTCCGTCCGCAGCGGCGGGGGCGGGCTCCCGGCCGGGGGATCGGCGAGCATGTCGCCGCTTCCGGCCCGGCCGCGGATGGGCCGCGTCGGCGCCGCGTGGAACGGATTGCGGCGCGCCGGTTCCGCCGGCGGGACGAGCGACCCGGCACCGCGTCCCTGCTCGGGAAGGTCGTCCAGGAGGCCGCCTCCGAGAGACGGTGCGGCCGGTGGGTCGCGGCGCACGGCGGCCCAGCGGCCGGAGTCGTCGGTGCGGTCGGTGTCTGAGGTGGCGTCGTCAGCGGCCATGGCGAACCTCCGGTGCTGCGGAGCGTGGTCGGCGGGTGCGTCGGGGCCGTGTGCCGGCGGGCGGCACACGGACGTCCGGTCGGATCGCGACGGGAGCCACGGGCGCGGTCACGCGTCGCTGCGTTCGGGCAGGTCCCGGCACGTCTCTCCCTCGTGGTCGTGGCCGTTCACCCGCGCCGCCGGGGCGGTTCCCCCGCTCGGGCCGGGCGACGGCCGATCTCCTCACCATGACTCAGAGCAACTCTGCCAGAGTTCGCGTCATCCGGGAGTTGGTCTCGGAGTCTCGGACCGCGATCCGCAGCCAGTCGGTTCCCAGCCCGGGAAAGGTGTCGCCCCGGCGCACGGCGATGCCGCGATCCCGCAGGTCAGCGCGCAGGCGGTGCGCGCCGGGGAACCGCACCAGGAGGAAGGACGCCGCCGCCTCCGGGGTGACCCGCAGGCCGAGGCCGCTCAGCGCGGCGGCGAAGCCGGCCCGGTCGGCGGCGAGTCGGCGGGCCCAGGCGTCCGCCTCCGCCACGGCGTGTGGCGTCGAACACTCCCGGGCCGCCACCAGAGCCGGAGTGGACACCGACCAGAGGGGCTGCGCATCGGCGAGGGCGCGCACGGCGTCGGGGGCGGCCAGCAGATAACCGGCGCGCAGTCCGGCCAGCCCCCATGTCTTGGTGAGGCTGCGGATCACCACGAGCCCGGGAAGGTCGGCGCGGGCGCTCAGGGATTCGGGCTCGCCGGGGACGCAATCGGCGAACGCCTCGTCCACGACGAGCGTCCGGCCGGGCCGGGCCAGTGCGGCGAGGGTCGCCGCCGGGTGCAGCACCGAGGTGGGGTTGGTCGGGTTGCCGACCATCACGAGGTCGGCGTCGGCGGGGACGGCGGCGGGGTCGAGCACGAAGTCCGGCGGCAGCACCAGACGTTCCACCGGGTGCCCGGCGGCCCGCAGCGCCGCCTCGGGCTCGGTGAACTGCGGATGCACCACGACCGCCCGGCGGGGCCGCAGCACGCGGGCGAGCAGCACGAACGCCTCGGCGGCACCGGCGGTGAGCAGCACCTCGCCGGGGTCGCGCCGGTGCCGCTGCGCCACGGCGGCGCGCGCCGGCCCGGGGTCGGGGTAGGCGGCGAGGTCGCCGACGCTGGCGGCGATCCGTTCGGCGAGCCACGGTGGCGGCGTGCCGGTGCGGACGTTGACCGCGAAGTCCAGCAGCCCGGGGACGACCTCGGCGTCCCCGTGGTGCCGCAGGTCGACGTCCGGCTCCGGTGCCACCAGGTGCTCCCCCAGTCAGATGAATGCGACAAACAGCAGGAACTATACGTTTCACCGCGAGACACCGGAGATCGTCGCTGACCGGCCGATCGCGGGGCACAGCGGACGGTGCGTCGTGGACGCTCGCGGTCATACCGTCCGGCGACCGAAGATCGTGGAGGGAGAATCACGGAACGACCCGACGCCTGACCTGGGAGGTCTCTAGGATGACGATTCGACAGGGAGGAGCGTCGATGAACGCCGCCGTGCACGAACGGCCCGTCCACGTGCGGTCCGAGGAGCTCCGGACCGGATTGCGGGAACTTGCCGCCCATCTCGACGTCCCCAAGGGTTTTCGCACTGAGATCGTCAGGGGGACGATCACTATCTCGCCGACGCCATCGGTCAAGCTCGGGGCGATCGTTCGCCGAATCTATGACCAGGTGGCCCCCCAACTCTCTGGGGACAGCGTGGCGCTACAGGTCGTCTCCATCGCCTCACCCTTCAACGGCGACGACTACATGGCTCCCGACTTGGCGGTGGTCCCCGCTTCGGTGGAGGAAGAGGAAGGCTGGCTCCTCTCCGCCGATGCCGTCGACCTCGTCATGGAGGTCGTCTCGCCGAACAACGCCCTCAACGACACGGTCATCGAATCGGAGGAGTACGCGTCCTGGGGCATCCCCCTCTACCTGCTCATCGACCCGCGCAAGGGAACGGTGCGACTGCACTGGGACCCCGCGAAGAACGCCTACCGCGCCCACCAGGACATCGAGTTCGGGGAGATCCTGGAACTGTCCGGACCGCTCAAGGGCATCGAGATCGACACCTCCGATCTCCCGAGGTACGGCGCCTAGCGACCCTTCCGCCACGTCGGTCCCGGCATCGCGGACACGGCGGGGCGGACCGCCGCGAGCAGCCGGATCACCACAATCCGCCGATCGCCCCTCCCACTCCCACGACAACGACGATCACGGCGATGACGCCGACCAGCAGCCCGGCGAGGAAAAGCGGCTGCCGTTCGTACCAGGGCACGATCCCGGGATACATCTGATCCAGTTGCCTGGCGGTCACCGGGGCTCCGGGACCGCTCACGGGGAGCCGCAGGTGCCCGACCAGCCGGTCGATGTCCTCGCGGGTGTAGAAGTGGCCGTAGAACCGGGCGAGGACCTGGCCGCGCTCGTCGAGCACGAACACCGTGTCAGGGTTCGGGCCCCGCGGCGCGACGACGGTCGCGCGCACGACCCTCGTGGCTCCCCGCCACGACCGGCGGAGGCGGTAGCAGGAACCGATCATGATGATCTCGTCCGCCGTGACGACGGTGCGGGACATGTACAGGTTGGCCCAGGCCAGCGCCAGCAGCACCGCGAGGACGGGAGCGCCGAACACCAGCAGCGCGGGCGCCTTGGCGGCCGACCCGGCCGTGACCAGAACGGCGGCCAGGGTCGGGGCGATCAGGATGGGCCATCTCTTACCGGGGTCGGACTTCAGGACGAACGGCTCCGCGGGCCGGTTCCCAGCGGGAAGGACCCCGTTCACGGCCGGTTCACTAGGCATGCGCTGATTTTCCCCATAGACGACATCCGGGGCAATTCACCCATGCTCTCGCCCCGGCCCAGCCGTCCCGGAGCGGTCACCGGCCATGCACCCCGTCGCGGGCCGGAACCGTCCGCCCTCGTTAGACTCGGCGCCGCGCCGAC
The DNA here is from genome assembly GCF_042664915.1 of Marinactinospora rubrisoli. NCBI lineage: Bacteria > Bacillati > Actinomycetota > Actinomycetes > Streptosporangiales > Nocardiopsidaceae > Marinactinospora > Marinactinospora rubrisoli. The sequence continues at coordinate 63,554 of NZ_JBHTBH010000006.1, forward strand.
GGCCGGCCGTGGCGCATCGGCGACCGAAGGGCGGGCATGGGCGGGATCGGCGTCATCGCGGTCACGGCGAGCGGCCGGGCGGCCGCGCGACGGCTGGTGGCCGCCTGGCCGGACGAGGCCGAGGCCGTCTCCGGCGAGCGGCCCGCCGACGCGCTGCGCGCCGCGTTCACCCGGCACTCCGCCGTGGTGAGCTTCCTGGCCGTCGGGGCGACCGTGCGGGTGCTGGCGCCCCTGCTCGCCGGAAAGCACACGGATCCGCCGGTCGTCTGCGTCGACGAGTCGCTGCGCTTCGCCGTCGCGGTGCTCGGCGGCCACCATGGCGGTAACGACCTCGCCCACCGGGTCGCCGCGGTGCTCGGCTGCACGCCCGTGGTCACCACCGCCAGCGACACCGTGGCCGCCACGCCCCTCGACTCCTACGGCGCCGACCTCGGTCTCACCGTCGCCGACCCGGCACCGCTCGCCTCCGTGGGCGCGGCCGTGCTCTCCGGCGATCCGGTCCGGCTGGAGGGGGCCGCCGGGTGGCCGCTGCCGCCGCTGCCGGAGAACGTCGGGCCGGACGTCCCGCACCCCGCGGCCGTGATCAGGGTGACCGACCGCATCGCGGCGCCGCGGGGAGGCGTCCCCACGGTCGTGTACCACCCGCCGTCGCTGGTCGTCGGCGTGGGCTCCGCGCGGGATGTACCGGCCGAGGAGGTCGGGACGCTGGTCGACGCCGCGCTCGCCGACGCGGGGCTGGCCCCGCGATCGGTCCGCGCAGTGGCGACCATCGACCTGAAGTCCGCAGAGCCGGGCATCCTGGCCGCGGCCGAGGCGCGCGGTCTGCCGGTGCTGGACTACCCGGCGGCCGAACTGGCGGCCGTCGCGGTGCCGAATCCGAGCGAGGTGGTGCGCGCGGAGGTCGGCACGCCCAGCGTGGCCGAAGCCGCCGCGCTGCGGGCGGCCACCGACCTGGGGAGCGCGGCGGAACTCGTCGTCCCCAAGCGCAAGTCCGCCAACGCCACGGTGGCCGTGGCCCGGCTGCACCCGCGCGGCCGGCTCGCCGTGGTCGGACTCGGCCCGGGCGCGCGGGACCTCCTCCCGCCGCGGGCGGTGGACGAACTGCGGCGGGCCTCGGTCGTGGTGGGCCTGGACCAGTACGTGGCGCAGATCCGCGACCTGCTGCGCCCCGGCACCCGGGTGCTGGCCAGCGGCCTCGGCCGGGAGGAGGAACGGGCCGGTACCGCCGTGCGCGAGGCCCGCGCGGGGGCCGCGGTGGCGCTGGTGGGCTCCGGTGACGCCGGGGTGTACGCCATGGCCAGTCCGGCGCTCGACCTGGCCGGCCCCGACATCGACGTGGTCGGCGTGCCCGGCATCACGGCGGCGGTCGCCGCCGCCGGCCTGCTCGGCGCGCCGCTCGGTCACGATCACGCCTACGTCTCGCTGTCCGACCTGCACACGCCGTGGGAGGTGATCGAGCGCCGGATCCGGGCGGTCGCGAACGGCGACTTCACGGTGTGCCTGTACAACCCGCGCAGCCGCAACCGCGACTGGCAGCTCACGCGCGCGCTGGACATCCTGGCCGAGCACCGGCCGCCCGAGACCCCGGTGGGCTACGTCCGCAACGCCTCGCGGGAGGGCGAACGCACCGTGCTGACCACGCTCGCGGCGATGCGGGCCGGTGAGACGGCCGCGGTGGACATGTTCACGGTGGTCCTCGTCGGCGGTTCCACCAGCCGGGCGGTGGCGGGCCGGTTCGTCACCCCGCGCGGGTACCGGTGGCGGGAGTAGCGGGTTTCGCCGCGTTCCCGGTGCCGAGGAGCGGCGGATCACCGTGCCGGGGAGACGGACGTCGACACCCCCGGCACGGCGTCCATGCGGAGCACCGCCCCCGCCCTGCGTTGCCGGCCGCCGCGACCTCGGCCACGACGGCCGGCAACGGAACGGCGGGCGGCCGTGGTCAGCCCGCGATCGTCCGCTCGATCCAATCGCTGTAGACGGTGACGTCCGTCCAGACCCCGGGGCCCGTGGAGCACACGTCGTCGCCGTCACCGTCGCGGCTGGTCGCCCCGATGAGCTGCCACCGTCCGGGGCCGCCCTGGACGAGTGGACCGCCGGAGTCGCCGGAGCATGCCTGCGCCTGCTCGGTGGGATGCTCGACGCACAGTTCGCTGGACCCGTCGGCGTCGACGCAACGCTCGGGGGCCACCAGCTCCGCGTCGAGCTCCTGGAGCGTCACCGGCGGCGTCGGGCACTCGTTGCCGTCGTCGCAGGTCATCCCCCAGCCGAGCATGCGCACGGGCGTGCCCGTTTCGCCCGCCTCCGGGGCGATCTCGATCGGCTCTTGGGCGACCGGCTGGTCCAGCTTGAGCAGCGCGATGTCGGCCGCCCACGAGTAGCCGTAGCGGAACTCGGGATGAACCACGATGTCGGAGAGTCCCGTGACGGTCCCGCCGGTGGTGCGGTCGTTGCTGCCCACACGGACGTCGATCTCCTGGGGCGCCTTCATCGCCGCGCAGTGCCCCGCGGTCACCACCCATTCCGGGTCGATGAGCGCTCCGCCGCAGCCGTGCTCGCCCTGGCCGTTCTGCAGGCTCACCATGAAGGGGTAGGAGTCGGCGGCGTCCTGTCCGCCGACGATGTGCAGCCGCCCGTCGGCGTGGGCGGCGGGGGCCATTGCGGTGAGGAGGACGCCGGCGCCGAGCGCGGCCGTGAGGGCGGAGGCCCGGGCCAGGCTGCGCTGCCGTTTCGGTGTGTCGTTCATCTTCTGACCTCTCCGGCCAGGAGACTCCATGCCGGTGGGGTGGTCTCCGTGCGAATTCGGCGGTGCCGACGTCCGCTTACGCGGCCACGGAGGGGGGAGCGAGATGGCCGCGACACAGGGGGTTCCGTTCGTTCGCGACCACTCCGACATGGCCCTGACCTGCGCGGACACTAACACGGACGCCGCGCGGACGCCAGGCCCGCGCGGCGCTCACCGTCCCCGCTCGATGATGCCGCGCCATGGAAACGGCCACGGCGACCGACGCGGCGAAACCGTCGGCGCGGGCCGCCGATCAGCCCGCGATCGTCCGCTCGATCCAGTCGGTGTAGACCGTGACGTCGGTCCAGACCGCGGGACCGGAGGCGCAGCGCGGATCGGTGTCCCCGTCGCGGCTGGTCGCTCCGACCAGCCGCCATCGTCCGGGGCCGCCCTTGAGCAGCGGTCCGCCGGAGTCGAACCTGCAGGCCTGCACGTACTCCCTCGGGTGATCGACGCAGATCTCGGTCGCGTCATCGAAGCCGCCGCACCGGTCACCGGCGACGATCTTGGAGTCCAGTTCCTGTAGCCGTGTCGGCAGCGAGAGGCATTCGTCGCCGGACTCGCAGGCCATCCCCCACCCCAGCATGCGCACGGACGTGCCCGGTTCGCCGGCCTTGCGGGCGATCTCGACCGGCTGCTCGGCCACCGGCCGGTCCAGCCGCACCAGTGCGATGTCAGCCGCCCAGAAGGGGGGCGGGCTATAGTCGGGATGCACGACGATCCGGACGACGTTCCGCTCGGTCCCCCCGGTCGTGCGGTCGCTGCTGCCGACGCGCACGGTGGACCGCTTCCCGTGCGTCACGCAGTGGGCCGCGGTCACCACCCATTCCGGGTCGATCAGCGTTCCCCCGCAGTAGTGCGTGCCCCGGTCGGCCTGCAGGCTCACCATGAACGGGTACTCGTCGGCGGCCTCCGAGCCGCCGATGATCGCCGGCGCCGCCGCGGCGTCCGCCGCCGGGATCAACGCGGCGAGGAGTACCCCGGTGCCGAGGACGCCCATCAGGGCGGATCGCCGCTTCGTGCCTTTCGCCGGTGGGTGCGCAGGTTCTTCGATCATCCCGGCCTTTCCGATGTGGACCACCGGCCGCGCCGGTGGTGTCCGTTGCGAATGGTCTTCCGGTTACACCTTGCGCCATAGGCGTCACAATTTGTGACAACGGCACGACGTTCGGCCGCGCTTTCGAAGGGCCGAACCGGGGTCCCCAGACCCGGCGCTGGGCCACGGATCGCCCGCCGGTACGCTGGTTCCGGCCTCGGGGCGGGGCCGTGGCGGCGAAGCTCCGGCCGAAGGAGGTCACGGAACGTGTCCGACACCCGCTGGAGGGTGGCGCCGGTCGCCGTCACCACGGCCTGCACGGCATGCGGCGCCTGCCTGCTGACCTGTCCCGAACGGGCCATCCGGCCGCACGGTCGGCCGCTCGTGATCCTCGCCGACCGCTGCACCGGCTGCCTGGAGTGCGTGGAGGTCTGCCCGGCCGACGCCGTCGTGGAGGTCCAGCCCGAGCGGCTGCGGAGCGGGAAAAGGGCCGAGCGGCTGCGGAGCGGGGTCCAGCCCGAGCGGCTGCGGAACGGAAGAGGCCACGCCGCATGAGCCGGCGGGTCCACGCGATCGAGGCGGAGTCCTACCGCATCCTGCGTTCCCGGATCGACCTCTCCGGGCTGCCCCCGTACAGCCGGGCCGTCACCGAACGCGTCGTCCACGCCAGCGCCGACCTCGGGTACGCCGCCGATCTGGTCATCGACGAACCGGCGGCCCAGAGCGCCGCCCGCGCACTGGCCGACGGCGCGCCCGTCGTCACCGACGTCGCCATGGTCGCGGCCGGGATCACCGCCCGGCGGCCGCACTGCCGTATCGACGACCCGGAGGCGGCCCGGCTGGCGGAACGCACCGGCATCACCCGCTCGGCCGCGGCCGTCCGGCTGGCGTTCGCCGACGTGGGCCCCGGCGCGGTGTGGGTCGTGGGGTGCGCGCCGACGGCGTTGGCGGAGATCATCGCGCTCGGCGTGGACCCGGTGCTGGTGGTCGGCCTGCCCGTCGGCTTCGTCGGCGCCGCCGAGTCCAAGGCCGCGCTGCGCGCCAGCGGCCTCCCGCAGATCAGCAACGTGTCCGAGAAGGGCGGGTCCGCCGTCGCCGCCGCGGCGGTCAACGCCCTGCTGTACGAGCCCGTCCCGGCGGAACCGCCGGATCGCCCGGCCGCGCGCTGACCGCCCTCCGGCCGGTCACGGCCGCCCCCCAGCCCCGTGAAAGGACGCCTATGAAGCCGCCCCTGCTCCTGGTCGGACACGGCACGCGTGACGAGAAGGGGGTCGCCGGATTCACCGCGTTCGTGGACCGCCTCCGCCGACGGCTCACCGACCGTGACGTGGCCGGCGGCTTCATCGAGCTCTCGCCGCCGCCCCTCACGGAGTCCGTCGGCGAGCTGTACCAGCTGGGCCACCGCCGGGTGGTGGCGGTCCCCATGATGCTGGTGGCCGCGGGGCACGCCAAGGGCGACATCCCCGGTGCGCTGGCGCGGGAGAAGGAGCGGCGCCCGGGGTTCGGCTACGTCTACGGCCGCCCGCTCGGCCCGCACCCCACCGTGCTGCGGCTGCTCGCCGAGCGCCTGGACGAGGTGCTGGACGCGCCGGCCGCCGAGCAGCCGGACACCGCCGTCCTCCTCGTGGGGCGCGGCTCCACCGACCCCGACGCCAACGCCGAGGTGGTGAAGGTGGCCCGGCTGCTCCAGGAGGGGCACGCCCGCGGGCGCGGCGTCGCGTTCGTGGAGCCGGCCTTCATCTCGCTGGCGTGGCCGGGCGTTCCGGAGGGCCTGGAGCGGATCCGCCGCCTGGGCGCGCGCCGCGTGGTGGTGCTGCCGTACTTCCTGTTCGCGGGCGTCCTGCCCGACCGGGTGGTCGACCAGTCGCTGGAGTACGCCGCGGCGCACCCCGAACTCGATGTCCGGTGCGCCCCGGTGATCGACGACTGCGACGGCCTCGCCGATGTGATCACCGAGCGGTACGACGAGGCGGTGCTCGGCGACATCCGGATGAACTGCGACACCTGCGTCTACCGGATCGCCCTGCCGGGTTTCGAGGACCGGGTGGGCGCGCCCCAGACCCCGCACCACCACCCGGACGACCCGGCACATGGCCACGGCCACGGGCATGGGCATGGGCGCTGACGCGCGGGCGGCCCGGATAGCCCGGACGGCTGCGGCGCGCACGGCGGCGATGCCGTGGAGTGCGGAATCGACGACCTCGTGGCGCGGCTGCGACTGATTCGGGGCTCCGCCGTGGGCAGCGGCTCCGGCCGTCCCGAGCACCCGGATCCACGGCTGCGGCCGCGGCTCGCGGGCTTTCTCGCCGAGCACCCGGCGCTGCGGGCGGACCGCGGCCATGTGGAGTTCCTGGAGCGGTACGCGGGTGCCTCGATCGAAGACACCGAGGCGGCCCGGCTCGTGGACGTCTTCGGCTTCCCGGAGGCGTCGTCGGACTTCGCCGAGATGGACGGCCCTGTCGTGGACGGCGACGGACGCCTGGTGTTCGCGTAGTGCGTCCACCACGACATCCGCGACGGCCGGCTCGTGGACGGTTACGAACACGACTTCGCGTTCAGCGTCTCCGGCGACCGGGAGCCCAGCGTGTACCACTGTGCGTCGACCATGCGTACCTCGGGCCGGCCGTTCCACCTGCACACCGGCGACCTCCGTTCCTGGCTCGCGGAACTGGTGGACGCGGGCGGGGTGTACCCCCGCCCGGCGTTGGAGTAGGTCCCGGCTCGCCCTCACCGGTTGCCGGGGAGCGGCGGCCAGTCGTCCGCCGCGTGCCGCAGCAGCTGCGGGACGCGGTCGGCACCCTCCTGGCGGACCAGGGACTCCAGGCAGGGGCAGACGTCCAGTCGCCCGCGCATGGCGCAGATCTGGACGCCGAGCAGCCGCAGCCCCACGGAGAGCACGCGGAGCTGGTCGGCCGGCAGCAGTCCGGCGGGAGCGAACAGCGATGTCAGGAGATCACGCCGATGACGGGCCAGCTGGGCGAACACGGCCAAGGCCCGTCGGCCGACGCGCACGCGGACGGACAGGCCGGTCGCCATGTCCTTCAGTACCGGCTCCGCCGCCTCGGGGCGCACCGCGTCGCACAGCTCGGCGAGGACGTCGAACACCACGCAGTCGGCCGAATCGCCGTCGGAGACCAGGAACTCCCACCCCTGCCGGTCGAGCACCCGGCCCATGCCCCTGGCGATGGCGGCACGGCCTTCGCCGGCCCACACCTCGTGGACGGTGCGCACGTCGGTCTTCGGTACGGCCGTCCACAGCGGCGGGGTGCCGCGCCGATCCGGCGGCACGCGCACCCAGCCGCGTCTGCCCGCAGCCGTTCCCAGGGAGCGCCGCAGCCGCAACCGCTGCTGCAGCGCACGCGCGGTCAGGGCCTTGGTGGTGTGGCTGTGGCAGGGAGGGAACCGCCGCTTGCGTCGGCACCTGCTCCCGTCGAGATTCCGTCCCTTACATAGCGTCGCCATCTTCTGACATTCCGCCACCGGCTTCGCGGGCGGCAGTAGCGGGAACGGCAGCGTTTCCTGTCGTGGGACGGCCTGCGGCACCGGGTCACCCACCGGCGCCGAGGGCCCGCGCGTCCGCACCTCGCACCTCCCACGCGCGCTCCAGCTGGGTCCGGAGCAGCGCCAGCGGGCTGTCGTCCCTCCCCTGGAGCCGGTCGGCCAGCAGCAGCACGGTGCCGCAGCGGGCGAGGTGGACCCCCCTGACGCACACGGCGGAGTCGTATCCGGCCGCCGAGGCCACGCGAACGGCCGCCGCCGCGCCCACCGAGATTGCCAGGCCCGCCACGTCGGCGGCCGGATCGCCGAGTTCCGCGTCCGTCCAGTCCAGTACGCCGCAGACCCTGCCGTCTCCGGTCACCCGGAGGTGTTCGCCCTTGAGGTCGTTGTGCACGAGGACGCGGGCCGCCGGCCCGTTCGCCGCGAGGGCGGGTGGGACGAGTCGTGGCAGCAGGCCGACGTCGAACCGGCCGTGCGCGGCGAGCCAATCCGCGGCCGTGCCCGCCCGTCGGCTCAGGGCGGCGACGTCCGGGGGTTCCGCCGCCGGTACGCCGACGGCGGCCGCCGCGTGCACGGGGACCGAGCGGAGGCCGGCCAGCAGCCGCGCGAGGTCCGCCTCGCCCGCCGTGCTGACACTTTGGTCCTCGCCAGAGGCGCCCGGTATCGCGGCGTCGACGGTGAAGGTGCGCCCGGGCGCCCACTCCCCCACGGCGACGCTCCGCGGGAGGGGGATGCCGACGTGCGGGCGGACGAGGTCCCGCAGCGCGATCTCCCGCCGCTGGCGTGCGGAGGCGTCCCTGTCGAGGGCGAAGCGCGCGACGTGCCGGGTTCCGATCCGCCAGGAGGAGTGCTCCCCGCCCTCCCCGATGGGCCGGACGGGCGGGATGGTGTTCTCTCCCAGGGCGGACCGGACCACGTCGGCCACCACGTCAGCGGTCGGACCGTGCTCGGGCGTCATATCGCCAGCGTGCCGGGCCGGTGCGGCACCGGGCAACCGCATTTCCCGGCCGCCGGGCGCCGAGCGGTTCCGGCGTTCCGGGCCGCCCGCTAGCGCGGCAGCGGGGCGTCCGGCCGATAGATGGCCTCCCACGGGACCCGCTGCCACGGGCTGTCGGTGTTGGCCGGGTCGAGGAGCTTGCGCGCCGCGTCCACCGTCTCCTGCTGGGAGACCGCCCAGTCCTCGTACTTGCCGCCGACCAGACCGCCCAGCCACACCTGACGCCCGCGCAGGAAGTCGTCGGCGTAGGCCTGCCAGGACGGGTAGGTCTGGGCGGCCGGGCCGGCCACGCGGGCGAGCAGCCGCCAGGCGGTGGGCTCGTCGATGTACCCGGCGGCGAACCCGTACCGCGTGATGTCGGCGTAGCGCATGATGTCCCAGGCGAGCGGGGGGTGGCCGATCCGGGCGGCGTAGGCGCCACGGTGGCCGGTGGTCGCCAGGAAGTCCAGGGTGGCGAGCATCGACGCCTGGTCGGTGATGTCCCAGCTCTCGGAGAGCCGGAGTTTCGGATTACGGCGGTCGATCCGTCTCGTCGGGTACAGCAGCGTGTGGCTTCTGCCCGGGGTGCGCTCGGCGAGAATGCCGGCGAGGGAGACCATCCAGAGCTGGTGGGTGGTCAGTGGTGTGCGGTACTTGGTCTTCGCCGGACGGCCGAAAGCCATGACGAGGAGCGTCCGGACCAGGAAGAGGATGTCCATGATGCGGTGAAGCTTGGCAGGCGCCCCGTTGGCGGTCAATTCATATTGGTGCCGGCTCCCGAGCCGATATTCGGCGGCCCGGCCGGGCTCCCGCGCGCGGCGGCGCGCCAGCCGTTCGGCCGCCACGGTGGAAGCGTTTCGCGGTCCGCCGGCGGGTCCGCGTCCTCGTCACACCCGGCCGCCGAAGAAGACCCGCACCTGCCGGATGAGTCCGTCGCGGACGGTGATCGCCTCCATGTTCCGGTATCGGTCACCCGACACGAGTTCGTATTCGTAGTAGACGAGGACGAGCCCGTCATCGGCGGGGACGACGTGCAGCAGCCGCTGCTCGGTGAACCGGTCGGCCGTCGGGAAACACCGCTCGAAGAAGGTCGCCTTGTCGATGTGGTCGTCTTGCGGACTGGTGAACGAGAAATCATCGGCGTAGAGGGGGAGGGCCGCTTCGCGGTCCTGCGCCCGGTAGTGGCGAAACGCCGCCTCCACGATGCCGACCGGACCGTCGATCATGCGCGCTCCCTGACCGGCCGCCGCCGGTTGCGGCGCTGTTCGGCCCTGGAGTACCCGCCGACGGCGATCGCAACCGTCCCGCCCGGTCGCGCTGACGGCGGGCGGAACCGGCGTAGGGGGAGGCGTCCGGTCACGGCGCCGGACGGTCCGGTGCGGACGCCGCGCCGCCCGCACCGCGCAGTCCCCACAGCAGGGTGACCGGGTTGGCCGCCGCGAGCCGTAGCCCCCCGTCCGGGAGCGTGGCGAGCCGGGACGCCTGCAGTTGAGTGCCCTCGACCGCGTACCCGGCGGTGGTGAGCAGGTCGTACACCGCGCGGACCCGGTCGAGCGCGGCGAGGGCCGCCACGACGCGCTCGGGACGGTACCGCTCGACGACGGCGGCGATGACACCCGGCCCGCCGCCCCCGACGAAGACCGCGTCGGGGGTCAGCAGCGCACCTGCGCGGTCGAACACGCCCGGAGCCTCGCCCTCGCACACCTGCACGCTCACGCCGTGCGCCGCCGCGTTGCCGCGAATGCGCCGGCAGTCCGCGGCCACCCGCTCGAAGGCGACCGTGTGCGCGCCGAACCGTGCGCACTCCACGGCCACCGATCCGCTCCCCGCTCCGACGTCCCACACCACGGTGCCGGGCCGCGGCGCGAGGTGGGCCAGCGCGACGGCGCGCACCTCGGCTTTGGTGATCATGGAGTCGCGGTGCGCGAAGTCGGCCTCCGCGAGCGCCCAGCCGTCCGGAGCCCCCTGGTGGCCGGGCAGCCACGCCGCGGCCGGCGCGACGGCGCGCTCGGGGTCGACGGCGATGACGACGTTGGGGTGGGCGCGATCGCGTCCGGCGTCGGCCGGGTCCGTGACCCGCACGACCGCTTCGTCGGTGGCTCCCAGCCGCTCGGCGACGTAGACGTCGCGCCCGGCGCGCAGCAGCGCGGGCAGGAACGCGCGCGGTTCGGCGCTCACCGGCGCGGTGAGAATGGCCGCCTTGGGGTGCGCGAGCGCCGCCGCGAGAGCCCGGCGGACGGAACGCCCCCGCCCGGACCTGCCGTGCGCGGACGCCACGACGGCGTCGTCCCACGGCACCCCGATCCGGGCGAACGCCAAGGCGACCGAGGAGACCGCCGGCACCACGTCCGGGCGCACCCCTCGCTCCCGCAGCGCACGCAGCACCCCGAAGAACCCGGGGTCCCCCGACGCGAGCACCACGGCGGGACCGTCGTGCTCGGCGACTTCGCGCAGCGCGGCACCGAGATCGCCGACGACCACCCGTTTGGCCCCCGCCGGGACCGGCACCGCGGCGAGGTGCCGCAGCGCCCCCGCGACGCAGGACGCCCCGGCCAGCGCGGCAGCGGCACGCGGCTCCAGCGGCCCGCCGTCCAGCCCGACCAGGGTGATCATCCGGCCGCGTCCGGAAGGGGCAGCTTGAAGCCGACGTGCGACGCGGTGAACCCGAGCCGCTCGTAGAAGCGGCGCGCATCCACCCGGACGGCGTTGGAGGTGAGCTGCACCGTCCAGCACCCGCGTCGGCGAGCCTCCTCGACCGCCCACGACACGAGCGCCGTCCCCAGCCCGAGCCCGCGCGCGTCCGCGACGACGTGAACCGCCTCGATCTGCGCCCGGGTCCCGCCCCGATTCAACAGTCCCGGCAGGAAGGTCAGCTGGAGGGTGCCGACGATACGCCCATCACGCTCGGCGACGGCCAGGAACTCGCGCGGATCGGCGTCGACCACGGCGAACGCCTCCAGGTAGGGGGCCAGGTCGTCCGGAGCCTCGCGGGTGGAACCGAGTTCGTCGTCGGCCAGCATGGCGACGATGTCGGGGACGTCGGCGGCGACGGCGCGGCGGATCTGGATGTCGCTCATGGCACCACAGGATCGCAGAATCCTGAGATCAGCGGATTACGCCCTGTGGCCCGATTGGTGGGCATCCGGCGCGATGGCTGCCGGTTCGGAGAGGGCCGTCAGCTGCTGGACGCCACGGCTTCGGGGGTGACAAGGCAGAAGGGGTGACCGACCGGATCGGCGTACACCCGGTAGCCGATCGGCTTGTCCGAGCCGTCGAGAAGCGTCGCGCCCAACGAGAGCACCTTGGCCTCCGCCTCGTCCAGGTCATCGACCAGGACGTCGACATGCATCTGCTGCGGCCGAGCGGGATCGGGCCACTGCGGCGGCCGGAAGTCGGCGACCCGTTGGAACATCACGATCTCGGTACCGGTCGTGCTCTTCAGGACGACGTACTCGGGGCTCTCCTCGGCCCGCGGCAGCGACAGGAGGCTTTCATAGAAGGTCGCGAGCTCGGAGGGGTCGGGGCAGTCGATGACGAGGGAGAACAGGCGTCCGATCACATCGGCCACTATTGCATGCGCGTGGAGGGGCGGGCGTATTCGGTTCCGCGTGCCGGACTGCGGGCTTGGACGGGGCGGGTAAAGTGGTCGAAAACCTGGGCCGGGCTTGGTGACGTCCCAGGTCAGTAAGAGTGCGCCCCGCGCGTGCGGGGATGAGCCCGCCAACCGAACCCGCGCCAAGAGCGCTTCGACGTGCGCCCCGCGCGTGCGGGGATGAGCCCCGCCGTAGGCACCGTGGTGGCGGAAATCGTCAGTGCGCCCCGCGCGTGCGGGGATGAGCCTGTGGTCCGGGGCGTCCTTGGGGCCGGTGCGGAGTGCGCCCCGCGCGTGCGGGGATGAGCCCGCCTCCCAGTGCTCGGGGGTGAGCACCGCCCAGGGCGCCCCGCGCGTGCGGGAATGAGCCCGTTGGGGTACGCGCCGGGCGAGCTTCTGTAGAGTGCGCCCCGGCGCGCGGGAATGAGCCGCGGTGCGTCAGTATCTTGACGTACCCCCACGCCTACGCTCCGCGCGCGGCAATGAGCCTCGCCGGCAGCTAAGTGCCCCCCGCATGCGGGGCCAAGCCCGACATGGACAGTGCCGCACGGAGTTCGCCGCGAGGACCGCGTCTGCGCTCGGCCTGCCCACTGCCAACGGCGGCGGCACGGCGGATCTGGACCTCGCTCGTCATTCGACGGGATCGCGGAATGCCGCGCGCCAGAATCGCCTCACAACGGCGGAGCATCGGACGCCGCCAGGGCACTGGGTCCGGTCGCGAGCACGAAGGAAAAGAAGTCCCGACGGTTCTCCGTCGGGATGGCCCTTCTCGAATTCATTGAAGGTGGGCCAGGACTGATGACGGCGTGAGCTTGCGCGCCTGATCACGTGCGGCCTTCCGAGAATCCACTCGTCCCCGTACCGCCAGGTCGCGCCTTCGTCGCGCGCCCGAGTCGCATCGAATCCACCCGACGTGGCCGCCCCACACGGGCTCGTGAGCCTGTCGGACGGTTCGTGGCAGATGAACACGGTCGTGGCCACCCACCTAGCGCTCCGCCTGCTCGCGGCTCGACCGTTTCACGACGCCCCCGTGGCCGACGTTCTCAGCCCTCCTCTTCCAGGGCATCGAACATCGACTCCGCGTCCGGATACTCTTCGGCCCGTCCCCTCGCGATCTGTTCGCTGGCCGCGCGTTCACCGGCCTGCCAGCCACGGTCCCAGAACCACGCCTGATCGGTGGCCACCACGGTGGGATCGCGCGGCACGGCATCGCGGCCGGCACTGATGAACTCGATTTCGTCGCCTTCGCGCATGTGCAGCGCTTCCACCACCTCGCGGGACAACTGACGTGATCACCAGCATGGCCCCCTCGGGAGAATCCCGCAGCGGAATCCGGCACGAATGACGGCGTCGGTAACCGGTCGGCGCTCCGCACCTCCCCGTCGTGGAAGACCCGATCGCGGCCCCTCCCCCCGGCCTACTCCGGCGGCAGCCAGGACAAATTCCGCCGAACGTGTGGATTGCCGCGACGCCGTCGCCGCACGTACCCGACGCCGCCTGCCGTGATCGCCGCGCCTGCCACCAGCAGGCCGATGCCCAGGTACACCCACACCGCGTACACTCCGCGCTCGGTGCTCGCCAGCGTGACGACGTGCTCGGGTTCCTCCGGTGCGTAGGCGACGGTGACCTCGTCGTCCACGTACAGGTCGGCCGTCTCCACGCCGTCGAGTTCCACGCGCGGGAACTCGGCACCCTCTGCCCGGTAGCTCACCCACACGGTGGTGGTGGGGCTGCCGCCGCGGCCTGAGGTGCGGATTTCGCGGTCCACGACCGTGGCCTGGACGCGCTCGGTGTGGTCGGTGTAGTTCTGCAGGCCAAGGGCCAGGAAGATGACGCCGTGCAGGATCACCGAGCCGCCGAGCACGAACGTCCGCGTGGGGTTGAGGACCCACTGGAGCACTCTCGACCAGCTCACCTGTCCGCTCCTTCGTCCGGCCGCTCCACCTTCTCCGGCTCGCTTCGACGCGGTCGCCGCCGCCTCGGTTCCGGGGAGGCCGCCGTGTCCCCCGGTCCCGGCCACTCCGCCACGACCCGGTGCCCGGTGAAGTCCACCATCGCGACCGCCACCTCCACCGTCCCCTCGGCGAAGCGGGTGAGCACGTCACCGACCCGGCGGCACAGCTCGCCGCCCGCCGTCGGCAGCAGCCCGGCCCTCTCCCACAGTTCGTAGGCGTGCCGGCCGGTGTTCGCCGCGGCGACCTCGTCCGCCAGGGCCGCCGGGCCGCCGACCGTGCGGGTGATCTCGGCGAGCAGTTCGGTGGAGACCTTGGATCTGGTGTAGTGCGTCATCAGGATTCCGTCGGCGAGTTTGGTGAGCTTGCCGGCCATCCCGACGAAGACGACGCGGCGCACCCCATGCTCGACCGCGCGGCGCAGGGCGGCACCGGTGAAGTCGCCGACCTCCACGAAACACACCGGCGGCAGTTCCGGATGGCGCAGCATCGCTCCCTTCTCCGTCCGGCCGCCGGTGCACAGCACCAGGGTGGACTCGCCCTGCGCGGCGAGGACGGAGACCGCCTGTTCGACGCTGGCCCGCCACGACGCCGTCGAGAACGGCCGCACGATCCCGGTCGTGCCCAGGATGGAGATGCCGCCGATGATGCCGAGCCGGGCGTTCGTCGTCTTGCGGGCCATCCGCTCGCCCTCCGGGACGCTGATGACCACCCGCAGCCCGTCGGCCCCGGTGTCCACGACCTCGTGGACCGCGCGGGTGATCATTTCGCGCGGCACCGGGTTGATGGCCGGGCCGCCGAGCTCCAGACCGAGGCCCGGCCTCGTCACCACCCCGACGCCCACGCCGCCGTCGAGCTCCAGGCCGGGCCCGGGGCGGCGGGTGACCGTGGCGGTGATGTGCGCGCCGTGGGTCACGTCGGGGTCGTCACCGGCGTCCTTGACGACCACCGCCTCGGCCCGGTCCGCCGTCAGCAGTTCGCAGCGTTCGGTGGCGAAGGTGACGCGCCGTCCGGACGGCAGGGCGACGTCCACGACCTCGACCGGGCGGCCGGTGGCCAGCGCCTGCGCGGCCGCCTTGGCCGCGGCCGATGCGCACGTGCCGGTGGTCCAGCCGGTCCGCAGCGCCTGCTGCCGCACCTTCATGGTGCGGGGGAGGTCCGGCTCGCGAAGGTCCGGGGCCGTGGCGCGTGCCCGGTCCGGCCCGGCCGGGTCGGTCATGCCCGCCGGTCCCCTCGCAGGGCGCGCCGTGCCTCGCGGTCGGCGCGCCGGTGCTCGTGGAAGTGCCCCGGGTGGTACAGGTGCGACCGTGTGCCGCCCGCTTCCAGAGCGGGACCGACCAGGACCAGGGTGTGCTTCCACAGCCGGTGCCGCTTGATCGTGGCCGCCAGTTCGCCGAGCCGGCAGCGCAGCACCAGCTCGTCGGGCCAGGTGGCCTGGAAGGCGACCACGCACGGAGTCTCGGGCGGGTAGCCGCCGTCGAGCAGTTCCTGCTGCAGTTGCCCGGATCGGGCGGCCGAGAGGAACAGCGCCATGGTGGTGCCGTGCCGCGCGAACTCCCGCACCTCCTCGCCGCCGGGCATCGGCGTCTTGCCGCCGCCGAGCCGGGTGAGGATCACCGACTGGGCGACCTCGGGGACGGTGAGTTCCCGCTGGACCAGGGCCGCGACGGCGCTGAAGCTGGACACTCCCGGGACGACCTCGGTCGGCACGCCCAGCTCGTGGCAGCGTTCCAGTTGCTCCTGCATGGCGCCCCACAGGGCCGGGTCCCCGGAGTGCAGCCGCACGACGTGGACGCCCTCCTCCGCGGCCCGGCGGTAGTAGGGCAGTACGCCTTCCATCGGCAGCCTGGCGGAGTCGACGATCTCGGCGCCGGGCCGGGCGTGGTCCAGCACGTCGGGGTGGACGAGGCTGGCCGCCCAGACCACCACGTCGGCGGCCTCGATCGCGCGGACCGCCCGCACGGTGAGCAGGTCGGCCGCGCCCGGGCCGGCGCCGACGAAGGTGACCTTCCCGGTCACAGTTTCCCTCCCCGCTCGCCGCGCCGGGCGGGCGCGATCAACGTGGACAGGTACGGCAGCGGCTCGCCGTCGAGCTCGGCGGCCGGCGCTATCCGCTCGTCCGGCAGGCCGAGCCGCGAGCCGTGGACGGCGTCGGGCAGCCGCCCGGTCGCGCGCAGCGCCTCCCGCACGTCCGGGGCGTGGCGGCCGAATTTGTAGGCGACGACGGTGGCGTCGGTCTCCAGCGCCGCGCGCAGCCGTCGCACCCCGGCGGTCACCGGGAGGAGGGTCAGCGGCTCGGTCCCCTCGACGAGCACGGTGCCGGAGCGTGTCGCGAGGTCCTGCATGGCGGTGATGCCCGCGACGGTCTCGACCGCGACGCCCGGCGCCGTCTCACGTACGGTCCGGGCGAGGTAGCCGAAGGTGGAGTAGATGTTGGGGTCGCCGATGGTGGCGAACGCGACGGTCGCCGCGTCGGCGTCGAAGTGCCGGACGACGGTGCGCGCCGCCTCGTCCCACGCCTGGACCCGGCGGGCGCTGCGTCCGCCGCCGCGGTCGTTGAGGGCGAACACCACCCGTTCGATCCGGTCGTCGGGCACATAGCACCGCACGGTCGCCTCGGCCCGGCCCGGTTCGTCCGGGGCCATGACGGGCACCAGGACGACGTCGGCCTCCCGCAGCCGCCGGACGGCCCTGACGGTGACCAGCTCCGGGTCGCCCGGGCCGACTCCGACCCCGACCAGCCGTCTGCCCGTTCCCGCGCCAGGGTCCATGCCACCGTGCTTCCTGCCGCCTGCCGTGTCCGCCGGATCAGGGTATCGGCGGGGGCGCCCGGGCGAGTGGGCGGGGGCGGCCGCCGCCACCGACCGCGCGGGGCGCACACCACCGCGATCAGAACGTTCCAGCCATAGAATGCCGACTTCCCGGCACGAAGGGATCCGCGTGGACCTCTTGAGTTGGCACACCGGCGCGGGAGGGCTTGCGGAATGGCTGACCGGCCTCCTCCGGCGCTTCGACGCGAGTCCCGGAAAGTTCCAGATCCAGCGCGGCGGCGAGAAGGTATGGCATCACGATGCCCCGGGAAACCATTCGCCCTACACGCAGACGATCTCCAACACCCATGTCGGCACGGTGCCGGAGCTGGCGGCAGAACTGGCCGGCGACCACGTGCCGAGCGTGCAATTCACCGCGAGCACGCCCGACCACTGGTGCCTGCGCGCCACACCGGGCGACCGATCGCGAGCCGACTGGGTCAAGGTGCTCATGCCCCGCGCCCAGCGTTGGCCGCTTCCGGCACGGCTGCGCGACGGCCGGGATCTGCGGCGGCTGCTCGCCGGACTCGCCGGGGTACTCGCTCTCGCGCCGCCCGGTCCGGATCCGGGCTCGCTGGAGCGCTACCGCCGGCCGATCGAGCTGGACGGCGAGGTCGGATCACACCACTACAGGTTGCGGGTCACGGGCTGGGCGGACGAGGCGCTCCACCTGCGCGGGGAAACCCCGCTGCTCCTCGGCAAGCTCTCCCTCCTGTTCGGTCCGCGCGACGAAACGTCTCGCCCGCTGCGCTCGCTCGGCGAACTCGTCCGCGTGTGTCAGGAGTTGGAGGCCGAGATGGGCCGGCTGCCGGTCCGGGCCCCGTTGACGCTGCCCGGCGGTGACCTCGTTCTCCCCACCGACGCACGCCTGAAGGTGACCCGAGGCGGCGGCACGGTTCCGGCGTTCGAGGTCACGACGAGCGAGCTCATCGCCGAATCCGACCACCCCGATCTCTCGTTGCGGGAAGGAATCGCGCTGCTGATGTGTCGGCAGCTCTACACCGCGTGCGCGGTCGCGGAACTGCCGGAGTGGCTGCGATCCCTGGAAAACGGCGTGTTCGGGCGGCCGGGGATATGGACGGTGCGCGGCGGGAACCGGCGACCGCCGTCGCACCGCGGATCCGCGATGGTGGCTCGCGCCCTGCTCGACCAGGGCGCCGCGGGCCGGGCCTCGGTGGCCCTGGCGACCGCGGAGTTCATCACCGTTCAGGGCGTGCTGCTCGGCGGTGCACCGGCAGAGCTGGTGGGAACGTCACGGAGGAGAGCCCGCCGGTGAGCGGGGCCGCGCTCCCCCGCGTCGTCCACCGTCACCACCGCACATCCGCCGGAATCAGGCTGTACACCGCCAGATCCGTCCGCCCTTCGTGCAGCGGCATCGCGTTGCGCTCCGTCCCCTCGTAGACGAAGCCCGCCTTCTCCGCCACCCGGCGGGACGCCGTGTTCTCCACCGCCGCCTTCAGTTCCAGGCGCTGGAAGCCGAGGTCGCGCATCGTCCACCGCGCGACCGCGGTGACCGCCTCCGGGGCGTACCCCTTCCCCCGCTGCCACGGCGCCACCCAGTACCCCACCTCGGTGACCTGGGCCCGCCACAGCGTCCGGACCAGGCCGCACGCGCCCACGAAGTCCCCCGTGCCACGTTCCAGCACCGCCCACTGCTGGCCGTCGCCGCTCGCGCGCGCCGCGGGTGCTTCCACCCGGCACCACTCGGTGGCGTCGGCGAGCGTGTAGGTCCGGCCGGGGGCGGGAAGCGGCAGCCAGGTCTGGGTGCTCGGGTGGGACACGGTCAGGTAGACGTCCTCGATGTCGGCGTCGGTGAACGCCCGCATGATCAGGCGGTCGGTCTCCAGGATCACCATCGGGAACACGGCGCTCGGGTCGGTCATACCGTCTCCCTTCCCGCGTACGCGCGGGCTGCCCCGAGCAGCCGGGCCGCCAGGTGCGGCGCGCCCGCCCAGTGCAGGTGCAGGAAGGAGGCGTTCAGGGCGGGCCCGGCGAACCCGGCGGGTGCTCCGGCGCGCCACTGCCACGCGGGCGCCGCGCCGTGCGCCGGGGTGACGGCCGTCCGGTGGAACTCGTGCCCGGACACCCGGGTCCCGGCCGCCGCGAGCACGGAGTCGCGGACGGCCACGGCGGCGCGGTAGCCGAGCGTGAGCCGGTCCGTCATGCGGGCG
The DNA here is from genome assembly GCF_042664915.1 of Marinactinospora rubrisoli. Taxonomy (NCBI): domain Bacteria; kingdom Bacillati; phylum Actinomycetota; class Actinomycetes; order Streptosporangiales; family Nocardiopsidaceae; genus Marinactinospora; species Marinactinospora rubrisoli. The sequence goes on from NZ_JBHTBH010000006.1 coordinate 82,371, forward strand.
TCGGCGGGCAGCACCCCGCACATGGGCGCGCCGTCCAGGCTGCGGCAGAGGTACAGCAGTCCCGCGCACTCACCGACGACGGGCCCGCCCCCGGCGGCGAACGCGGCGACCGCGTTCCGGAGGGCTTCGTTGGCGGACAGGTCGGCCGCGTGCACTTCGGGGAAGCCCCCGCCGATGACCAGGGCCGAGGTGCCGTCCGGCAGCTTCTCGTCGGACAGCGGATCGACGGTGACCATTTGGGCGCCGCCCGCGCGCAGCAACTCGGCGTTCTCGGTGTAGCCGAACGTGAACGCCGGGCCGCCCGCGATCGCGATCCGCGGTGCCGTGCCCTCCGGCCGTGCCACCTCCGTCGCCGGGTCCCAGGAGTCCCCGGCCAGCGGGGGCGCGGATCGGGCGGCGGCGACGATGGCATCGAGGTCACAGGACGCCGCGACCAGCGCGCCGAGCTCCGCCACCGCCGCCCGCGCCTGGGCGGCCCGCTCGGCGGCCGGAATCAGGCCGAGGTGCCGGGAGGGGGTGACGACGGCGCCGGTGCGCCGAACCGCGCCGAGGACGGGGGTGCCGACGTCCTCCAGTGCGGAACGCAGCAGGCGTTCGTGGCGGTCGGAGGCGACCTGGTTGAGGATGACGCCGACCACGCGGACGTGCGGGTCGTAGCTCCGAAAGCCGTGCACCAGCGCCGCGACGGACCGGCCGGCGCGAGCGGCGTCCACGACGAGGACAACAGGCGCGCCCAGCAGGTGCGCGACGTGCGCGGTGCAGCCGAAGTCGCCGGGCCCGTGAAAGTGCGCGGGCTCGGCGGCGCCGTCGAACAGCCCCATGACGCCCTCGATCACCGCGATGTCGGCCCCGGCCGAGCCGTGCCGGAACAGCGGGACGACGCGGTCCTCGCCGCACAGCACCGGATCCAGATTCCGCGGCGGCCGGCCGGTGGCGAGGGCGTGGTAGCCGGGGTCGATGTAGTCGGGACCGACCTTGTGCCCGGAGACCCGCGCGCCCCTGGCCGTCAACGCGGCCATGAGGCCGGTGGCGATGGTCGTCTTCCCGCTCCCCGAGGCCGGAGCCGCGATGACGATCCGGGGCACGCTGGACACGCGTTCTCTCCTCTTGTCGCCCTTCCTCGACGGATCAGCCTATGCGGAGGTCAGGGCGCACGATGCCTGGATGCCACGCTGACCGGGCGGATGAAGTGCCGGGTACCGCGCTCTACAGCCCAACTCGGCTACGGGGAATCGCGCTGCGCACATCCGCCACGACGCGGCCAGCCTCTGCGAACCTGCCCGATCACGATGCTTCCGCGAATGGCGAATTACGGCACGTGCGACGCGTGTTGGAGGACGAGGTCGCGGTAGGGCAGGCTGACGATAGGACAGGCTGTGAGACCCAACTGCTGCTCAAGCCGTTCGAGGCGCGCGGCGGCCTCAATGGCGTCGGCCGCGGTCACCTCGGTCTCGACGAAGACTCCCAGGCCAGTGATGACATCAAGGCTGATGGTGGTGTCCTCGAAGTCAGGGTGGCGGTACAGCGCCCGCGACTTCTCCACCCGCGCCAGCGGGATCATGCCGATGGCGACCAGCAATTGGTCGGCGGCCTCGGCCTGGTCGACGCCGGCCAGGATCACGTTGGTCTCGGGTTTGGCGATGATGCCCTCATGGCGATGGGTGGCACTGGTCGAGGCGGGCTTGTAGGTGATCTCGGCGAAGCCGTCACGCTGGCGTACCCGCAGACACTCCGCGGTTTCCAGATAGTCGGTGTCGGGCCTGCTGTAGTAGGTGTCCCTCTCGGTGAAAGAACCCTTCCCGTGGAAGCCCAACGCGGCGAGCCGAGCCGCCACAGCGCCCGTTTCAATGCCTGAGAGTTGGCGTTTCCGTTCGACTTCAGTGGTGCACATGATGCGGTTACCTCCGAGAGTTGACTGCCGCGTAGATTCGGGCGAGGTTAGGTTTACTGCAGAATCCCTGAATCGCCTCCAGCGCCTGGTCGAGTTTTTCGCCATCAGCAAGGGATATGTTCTGGAACAGCACGAGCTGCTTGGCATCGATTAGAGGGTTGGCAACCCTCTTCGCAAGGAATCTGTTGTAATAGTTTCGTTCTTTGCGAAGGATGTCGCTCTTCTGGGCGGGCATCAGGACGGTTGGGCGCGGGTTGTCGGATTCGATGGAGTTGACGGCGAATGCGGTGAGCAGCTCGTCAATGGTCAGGTAGGCATAGGTCTCGCGGCCTTCCCGCTCCAGCCAAGACGACCAGACCTGCGCACAGCCCACGTCCCCCTGCTCTACGGCGACCAGAAAGGCGGTCAGCGCGACCTCGGTGACCTCATCGAAGATGTCACCGTCGATGGTGTAGTGGTCGGCGTAAGGCTCGCTGATAGCCAGCAGCGTCCCTTTCCGAGTTAGAGACAACCAGTCGGTTTCAGTGAACCGATAGTGCACGCGCTTGTGCCCAGCCCTCAGGTCAATCCAGTCATGCGAGAGCTGTCCTTCCAAAATGGGGGTGAACCCCAGTGCGCCTGAGCGCCACACATGGTCGCGGAATGTGATGTAGTGCCGCTGGATCTCCCGGAACATTCCGACCGGCGCGGCGACGAAAGTCGACGTATGCGTTCCCAACTCTTCGATGGGAATGATGCGAGAGTTCTGGCGAGCCAGGATCTCGTCGTCGTGGTGATGGTACGGGTGTATTCCTCTGTTCAGGTACTGCGGGATGAACATGCGAAGGAACTGCAGCCACGATTGTGCGCCGTAGGACTGCACAACACGTTCATGCAGCGACGATGCTTGGACCGCATAGACGTCCCGGTAGGCAAAGAAGCCGTCCGGGTTCAGCACTGTGGGCAGGGTTCGCATCATCGCATGCAGGCCACGGTAGCCGCCGCCGTAGGAGTACACCTCGTGCAGCAAGGCTGACGCCGCGATGACGTCCACCGATTGGGGCAGGAGAGCGCCAATATCTTGGGCAAGTCCCTGTGTGAGCGTACACGCGCCCACCTCTGCGAACTCCTCCATCGCCTGCGCCAGAGCCTGCGAGGCCACACCGGGGGCCTCGATGAGGGTGAGGTGAACCGACCGGCCGGGAGCACGGTCGCGGGCGAGTTGGGCGGCCAGGAAACTGATCGCTGCTCCACCACCGGGCCCGACCTCGACCACCTGAGGAGCGTCGTGCGGGATGCGTTCCAGCGCTCGGTGGACCAGATGCCCCTTCTCCGCGCCGTGCGCGTTGGCCGCCAGGTCGAGGTAGGCGGCAGCGGATTTGTACTCACACGCGAAGGTGGGTGGATCAAGGCTGTCGGTTGAGCATGGGGGAGTGCCCTTCGAGGGGCCCATCGTAATCCTTGCAACCAAGTATCCAAGTACGGTTTCTTGAAATCAAGGGGAGACTCCGGCAACCTACGCGGTGTCCTTGTACGCTAACGCATTGTAGGGGCAACCAGTGGAGGCAGACTATGACCATCAACCCGGGCGACCCCAGACCGCTCAAAGACCAGGTCGCTGACGCCATCTGGCGCGCTGTACAGGACGGCACCTATAACCCCGGGGAGCGGCTTCCATCCACCCGCGCGCTCGCCGCCCACTACGGAGTCGGCCACCCCACCGTCACCGCCGCCATCGCCCAGCTCAAACGCTCCGGCATTCTGGAAAGCCGCAGCGGATCGGGCACCTTCGTCAAGCAGGGCAAAGCCGTCCCCAGCACCGGCACCGAGAGCCATGATCTGCTGGAGGTCGCCGAGATCCCTGCTCCCGCCGAGGTCGCCGACCGGCTGGGCAGCGAGGCCGGCGAGCCCGTCATCGTTCGGCGCCGGCTCATCAGACTCGACGACGTCCCTGCTGGGCTGATCGAGTCCTACTACCCTGCCGACATTGCGCGCGACACCCCTCTGGCCGAGGCCAGCCACTATGACTCGGGCACCATCCGCCCACTACTCAACCTGGCCAGCTACGACGAGACCGTCTTCGCGACCATGCCCACCCCCGACCAGCGCCAGCAGATGTACATCGCCGAAGGCACGCCGCTCCTCGGCCGCTGGCGCATTTCCTACAACTCCGACAACCGACCCGTCCAGGTCACCCGCCAGCTCGTTGCCGCCGACCGCTACACCTTCAAACACCAACACCCCATCACCTGACGCGGACACTGGTGGGTCATGGTGCTCGATTCGGACGGGCTGACGGGCGCGCTCCTCCGGATGGACCTCCCTGCCATCAGTCACCACTCGATCCCGCGCTGCCCCTTCTGCCCCGCGTCCATCGGGTGCTTCTCCTTGCGCATCTCGGTGACCAGGTCCGCCGCCGCCAGCAGCCGCGGGTCGGCGTCCCGGCCGGTGATGACGATGTGCTGGGTGCCCGGCCGGGAGTGCAGCGTTTCGACGACCTCGTTCACGTCCACCCACCCCCACTTCATGGGGTAGGTGAACTCGTCCAGCACGTACAGCCGGTACGTCTCGGCCGCGAGGTCGCGGCGGATCTGCGCCCAGCCTTCCGCCGCGTCGGCGGCGTGGTCGGCCTCGGTGCCCGGGCGCTGGATCCAGGACCAGCCTTCTCCCATCTTGTGCCAGGTGACCCGGCCACCCTCTCCTGAGTCGCCGAGGACGCGCAGCGCCTTCTCCTCGCCGATGCGCCACTTCGCGGACTTGACGAACTGGAAGACGCCGATGTTCCAGCCCTGCGCCCAGCCGCGGGTGGCCAGGCCGAAGGCGGCCGTGGACTTTCCCTTTCCCTCCCCGGTGTGCACGATGAGCAGCGGCCGGTTGCGGCGCTGGCGGGTGGTGAGGCCGTCGTCGGGCACGTAGGCGGGTCGCCCCTTCGGCATGGGTGTAGTCTCCTCGTCGTCGGGTGAGGTGGGACGGGCGGGGGTCAGGCGGCGCGGCGGGTGTGCCGGACCAGGCCGGTCAGTGCCTCCGCCCGCAGGTCGGCCAGGCGGACCGTCTCCCCGCGCAGGGCCGCGGCGAGCTGTGCGGCGAGACCGAGCCGGACGGGGCCGGACTCGCAGTCCACGACCACGCTCTCGATCCCCTGGCCGCCGATCCAGGCACCGGCGCGCAGTGCGGCGTCCAGGCCGCCGTGCGTCGCCCTGCCGTCGGTCACCACCACGAGCAGCGGCCGCCGTCGCGGGTCACGGGTGCGCTCGACGCGCAGTACGTCGGCGCAGCGCAGCAGGCCGGCCGCCAGTGGGGTCCGGCCGCCGGTTCGCAGTTCGCGCAGCCGGCGCGCGCCGGCCTCGACCGAGGACGTGGGGGGCAGCGCCAGTTCGGCGTCCCGGCCCCGGAAGGTGACCAGGCCGACCTTGTCCCGCCGCTGGTAGGCGTCGAGCAGCAGGCTGAGCACCGCCCCCTTGACGGCCCGCATCCGCTGCCGCGCCGCCATGGAGCCGCTGGCGTCCACGCAGAACAGCACGAGGTTGCCCTCACGTCCCTCCCGCACCGACTCCCGCAGGTCGGCCGGGGACAGCAGTAGCCCGCGGCCGGTCCGCCCGCGGGCGCGCTGGTGCGGGGCGGCGGCGCGCAGTGTGGCCGCCAGGTGCACGGAGCCGATCCGGTGGCCGCTCGGCGGGCGGGCGGCGGAGGTCCGGCCGAACGGTGTCTCCGCCCGGGACCGGCGGCCGGGCGTGCCGGCGCCGAGCCCGGGGACCCGGAGCAGCCGGGGCCGGTAGGTCTCGCCCGGGTCGGCGACACCGCCCTCGGGCGCCGGCCCCTCACCGGGCCGTCCCTCCCCGGCCTGCTGGTCCCCGCCGTCCACCTCACCTCGGCTCGCCTCTGACGGAGCCGTGCCGCTGTCCTCCGGTGGCCCGGTGTCCGGCGGATCGCCGGGCCCCTTGCTCTCCCCGTCCGGGCGGCCGGGCCCGTCGCCCTCTCCCTGGGCGTCCGGACCGCCGTCAGGGTCTTTTGGGTCCGCATCACCCGCCTGGTCCAGCGCCTCCCGCAGCCGGTCCTCGTCCAGATCCGGGGCGTCGAAGGGGTCGCGTCGCCGCCGGTGCGGCAGGGCGAGCCGGGCCGCGTCGCGCACGTCCTCGGCGGTCACCTCCACCCGGTCCCGCCAGGCGGCGAGCGCCATGGCCGTGCGGGCGGTGACCAGGTCGGCGCGCAGGCCGTCCACCTCGAAGGCGGCGCAGACGGCGGTCACCTGGCGGAGGGCGGCGTCGGACAGCTCCACCTCGGCCAGGCGGCCCCGCGCGGCGCGGATCCGGGCGGCGAGGGCGGCCTCGGCGTCGCCGTAGCCGGCGGCGAACCGCTCGGGCGCGTCCTCATAGGCGAGGCGGCGGCGCACGACCTCGGCGCGTTCGGCCGGGTCCCGGGTGGCGGCCACCTCGACGGTCAGCCCGAACCGGTCGAGCAGCTGCGGCCGCAGCTCGCCCTCCTCGGGGTTCATCGTGCCGACGAGCAGGAACCGCGCCGCGTGCCGGACCGAGACGCCCTCGCGTTCGACGTGCGACGTCCCCATGGCGGCGGCGTCCAGCAGCAGGTCCACGAGGTGGTCGTGCAGCAGGTTGACCTCGTCGACGTAGAGCACACCGCGGTGCGCGGCGGCCAGGAGCCCGGGCTCGAACGCCTTCACGCCCTCGGTGAGGGCCCGCTCGATGTCCAGCGAGCCGAGCAGCCGGTCCTCGCTCGCGCCGACGGGCAGTTCGACCAGCCGCGCCGGGCGGGTGCGCGTGGCCGCGTCGGGGGTGTGCGGGCCATCGGGGCAGTCGGGATCCGGAGCGCCGGGGTCGCAGGCGAAACGGCAGCCGGTCACCACGTCGATGCCGGGCAGCAGCGCCGCCAGGGCGCGCACGATGGTGGATTTCGCGGTGCCCTTCTCGCCGCGCACCAGCACGCCGCCGACCGATGGCGCGACCGCGTTGACCAGGAGAGCGAGTTTGAGGTCGTCCATGCCGACGACCGCGCTGAAGGGATAGCGAGCGGAAGCGCTCACGCGGGTCCGTCCTTCCTCGGGAGTCCACGCCCACAGGGGTTGGCCATGGCGCCGCGCAGTGTCCTGGCTCCCAGATCGCCGCTCCCCCGCGCCTTCCCGCCGGCCGGGGCCGGCGGTGGCGTCGTTGCGGGTTCGCTCCCTGGTGACAGTGGCGGGACCGCCCCGGATTCACACCGGGTTCCTGCGTCGGCGGCGAACGGCGGGGGCCGCGCGCCACCGGGCCGGCACCGCCCTCAGCATCGCACACCGGTCCGGGGCGGGATCAGGCGGCGGTGCGGCCGCCGTGACCGCACCATTTCCGGCCGGTGCCGGAGCAGCGGGCGCGGGCCGCTTTTCCATTTGTGGAATTCACCGGAAACATTCTGATCAATCCGATTGGTCGCTGATTGATCGTTACGCTGCCCCCATGAGCGCCAACGAGTGCTGGTTCTGCGCCACCCCGACTCGCAACGGCGAATACCTGCATTTTGGTATGCACCGCGATGTGCGATACACCCCTCTGGTCATCGCGCTGCACACCCGGTGGGCGACCACCACGGCCTACGTTCCGCGGTGTGAGCGGTGCATGAGCGGCCACGTGATCGAAAAGTGGACCCGCTGGATATTCGCCGGATCGGCGCTGGTGACCGGACTGCCCACCGTGCTGATGCTGGGCTCGAATCTGAGCGGAGAACCCTGGGCCGACCAGTGGCAGATCATCTTCCCGTGGATCTGGACGCTGAGCTGGCTGGTGCTGTGGCTGGGCGTCCGGCAGCACTGGTTCGGCTGGCACCGACTGGCGCCACGGCCGGAGCGCCACGCGCGTCGGCACCCGGCCGTGGTGCGGCTGGCCGAAGACGGCTGGAAGTACGGCGGGGGACCGCCGGGGTCGTGACGAGCGGTCCCGGCCCGGAATCCGCACACCGACCCCTGAACGCACAGAACCCGGGCGGCCACCTCGCGGCGGCCGCCCGGGTCGGGGTCACCCCGGGTGTCAGCTCTCCTGAGCCGGACGACGGCGAGCCGCGTACACGGTCACCGCGCCGAGACCGGCGGCCAGCAGGCCGCCGTACAGCAGGCCGGACACGTCCGTTCCGGTCACCGGCAGCGTCTCCGCAGGCTCGTCCTCGGCCTGGGTCGCGCTGCTGGCGACGGGCTGCGCACCGCTCTGGGACGGCGGCTGGTTGCCCGGGCCCTGACCGTCATCGGGGTCCTCGCCCGGAGGCGTCGGCTCCGGGTCGGGGTCCGGCGGGGTCGGCTCCGGGTCCGGGTCGGGCGGAGTCGGGTCCGGGTCGGGCGGGGTGGGGTCGGGATCCGGCGGCGTGGGGTCCGGGTCCGGAGGTGTCGGGTCCGGGTCCGGGGGCGTCGGATCGGGGTCGGGCGGAGTCGGGTCCGGGTCCGGAGGTGTGGGGTCCGGGTCCGGAGGGGTCGGGTCGGGGTCGTCCGGAGGCGTGGGGTCCTCCGGGAACAGCGGCGGGAGGTTCAGGTCGAGGTCGAGCCCCAGACCTGGACCGGACTCCCGGTCCGCAGTGGTGTCCGACTGCACGGCCGGAGCGGCCTCGGTCTCCTCGACGGTGTCGGCGAACGCCGGCGTCGCGGAGAACCCGAAGGCCAGCAGACCCGCGGCGGCTATGCCGACCGCGCGTGCTGAACGGGACATCCTTCTCCTTTCAGTTTGAGGGGGCGGGGGTCATTCGGGAGTGAGGGCGTAGATGCCGTCGCCGGCGACCACGACCGCGTGGCCGTTGAGCAGCCCCCACGGTTGCGCCGTGTCCGGCTCCAGCTCCTCCGGATCGCCGTCGCCCTCGACGGCCACCTCAGCGCCGTCGAGTTCACCGAAGAGCGTTCCTCCGACGGCGGTCACGGGGGTGAAGCCGGGCACGACCCGGGCCGCACCGGCCGCCAGGTCGACGACCACCGGCCCGTAGGCGGCGATGGTGTCACCGGCCACCCAGCGGGCGTCCGTCAACTCTCCCGGTGCGATCGCGGCCGAGGCCACGACCGAGCCATCATGCGCGTCGTGCACACCGAGCACGACGCTGTCCTCGTCTTCCGTGGTCCAGCGGATGAGCACGTGCTCGGCCGACGCGGTGAGCACACGGTCCAGGCGCTCGGCACCGTCGGGCTCTGCCGGCTCCACCTCCGCCGGATCCGCGCCCTCGGCGGCCCACGCCCACGGTCCGCGCGCGGCGGCCACGAGGACGGCCTCGCCGTCGGCGGCCAGCGCTCCCTGGCCCTCCGAGAGCGGGACGGGCGCGAGTTCGCCGCCCGACGGGACGAACGCGCCGTCGCCCGCCGCCACCAGCGGGGCCCGCCCGGCGTAGCTCACCTGGGCTCCGGCGGGCAGCTCCACCTCCTCGGGGTCGCCGCCGCCGATCGGCCACAGCCACAGCGTGCCGTCGCCGCCGAGGAGGACCTGGAGGGACTCACCGGCGCGCACGATCCGCGGCTGCTGGTCGATGTCGCCGAGCGCGACCGGCAGCTCCGCCGACCACCGCTCGACGCCGTCCGCTCCCACGACGGCCAGCCGCTCGTCGGCGTTGACGAACGCGACCGCGCTGCCGTCCGGAGCGACCGCCGGCCGGGTGCCGGGGGCCATGGCGAGCCGCCACGCGGCCTGGTCGGTGAACCCGGGCGGCACCGGACGGCTATCGAACGTGGCCGCCTCGGGAACCGGCGGCTCCTCCTGGCCGATGCCGAGCGTGTCCGGCAGGTACTGGACCGCGGCGTAGCCGCCTCCGACGAGGACGGCGACCGCGACCACACCGCCCGCCACCACGAGGGCGATCCGGCGTCCGGCCCCGGAGCCCGGCCCACGGGTGCGCGGAGCCCGTTGCGGGCGCGGCGGCGCGCCACGGCCGCCGGCGGCGGGCGCCGCCCGGATGACGCCGCTCGGGTTGGCGACGAGCTCCCAGACGCTGTGGTTGTCGCGGGCGTCGATGACCACCGGCCGCCCGGTGCGCGCGGCGTAGTCGGCGGCGATGTCGAGCGCGGCACGCCGGGTCTCCTTCGGGGAGTCGCCGGCGACGCGCCGTTCGGTGCCCTCGACGACGACCCGCGCGCTGCGCTCGTCGGGTGCGATGACGATGCTGACGCGGTTCTGGTGCGGTGTCAGCTGGACCCCGTAGCTCATCGCTCCTCCGCCCGTCCGGCGCGGCGCGCCACGGCGCCCGCACCCCGGCGAAGCGCACGCGGCCACCCCGATGGCGGAGCCATTGCGATCATCACTGTCGTGAACCCGTCCGTGTGCGCTACGTGACTGTCACCGGCGGTCGCTCGCGGTCGGTGCCCGATTCGGAGGAAGCCGGTCCCATTCGGGTTCGGAGCCCGAATTGCGGCTGAGCGACAAGGAAGAATTGTGGATGCCCGTGATGATACTGACTCACGCGACAATCGGCCGCTCCGGCCATCGCGCCACAGCGCCCGGTACAGCGACGATCCGCGCGCTGCTCGCCCACCGCACGGCGGCCCCGGCGTCGCGGCCACCGAAGCGCTCGCACGCTGAACTGCGGCGACGCTCCGCGACCGTGGCGACGACGGACGGCCGTGCCGTGGGCGCGAACGGCGAGTCGCGGCGTCGGCAACGCGACAACCTTTGACAATGGCCACATCCGGCCTATCGGCGTTCCCGTTGCGGCGGACGCGTTCCCGGCAGCGGCCTGCGGCGGAGCCGGCGGGCCGCGCCCGGGCCGCCGCCGCACGAGACGTCGTCGGCGCGTCGGCGGACGCGCCGACGCGCGCGTCCCACTGGCCCGGATGCGGGGGTCGCGGCATCCGGATCGACGCGGTCTTCATGGGCCTCCCGCTTCCTCGTGCTCCGCTCGCGCCGCGGAGACGTGCTCCCGTGGGGACCACAGGTGTCGTCCAGGGCGGCACCGCGGCCACGCCGCGGCGCGCGACGCCGCGTTGCCCTTCGGTGAAAGGACGCGGCGGGCGCCCCATCGGTTTCCCTGTTCCCGATTCCCGGTGGGCCGCCGCCGGAACCCGGCGGGGCGCGGCTTCCCGTGCCGGATCCGGCCCCGATGCCCAGAGCCGCGGTTCCGGGTGGGCAGGGCGTCCGCGCGAGCCCTTCAGCGCCTCCGGCCGGACTCACCCCGAGGGCCGCCCGGACCGGCACCGAGTGCGGCGGTCACCGCTCGCGCGCCGCCGGACCGGCGCCCCTCGGGCCCGCCCACGCGACGGGCGCCGCCACCGGCCGGTGCCGCTCGTCTCCCCGGCCGCACGCCCTCCTCACCGCACGTCGCCGGGACCCGGCTCGTAGCAGCGGGTGACCGCCACCGGCCGGAAGCCGTGGCGGCGGTAGAAGTGCTTGGGCCAGTCGTCCACCTCGGCGCGGATGAGCACCGGCCCGGCCCCGGCCGACCTCGCGTCGGCGACCGCGTGCCGGAGCAACTGGGACGCCACACCGCGGCCGCGCCGGTCGGGCCGGACGTAGAGGTCCTCCACCACCGCCATCGCTTCCGGCCGCGGCCACGAGGAGAAGAACCCGCAGGGGTCGCCGTCGACCCAGGCGAGCCAGTAGTTGACGTGGGCGGACCGGATCCGGTGGGCGAGCACGCACTGCCGCGTGTACTCCTCGTCCCTGGGCGGGCGCCCCTCGGCGCGGTCCTCCTCCTCGTGGTCGAGCCGCAGCAGTGTATGCAGGGCGTCCCAGTCGGGGTCGCCGTCCACCCGGCGGACGGTGGCCGGTTCGGGTCGCCGCGGCACGGCCAGCGGGCCGGCGGCCACCATCTCCACCACCTGCTCCCGGAGACGCCATCCCGCGAACGCCAGCGCGGCCTCGGTCGCCTGGGACATCGCCGGGCCCGCGTACAGTCGCGCCGCCGGGGCGCCGATCCAGTCCAGCGCTTCGGCGAGCACCTGCCGGATCTCGTCGGGGTCGTCGCCCACCAGCCGGGTGATGGCGTTCCAGCGCCCGACGAGCGGCGCCTCGCGGTTGCGGATCCACCGCGCCCCGGTCACCGTGCGCGTCTCACCGCCGAGCGCCCAGAACTCCGCGTTGCCGTCCTCCACCGCCAGGGCCACCTGCTCCGTCACGACCGTCACCGTAGCGAAGCCCCGCTCGGCTCCGCAGCGGTTCCCCGGATCCCGAAGGAGCCGGAAGCGGGCCGCGCGATTCGCCGGGCCGCGCGCGGGAATAGGCGGGTTCCGCCGTTGCATCGCGGCCGGTGCGGCGCTGGAATGGCGCGGACGGCCCTTGCCGGCGCCGTCGCCCGGCCACCGGCCGGCCGTACATTGAAAGAGGAGCACGCCCGCCATGTATGACGAGATCGCCTTTCGACCGGCTCGCGAGATGGCCGACATGCTGCGGCGCCGCGAGATCTCCGCGCGCGAACTCCTGGCGGCGCACCTCGCCAGGATCGCCACGGTCAACCCCGCGATCAACGCGGTGGTGACGCTGAGCGCCGATCGGGCACTGGAGGAGGCCGCCGCGGCCGACGAGCGCCTGGCCTCGGGCGCGCCGGTGGGTCCGCTGCACGGTCTGCCCATGGCTCACAAGGACACCCACGACACGGCCGGGATCCGCACCACCTACGGTTCGCCGTTCCTCACCGGCAACGTGCCCGACCGCGACGAACTCGTCATCGAGCGGCTGCGCGCGGCGGGCGCCATCACCATCGGCAAGACCAACGTGCCGGAGTTCGCCGCCGGATCGCACACCTTCAACCCCGTCTTCGGCGCCACCCTCAACCCCTACGACACCACCCGCTCGGCCGGTGGCAGCAGCGGCGGCGCCGCGGCGGCGCTCGCCGCGGGGCTGCACGCGCTCGCCGACGGCTCCGACATGGGCGGCTCGCTGCGCAACCCGGCCTCGTTCAACAACGTGGTGGGGCTGCGGCCGTCCCCCGGCCGGGTACCCACGTACCCCGCCCCGCTCGGCTGGTCGACGCTGTCCGTCCAGGGCCCGATGGCCCGCGACGTGGCCGACACCGCGCTGCTGCTCTCGGTGATGGCCGGGCCGGACCCGCGCAGCCCCATCGCGCTGGACACCCCCGGCCGGGAGTTCGCGGCACCGCTGGACCGCGACCTGACCGGGCTCCGGGTGGCCTGGACGCCCGACCTGGGCGGCGCCTTCCAGGCCGAGCGAGCGGTGCTGGAGGTGCTGGCGCCCGCCGTGCGGGTGTTCGAGGAGCTGGGCTGCCGCGTCGAGGAGACCGCCCCGGACCTCACCGGCGCCGACGAGGTCTTCCGGACGTTGCGCGCGTGGACGTTCGAGTCGGCCTACGGCCACCTGCTGGACGCCGACCCGCAGCGTCTCAAGGCGAGTCTGGCCTGGAACATCGAGGAGGGCCGCAAGCTCGCCGGCCCCGACATCGCCCGCGCCGAACGGCTGCGCACGGAGATCTTCCACCGGGTACGCGAGTTCTTCGAGCACTACGACGTACTGCTGCTCCCGGTCAGCCAGGTCGTGCCGTTCGACGCCCGCCTGGAGTATCCGGCCGACATCGACGGCGTCCCGCAGGCCACCTACCTGGACTGGATGCGGTCCGCCTACCACATCACGGTCACCGGCGGCCCGGCGCTGTCGGTCCCCGCCGGGTTCACCCCGGAGGGACTGCCGGTGGGACTGCAGATCGTCGGCCCGCACCGCGCCGATCGCTTCGTGCTGGAGGTGGGGCACGCCTTCGAGCAGGCGACCGGCTTCGGGCGGCGCCGGCCGCCGCTGTCCTGACGCTGCCACGGCCCCGGCGCCGGAAACGCGGTGCGCGTCCCCGGCGAATTCGGCACGATCGCCCTCCTTGTCGACACCGGAGCCACCATGGCCGTCGGAAAGCCCCTCGCCGGCGCACGACCGGCCGCGCCCGCACCGCGCACGGTGCGGCACGACCGGCACGGCTACCGCGTCCTGACCCCGCGCCCCGGAGATCCGGTCCGATTCGCGGTGGAATCCAGGGCGGTCGACGGGTGCGCGATGCTGACCTCCGATCTGCGCGGGACGCGGGTGCCGGCGCGGATGCTGTGGGGGGCCGTCCTACCAGCGCTGCCCCGGCACCCTGTTCGTCATCGACCCGCCGCACCTGGTGCCGAACCCCCACACCGGGCGGCCGAGCCCGCCGATCGCCGTCGTGCTCAGCCCTCTGTGCACCGTCGACACCGCCGCCGCCCGCCGGCTGCGCCGCAAGCGTTCCGGCGACGGCCCGAAGGGTCCGTCACGATGAACGCACGAAGCTACGCCGCGGCACTCGACGAGCGGATCACCCGCAGCCGCGATCGGTGGGCGGGCCGGCCCACGCGGGTGCGGTACCGGCCGGCGCCGCACACCGAACCCCGGCCGACCGTGCGGGGCGGACTCGTGGTCGTCGCGGCGGAGCCGGCCACCCTGCGGAACTGGGCGGTGGAGATCGGCCGGGTCGGGTGGTTCTGGTACCACGGGGAGGACTGCGCCGAGCCTTAGGACTCCCTCAGCTTCGATGTGCACGCGGTGCGGCACTTCCACCGCCGGGTGTCGGCGGCGCGGCGAGCCCGGGCGGAACTCGGGATTCGGACGAACACGCCGGGGGGGGATCCGCACCTGAGGGGACTGATCACCGAGCGGGCCGCGGCCATCGCGGCCCGGCACCCGGGGCCGTGGGACCCGGTGTGACCGGTACGCGGACCGGGCCAGGGGCGCCGGTCGGCCGCGGCCCGGCCGGGCGGACGTCGCCCCCGGCATGGCGAACTCGAGGGGTCGTTGCACCACCGCTGCTGGTTGCCGTGCGCTTCTCGGCGCTTAGCGAGGCGCTCGGCCGGGTATCCCGGCCGAGCGTCTTTCGCGGCCGTGCGTTGAGCTCGGCGGCCACCGCCGCCAAGTCCTCGCGGGAGTGCTTCGACAGGTCCGTGCCCTTGGGGAGGTACTGGCGCGGCAGCCCGTTCGTGTTCTCGTTTTCTCGTTCGAGCCGCGCTGCCAGGGACCGGCCGGATCGCAGCAGAACACCGGGATGCCGGTGGCCAGGGTGAGGGCCCGGTGAGCGGCCATCTCCGAGCCCTGGTCAGCGAGCGCTTCAGGTGAGGCGGCAGGGTCCTGGCTGTGTCCACCAGGACGTTGCACGGCTGTCGCGCCGTGCCGGGCGCGGATGGTGGCGGGTGTCAGGGGGCGGCCGTGGCCGGGCTCGCGGGAGTGGGGCCGACCGGGCGCCGAAGGGACCGCGTCCGGTCCTGCGGCGGCGGGATTCCCGGGATCACGGCCGCCCTCCCTCTTCCCTTTCGCGCCCGTGTCGGGGACCCTGTCCCAACCCGCACCCCGCCTAGGGAGGTCCCCCTTGAGTACGGACAGCAGCAGGGACGGCGACGGCTTCGTCCGGGTCCTCGGCCGCGCCGACGTGCTCGCACTCGCCTTCGGCGCCATGATCGGCTTCGGCTGGGTGGTGCTCACCGGCGACTTCATCAGCGGCGCCGGCAGCCTGGGCGCGGCGCTGGCGTTCGTGATCG
The DNA here is from genome assembly GCF_042664915.1 of Marinactinospora rubrisoli. NCBI lineage: Bacteria > Bacillati > Actinomycetota > Actinomycetes > Streptosporangiales > Nocardiopsidaceae > Marinactinospora > Marinactinospora rubrisoli. Next base: position 97,667 of record NZ_JBHTBH010000006.1, read on the forward strand.
GCGGTGGCATCGTCACCCTGGTCGGACTCACCTACGCCGAACTCGTCTCGGCGATGCCGCGCGCCGGCGGAGAGCACCACTACGCCCTGCGCGGCCTGGGCTCGCGCGGTGCCTTCGTCGCCTCCTGGGGCATCGTCCTCGGCTACCTCACCGTGGTGGCGTTCGAGGCGGTGGCGCTGCCCGAGACGGTCGGCTACCTCGCCCCGGGCCTGCAGGCCGGCCACCTGTGGACGGTCGCCGGCGACGACGTGCACGCCTCATGGGCGGCCATCGGGGTGGTCGCCGCCGTCGCGATCACCGCGGTGAACTACGTCGGCATCCGCCCCGCGAGCGTGTTCCAGACGGTCGCCGTGCTGTTCCTGGTCGCCGTGGGCGCGGCCCTGCTGCTCGGCTCGGCCGTGGGCGGTTCGGCCGCCAACCTCCGCCCGCTGTTCGAGGGCGGCGCGCCCGGGCTGATCGCCGTGCTGGTGGCGACACCGTTCCTGTTCGTCGGGTTCGACGTGATCCCGCAGTCGGCCGAGGAGATCCGGCTGCCGTACCGCCAGGTGGGTGCGGTGCTGGTGCTGTCGGTCGGCTGCGCGACGGCGTGGTACGTGCTGATCATGCTCACCGTGGGCTCGGCGCTGCCCGCCGACGCGCTGGCCGCCTCCCAGCTCGCCTCGGCCGACAGCATGGCGGCGCTCTGGGACAGCGAGTTCATGGGCACCGTGCTGGTGCTGGGCGGGATCGCGGGCATCGTCACCAGCTGGAACGCCTTCCTCATCGGCGCGAGCCGCCTGCTGTACGCCATGGCGGTCTCGGGGATGCTGCCCGGCTGGTTCGGCCGGCTGCACCCCCGGTTCCGTACCCCGTCCAACGCCCTGCTGTTCATCGGCGGCCTGTCGGTGCTCGCCCCGCTGTTCGGCGATCAGATGCTGTCCTGGCTGGTGAACGCGGGCGGGATCAACATCGTGGTGTCCTACGTCGTGGTGGCGCTGTCGTTCCTGGCGCTGCGCCGCCGGGAGCCGCGGATGCCCCGGCCGTTCCGGGTGCCGGCCGGCACCTTCGTGGGCACGCTGGCGCTGGTGCTCAGCCTCGCGCTGGCCACGCTGTACCTGCCGGGGATGCCCGCGGCGCTGTCCTGGCCGTACGAGTGGATCATTATGGGGACCTGGTGGCTGGCGGGGGCCGTGCTGCTGTGGCGGCTGCCGCGAGTGGCACCGGGCCCCGACGCCGAAGAACGTCTGGCAGCCTCCGTGGCGGTGAACGGAGAGGACCAGCCTCCGTGGCGGTGAACGGAACAGCACAGCCTCCGTGGCGGTGAACGGAGAAGACCAACCTCCGTGGCGGTGAACGGAAAGGAGTCCGGCCGCCGCCGGCCCGGGCGCCGCGAGCCGGACGAGGTGGCGGACCGACATCGGGGTGGTTTCGGCGGCGCCGCCGAAACCACCCCGCGAACCCGGGCCGCCGCCCCTCAGTCCCACACCCGGGCGAGCAGCCATGCGCCGCTCGTGCTCTCATGCCGGATCTCGTAGACCCCGAACGAGCGGTCCGACCCGGCCTGGACCCGCCAGTGCCGACGTTCCGGCAGCCCGCCGTCGGCGGCCGGCGTCCAGTCGGCGCGCAGCGTGACCCAGTGGTCGAGGATCCGCTGGACGGTGTAGATCCGCCCGTCCCACTGGAAGCGGGTGGGCCGCCCGTCGCTCTCCCAGACCGTGATCGGCACGCCGTAGACCCGCCCCACCGCAACTCCCTCGATCGGTGACCTGGTGACCGTGACCCCGCGCACGGATCGCATGGACCGCGCGCATGCGGACAGCGCCCGCCGGGCCTGACGGCCGCGGAGCGGGCGAAGAAGAATCGGGAACTTCTTCGAACGTATGTACCCATTATAGCCGTGGACGTCGCCGGACGGGCGGTGGCCGCGCCCCGGGCACCGGCGCACCGGCGCACCGGCCGCGCGACGGCACGCGCGGGCGCCGCCTCCCGTACCGGTTCCGGCCAGGTGACGGGTCCGAAGTGCTCGGTACGCTATGAGGCGCGAATCACGCGACCCCACGAAGGAACCGACCACTGTGACGTCCAACGGGCACGAGCACGCCAAGCCCCTCCGCACCGGAGACCCCCGCGAGCTGGGCGAATACCGGCTCCTCGGCCGGCTCGGCCGAGGCGGTATGGGCACCGTCTACCTGGCCCGGGACCCGGCGGAGCGGCTCGTCGCGGTGAAGCTCATCCATCCGGATCTCAGCGACGACGAGGATTTCCGGCGCCGGTTCGCGCGCGAGGTGCAGGCCGCCCGCCGGGTGGCCCGGTTCTCCACCGCCGCCGTGCTGGACGCCCGCCTGGACGGCGATCCGCTGTTCATCGTGTCGGAGTACGTGCCCGGCCCCAACCTCGCCCAGGCGGTCGCCGACGACGGCCCCATGCGCGGCGGCACCCTGGAGAGCCTGGCCATGGGCGTGGCCGCCGCGCTGGTGGCGATCCATGGAACCGGGATCGTGCACCGTGACCTCAAGCCGGCGAACGTGCTGCTGTCCTCGGTGGGCCCCAAGGTGATCGACTTCGGCATCGCCCGCGCCATGGACGACGACAGCGCGGTCACCCGGTCCAGCCAGCTCATGGGCACCCCCGCCTACCTGGCGCCCGAGCTCGTACTCGGCCAGGACGTCACCCCGGCCTCCGACGTGTTCTCCTGGGGCTGCCTGGTGGCCTACGCGGGCACCGGGCGGGCGCCGTTCGACGCGCCGACCGTCCCGGCGGTCCTGCACCGCATCTCCTCCGCCGAACCTGTCCTTGACGGGCTCGACCCCGCGCTGCGCGATCTCGTGCTCGCGGCGCTGGCCAAGGAGCCGGGCCGGCGGCCGACCTCGCAGCAGCTCCTCAACAGGCTGGTCGGGCAGGAGGATCCGGCCGAGGCCGTGGTCGACCAGACCGTGGTGCGGTCCTGGACACCGCCGTCGACCGCCCGGCCGGCCGATCTCGCCGCCGCCGGGCTCGCCGGCGCGGCCACGGCGCCCGTCGGCCCGGGCGGGCCGGACGGCGTCTCCACCGCGGACCTCGGCGGAGCGGACGCCCGGGCGATGGGAGGCGCGCCCTCCGGGCCACAGGCCGGATTCGGTGCCACGCCCGGCGGCGGCACCCCCGGCTTCGCGTACGCCACGCCGCCCGGGGGCGGCACCGCGGCCTTCAGCGGTCCCGCGCCCGGTGGCGAGCGGGGCGGCGGTGCGCGGCGCGGCGTCATGCTCGTGGGCGCCAGCGCGCTCGCCGTCATCGTCCTGGGGGTGGCGGTCGTCGGCGGCCTGCGGCTGCTCGCCGGCCCGGGGGTCCCGGACGGCTCGTTCGTCTACGGCGACGACTTCCTGCGCACCGACACCGGCTGGTATTCCAACACCGTCTACAACCCGGACGACGAGAACTCCGACGCCGGCTACTACGAGGAGCAGTTCGCGCTGCGGGCGTCGGCCGAACAGCAGAGCCGCGGCGAGTACGCCCCCTGGAACGCGGCCCCCGACCACCTGCTGGTGAGCGTGGACGCCGTGACACAGACCGGGCCCGCCTACAGCCTGCTGGGCCTGCGCTGCTTCCGCACCGACGCCGAGGTGGAGACCCGCTACGAGGCGCTGGTGCGCTTCGACGGCACCGGAGCGCAGATCCGCCGCGACGCGGGCGAGAACGGAGCGACCCAGCTGGCGGCCTCCGACACCGTCCCCGGCTTCGACACCGACGAGGGCGCGGTCAACAACCTCGCGATGTCGTGCGAGCTGGACGCCGACGCCGGGAACATGACCATCAACCTGTGGGTGAACGACCGGCATGTGCTGGAGGCCGTGGACGGCGAACCGCTGCCGGGCGATCCGCAGAACCGGCAGGCCGGTTTCACCGTGCAGCGCGGCGGCGGCGGTGGCGCGGACGCGCTCGTGTTCTTCGACAACTTCGCCATCCACGAACTGGGCGGTGCGGAGCCCGACCCGGCCGCCAGCTGACCGCCGCGCCCCGCACGCCGGCCGGGGTGCGGGGCGACGGGTGGACATCCCCGCCGCGGGAACCGACGAACAACCGAAGGAGCAGCACCATGCGCGCGATCGTGATCGAGAAGCAGGGCGGACCCGAGGTCATGGAACCGGCGGAGGTGCCGGACCCGCGGCCCGGTCCGGGAGAGGTCCTCGTCGACATCGAGGCGCGCGGGGTCAACTTCATCGACATCTACCAGCGCGGCGGCGCTTACCCGGTGCCGCTCCCCTACACGCCCGGCGTCGAGGCGGCCGGCCGCATCAGCGCGGTGGGCGAGGGCGTCACGGATCTGCACGTCGGCCAGCGGGTCGGCTGGGTCATGGTGCCGGGCGGCTACGCCGACCGCGCCGTCGTCCCGGCCGAGCGGGCCGTCCCGATCCCCGACGGGGTGACCGGTGAGCAGGCCGCGGCGGTGCTGCTGCAGGGCCTGACCGCGCACTATCTCACCCATTCGACCGCCCCGGTCCAGCCCGGCGACACGGTCCTGGTGCACGCGGCGGCCGGCGGTACCGGCCTGCTGATCACCCAGATGGCGGCGCTGCGCGGTGGCCGGGTCATCGGCACGGTCTCCACACCGGAGAAGGAGCGGCTGGCGCGCGAGGCGGGCGCCGACGAGGTCATCCGCTACACCGAGACCGACGTCGCCGAGGCCGTGCGGTCGCTGACCGGCGGCGCCGGTGTCGCGGCGGTGTACGACGGCGTGGGTGCCGACACCTTCGACGCGAGCCTGGCCAGCCTGCGCCCGCGCGGCGTGCTGGCGCTGTTCGGCCAGTCCAGCGGCGCGGTGCCGCCGGTGGACCCGCAGCGGCTCAACACCGCCGGCTCGGTCTACCTGACCCGGCCGATGCTGACGCACTACATCGCCGACCGCGCCGAGCTGCTGTCCCGCGCGTCCGACGTCCTCGGCCTGGTCGCGGCGGGCGAACTCGACGTGCGGATCGGCGGGCGTTACGACCTGGCCGACGCCGGCCGCGCCCACGAGGACCTGGCGAGCCGGCGGACCACCGGCAAGCTGGTACTGATCTGACCCACCCGGCGCGCGGAAGACGACCAGGAACAACACGAAGCGGCGAGCCGCCGAGCGTCCGGAACCGGCAACGCCACCCGCCGAAGGCCGATCCACGATGCCGGTGCAGGAAAGCGAGACGGCGAGCGCGACCAGAAATACGGGCGGCGAGCCACCGAGCGTCCGGAACCGGCAACGCCACTCGCCGAAGGCCGATCCACGTTGCCGGTGGAGGGAAGCGAGGCCGCGAGCGCGACCAGAAATACGGGCGGCGAGCCACCGAGCGTCCGCAACCGGCAACGCCACCCACCGAACGCCGATCCGCGTTGCCGGTGCAGGAAAGCGAGACGGCGAGCGCGACCGGATACGCGAACCGCCCGGGGCCATGGCCTGCCCGGCGCGGGGGCGCGGCGCGTGCCGCCGCGCCCTCGTCGCGCCGTCAGGACTGCGGGCGCTGACCTGGCAGTCCGGTGGGCGAGGCCGCCGCCTCCGCCTCGGCCTTGGCGCTGGCCACCGCTTCGGCGGCGCGTTCGGCGGCCTCGTCGGCCGCGCGCGTCGCCTCGTGGTTGAGCAGTTCGTCGCCGGAGGTGAGCTGCCGGGTCTCCTCCTGCTGCCCCTCCTCGCCCTCGCGCTCGCGCGGCGCTGCGGCACCGGCCTTGCCTGCGAACGCGTCGGTGACGTTCTGCAGCGCGTGCGTCAGCTCGCCGGGGATCACCCAGAAGGTGTTGCCCTCGCCGTTGGCCAGGGACGGCAGCGTCTCCAGGTACTTGTACGCCAGCAGCTTGGGGTCGGCGTTGTTGCGGTGCACGGCCTGGAAGACGCGTTCGATGGCCTTGGCCTCGCCGTCGGCGCGCAGGATGGCGGCCTGCTGCTGGCCCTGGGCCTCCAGGATCGCCTGCTGACGGGCGCCCTCGGCGGTGAGGATCTTGGACTGCCGTGCGCCCTCGGCGTGCAGGATCGCCGCGCGCTTGTCGCGCTCGGCGCGCATCTGCTTCTCCATGGCCTCCTTGATGGTGGGCGGCGGGTCGATGGCCTTGATCTCGACCCGGTTCACCCGGATCCCCCACTTGCCGGTGGCCTCGTCGAGGACGCCGCGCAGCCGCGAGTTGATCTCCTCGCGGGAGGTGAGGGTGCGCTCCAGATCCATGCCGCCGATGACGTTGCGCAGCGTGGTGACGGTGAGCTGGTCGATGGCCTGCAGGTAGTTCGCCACCTCGTACGCCGCCGCCCGCGGGTCGGTGATCTGGTAGTACAGCACGGTGTCGATGTTCACCACGAGGTTGTCCTCGGTGATCACCGGCTGCGGCCGCGAGGAGAACACCTGCTCCCGCAGGTCGAACTTGGTGTTGACCCGGTCCACGCCCGGGATGATGAAGTTCAGGCCGGGCTGCAGGGTGCGCAGGAACCGCCCGAACCGTTCGATGTTGTAGGCGCGGGCCTGCGGGACGATCCGCACCATGGACATGACCGCGACGATCACGATGATCGCGAGGACGAAGAACACGACTTCAAACCCGAGCATCTCTCGCCTGCCTTGTCATCGGTACCTGGTCGCCGGCCGGGGCACGGTCACGGCAGCGACTCGTGCGGGTACACCACCGCGGTGGCGCCCTGGATCTCCATCACGTCGACACGGGCCCCGGCCGGGATCACCTGGTTCTCATCGAAGGAGCGGGCGGTCCACTCCTCGCCGGACAGCCTGATCCGGCCCCGTTCCCCGCTGATCTCCTCGACGACCACGGCCGACCGGCCGACGAGGGCCGCGGTTCCGGAACGTAACGGTGGCGGCTGGCGCAGGTGGCGGTGCGCGATCGGCCGCACCACCAGCAGCCCGGCGGCTGAGGTGACGACGAAGGCGAGGGCCTGGAACACGACGTCGCCGCCCACGGCGCCCGTGACGCCCGCGACCAGCGCGGCGACGGCGAGCAGGCCCAGGGACAACGTCAGGGTGAAGATCTCCGCGACACCCAGCGCCACCGCCGCGACCATCCAGAGAATCCACAACGGCATATCGACCGCCCTCCCGTCCTGTGGCGGGTATTCCTAAAAGTACCCGGCGATGTGACGAACAGCACGCGATCGTGGACCCGGATCACCGGCGGGGAGGGCGAAGCGGCGCCCGCAGGCGGTCCGCTCCGCCCCGTCATGCGGCGGCCGGCCGGTCACCCCCGGCCGTCGTGGAACTCGTGGACGGCCTGGTAGGTGGGCCGGTTCTGCCAGGGCAGGCGATCCACGGTGATCCCGCCCAGCGGCGCGTGCACGATCGAGTCGGCGCACACCTGGTCGCCGGCCGCGCACTCGGCATCGCCCGGGTAGACCTCGGCGGCCGGGGTGGCCACCGCCTCCGCGAGGCTGTCGAGCAGCACCGTCCGGCACGCGTCGAGTTCACCACCGCCGCAGTAGGCGGCGCCGAGCGGGCCGGCGACTTCGTCGCCGAGGACGGTGCGCAGGTCCTTGTCGACATAGGACCACCAGCCGTACTGGAAGCTCGACCCCTTGTGGGTCTGCCCCTGGTTGACGCTGCCCGGGTCGCCGCCGCCGATGTGCCCGGAGGGCGACTCGTCGATCTGCGCGACGCCGGTCAGCGCCGCGTACAGGTCGGGCCCGAGGCCCGGTTCGAACTGGGCGCGGACCAGCAGCGGCCACCAGGCGTCCATGATCCGGATGGCGTCGGCGTGCGCGTACTCGCCGCTGCCCGGCCCGGTCTCGCGGCGCGGCGCGCCCGCCTCCTGCCAGGCGCGCAGCTCCGCCACGGCGGCGGCGAGGCCGGGGTCGGTAACGGGGGCGGCGTCCAGGACGCGCAGCAGTTCGGGCAGCACCTGGTCGCCGCGCAGGTCGACGGTGGCGGCCTCCTGCATGGCGCGGACGACGGCGGCGGGGGTCACCGGCTCGTCGGCGGAGACGAGGGCGCGGAGCCGTTCGTCGAGCAGGTCGCCGCGGTGCACCGACCCGGTGGCGTAGCCGGAGGTGTAGCCGGCGGCGGGCTTGTTGTTCCAGTTGACGTAGTAGTCGGCGCCGCGCGAGTTCGGGTGCTCGGCGAGCGGGGTGTACTCGGCGCCGTTGGTCTCCGGGTCCCAGCCGGCCCACCCGGCGGTGGAGTCGGCGCGGATCGGCAGGTTGGGGTTGGTGCCGGGGGTGCGCACCGGGTTGGCGCCGGAGTTGACGAAGGCGGTCTGCTCGTCGTCGACGTAGTGCCAGTTGAAGGCGTAGCCGATGTCCATGGCGGCGTTCTGGAAGTCGGCCGCCGAGCCGATCGCGCCGGGGTCGTTGAACTTCTGGAACCCGATGATGGAGTCCACCTCCCGCAGGTAGGTGGAGCGGCGGGTGGCGAAGGCGACCGGCACGCCGTCGACGGTCCCGAAACCGTCGACGAGACCGAACTTGGACCGCAGCGCGGTGAGCGTGTAGGAGCCTGCGGGGGTCTGGTCGGCGACGGTGGGCCGCCACTCGTTGTGGACGCTCAGCTCCTCCAGCGCGACGCAGTCGGCGCCGTCGCGGTAGTGCCGGGACTCCACGGTGGGCGTGCCGCCGTCGGGCTCGCACAGCTCCACGGCGAAGGTGTCGGTGATGTCCTGGCCGGCGGAGGTGGGGCTCCAGGCGTAGTCGGCGCCGCGGCCGATCTGCACGTAGAAGCTCACGCCGGGGAACGAGGCGCCGCGTGCGCTGATGCCCGGGCCTTGCAGTTCCTGGACGAGCAGCAGTTGCGGCAGGTAGTAGCCGGTCTGCGGCCCGGAGACGGAGATGGGGTGGCCGCTCTCGGTGTGCTCGCCGGAGACGACGATGGCGTTGGACATGCTCGGCGGGCCGCCGAGGAGGTCGCCCGGGAGCAGTCCGTCGTTGAACACGCCCTCGGCGGCGGAGAGGTCGCCGTCCGCGGCGAGGTCGGCGAGCCGGTCGCGGTCCGCCTCGGGCAGGTCGTCGACCGTGCCGGTCCCGGTGCCGCTGCCCTCGGTGCCGCCGGACCGGGGCGGGGCCTGGTCGCCGCCGGCGGCCGTTCCGGTGGCGTCCCGCACGATGTCGTAGGGCACCACCGAGCCGGGGTCGGGGGCGGCCTCGCCCACCGGTTCGCCGGGGGTCTGGCCGTAGGGGAACTCGCCCTCGGCGGTGACGATGGCCTCCGGATCGTTCTCCATGCGCCAGGTGCGCCAGACGCGTTCGCCCTCCTCGGGGCCGTACCGGTCCCAGAATCCGGCCCGGACCAGCGCGGAGCGCACCTCGTCGCCGCCCCCGCCGCCGAACAGCAGGCCGACCATCGCCGCGATGCCGACGACGTCGGTGGTGCTGAAGTGCTCGATCTCGCCGGCCTGGGTGACGGCGTCCTTGTGGCCGGTGAGCACGTACTCGCCGGGGTAGTCGCGGCGGTCCTCGGCGCGGTCGATGTAGGCGTTGACGCCGTCGAGGTAGCTCTCGACGTCGGCGAGCGCCTGCGCGCCGCGCTCGCCGCTCGCGGCGACCCGGTCGATCTGCGCCTGCTTGTCCGCCTCGGTGTAGGGGGCGCCGCGCCACAGGCTCTGCTCCAGTGCCCGGTTGCTCTCGGCGCCGCCGGCGAAGGGGGTGAGCCGGCCGCGGCCGAGGTTGCGGAGCAGGTCCATCAGGAACAGCCGGTCCTGGGCGGCGGCGTAGCCGGCCCCGTACATGGTTCCGGAACGCGTGGTGCCGTAGATGTGCGGGATGCCGTGTTCGCGGTCGCGGATGATGGTGACGTCGTCGCGCGGCTGCTCCTGGGTGCCGATCTCGGACTCGGGCACCCCGAACGAGGCGTCCAGGAAATGGTCGTCGATACCGGCGTCGGTGAGGTCGTCGTAGCCGTGCAGCAGGCCGTCGTAGCGCGGCAGCTGGGTGTCGGAGTGCTCGGGCCGGGTGCCGAAGAGCTGGTGGCCGAGGATCTCGATGAGGGTGGCGTTGCCGTTCTGGCCGGGCGGGAGGATGTCGTGGCAGCCGTCGCCGCAGTAGTCCTCGACGGCGGCCATGAGCCGGCCGGCGTCGAGGGCGTCGTCGGGTTCGGCGGCGGCCGGGGCGGCCGTGGCCACCCCTGTCGTCACGCAGACGACCGCCGTTCCCGCCGCAACGGCCGCGCGCCATCGGGGGTGTCGCAGCATGTCCACACACCTCGTTCACGCGGGGGTGTGGGCAGGTTACGCAGCGGGGCCGGATTTCCGAAAGAGTTTCACATTGACCCGTACTCGCCGCCCGGCCGTCCGCCTTGACGACGACGCGGAGCGGGACCGCTGGTAGCGGCGGCGACGCCCGTCCGGCACGTGCGGCAGGGCCGGCCGCAACCGGGATGGCCGGTTGCGGCCAGCCGCGCGGACCGGTTACGCGGCCGTGGCGGCGCCGCTGACACCGCACGGCAGCCGGCGCACCGGACCATCGATGGCGCCGCCCCAGTTGATCTCCTGGCCGGAGACGGTGGCGTACACCGGACCGGCGGACCTGCCCCCGTTGACGGTCACCGTGCGGACCGGACCACCGCAGGGTCCGATGTACACCGAGACGCTCCCCGACGGGGCGTCCTCATTACGGATGGTCACGGCGCAGTTGGAGCCGTTGCCCGGGTTGTAGGTCAGGAACACGGTGCCGAGGTCACGGATGCCGGTGCTGTCGACGACGCTGTAGCCGGCGCCGCACTGGCCGCCGTACACGGCGGCGGAGGCGGGCGCGGCCATGGCGACGGCTCCGGCCGCCACCGCCGTCGCGGCCAGGCTCGCCGCGGTGAGGTTCCGCCACATGGACATGGCTGTCTCCTTGCTGAAAGCGCTGATGGGAAGAGCCCTGGTCGCTCAGCCGCACGCGGACCGCGTGACGACGACCTGGTTGCTGACGCCGTAGATGGTGCCGCCCCAGTCCACGCACTGCGATCGCGCGTAGGTGTACACCGGGCCCGCGTAGGTCGTGTAGTTGCCGGGATCGCGCACCCAGGCGTCCTCGGTGCTCCGCTTGACGAACGCGTTCATGTAGACGGCGGAGCCGGGGTCGTCACGAATGGTGACGACGCAGTTGTAGCCGTTGGAGGCGTTGTAGGTCAGGTAGACCGTTCCGCCGTCGAGGAACCGGCTTTGGATCCACTCGTACCCCGCACCGCACTGTCCGCCGTAGGCGGCGGCCCCGGCCGGGGCCGCGGTCGCGACGGCTCCGGTGGCCGCCGCCACCACGGCCAGTCCCACCGCCGTGAGACTCCGCCAGAATCGTGCACTCATCCTGTTCTCGTTTCCGTGCCAGAAGCGCTGGGCCGACTCTTTTCACCGGCAGGATCGCGGGAAACGGACGGAATGTCGTTGGCACGGCGTATCCGGGTTCTTGACGCTACGTCCACGAGCCGTGGTGCGCGGACCCGCGCACCACGCCGGTCTCAGCCCTCGCCCTCCAGGTCGCCCTCCAGCCGGAGATAGGTCGCGCGCAGCCGGTCCAGCGTCCGCTCGTCCGGCCGCTCCCACAGCCGCCGGTCGGCGGCCTCCAGCAGACGTTCGGTGATGCCGCGCAGGGCCCACGGGTTGGACCGCTCCAGGAAGGCGCGGTTCTCCGGGTCGAAGACGTAGCTCTCCGCCAGTTTGGCGTACATCCAGTCGTCCACGACTCCGGCGGTGGCGTCGTAGCCGAACAGGTAGTCGACCGTGGCGGCCAGTTCGAAGGCGCCCTTGTAGCCGTGCCGGCGCATGGCGGCGATCCAGCGGGGGTTGACCACCCGGGCGCGGAAGACCCGGCGGGTCTCCTCGGCGAGAGTGCGGGTGCGCACCTGGTCGGGGAGGGCGGAGTCGCCGACGTAGGCCGCGGGGTCGGCACCGGTGAGGCGGCGGACCATCGCGACCATGCCGCCGTGGTACTGGAAGTAGTCGTCGGAGTCCACGATGTCGTGCTCGCGGGTGTCCTGGTTCTTGGCGGCCACCGCGATGCGGCGGAAGGACGCCTCCATGTCGGCGCGCGCCGCGCGGCCGTCCAGGCCGCGGCCGTACGCGTAGCCGCCCCACACCGCGTAGACCTCCGCGAGGTCGGCGTCGTCTCGCCAGTTGCGGGCGTCGATGAGCGGGAGCAGGCCCGCGCCGTAAGCGCCGGGCTTGGAGCCGAAGATGCGCGTGGTGGCGCGCCGCCAGTCGCCGTGCCCCGCGTGGTCGGCCAGCGCGTGGGCGCGCGGGTAGTTGACCTCCGGCGGTTCGTCCAGCTCGGCCACGGCGGTGATGGCGTCGTCCAGCAGGCCGATGACGTGCGGGAACGCATCGCGGAAGAAGCCGGAGACGCGCAGGGTGACGTCGATGCGCGGCCGGCCCAGTTCGGCGGCGGGCACGATCTCGAACCCGGTGACCCGGCGGGAGGCGTCGTCCCAGGTCGGCCGGGTCCCGAGCAGCGCGAGGACCTCGGCGACGTCGTCGCCCTGGGTCCGCATGGCGGCGGTGCCCCACACCGTCAGCCCGACCGAGCGCGGGTACCGGCCGGTGTCGTCGAGGTGGCGCCGCACCAGGGAGTCGGCGAGCGCCTGGCCGACCTCCCAGGAGTTGCGGGACGGAACGGCCTTGGGGTCCACCGAGTAGAAGTTGCGGCCGGTCGGCAGCACGTTCACCAGGCCACGGGTGGGCGACCCGGACGGCCCGGCCGGCACATGGCCGCCGTCCAGAGCGTGCAGCACGGCCTCGACCTCCCCGCCGGTCGCCGCGAGCCGGGGCACCACCTCCTCGGCGGCGAACGCCAGCACCCGCTCGGCGTCCGGGGCCGGCCGGCCGAGCACCTCCCCCAGCACCGTGCCGGCCTTGTCCGCGACCCAGCCCAGCGCCTCCATCCGCTCCACCGCGCGGCGGGCCAGCGTGTCGACGAGGTCGAGGGCGTCCGAACCGGTCCGGGCCGGGCCCTCGACCAGTTCGGTGAGCGCCGCCGGCACGGCGACGGGAGCGCCGGGCTCGGCGAGCAGCGCCCGCTCGTCCAGGCCGAATCGGGCGGCGATCGCCGCCCGCAGGCCGGGCAGCGCACCCGCCTGGTTGGCCCACACCTGAGCGGCGCGCAGCACCGCGAGCACCAGGTTGACCCGCGCCTCCCCCTCGGGCGCGACACCGAGGACGTGCAGGCCGTCCCGGATCTGGACGTCCTTGATCTCGCACAGGTAGCCGTCGACGTGCAGGACGAACTCGTCGAACTCCTCGTCCCCCGGCATCTCGGTGGTGTGCAGGTCGTGATGGAGTTCCGCGGCCTTGATCAGCGTCCAGATCTGAGCCCTCAGGGTGGGCGCCTTGTCGGGGTCGAGGTCGCTGACCAGCGCGTACTCGTCCAGCAGTTGCTCCAGCCGGGCGATGTCGCCGTAGGTGTCGGCGCGCGCCATCGGCGGGACGAGGTGGTCCACGACGGTGGCGTGGCCGCGGCGCTTGGCCTGGGTTCCCTCGCCGGGATCATTGACGATGAACGGGTATATGAGCGGCAGGTCGCCCAGGACGGCGTCCGGCGCGTCCTCCGCGGACAGCCCCAGCCCCTTGCCGGGCAGCCACTCCAGCGTGCCGTGCTTGCCGAGGTGGACCACGGCGTCCGCGCCGAAGCCGCCGGCCTCGCGCGGGGTCTCCAGCCACCGGTAGGCGGCCAGGTAGTGGTGGGAGGGCGGCAGATCGGGGTCGTGGTAGATGGCGATGGGATTCTCGCCGAAGCCGCGGGGCGGCTGGATCATCAGCACGACATTGCCGAAGCGCAGGGCGGCCAGCACGATCTCCGGGCGGCCGGACGATTCATCGACGTACAGTTCCCCGGGTGGCTCACCCCAGTGCTCGGTGATGCCGTCGCGCAGCGGCGCGGGCAGCGCGCCGAACCAGCGGCGGTAGTCCTCCAGCGGCACGCGCGCCGGGGCCTGGGCGAGCTGGTCCTCGGTGAGCCACTCGACGTCGTGGCCGCCGGCCGCGATCAGCGCGTGGATGAGCGGATCGCCGTCGTCCTCGCGCCGGTCCTCCCCGGCCGCGGGCGGGCGCCAGAGGCGGTCGTCGCCGCCCAGGTCGTAGCCGCGCGCGGCGAGCCGCCGGAACAGCCGCACGGCCGAGGCCGGGGTGTCCAGCCCGACCGCGTTGCCGACCCGGGCGTGCTTGGTGGGGTAGGAGGAGAGCACCACGGCGAGCCGGCGCTCGCCCGGCGGGACGGCGCGCAGCCGGGCGTGCCGCACCGCGATGCCGGCCAGGCGGGCGCACCGTTCGGGGTCGGCGGCGTACACCGAGATGCCGGTGGCGGGGTCGGGTTCCTTGAAGGAGAACGGGACGGTGATGAGCCGGCCGTCGAACTCGGGGATGGCGACCTGCATTCCGGCGTCCATCGGGGTGAGCGCGGCGTCGGAGGCCAGCCAGGCCGCCCGGCCGGAGGTCAGGACGAGGCCCTGCAGGATGGGGACGTCCAGCGCGGCGAGCGCCCCGGCGTCCCAGGTGTCCTCGTCGCCGCCGCCGCTGGCGTCGGCGGCCACCGCACCGCCGGCGGCGAGCACCGTGGTGATGACGGCGTCGGCCCGGCCGAGCAGGTCGAACAGCCCCGGGTGGCTATCGCGGGACACCCCGCGCAGCGAGCCGGTGAAGATCGGCAGTGGGGCGCCGCCGGCCGACTCGATCGCGGCGCACAGCGTGTCGACGAAGGCGGTGTTGCCGGCCAGCTCGTGGGCGCGGTAGAAGACCACGGCGACGGTGGGCCGGCCGGGGTGCGCGGCCGGTGCACCGTGCACCCCGTACTCCGGCATGGGCCGCGGCGGCTCGAAGCCCTCGCCGGTGAGCAGCACCGTGTCGGAGAGGAACCGCGCGAGCTCACGCAGGTTCGCCACGCCGCCCTCGCGCAGGTAGCCGTGCGCGTCGGCGGCGACCCCGGACGGCACCGTGGACAGCCGCACGAGCTCGGCGTCCGGGGTCGTCTCGCCGCCCAGGGCGACGAGGGGAACGCCGCTGGCGCGGAGCGCGTCGAGGCCCTGCGGCCATGCCTCGCGACCGCCGAGGAGCCGGAGGACGGCGACGTCCACCCCCTCCAGCAGGGCGGGCAGGTCGGCCGGGCCGGTCCGGGCGGGGTTGGCGGTGCGGTATCCGGCGCGGGCCGCGTGGGCGGCGAGCAGCTCGGTGTCGGCGGTGGACAGCAGCAGGATCGTGGCCATGCCTGGTCCTCACTCCCTGTCGGGGTCCTCGCCCCGGGACGGAACGTGCGCGGCGCCGCGAAGTCTCCTGGCTCGGGTCTCGCCACCCGCCCCGGCCTTCCCACCGCTCGCGCGGCAGTGGCCCCTGGTGAGGCGGGCTCCTCCCTGACAGTTGCGGGACAGCCACGGATTCGCACCGTGTTCCTTCGGTCGCCGGGTCCCATCCTGGCAGAGCGGCCTCTCCGGACCGACCGCGGGCGGGCACGGACCACGTCGCCAGGCGGTCGCGTCCTCGCCGCGAGTGGCGGCGTGGGCCTGATCGTGTCGCTGGGTCCGGCGCCGGTGTCGGTGGTCCAGCCCGCGTTCGCGGGCGGCGTCGCGACCGGCCTGCTGGTGGCGGCCCTGCCGTCCGGCGAACCGATCACCCCGGGCGAGCGCCTGGCACTGGGCGCGATGCCGCTCGCGCTGCTGCTCCTCGCCCTGTCCAGCGGCGAAGCGAGCGGCGAACCCGGTCGCACCGCCGACCACACTCTGCTGCTCGCGGTCAGCCTGGGTTCGCTGCCCGCCGCCATCGCCGTCGCCCTGCTCGCGGGCGCCCGGCGCGCCTCCGCCACCCGCTGGGCGGGGCGGTGGGGATCGCACTGTTCCAGACCGCCACAGCTTTCCTCTTCGAGGAAATTAACTTCCGCATCGTGGTTAACAAGAGGGACGAAGATCGGTATAACGGGACAGGTCGCCACGTGATCAGGGCGCGGCGACGCGGCACGGTGCACGCCGTGCGCCACCGGCACCCACGCAGAGAGCAGGCGACACCATGGCGGATCCACTCGTCCCATGGGCGGCACCCCACATCCAGGCCCGGCTGGCCGAGATCGAGTCGGGTTTCACCGGCTTCTCGGTCGACGCCGTCGAGGCGATGGTGTGGGAGCGGCTGGCGGGGCACCGGCACGCCGTGGACGACACCGGGATCATGCTGTACGCGGGCACGAACGCCATGAGCCCGCGCGCCGCCGCGGTGCACAGCGCCGCGCTCGGTGGACGGCCGAGCATGGGCTGGCCGGGCGAGAAGCGGCAGACGGGGCTGGAGCACCTGGAGGTCATCGAGACCCTCGCCCAGCGCCTGACGGCCCAGGCGTTCCGGGCCCGTTACGCCGAGGTGCGCATCCAGAGCGCGACCTTCGCCAATCTGGCGGTCTACACGGCCTTCACCGAGCCCGGGGACACGATCGCCGCGCTGTCCCCCGCGGCGGCGGGTCACATGAGCCACCGGGCGCCCGGCGCGCCCGGCGTGCGCGGCCTCAACGTGGTCGATCTGCCCTACGCACCGGACGACTTCGACGTCGATGTCGCGGCGCTCCCGGCCTTCCTCGACCGGCACCGACCCCGGCTCGTCGTGGTCGGCGCGAGCGTGATGCTCTTCCCGCACCGGCTGTCCGACATCGCCGCCGCCGCGCACGACGCCGGGGCCCTCGTGCTGTACGACGGTTCGCACATGGCGGGACTGATCGCCGGTGGGCGGTTCCAGGACCCGCTGGCCGAGGGCGCCGACATCTTCGACGGCTCCACCTACAAGTCGTTCGGCGGGCCGCCCGGCGCCGTGATCTGCACCAACGATCCGGCGCTCGCCGAACGGGTCTCGGCGGCCGTGTATCCGACCCTCACCGCCAACTTCGACCCGTCCCGGCTGGCCCCTCTGGCGATCGCCGCCGCCGAGGCGCTGGAGAACGGGCGGTCCTACGCCGATCGCTGCCTGGCCAACGCCCGTGCGCTCGCGGCGGCGCTGCACGAGCAGGGTTTCCAGGTTCTGGCGGCGGACCGTGGCTTCACCCGGTCGCACCACATCGTGGTGGACGCCCGCCCGCTGGGCGGCGGGCGCGCGGCGGCACGGCGGCTCGCCGAGGCGGGCGTGTACCTGTCGGCCGCCGGCCTGGCGGGCGCCGCGACGGCCGAGCCTGACTCGGGCCTGCGGATCGGCACCCAAGAAGTGACGAGGCGCGGCCTGACCGAGGAGGATCTGCGGCAGGTCGCCGCCTGGATGGGTGATGTGCTGCTGCGCGGTGCCGACCCGCCGGCGATCCGCGCGGCGACGGCCCTGCTGCGCCGGCGCCGGGCCGGGTGACCGGCGGTTCCGCGCCACCGGGACGGCGTGTTCCGGGCCGTCGGGCCGTCTGGCCGGGCACGGCCTGACGGCATTCTGTTACCCGGAAGCGACTCTGCCGCCGGAAACCTTTGCGAGAATTCGTAGCCATGACCCATTACCCCGAGCCGCCCATGGGATCAGGCGATCCGCACCACCAGACCGGTGGCGACCCCTTCGCCTCCGGCCATCCCTCCGGCGGCCATCCCTCCGGCGGGCTGGTGCCCTACAACCAGACCCCGCAGACCGGCGGCTGGCAGGCGCCTCCCGGGTACCAGACCACCCCGCCCGGCGGCGATCCGACGCTGACCACCATCGGCGACATCACCGTGACGCAGACGCAGATCATCACGCCGGGCGGGACGTTCCCGCTCCGCGGCAGCACCTGGACGATCAACAACCTGGTGCAGAGCGAGCAGAAGATGCCGACCTGGGCGCTGCTGCTCGCCCTGCTCGGCTTCCTGTTCATCTGTGTGTTCAGCCTGTTCTTCCTGCTCGTCAAGGAGACCCGGGTCTCCGGCACCGTGCAGGTGGCGGTGCGCAGCGGGCAGCACTACCACGTGACACAGATCCCGGTGCACAGCCAGGCGCAGGTCAACCAGGTGCACCAGAACTTCAACTACATCCGGTCGGTGGCCGCCGGCGCGTGAGCCGGGGGGCGCGCGTCGCCGCGACGCGGTGCGCCGCCCGACCGCCCTGAGACCGGACGGCGCGACCTGCGGCGCCCGTCCTCCCCGCGCCGAGGGGCGGCAGGACTCCGCGGAGCGGCCCCGTGCCGCCCCCCTCCGCGGGAGTCCGCCCCGGCCATGACCCGCCCCGGGGCGAACCGCGTGCACCTCCGGCCGCGCCGGGTTCGGCCATGCCACCGCGAACCGGACAGCACGCCCCCTTTAGTAACAAAAGCGTCACCCTTATCCCGGGATGCGCGTACGCGCCCGCGCACCGGTAAGGAAGCGGCGCATGACCAAAACCGCAGCTCCGAAGTCCGTGCGGCCCCGGGAGGCGGCCACACCGTGACGCTTCCGGAGTACATCGCCAGCCGCTTCGACATGCTGGTCTTCCAGGCCGTCCAGCACGCGAGCATGGTCGCCCAGTGCGTCCTGGTCGCCGCGCTGCTCGGCATCGGGCTGGGCATCCTCGTGCACCGCGACGCACGGGCGGCGGCGCTCGCCACCGGCGCGACCAGCGTCCTGTTCACCGTCCCCTCGCTCGCCATGCTGGGCCTGCTCATCGCCCCACTCGGACTCGGAGTGGCGCCGAGCGTCACGGCGATCGTCCTGTACGCGCTGCTGCCCATCCTGCGCAACACCATCGTCGGCCTCAACGGCGTGGACCCCGCGCTCGTGGAGGCGGCGCGCGGCATCGGCATGAGCCGATCGCGGGTACTGGTCCGCGTCCGCCTGCCCCTCGCCTGGCCGGTCATCCTCACCGGGCTGCGGGTGGCCACCCAGCTGGCCATGGGCATCGGCGCCATCGCCGCGTTCGTCTCCGGCCCGGGACTGGGCGACCAGATCTTCTCCGGGCTCGCCCGCATCGGCGCCGCGAACGCCCTCAACGCCACGCTCGTCGGGACGCTGGGCATCGTGCTCATGGCCCTGCTGTTCGACGCCCTCTTCGTCCTGATCGGCAAGCTGACCACCTCACGGGGGATCCGCAGTCATGCCTGAGACCACTGACCACCCACAGTCCCTGGCCGCACTCGCGGCGGACGGAGGCGGGACGGCCGGTGTCCCGATCGAACTGATCGGGGTGACCAAGCGGTTCGGCTCCGCCGCCCCCGCCGTCGACGACCTCACCATGACCATCCCGGCCGGCGAGATCGTCGTCCTGCTCGGGGCGTCCGGCTGCGGCAAGACCACGACCATGCGCATGATCAACCGGCTGATCGAGCCCACCTCCGGCCGCATCCTGATCGGCGGGCTGGACGCCCGCGCCCAGCAGCCGGACGAGCTGCGCCGGCACATCGGCTACGTGATCCAGCAGGCCGGGCTGTTCCCGCACATGACGGTGGCCGGCAACATCGCGCAGGTGCCGATGATGCTCGGCTGGGACCGGCGGCGCACCGCCCGGCGGGTCGATGAACTGCTGGACCTCGTCGGGCTCGCCCCCGGCGAGTACCGCGACCGCTACCCTCGTCAGCTCTCCGGCGGCCAGCAGCAGCGGGTCGGCGTCGCGCGGGCGCTCGCCGCCGACCCGCCGGTGCTGCTCATGGACGAGCCGTTCGGCGCGCTCGACCCCATCACCCGCGAGAACCTGCAGGAGGAACTGCTGCGGCTGCAAGGCGAGCTGTCCAAGACCATCGTGTTCGTCACCCATGACGTGGACGAGGCGCTACGGCTGGGCGACCGCATCGCCATTCTCGGCGCCGGATCGCGGATCGTGCAGTACGGGACCCCCGAGGAGATCCTCGCCGATCCGGCCGACGCCCACGTCGAGCAGTTCCTCGGCGGGAGGTCCGCCATGAAGCTCCTCGGGCTGACCCGGGTCCGTGACGTCGTCCTGGACGACCAGGTCCGCGCCGGAACCGGCGACGACGTCGCCGGCCTGCGGCACCGGCTGCGCGACGCCGGGGCCGAGTGGGCCATCGTGCTGGACGAGAACGACCGCCCGATCCGCTGGGTGGGCCGCGCGGACCTGGACGGCGGCTCCGGCCCGGTCGGCGCGCTTCCGCCCGGTCCGGACGGCCGGATCGACACCGTGCTCTCCGCGGGGTCGACACTCCAGGAGGCGGTCGAGGCGCTGCTCAACGCCGACCGGGAGGTGGTCCCCGTGGCCGGAGCCCACGGCGGCTACGTGGGCGCCGTGACGCTGACGACCGTACGGCAGGCGGTGCAGGAGGTCAGAGAGCGGCGACGGCCACCCCGGCCCGGGCGCACGACGGCGGCCGGAACGCCTCCCGCGCCGGACACCGGCGCGCCGTCGGCGGACTCGGTGGCGCTGGCCGCCGCGGGCGAGGCCGACGGGCCGGACCGGGCGGACGCCCGATGAGCGCGGTCGACGCGCCCGCGGCGCGCACCGGCGGCGAACCGGCCGCGGCACCGCTCGGAGCCGGCCGGCGGGCGCTGCTCACCCCCGCCTGCATCCTGCTCATCGGCCTGGCCGTGGTGGCCTACACCCAGACCGCCGACCTCGACTCGACGGAGGCGCGATCCCTCAATCTGCCGCACATCGCGGTCAAGACGTGGGAGCACATCGGGCTGACCGCGGTGTCCACCGTCCTGGTGCTCGCGATCGCCGTCCCGCTGGGGGTGCTCACCAGTCGCCGGTGGATGCGGTGGTCGACGCCGGGAGTGCTGGCGGTGGCCAACATCGGTCAGTCGGCCCCGCCGGTGGGCGTGATAGTGCTGCTGGCGATCGCGGCCGGCATCGGCTTCTGGCCCGCGGTGGCCGCCCTGGTGCTCTATGGCATGCTGCCCGCCTTGCGCAACACGATGGTCGGCCTGCAGCAGGTCGACCCGGCGCTGGTCGAGGCCGCCCGCGGAATCGGCATGTCGGCGTGGCGGACGCTGCTGCGGGTGGAACTGCCCCTCGCGGTCCCGGTGATCCTCGCCGGCGTGCGCACCACCCTGGTGCACAACGTGGGGGTCGCCGGGCTCGCCGCCTTCATCAGCGGCGGCGGCCTGGGCGAACTCGTGGTGTCCGGGGTCAACACCAGCCGGGTCGCCACGCTGGTGGTCGGGTCGCTGCTCATCGCGCTGCTCGCGCTGCTCGTCGACTGGATCGCCGGAGTCGTGACCGCCGCACTGCGACCGAAGGGACTGTCATGAGCGCGCACGCGCGCGGCACCCGGCTACTCGCCGCCGCCCTCGGTGTCGCCACCCTGACCGGCGGCTGCGGCCTGCAGGCCGCCTCCCAGTACATCCCCGACGTGCAGCCCGGCTCGATCCGGTACTACCCGGAGCTGGAAGGCGTGGCGGTCCGGGTGGCCTCCAAGGAGCTCACCGAGCAGCTGATCCTCGGCAAGATCGCGGTGCTGGCGCTCGACGCCGCCGGTTTCGACGTGGTCGACCGCACCAACATCCAGGGCAGCGACAACGCCCGGCGCGCCATGCTCGCCGGCGAGAGCGACCTGATGTGGGAGTACACCGGCACCGCGTGGCTGATCTACGAGGGGCAGGAGGAGGTGCTGAAGGACCCACGGGAGCAGTACGAGCGAATCAGGGACCTCGATCTGGAGCGCAACGGCATGGTCTGGCTGGACCCGCCGGCGCCGCTGGACAACACCTACGCGATCGTGGTGACCCCCGAGACCGCCGAGCGCTACGACCTGGCCGGCGTCTCCGACATCGAGAACATCCCGTACGCCGAACGGTCGCTGTGCATGGACACCGAGTTCTTCAACCGCGACGACGGGCTGGCGTCACTGCGGGACGACTACGACCTGACCGAGGCGGAGTTCCCGTCCAGCGGCGACGTCATGACGTCCGGCGTGGTGTACTCGGCCGTCGACCGCGGCTCGTGCACGCTGGGCTCGGCCTACTCCACCGACGGCCGGATCGACGCGCTCGGTCTCACCATGCTGGAGGACGACCGCCAGGCGTTCCCGATCTACAACCCGGCGGTGAACGTCCGGCAGGAGTTCGCGGACCGGTACCCGCAGCTCACCGAGATCTTCGCGCCGATCGCCGAACGGCTGGACAACGAGACCATCATGCGGCTGAACGCCAGGGTGGACGAGGAAGGGCAGGACCCGGTGTTCGTGGCGCGCGACTGGATGGTGGAGGAGGGGTTCATCGAGGAGGGCGACTCGCTGCTGGCCGGCGACTGACCGCGCCGGCGCCCGGCCGGCGGATGCGGGGCCACGGAGGGGAACGCGGTCCCGCACCCGGCTCGGGCCGCCGCGGCCGCGCGGCTACTCCGGCCCGGCCGCCCCGGCCGGGTCCCGCCCGGCATCGCCGGTGAGATGGTCGATCAGCACGTGACGGGCGTAGGGTGCCAGCGGCTGGTCCCCCGCCCGCTCGGCGAGGGCGGCCGCCTCCTCGGCGTCCAACGTGATGGTCAGCGAGCGCGCACCGTCCGGCGGCGTGCGCCCCAGACCGAGCATCCGGCGGTGCAGGCTCTCCAGCGCCTCGGGCGGCAGCTTGCCATAGGCCGCTTCGAGCTGGAACAGCCATTCGCGCGTCTCCAGCCAGCGGGCATGGCGCCCCGCCAGGACGCGCAGGTAACACTGCACCCCCTGGCCGCCGGCGGCGCGCTGGAGCTCGGCGTGGGTGCGTGGGTCGAGCGAGAGGACGACGTCATGCCGCCGGCCGTCGGCGGCCGGAGCCGTGGTCGCAGGGGTGGACGGAGTTTCGGACAGGGCGGTGCTGCTCACCGGAGCCTCCTGTGCGGATCGCGACAGAACGAGGACGCCCACAGCCGGATGGCCGGGACGAACGGCGGTGCACTCACCTGGTGGGCTGGCGACGCTGGTGCTCCCGCGGACCGGCGTACCTCCGGACCACGGCCCCACGATCCTTCGACCGCTGACGGTTACCGACTGTACGCGCTGCGTAGCCGGAAATCCAGTGCGTTCCCCGGTTTTCCCGCTCCCCCTGACGGCACGCTCGCGCGAACAGGCCGCCAGCATTTCTCGTTTATATACCCTTGCCAGTATATAACCGTTCGGCTATATTCACTTGCGTGTCCGCCCCACCCGCCGCCGCCTTCCAGGCACTGAGCGACCCGACCCGGCTGCGCATCCTCGACCTGCTCCGCGACCACCCGCGATACGTCGGCGAACTCGTCGAGGAACTCGCCATCAGCCAGCCGCGGGTCTCCAAGCACCTGCGGGTCCTGCGGGAGGCCGGCCTGGTCACGGCCCACCCCGACGCCCAGCAGCGCCGCTACGAACTGCGCACGGAGCCCCTGGCCGACCTGGACGCCTGGCTGGCCCCCTACCGCAGGCTGTGGAACGACCGCCTGGACGCCCTCGAACGGCACCTGGCCGCCACGCCGGACACCACCGATCCCGAACCACCGACGACCGAGGGGAACACCTCATGACCATCCACACCATCGACGGCCGCCCCGCCCTGCGCTTCGAACGGCGTCTCCCGCATCCCCCGGAGCGGGTCTGGCGAGCCGTCACCGACCCCGCCGAACTCGGGCAGTGGTACCCCCTCCGGGTCACCGAACTGGATCCCCGCCCCGGCGGCCGACTCGTCTTCGACGACGGAGCGGACGGCGTCATCACCGGCGAGATCACCGACTTCGAACCGCCCCGCCTCTTCGCCTTCGACGAGCACGACCCCGAGGGCCGGGGCCGCGCCTTCAATGACCACGCCCGCATCGAACTCCACCCCGACGCCCAGGGGTGCCTGCTGGTCTTCACCCACGTCTTCGCCGATGCCACGAACGCGGAAAGTTACTCCCGTGGCTGGGAGGAGTGCCTGGACGCCCTGGTGACCGCCCTCGACGCGGGGTGACGTCCGCATCCGCCGTGGATTCCTGTCGCCGACCGGGGGATCTTTCGGGTGATCTCAATATACGGCCAGGTCGCAACGGGCGTAGGCGACGTGGTCGGGGTTGTCGGCGGCCGGCCGGGGAGGTGCAATGAACCCCGTCAATCCGTAACCGTAGGTAATGGGAGCGCTATGGAGCGTTTCGCCGTGTTCCTCGCCGCCGTCGGCCTCGCCCTGACCGCCGCGGGCCCCGCTCAGGCGGCCAGTGGCACACTCATCCTCAACGGCCGTGCGATCGCCAACCCCCAGGGCTGCTACGACTCCGAGCCGCGACCGCTGCGGATCGAGAACCGGACGAACCAGGTCGTCATCGTCCACGGCCTGCCCGGATGCGGAGGACCGATTCGCGGGTTCGTCGAACCAGGCCAGACCACGGTCGCCGGCGCCAGCGTCTCCGTCCAGTAGCACACCGCGCGGCCCCGGCGCCCGCACGGGGCCGCGCCCGAAGTCACGGGGCGGCGCACGCGGACACCGTTCCGGCTGAACTCGCCGCGGCACTCGTGCACTGATGAGACGGGGACCCGCTCCCTACCGGATCCCGTCGAGCGCCACCGACCGGAATGCGCAGGTCAAGCAGGGCGCGCCCGGCAGGATTCGAACCTGCGACCGTCGGATTAGAAGTCCGGTGCTCTATCCACTGAGCTACGGGCGCCTGGCTTGGTCGTTACAGACCAGGCACTTTACCAGTCCGGGACGATTTTACCGGGTTTGCACATCGGTGTGTCAGTACAGGATCCGTGGGACTCACTGACCTGCGGGGAGACCGATGTCCGCTCTCGGCGGCGGCACCAGGACCGCGGTCCGCCGATCGCGCGTCCCGCGACAGATCACCCGAAACCATCACGCGCTCTCGCGGCACGATCACCATGTTCGCGCAGTATCACGCGAAACACGAACGCCGCTCGCTGCCACGCGGGCGAGCGCGGAACACGTTCGGTGCCGCCCCGGGCACGGCCGCACCACCGTATGCGCCGTGACAGCGGCGATCGGCGCTCGCAAGCGCGGGCGGCGCAGGGCCCGGCCGGTGAATGGAGAACGCCCGGGACCGCCGACGCGGTGGCCGGGTCCGGACACGGTCCGCCCGAGGACGACGCCGTGGGTGCGACGGAACGGCGATTACCACGTCCACCACTGTCCGAGGGCCAGGAGGACCACGGCGAGCAACATCGACACCACCCCCTTCCTTCGGCGGTCGGCCGAACCGGCCGCCGGGTGGAACAGGTATAGGACCGGCCCCTCGCCCGGATCAACGAAGCATGCTGCGTCTTGCCCAGATTTGGCGTCTTACTGCGGGTTCGGTGACCGGCGGCGCTACGGTTGGGCCGTGACACCGACCCGTCCCGCTCCCGCCTGGCCGGCCGCTCTCGGGCTGCTCGCGGGAGCGGTGCTCGACCACGTGCTCCCCGACCCCGAGCGCGGCCACCCGGTCGCCCTGTTCGGACGGGCCGCGGGAGCGCTGGAGCGGCGGATGCACGCACCCTCCCGGCTCCGGGGGACGGGGTACGTCGTGTGCGCCGTCCTCCCCGTCATGCTCGCCGGTGCCGCCCTGCAGCACCGCGCCCGCCCCTGGCAGCGGGCGGCGCTGACCGGTGCGGCGACCTGGACCGTGGTCGGCGGCGCCATGCTCGGCCGCGAGGCGGACCTGATCGCCGACGCGCTGGAGTCGGGCGACACCGCCGCGGCGCGCCACCGGCTGCCGCACCTGTGCGGACGCGACCCCGCCGCGCTCGACGAGGCGGGCATCGCGCGCGCCACCGTCGAGTCCGTCGCCGAGAACACCTCGGACGCCGTCGTCGCTCCCCTGGTGTGGGGCGCGTTGCTCGGGCTCCCGGGTCTGCTCGGCTATCGCGCCGTCAACACGCTCGACGCGATGGTCGGCCACCGTTCGCCGCGGCACGCGCGGTTCGGCTGGGCCGCCGCCCGGCTGGACGACGTCGCCAACTGGGCGCCCGCCCGGCTGACCGCCGCGATCGCCGCCGCTGCCGCGCCCCTCGTCGGGGGCAGCCCGTCGCGCGCGTGGCGGGCCGTCCGGCGTTACGGCCATCGGCATCCGAGCCCGAACGCCGGCCAGGCCGAGGCCGCCTTCGCGGGGGCCCTCGATGTGCGGCTCGGCGGCACCAACGTCTACGGGAACCGCGTCGAGCACCGCCCGCGGCTCGGCACCGGCCGCGCACCCGGTGCCCATGACATCCGGCGCGCGGTGCGGCTGTCGCGGGCTGTGCACGCGACCGCGGCGCTGCTCGCGGCGGCCGGAAGCCTCGCGCTCGCCCGCGGCGCGCGGGTCCGCCCTGCTCGCGGCCGGGCCGCCGCCGCGCGGGCCCGCTATCGTTGAGCCGCTCCCGCTCCCCCGTTTCCGGGCAGCGGGGCGGCCGGCGCGGCAGCACATCACGAGAGGGGCTTCGGTCCATGCGCGCAGCACACGGCGCGGACGGCCCGCGCGATGGTGAACGGACGGCGGGCGGCGCGCTGCTGGTCGCCGGCACCACCTCCGACGCGGGCAAGAGCGTCGTCACGGCGGGGATCTGCCGCTGGCTGGCCCGTCAGGGGGTCAGAGTCGCGCCCTTCAAGGCGCAGAACATGTCGCTGAACTCGGCGGTCACCCCGGACGGCGCCGAGATCGGCCGGGCGCAGGCCATGCAGGCCGCCGCGTGCGGCATCGAACCCAGCGCGGCGATGAATCCGATCCTCCTCAAGCCGGGCAGCGACCGCCGCAGCCAGGTCGTGGTGCGCGGGCGCCCGATCGGGGAGGCGGACGCCGTCGGTTACCGCGGCTACCGGGAGGCGCTTCGCGAGGTCGCCCTCGACAGCCTCGCCGAACTGCGCGCCGCGTACGACGTGGTGGTCTGCGAGGGCGCCGGCAGCCCCGCCGAGATCAACCTGCGGGCCGGCGACATCGCGAACATGGGGCTGGCCCGTGCCGCCGGCCTGCCGGTCCTGCTCGTCGGCGACATCGACCGTGGCGGCGTGTTCGCCGCACTGCACGGCACGCTCGCGCTCCTGGAGCCCGCCGACCAGGCGCTGGTGGCGGGGTTCGTCATCAACAAGTTCCGCGGGGCGCCCGAACTGCTCGCGCCCGGGCTGGACATGCTCCGCGACCTGACCGGCCGCCCCGTCTACGGTGTGCTGCCGTGGCTGGACGGCCGGTGGATCGACGTCGAGGACTCGCTCGGCCTGGCGGCCGACCGCGGCCCCGCCCGGCCGCCGACGGGCGCGCAGAGCCTGCGTGTGGCGGTGGTCCGGCTGCCGCGGATCAGCAACTTCACCGACGTGGACGCGCTGGGCGTCGAGCCGGGTGTCGACGTGCGGTTCGTGACGCACGCCCATGAGCTCGACGACGCCGACCTGGTCATCCTGCCCGGCAGCAAGGCGACGGTCGCCGACCTCGCCTGGCTGCGGGAGCGCGGCCTCGCCGACGCGGTGGCGCGGCGGGCCGCCGCGGGGCGGCCGGTGCTGGGCATCTGCGGCGGGTACCAGATGCTGGCCCGCGAGATCCACGACGACGTCGAGTCCGGCGCGGGCCGGGTGCCGGGTATGGGGCTGCTGCCCACCCGGGTCGCGTTCGCGCCGGAGAAGACGCTGGGGCGCCCGAGCGGCACCGCCTATGGGCATCCGGTGGCCGGTTACGAGATCCACCACGGCATCACCACGCGCGACGACGGGGCCGCGGGCGTCGCCTTCCTGGACGGCCACCACGTCGGCGCGGTGTGGGGCACCACGTGGCACGGCGCGCTGGAGAACGACGCGTTCCGCCGCGCGTTCCTCGCCGACGTCGCCGCCCACGCCGGGCGCGACTTCACCCCCGCCCCCGACACCGACTTCGCCGCCGAGCGGTCCGCTCGCCTCGACGCACTGGGCGACCTGGTGGCCGGCCATCTGGACACCGACGCCCTGCTCCGCCTCATCGAACGCGGCGCCCCCGCCGGCCTGCCGGTCGTTCCGCCGGGCGGGGTGCGGCCGGCGGCGCCGGCCGAGGCCGGGCCGGGCCTGGTCGGCGGGCGCCGCTGAGCCGGGTGAGGCGGCACGGCGCGGGCCGAGGCCGGCACTTTCCGTTGCGGGAGCGGGTCCTGCTGGTCGAGAGCCGGGCCGGCCCCTGAGCTCTCGCGAGCCGGGGCGGCCGTCTTCCCCCGCGCGGCCGGAACGAGGTGTGGCTCTTTCTGTCGTTCGGCTACGCCGACGTTCCCGTGGGGCGGCGGTACGACCGCTGCTTCCCCCCGGACGGCCGAGGCGGAGGCCGTGGCCACCCCCGCCACCGTCGTCGCCGTCACGCAGCGGTTCGGGGCCGGGTGGGCACTCCGAGCGGGGCTTGGCGGTGATCGTCTTAGCCGTCCGCAACCATCCGCCTTTATGTCATAGATTCGATATGCCGCGAATCCGGACAGCACGGACAGCGGCCCGCTGTGGATAGCATCCAAGCAGCGCCGCCGACCGCGTCCGGCCACCTGGGCGTCCGGCGGCGCGCGGCGGGCCGAGGTGCCCGGGATGTCCACCGATCGGGAGGAGGGTCCGCATGGCGGAGTCGGGCGGCGTTCGGGAGGTCAAGTCGGCGGCACGCACGGTCGAGCTGCTGGAGATCCTCGGTACCTCCGACGGCCCGCTCACCCTGCGCCGGCTCGCCGACCGCATGGAGGTGCCGCGCAGCAGCC
This sequence comes from Marinactinospora rubrisoli, assembly GCF_042664915.1. NCBI lineage: Bacteria > Bacillati > Actinomycetota > Actinomycetes > Streptosporangiales > Nocardiopsidaceae > Marinactinospora > Marinactinospora rubrisoli. Next base: position 125,946 of record NZ_JBHTBH010000006.1, read on the forward strand.
TGTACGCCCTGCTGCAGACCCTCGTCGGCCGCGGCTGGGTCCGCACCGACACCACCGGTTCGCTGTACACCATCGGCATCCGCGCGCTGCTCGCCGGAACCGGTTACATCGACGCCGACCCGCGGCTCGCCCTGGTGTCGCCGCACCTGGACACGCTCGCCGAGAAGCTGGGCGAGACGCTGCACGTCGCCCGGCTCGACGGCGCCGACGTCGTCTACCTGGCCACCCGCGAGTCACGCCACTACCTGCGGCCGTTCAGCCGGGTCGGCCGACGGCTCCCCGCGCACAGCACCAGCCTCGGCAAGGCCCTGCTCGCCGAGCGCACCGACGCCGAGGTCGACGCCCTGCTCCCGGATCCGCTGCCCGCCCTGACCGACGCCACCATCACCGACCGCGCCGCGCTGTTCGCCGAACTCGCCGCGATCCGCGCCCGCGGCTACGCGACCGACGACGGCGAGAACGTCGTCGGCCTGCGCTGTGTCGGGCTCGCCCTCCGCTACGACCGCCCCGCCATCGACGCGGTCAGCTGCTCCATCCCGAGCGCGCGCTGCTCCCCCGAGGTGCAGGACGCGGTCACCGACGCGCTGGCCCGCGCCCGCGAGGCCATCGAGGCCGCCGGCTCCACCGCCTTCGGGCCGCTGACCCGGATGTGACGAACCCCCGCGCCCCACACCCGCGGGCGCCGCGCCTCAGAACAGCCGGCCGGCGTACGCCAGAGCCTGGAGCAGCAGCACGTCCTGCCCACCGGACATCTCTTGGCGAACCTCCGGACTGGCCGCCTCCTCGGGCGTGAACCACACGAGGTCCAGCGCGTCCTGCCGGGGCCGGCAGTCCCCCGCCACCGGAACGACGTAGGCCAGCGACACCGCGTGCTGCCGCGGATCGTGGTAGGGGGTCACCCCCGGAGTCGGAAAGTACTCGGCGACGGTGAACGGCTGCGGCGAGATCGGCACCCGCGGCAACGCCACCGGCCCGAGGTCCTTCTCCAGGTGCCGCAGCAGCGCGTCACGGATCCGCTCGTGGTAGAGCACCCGCCCGGAGACCAGCGCACGGCTGATACTTCCGTCGGGCGCGACCCGCAGCAACAGCCCCACACTCGTCACCGTGCCGGAGTCGTCGATGCGCACCGGCACGGCGTTGACGTAGAGGATCGGCAGCCGGCCGCGCACCGCGTCCAGCTCCTCGACGGAGAACCACCCGGGCGTGGTGTCGGTCGTTTCGGTCATGTCGCCGTTCTACCGCATCCCAGCAGCGTGACACCGGGCAACCCCTGATCCCGGTGAATCGGGTGAGACGGTGAGTCACCATCCCGGCCCGGGGACGCCGACTGCGGGCCCGGCCGCGGCGCCGGGCGGCGCGCATCCGCCGGCGCCGCGGACTCCGGACATGGGGCGGGGGAGGACGGCCGGGAGGGGGCAGACCGTCCTCCCCCTGGGGTGTCCCGCCGGGGAGGTGGCGGGGTGGTGGTCAGGGTTCGATCGTCACCTTGATGGCGGTGCCCTCGGTGACCGTGTCGATCGCGGTGAGGACGTCGTCCAGCGGCATCCGGTGCGTGATGAGGTCGCTGACCGGGACCTGGCCGGAGGCGATGAGGTCCAGGGCGCGGCGGTTGTGCTCCGGGCTGGAGCCGTTGGCGCCGACGATGGTCAGTTCCCGGTAGTGCACCAGGTTGGAGTCGCAGGAGATGATCGGGTTGTCCTTCGGCAGGCCGCCGAAGAAGCTGATCCGACCGCGGCGGGCGACCATCTGCAGAGCGGCCTCCTGGGCGGCGCCGGAGGCGGCGGCCGTGATGACCACGTCGGCGCCGCGGCCGTCGGTGAGCTTGCGGATCTCGTCCACCGCGTCGACCTCGCCGGAGGCGATGGCGGCGTCGGGGTGCACGCGTTCGGCGGCCATGTCGAGGCGCTGGCGGTTGAGCTCGACGAGGAAGACGCGCTTCGCGCCGCGGGCCCGGGCCATCCGGACGTGCAGGCAGCCGATCGGGCCGGCACCGACCACGACCACGTCGTCGCCCTCACCGACGCGGGCGTGCTCCTGGCCGTTGAGGACGCAGGCCAGCGGCTCGGCGACCGACGCCTCGGCGAAGCTCACGCCGTCGGGGATGCGGTTCACGCCGTCGACGGCCAGCACCTTGGCGGGCACCACGAGGTACTCGGCGAAGCCGCCCTCGTAGTGGTAGCCCATGGACTCCTGGTTGGGGCAGATGGTCTGCCAGCCGCGCCGGCAGTCCGGGCACTCGCCGCACGGGATGGCGGCGATGACCTGCACCCGGTCCCCGGCCGACCACCCGCTCACGCCCTCGCCGGCCTCGACCACCTCGCCGGCGATCTCGTGGCCGATGACGCGGGGCGGCACGATGTGGTGGTGGCCGTGCCGGCGGATCTTGGCGTCCGTTCCGCAGGTGGAGCAGTTGCGCACCCGGAGCTTGATCTCGCCGGGCCCGGCCGTCGGCTCGGGGGCCTCCTCGATGCGGATGTCTCCGGGCGCGTAGAAGCGGGCGACCTTCATCAGTTGTCCTCTGTCTGGTTCTCGGGAATGGGGCGGAGCAGCTCGACGACCGTGGCCACGTCCTCGGCCGTGCGCAGAGCCTCCGCCCGCTCGGGCAGGCCGAGCGTGAGGGCGAGCGCGGACAGCACGCCCATGTGCTGCTCGCCGTCGGCGGCGATGCCGATGGCCAGACGCACGTCGGAGCCGTCCCAGTCCACGCCGTCGGGGAACTGCACGACCGCGAGCGCGGTGCGCCGCACCAGGGCGCGGGCCTCGTTGGTGCCGTGCGGGATGGCCACGCCCTCGCCGATGTAGGTGGACACCGACTTCTCACGCTCGTGCATCGCGGGCAGGTAGCCCGGCTCGACCGCGCCGAGTTCGAGCAGCAGCTGCCCGCACTGGTCGATGGCGTCGGCCTTGTCCCGTGCCTTACGGCCGAGCCGGACGGCCTCCGGCGTGACCAGCAGCTCGTCAGCCGGCAATGGGCTCACCGGCCTTGATGGCGGCCTCCAGCTTGGCGAACACCGGGTCGCCGATGAACATCTGGAACGGCAGTACGACGGTGTCGGGCACGCTCTTGCGCGCGCGGTCGGCCAGCCCCTGGTGACAGAGCACCACGTCGGCGTCCGCGGGGATCTTGTTCACCGCGGTGTGCACGACCGTGACCGAGTACGGCGCGAGCGACTTGGCCAGCTGCGCCTTGAGCAGGGCGCTGCTGCCCATGCCGGCGTCGCAGGCGATGACGACCTTGCTGACATCCGACCCGTTGATGGTCGTCATGAGGAGACCTCCGTTTCGTTCTTCTCGGCCTTGCGCTCGGCACGGCCGAATCCCAGCAGCGCTGCGGCCACCAGGAAGGACACGATGGTGGCGGTGGTGACGCCGGCCAGCACGGACAGGTGCCCGCCGCTGGGGGTCATCGCGATAAGGGCGATGATGCTGCCGGGCGACGGCGGTGCCACCAGACCCGCCCCGGTGAGCATGAACACCGTGACGCCGCTGGCACCACCGGCGATGGCGGCGATGAGCAGCTTGGGCTGGGCGAGGATGTAGGGGAAGTAGATCTCGTGGATGCCGCCGAAGAAGTGGATGATGGCGGCGCCGGGCGCGGAGGCCCGCGAGATCCGGGGGCCGAAGAACATGACGGCGAGCAGGATGCCGAGCCCCGGGCCGGGGTTGGACTCGATGAGGAACTCGACGGCCCGGCCGTTCTCCGCGGCGTTGGCGACGCCCAGCGGGCCGAGGACACCGTGGTTGATCGCGTTGTTGAGGAAGAGCACCTTGGCGGGCTCGACGACGAGGGAGACCACCGGCAGCAGGTGCAGCTCGACCAGGAAGGCGACGCCGCGCTCCAGCGCGCCGGTGATCACCGCGACCACCGGGCCGATGCCGAGCATGCCGACGACGGCCATGATCCCGCCGAGGATGCCGGCGCTGAAGTTGTTGACGAGCATCTCGAACCCGGACCGGATCCGGGGCTGTGCCCAGCCGTCGAACAGCTTCAGTAGATAGGCGGAGAGCGGGCCGATGATCATCGCGCCGAGGAACATCGGGATGTCGGCGCCCGCGACGATGCCCAGGGTGGCGGTCGCGCCGACGACGGCGCCCCGCTGCTCGTGCACCAGGTGTCCGCCGGTGTAGCCGATGAGGACGGGCAGCAGCACGAGCTGCATCGGCTCGACCATCTGGGCGAGCGTCTCGTTGGGGAACCAGCCCGCCGGGATGAACAGCGCGGTGATCAGGCCCCACGCGATGAACGCGCCGATGTTCGGCATCACCATGCCGGCGAGGTGACCGCCGAAGCGCTGCACTCCGGCGCGGATCCGGTCGATTCGAGGTGGTTGGGCGTCGTTGATCTCGGTTGTCATGATCGGCCTTCGAGGGAGGTGCGGCCTGCCGCCGGGGCAGGGGCGGCAGACCGCGGGAGGGGACGGGATGAGGGGGTGGGAGGCCGCCGTCGGGACGGCGGTCAGGCCATGATCACGCGCGGTCCTCGGGCTCGGATGTCCTCGGCGAGTTCCGGCGCCAGGCCCGCGTCGGTGATGAGGCAGTCGATGTCCTCCAACGTGGCGAACCTGGTGAGGTGGTCGTTGCCGACCTTGCTGTGGTCGGCCAGCAGGACGGCCCTGCGGGCCGAGCGCAGCATCGCGCGCTTGACCATGGCTTCGGCGCTGTCGGGCGTCGTGAGGCCACGCTCGACGGACACGCCGTTGGTGGCGATGAAGGCGATGTCCACGTAGGTCTCCTCCAGCGCACGCAGCGCCCACGCGTCGACGCTGGCCTGGGTGCGGGCCCGCAGCCGACCGCCCAGCAGCATCAGGGTGATGTTGGTGCGGGGCGTGAGGGTGAACGCGATGGAGAGCGAGTTGGTGATGACCGTGAGCTCGCGGTCGGTGGGGAGCTGCTCGGCGAGCCGGCCGGTCGTGGAGCCGGCGTCCAGCAGCACCGATCCGTCTTCGGGGAGTTCGGCGAGCGCCGCCTTGGCGATCCGCTCCTTCTCCAGCGTCATGACGGAGTCTCGGGCGGTGAGCGTGGGTTCGAAGCCGAGCCGCTCGATCGGGATGGCGCCACCATGCACCCGGCGCAGCACGCCGTGGCGTTCCAGGGTGGTGAGGTCGCGACGGATGGTCTCGTAGGTGACCTGGAACTCCGCGGCCAGCGCGGCCACGTCCACCCGTCCCTCACCCCGGGCACGCTCAAGGATGGAGCGTTGCCGCTCTTCCGCGTACATGTGGCATCACCTGCGTTTCAGCATGGTTTTAGTTGATATTAGGGAAAGTGGTGCAGGGCACACAACCCCACCCAGCGGGTTTTCCCCGGATTCCCCGTCCCACCGGCATCTTTCCACCCACGGCGGCACCGCCCACCACTGGTGTGCCCGGCCGCGCCCCCGGTATCAATGGACGTCATGGATCAGACGACCGGCGGCGCCCCCGCAACGGCACCCGCCCACCGGCTTCCGGTTCGCAAGCTCGTCGCGGCGAGCATCGGCAACGCCATCGAGTGGTACGACTGGACCATCTACGCGATCTTCAGCATCTACTTCGCGCACGCCTTCTTCCCCGCCGACAACGAGGGACTGGCGCGGATCAACACCTTCGCCGCGTTCGCGCTCGCGTTCTTCTTCCGCCCACTCGGCGGGCTGCTCATCGGCCGCCTCGCCGACGTGCGCGGCCGGCGCCCCGCCATGCTCCTGACGATCCTGCTCATGGCCGGCGGTTCCGTGGTCCTCGCGGTGCTGCCCACCTACGAGCAGGTGGGGTGGCTGGCGCCGGCGCTGCTGCTGCTCGCCCGCATCGCCCAGGGACTGTCCATCGGCGGGGAGGTCTCCAACGCCTCGGCCTACCTCGGCGAGATCGCGCCTCAGGACCGTCGCGGCCGGTACGCCTCGTTCTTCTACCTGTCCACCGGCACCGCGGTCCTCGCCGCGTCGCTGCTCGGCTTCGGGCTCGCCCGGTTCATGGACGCCGACGCGCTGGACGCCTACGGCTGGCGGATCCCGTTCGCCATCGGCGGGCTGCTCGGGCTGGCCGGCCTGTGGCTGCGCCGCTCCCTGGCCGAGACGGAGCTGTTCGAACGGTCCGGCGACCGGGCCCGCCGCATCCCGCACCCGCTGCTGACCACACTGCGCCGGCACCCCGCCGCCGTCGGGCAGGTCGTGGGCCTGACGATGCTGTCGACGCTGTGCTACTACACCTTCTTCAGCGCACTGACCCCGTTCGCGACCGGGTCCCGGGGCGCCGACGACGTCGACACCTTCCTCGCGCTCTCGATCGGCACCGCCCTCTTCGTGGCGCTGCAGTACCCCATGGGGGCGCTCTCGGACCGGTTCGGCCGCCGCCCCCAGCTCCTGGTGTGGTCGGCCGGTACGGCGATCCTCATCGTCCCGTTGTCGGCGCTGATCGGCCCGGGCCTGCCCGGGCTGCTCGTCGTCTTCTGCGTGGGCCTCGCCCTGTACACCGCCATGACGTCGGTCGCGCCCGCCGTGATGAGCGAACTGTTCCCCACCGAACTGCGCGGCCTGGGGATCGGCGCCTGGTACAACCTCACCGTCGCGGTGTTCGGCGGCACCGCTCCCCTGGTGATCAGCACGCTGGCGGAGCTGGGCTGGTCGATCGCCTTCTTCTGGTACGTGGCGGCCGCCGCCGCGGTGGCGTTCGTCGTCGTCCTGCTGCTGCCGGAGACGCGGGGCGCCGAACTCCGCTGACGGCCGCGGGTTTCCCGCCCCGCCGGCCCGCCAAACCCGAACGGCCGCTTCCGGACGGCACCGGAGGGGCCGGCGGGCGGCCCCGCCCTGCTCACCTCCCACCCGGACATCTAGGACACCGACCGTACTTGCGCAACGACACGTTGACACCACCGTCCGTCCACCGGTGAATGAACGCTAATAACCGAGTGCGGCCCCAGCGCCTCATCCCCCACCCCCTTGGAGGCCCTGTGAACGGACGCAGGCTGGTCACCTGGCTGGCCCTCACGTCGCTCTTCCTCGCCGGCGGCGCGCCCGCGGGCGCCGCGGAGAACGACTCCCAGGACGCGGCGCCACAGCAGTACCGCGTCGCCGGGGCGGACACGCCGCAGCAGCGCACCGCGATCGCGCGGACCGGTGCGGCGATCGACGGCGTGGAGGGCGAGGGCGACATCGTCGTCATCACCGCCACCCCGCAGGAGGCGGCGGCGGTCGAACGGCTGGGCTTCCAGGCCACCGAACTCGCGGCGCCCAGCCCGCTGGACTTCCCGCCCGGCGACTCCGACTACCACGATTACGACGAGATGATGGCCGCCATCGAGCAGGCGGCCGACGACCACCCCTCGCTCGTGAGCACCACGGTCATCGGCAGCTCCTACGAAGGGCGCGACATCCTCGCCGTGAAGATCAGCGACGACGCGGCGACCGACCACGACCGGCCCGAGGTGCTGTTCACCCACCACCAGCACGCGCGTGAGCACCTGACGGTGGAGATGGCCCTGTACCTGATCGAGCTGTTCACCGACGGCTACGGAAGCGACGCCCGGATCACCGAACTGCTGGAGAGCCGGGAGATCTGGATCGTGCCGGACGTGAACCCCGACGGCGGCGAGTACGACATCGCCACCGGCTCATACCGGAGCTGGCGCAAGAACCGGCTGCCCAACCCCGGCGGGAGCGTGGGCACCGACCTCAACCGCAACTGGGACTACCAGTGGGGCTGCTGCGGCGGCTCGTCCGGCACCCCGTCGAGCACCACCTACCGGGGCTCGGCGCCGGAGTCCGCGCCCGAGGTGGCGGTGGTGGCCGACTTCGTGCGCAGCCGGGTCGTCGGCGGCGAGCAGCAGATCAACATCGCGATCGACTTCCATACCTACGGCGAGCTGATTCTGTGGCCGTACGGCTACACCTACGCCGACGTGGCGCCCGGTATGACCCGGGACGACTACGACGCGCACGCCGAGCTGGGCCGGCTCATGGCCGAGTCCAACGGCTACACCCCGCAGCAGGCGAGCGACCTGTACATCACCGACGGCTCGATCGACGACTGGCTGTGGGGCGATCAGGGCATCTTCGCCTACACGTTCGAGATGTACCCCACCGGCACCGCCGGCGGCGGCTTCTACCCGCCCGACGAGGTCATCGACCGGGAGACCGCCCGCAACCGCGAGGCGGTGCTCGACCTCGTCGATTACGCCGACTGCCCCTACCGGGTGATCGGCAAGGAGGCGCAGTACTGCTGAGCAGGTAGCACTGAGCGACCGCACGGGCGGTCCGCCGCGTTCCGGCGGACCGCCCGCCGTGCTGCCCGCGGACCGGGCGGCAGGGCGCGGCACCGAACACCCGACCGCGTTCGGGAGCGTTCCCAGAGGCCGTCCGGGCACTGAGCAGCGGCGTCGGACACGGTACGAAACCGACCGTTGACAGCGCCTTGACCCGGACGTAACTTGCTACCTGGAAAGCGCTTACAAACTCGCGAGTCCGTCGCCGGCGCACCGGGTCGCGCCCGATTCCGGCGGCACCGCCTGGCGCGGCAGCGCCAGGTCTGAGCACCACCGCGGCGCGCCGGATCGCGACCGGCCCCCGGTGGGCGTCCCCCACTCACCGCTCCGTTCGCGTGAGCCTTCCCAACAAGGATCGACACACCATGCGAAAGACGCACGAATCCCCCAGTGTCCGCCGCTACCGCGTGGCCTTCGTCCCCGCCGCCGTCGCCGCCCTGGCCACCGGGGTCTCCCTCGTGGCCGCCGCCCCGGCCGCCTCCGACACCACCGACGCCCCGCTCGTCGGCAGCCCGATCGGCTGGGCGAGCCAGAACGGCGGCACCACCGGCGGCGCGGGCGGCGGGACGGTCACCGTCACCTCCGGCAGCGCACTCGTCGACGCCCTGGAGACCGAGGGCCCGCTGACCATCCAGGTCTCGGGCACCGTCCAGCTGGACGGCATGAACGACATCGGTTCCGACAAGACCCTCATCGGGGTCGGGTCCAACGCCACCATCACCGGTGGCGGCATCGACGTGGACGGCGTCAGCAACGTCATCATCCAGAACCTCAACTTCCGCGACTGGGACGACGACGCGGTCAACGTGCAGGACGGCTCCACCAACGTCTGGGTCGACCACAACAGCTTCACCAACGGCAACGACGGCGCGGTCGACGTCAAGCGTGAGTCGGACTACGTGACCATCTCGTGGAACCACTTCTTCGACCACGAGAAGACGTCCCTGGTCGGCCACAGCGACAGCCACACCGAGGACGCCGGTCACCTGCGGGTGACCTACCACCACAACTTCTTCGACGGCACCGGGTCCCGCCACCCGCGGGTGCGTTTCTCCGAGTCCGTCCACGTGTTCAACAACTACTACCGCGACAACGCCGAGTACGGCGTCGCCTCGACGATGGACGCCAACGTGCTCGTCGAGAACAACTACTTCGAGAACGTCGACCACCCCACCCACGTGGGCTACGCCTCGTCCGACCCCGGCCTGCTGACCGCGCGCGGGAACTTCCTCGACAACTCCGGCCAGCCTGAGACCGACGGCAACGTGCCCACTCCGCCGTACTCCTACAGCCTGGACAACGCGGCGAACATCCCGGGCATCGTGCAGAACGGCGCCGGCCCCGGCAACATCTGATCCGCCTCTCCGGCCCCGACCGGAGCCGTGGGGGCGGCGGACTTCGCCGCCCTCACGGAAAGCGCTTCCCCACCGCGTTCCCCGTCGCACCGATCCGGCCACGCCCCGCCGGTCGGTCTCCCCCAGCGGCGGGGATTTCCGCGACCACCAGCGCCGACACGGCCGCCGCCGTTAGGCTGTTCCCGGCCGGCGGCGGCCGATCCCGCCGGTCTGGCCCCCCGATGAGGACAGGACGGTCGCGTGACGCGGGTTCTGCTCTATTCGTCCGGTCTCGACTCCTACTGCGCCGCCTGGCTCTGGCGGCCGGACCTCTGCCTCTACGTCGATCTCGGGACCGGTTACAACGCGCCGGAGATCCGGCTGCTCGGTCACGCGCCGGCGGCCACCCGCACCACCTCCCTGGACCTGTCGCCGTGGGAGCGTCCCGAGGACCGCATCATCCCGCTGCGCAACCTGATGCTGGCCTGCGTGGCCGCGCAGTACGGTGAGACCATCGCCATGGCCGCCACCGCCGGGGACCGCGTCCTGGACAAGACCCCGACCTTCGCGTCCATGACCTCGCACCTGCTGACCTGGCTGTGGCAGCCGCAGCACTGGACCGAGGGCAAGACGGTGGACCTGGTCCTGCCGGTCAAGCACCTGTCCAAGAGCGAGCTGGTGCGCGCGGCGCTCGACGCCGGCGCCGATCCCGCGGACATCGGATCGCGCACCTGGTCCTGCTACACGCCCACCGCCGAGGGCACCGAGTGCGGCGCGTGCAAGCCGTGCGCCCGCAAATGGGTGGCGCTGGTCGCCAACGGCTGCCCGCCCACGGCCGACGCCGCCGACCACGTCCGCCGGCACTATCTGCCGGCGATCCGCGACGGAAGCTGGGACCGTGGGCCGGCCGAGGCCGAGGACGTCATCACCGCCCTGCGCCGGGCGGGCCGCCTGACGTGACGGCGGCGCACCGGCGCACCGGTTCGGCCCCGGCGCCCGGAACCGCGAGGCGGCGGCCGAACCTCCTTCCGGGCCGTCCGCTCCCGGCCTCCGGTCAGCGGGCGGCCGTCGGCGCCAGGTCGAGAACCTGGCGGCGCAGTCCGGGATCGGTCTCGAACTCCCCCGTCAGGTGCGCGGTCACCATGGCCGCGCCGTGCGCCCCGGCTCCGCGCAGCGTCATGCAGGCGTGCTCGGACCTGATCAGGCAGGCGGCCCCCCGGGTGCGCAGATGCCCGGTGATCGCGGCGACCACCTGCTCGCCCAGCCGCTCCTGCACCTGCGGCCGGGCGCCGTACTCCTGCAGCACCCGGGCCAGCTTGGACAGCCCGACGATGCGCGCCCCGGGCGCCGGCAGGTAGGCCACCGCCGCCCGGCCTGGGAAGGGCAGCAGGTGGTGTTCGCACAGCGCCACGAACGGCACGTCGACGGCGGCGATGACGCCCTGCCCGGCCGACTCCGCGGGGAACTGGACCGCGAGGTGCCGGGTGGGGTCCAGGCGCAGCCCGCTGGTCAGCTCCGACAGCGCGCTGACGAACCGGCGCGGGGTATCACGGGTGGACTCGGTGTCGCACCGCATGCCCAGGAGCGACAACATGGCCCGCGCGTGCGCCGCGGCCTCCGCCAGGGCGGCGTCCGCATCGCCGTCGGGCGGCTCGCGGAGCTCATCGGCGGGCCGGCCCGCGGTGGCCGGATCTTCGGCGGTGACGTGTGCGGGGGGTGTCGTGGCGGTCAATGGTCGCCTCCGATCGGGGGGACGGACGTCGATCGATGTGCCGCCGCGCCGTTCCTCGGCTCCGCCCCAGGGGACGGACCGCCGTCCGCGCGCCAGAGGAGACCGGTCTCGCGGGAACGGCCGCCGAGTCGCGCGGACGCCTCAGTCCAGGCCGCCGCTCTGCCACTCGGCCGCGTTCACGTGGGTCTCGGTCACCCGCACCCGGCGCACGCGGGCACCGGGCGCGTGGTCCAGGCCGAGCAGCAGGTCCGCGCTGACCCGCGCCAGGAGCTCGGCGACCGCTTCCACTGTGGGGTAGGGCAGGTCGGCGGCGAATCGTTCGGCCGGGGACGGCGCCGCGGCGCCGAACCGGAAGAGCTTGCTGGAGCAGTCGGGAAGCAGTTTGGCGAGCGGGTCGTCGGCGCCGAGCATGGCGCCGTGGTCGAGATGGGTGTCGATCCAGGTTCGCAGTTCGGCCTTGAAAAGGCCGAACTCCACGACCGTGCCGTCCCGCAGCGCGGGGGCGGCGACGGTCGACTCCACCCACCATGAGTGACCGTGCAGGTTCATGCACTTGCCGGCCAGATGCGGCAGCCGGTGGGCGGTCTCGAAGTTATGCCGGACGGTGACGGAGTGCCAGGTGGCGCGGACGTTCACGGCGCACTCCCCCGGCCGGGGGGCGCGGCGGCGGGGAGGGCGACGGTCGCGCGGAGGTGGTACATCAGGCGATTCCCAGATACTTGTGGGTCTGCAGGGACAGGGTCCACCGTGGACGGCTCATGCAGTACTCCACGGCGGCACGGGTGTTGGCCTCCAGTTCGGGGCCGTCCAGGGGCTGGAGCCGGAACGACCCGAAGTCCAGGTGCTCGAACTGCGCGGGGTCGCCGTTCTCCTGCGGGTACACCAGCTTGAGCTCGTCCCCGTGCCGGACGACGAGGTCCGAACCGATCTTGGGGCTCACGCACAGCCAGTCGATGCCGGGCGGCGGGATCCGGGTGCCGTTGGTCTCGACGGCCACTTCGAATCCGCGCCGGTGCAGCGCCTCGACGGCGGGCGCGTCGAGCTGGAGCAGCGGCTCGCCGCCGGTGCAGACGACGAACCGGTACTCGTCGCCGTCGCCGCGCCACTGGCGTTCGACGGCGTCGGCGAGGTCGTCGGCGGTGCCGAACCTGCCACCGTTGACTCCGTCGGTGCCGACGAAGTCGGTGTCGCAGAACGTGCAGACCGCGCGGTGCCGGTCCTTCTCCCGGCCGGTCCACAGGTTGCAGCGCGCGAACCGGCAGAACACGGCGGGGCGTCCGGCGTGCGCGCCCTCGCCCTGGAGGGTGTAGAAGATCTCCTTGATCTGGTACGTCCTCATCCGACGGCGCCTCTCCTGCGCCGCAGCCGGCCGGGCGCCGCCGGCGGACGCCCGGTGACCGGCCGTCCGCCGGGACGCCTGCCTTGGGTGGGCATACGGTTCTCCTTCCACTCACGGGGAGCGGCCGCGCGGAACTCCCCGGCAGGGGTGGCTCACCAGTGCACGGGGACGCGGGCCGGCATGATCGCCATGCGGTCCGGGTGCCAGGGGATCCGCTCGGGCGGCAGGGCGAGCCGGACGCCGGGCAGCCGCTCCAGCAGCACGCCGAACGCGAGCTCGGTGATGCGGCGGCTGAAGTACGCGCCAGGGCAGTAGTGCGGGCCGTGCCCGAACCGCATGTGCGGGTTGGGCGCGCGGTCGGGGTCGAACCTTTCGGGGTCGGGGAACACCTCGGGGTCGAAGTTGGCCGCGTCGGTGGAGAGCAGCACCAGCTCGCCCTTGCGGAGCCGCGCCCCGCCGAGTTCGGTGTCCTCGGTGACGACACGGGCGAGCCCGTTGCCGAGGACGACGCTGACGCGCAGCAGCTCCTCGACGTAGCGGGGCATCCGCTCGGGGTGCGCGCGCAGGTCCTGCACGGCGGCCGGGCGGGACAGCAGGTGGATCGCGGCCACGCCGAGGAGGCTGGCCAGGTCCTCGTAACCGGAGACGAACAGGACCGCGACGATGTTGGCGAGCTGGGTGTCTGCGAGCCGTCCGGGTCCGGTGTTGCGCTCGGCGAGCCGGAACAGCAGCCCGTCGTGCGGGGGCCGCGAGCGGTCGGCGAGGCGGTCCAGCAGGTGGTCGCGCAGCCGGGTCCAGTTGTCGGCGACCTTCTCGGCGGGGATGTTCATGGTGAGGTCGGTGTCGGCCCATTCGGCGAGCCGCGGCAGATCCTCGACGGGCAGGCCGATCATCCGGCACAGCGCCCGGCCCGCCACTCGTTCGGCGAAGTGCTTCTGCAGATCGCCCGGCGTGCCCGTCCGCACCATCTCGTCCAGACCCTCGCGGGCCGTGGCGCGCACCCAGTCGGCGGGCACGTCGGGCTGTTCGCGCCCCAGCGTCCGCCGCACCTCGTCCAGCAGCCCGGCGCGTCTCAGGTAGGCGAGGGCGCCCATGAGTTCGGGCGCGAGGATGGGGGTGTCCTGGACGGGGCTGTCGGGGTCGCCGGCCTGCTCACGGGCGAAGGCCGGGCTGCGCGCGATCCGCCTGATCTCGGCGTGGCCGGTGACGAGCCAGGCCGGGTCGCCGGAGTTGGTCCGCACCCGTGCCACGGGGCAGGTGCGGACGAGTTCGGCCAATTCGGGGGCGAGCCGGTCGCCGCGGTCGCTGAACGGGTATCTCGGCAGTCGGTCGGTCTGCTCCATCGGAGGTCTCTCCTCGGGATCGGGGCGGGCGGGGTGCCGCGTCACCAGCGGGCTGGGAGGGTGAGCGGCGCGCGGAGCGGGTTCTCCTCGTCCCAGCCGAGGGTGTCGGCCGGTACGGCGAGTTCGAGGCGGGGGAGGCGGCGCAGCAGCGTCTCCAGGCCGACGCGCAACTGCAGCCGGGTCAGGTGGCCGCCCGGGCAGTAGTGCGCCCCGTGCCCGAAGGCGAGGTGCGGGTTGGGGGCGCGCGCGAGGTCGAACCGGTCGGCGTCGGGGAAGACGGCGCCATCGCGGTTGGCCGAGGCGATGACCGGCAGCACCGCCTCGCCGGCGCGGATCCGCTGGCCGCACAGTGTCAGGTCCTCGGTGGCGACGGTGACCACGATGGCGTTCATCAGGGGGACGTGCCGCAGCAGTTCCTCCACGGCGGCCGGCAGCGCGTCCGGCGCCTGGCGGAGCCGGCGCGGGAGGCGGGGGTCGGCGAGCAGCGTCAGCAGCGCGTTGCCGAAGTGCTGGATGTTGGTCTTGTACCCCGCCATGAGCATGCTGGCGGCGAAGCTGACCAGTTCCTCGCCGGTGAGGCCGCCCGGGGTGCCGACGCCGGTGAGCAGTTCGCTGATGAGGTCGTCCCGGGGTTCGGCGCGCCGGCGCTCGATCAGCTCGGTGACGTAGTCCTGGAGGTCCGCGAGCGCGGCGAGCACATCGTCCAGGGGCAGCGCGGTGGCCCGCAGCACGGCGTCGGTGAGCGGCAGGTAGCGTTCGCGCTCCTCGTAGGGGAACCCGACGACGTCGCAGAGCACCATGAGGGGCAGCGGCGCGGCGAATCCGGCCACCAGGTCGCCCGGCGGCCCGGCGGCCGTGAGGGTGTCGACCAGCCGGTCGGCGCGTGCGCGCACCCGGGGGGCCAGCGCGGCGACCCGGCGCGGGCTGAACAGCGGGGCGATCACCCGGCGGACGTGGGCGTGCCGTTCGCCGGTCATCTCCAGCAGGGTGCGGACGCGGCGGTCGCTCCGCCGGGTGGTGTGCGGGTTCGGCGGCCAGTCCGATATCAGCGGCCGGACCAGCCGCGGGTCGGCCAGTGCCGCCCGCACGTCCTCGTAGCGGGTGAGGAGCCACGCGGTCTCGCCGCGCGGCATGCGGACCCTGGCGATGGGGCGGTCGGCGCGCAGCCGGGCGTAGGCGCACGGGGGGCCGGGGGTGCCGGGCTCGGCCGCCGGAACGTCGATGACCGTTTCCTGGATGCTCATGTCAGGTGTTCCTCTGGTCGCCGGCCGCCGACGTGGGCCGCTCGATGTAGCCGGAAGCGAAGAAGTACTCCAGGTAGCGGTCGATGAGGGCGGCGTCGACGGGCGGGCAGTCCAGGCCGCTCCCGGCGAGGGCGCGTTCGGTGTTGCTGCGGTCCAGGGCCGGGAACACGCCGTCGAGGAACATCTCCTTCACCGAGATGTCGGCCTTGTTGCCGTGGTCGACGCACAGCGACACGAACGGCGCCGTGGGGCTGGTGGGGTTGCGGGCGACGTGCCGCACGAGTTCGCCGACCCACCGGGGGTAGGGCAGCGTGCGGATCGCGCAGCCGGCGGCGCGCATGCGCTCCAGCACGTCGGCGAGGGTGCCGGGCCTGGGGTTGGTGAGGTGGTAGACGCGGCCATCGGCGCGATGCCGGGTGGCGATGTGCAGGACGGCGTCGGCCAGGTGGTCGACGGGGACGAAATCCATCGGCAGCGCGATGTCGGGGGCCAGCCCGGTCTCGGCGACCATCTTGAACAGCGAGCAGATGGCGGTCTCGGTGTTGCACGCGCCGTTCCACCGGTCGCCGGTGATCTCGTACGGCCGGTGGACGGCCATCGGCAGCCCCTGGCCGGCCGCTTCGTGGAGGAGCCGTTCGGCCACCCACTTGCTCTCGGCGTAGCCCATGGTGAGCCGGTCGGCGTGCTCCAGCGGCCGGTCCTCGGCGACCTCCCGCACGCCGGCGGTGCCGAAGCCGGCCAGCACCGCGACGGTGGACAGGAAGTGCACGGGGACCCGGCGGGGAGCGGCCAGCCGGATGACCTCGCGGGTGCCGTCGACGTTGGCGGCGCGCAGCGCGGTGTAGGGGTACAGGAAGTTGACCTGGGCGGCGGAGTGGATGACGAGGTCGACCCGCTCGGACAGTTCGGCCGCCCGGTCGGGCTCCAGGCCGAGGCGGGGGGCGGCGAGGTCGGCGGGGAAGGCGACGACGCGGTCCACCGCGTCGCGGGGGTCCAGTCCGTAGCGGGTGAGGTTGGCGAGCACACGCTGCCGGGCGTGCCGGACGTCGCGGGCGCGCACCGGGCAGTGCACGCGGGCGTCGGTGTGGCGCAGCAGCCGGTCGAGCAGGAAGGCGCCGACGAAGCCGCTGGCGCCGGTGAGCAGGACGTCCGCGGGCCGGTCCCAGCGGGGCGCCGGCCCACGGGCGGCGGGCAGGTCGAAGCCGAGCCGGGCCTCGCTCGCGAAGTCGATGGCGCTGCGGCCCGCCGTCTCCGGCCCGGCGGGGCCGCCCTCGCGGATCCGGCGCACGGCCGCTGCGAACCCGTCCAGGGTGGGGTCGGCCAGCAGCGCGCGGACCAGGGCGCTGCCGTGTACGGCGTCGATTCCGAGCACGGCGAGGGTGCGGGTGACGGCTTCGGCGGCCAGCAGGGAGTCGCCGCCGAGAGTGAAGAAGCCGTCGCCGGCGGTGGGGCGCACGCCGAGGGTGAGCCGCCAGATCTCGGCGAGGGAGTCGCGCAGCCCGGTGACCTCCGGATGCGAGGCGACGGCCGGGGGGACGGCCGTGGGGCGGGTGCCGGATGCCGCGGCGGCCAGGGCGCGGCGGTCCACCTTGCCGGCCGACGTCACGGGGAAGCCGGCGAGCTGCACGATCCGGGACGGTACGGCGGGGGCCGGGAGCCACGCGGCGCAGTCGCGGCGCAGTTCGGCGGTGTCCACGGGCTCGCCCGCCGTGGCGGGGGTGACGTAGCCGACGAGCGTGGCGCCGCGGTCGGCGCCGGAGTCGAGTTCGACGACCGCTTCGCCGACGCGCGGGTGGGCGCGCAGCCGTGCCTCGACCTCGTCGAGTTCGATGCGCTGGCCGCGGAGCTTGATCTGCCGGTCCACCCGCCCCAGGTAGTCCAGGGTGCCGTCCGGGCGCCAGGCCGCGCGGTCGCCGGTGCGGTAGAGGCGCTCCCCGTCCGGTGCCTCGACGAACCGCTCGGCGGTCAGCTGTGGGTCGCCGAGGTAGCCGAGCGCGAGGCCATCGCCGCCGACGAGAAGCTCCCCTTCCTCGCCGACGTCGGCCGGGGAGCCGTCGCTGCGCAGCACGAAGCAGGTGGAGTTGGCGAGCGGACGGCCGATCGGCACGGTGCGGGCGTCGGCGGGCAGTCCGCGGACGAAGTGCAGCGTGGAGACGACGGTGTTCTCCGTGGGGCCGTAGAAGTTGACGACGTCGGTCCCGGGACAGGCGGCGAGGACGGCACGGGCGAGGTCGGGGTCCATGGCCTCGCCGCCCGCGGAGACGAACCGCAGACCGGCGAACGCGGCCGGGCGGGTGCGGGCGACGTGGTGGAAGACGCTGGTGGTGAGGTAGCCGATCGTCACCCGTTCGGCGCGCAGCCGGTCCGCCAGAACGCCGGGGGACAGCAGTTCCGCCCGGTCCACGAGCACCAGGCACGCCCCGCCGAGCAGCCCGGACCAGATCTCGATGGTGGAGGCATCGGAGGACAGCCCGTAGCCGTGCAGCACCCGGTCCGCGGGGCCGGGGTGCGGCAGGTCGGGGTCGGACAGCGCGAGCCGGACGACGCCGCGGTGCGGGACGGCGACGGCCTTGGGGCGCCCGGTGGAGCCGGACGTGAACATCACGTAAGCGGGGTCGGTGGCGGCGCCGGAGGGAGCGGGGGCGACCGGCGTCACCGCGGCCCGGCCGGCGAGGTGCCCGCCGGGGGCGAGGTCCACCCGGGCGCGCAGCCGCCGGATCCGGCAGGTGCTGCCGGGCAGGACGACGGCGGTGCGCACGTCGGCGTCCTCGGCCATGGCGCGCAGCCGGGCGGGCGGGTGGTCGTCGTCGAGCGGGACGTAGGCGGCCCCGGCCTTGAGGATGCCGAGGAAGGCGACCAGCGCCTCCGGGGAGCGGCGCCCGCAGACGCCGACGGCGGCGCCCGGCCGCACCCCCGCGGCGCGCAGCCGGGAGGCGAGGGCGTCGGAGCGGACGCTGAGGTCGCGGTAGGTCAGGGTGACGTCGTGGTGGCGGGCGGCGGGTGCGCCGGGCCGTGCCGCCGCCTGTTCCTCGAACAGCTCGTGCAGGCGGCGGTCGCGCGGATAGCCGGTGGTCGGTCCCGGTCTGCCCGCCACCGGCGGATGCCCGGGGGTGAGGCGGGTGATGGTCATGCGGTCATTCCCTTCGTCGCCCGTGGCGGGCGGGGGGGTACGGAGGTACGGGGCTGCGTCCTGACGGGATGCGGGGAGACCGCGCGGAGCGGAAAAGTCCGCCCGAGCGGCCACCGCGCCCGGCTCAGCTGAAGGAGGCGGCGAAGGCACTGAAGTCGGCGGTGCGCCAGCGCTGGGGGCGCATGCGGAAGGTGACGTCGTCCGTGAGCTGGTCGCGCGTGGCGTCGAGGTACGCGGGCGCCTGCCCGGCCCCGAGGTAGCGCACGGCCATGGCCTCGCGCTCTTCGGGATCGGCCGGGTCGAGGCACGCGGTCACCGGGCCCTCGACACTGACGTAGCGGTAGGGCGGGGTCTCGTCCTGCACGCAGATGCTGAACCGGCCGGCCTCGCGGATCAGCCGGGCCTTAATGGAGTCGCGGCCGGTCTGCACGACGACCTCGCCACCGGGCGCGTACCGGTACCACACCGGTGCCAGCAGCGGCGCGCAGCCCGGGCGGGTGTCGGCCACGCCGAGCACGCCGACGTGCAGGCCGGCGAGAAACCGCTCGCGCTCACCGGTGGGGATCGCAGGGACCACGGAGACCTCCAGAGGGACAGGGGGCGGACCACCGGTCCTCCTGCGGAGAGACCGGCGTCGGCAGCAGAATCCCCGAGCCCTCGATCCTGGAAACGCCGCGAAGTCATTTCACTACGTAACGTCACGAAGGAACGCGTTGTAGGAGCTTGTAGCGATTCGTGGGGACATCAGGGGGAGGAAGCGCGCGTCCCGCCCGGAATGCACGGCACGAGAACGGGGCCGAAGCCGCAAAGAGTCACATTTCGGCGTGTTCGCGGAGGGGATGCACCGGTCCCCTCGCTCCCGAATCCGGACGTCCGCAAGGCGCGGGCCAGGAGCACCGTTTTCCGGCGCCCGGCCATGGCCGCGGCGAGAGGATGGTCCGCAGGAACCTTCGGGACGGCGGAACGCATCCCTGGGCCGCCGGTCCGCGACGCACGCGGTAACGAACCGGTCGGCTTCCACCGGGCAGCGGGGCGGGATCACGGACGCCGTCGGAGACGGCGCACTGCCCCTAGCGCTGATGGTCGCCGTCTTCCGGGGCGCGGTGCTCCTCGTGTTCGACCGCGGCCGCGGTCAGTGGGAGCTTCCCGGCAGCGTGATCGAACCGGGCGAGTCCCCGCGCCGGGCGGCACACCGGGAGCCGCATGAGGAGACCGGGCGTGCGGACACCGGGCGCCGGACCGGTCCCGCTCACCTGGCGGGCGTGGCGGAGTTCGACCTGGTGACGGCGGTCCCGGGGTGTCCGGCGGCGGACGCCGCCGCCATGTACCGAGGCCGACTGCGGCGATCGGGCGGTGACTTCGCACCGATCGCCGAGATCGCCGACGTCACCCTGTGGCGGCCCGGCGACGGGCTGCCGGGAAGCTCACCGCTGGACACCCGGATCGGCGCGCTCACACCGGCGCCCGTCGTCACGGAGCGGCGAGCCGCCGAGCGTCCGGAGCCGCCGATGCCGATCGCCGCAGGCCCTCCGCATCGACGGCGAAGGAAAGGGAGGCGGCGAGCGCGACCAGAAACACCCAGCGGCGAGCCGCCGAGCGTCCGGAGCCGCCGACGCCGATCGCCGCAGGCCCTCCGCATCGACGGCGAAGGAAGGCAAGACGGCGAGCCCGACCAGAAACACCCAGCGGCGAGCCGCCGAGCGTCCGGAGCCGCCGACGCCGATCGCCGCAGGCCCTTCCGTGTCGGCGGCGAAGGGGAGCGAGGCGGCGAGCGCGACCGGAAACACCCAGCGCCGAACCACCGACGCCGATCACCGCAGGCCACCCACATCGACGGCGAAGGAAGGCAAGACGGCAAGCTGGACGAAAAAGCACCGTGACCGCAACGCACCGGCCGGAAGGCGCCGGGCCGTCCGGCCCGGCCGGTGGCCCGGTGGCCGGACCGGGGTCAGACCGCTTCGGCGATGGCCGCGCCCAGGTCGGTGGTGGTCGCCGTGCCGCCGAGGTCGGGGGTGAGCGGCGCGTCGCCGGAGCCGAGGACCGTTTCGATCGCCCGCATCACGTCGGCGGCGGCCTGTTCCTCGCCCAGGTGGTCGAGCATCATGGCGGCCGACCAGATCTGCCCGATCGGGTTGGCGATCCCCTTGCCCATGATGTCGGGGGCGCTGCCGTGCACCGGCTCGAACATCGAGGGGTGCTCGCGCTCGGGGTTGATGTTCCCGGAGGGCGCGACCGCGATGGTCCCGGTCACGCCGGGACCGAGGTCGGAGAGGATGTCGCCGAAGAGGTTGCTGCCGACCACGACGTCGAACCGCTGCGGCGACATCACGAACCGGGCGGCGAGGATGTCGATGTGGTACTGGTCGACCTCGATGCCGGGGTACTCCGCGGCGATCGCGTGGAAGCGCTCGTCCCAGTAGGGCATCGAGTGGAAGATGCCGTTGGACTTGGTCGCGGACGTGACGTGCGAACGGCCGAGCCGCCGCGCGAAGTCGAACGCGTAGCGGAGGATGCGGTCGGTGCCGCGCCGGGTGAACGCCGCCACCTGCAGCACCATCTCCGACGGTGTCCCCTCGGCCTGCCGCCCGCCGAGCTGGGAGTACTCCCCCTCGGTGTTCTCCCGGACCACCCAGAAGTCGATGTCGCCGGGACCGACGTCGCGCAGCGGCGGGGTGATGCCGGGCAGCAGCCGGACCGGGCGCAGGTTGACGTACTGGTCGAACTCCCGGCGGATCGGGATCAGCAGCCCCCACAGCGAGACGTGGTCCGGCACGCCGGGCGCCCCCACCGCGCCGAGCAGGATGGCGTCGTGCTCGCGTAGCCGGTCGATGCCGTCCTCGGGCATCATCCGGCCGGTCCGCCGGTAGGTCTCGCAGCTCCAGTCGAAGTGCCGCAGCCCGAACCGGATGTCGTGGCGGGCGCCGACCGCCTCCAGCACCCGCAGGGCCTCCGGCATGACCTCCGTGCCGATCCCGTCCCCCGGAATGACCGCGATGTCGTGGTGTCTCACGCGAACCTCTCTGCCGTATCCGCCGGTGTCCCCCACCCGGCGGCTCCCGGCGCACCGGCGCCCCGGACCGCCGTCGGGCTGCGGCCATTCAACGTCCCGGCGTGACCCGGCGTCCAAGATCGTCCGGCTATCGGCGATCGGGCGGCGATAGATGTGCTCTATCGCGGCCCCGCTGGCCCACCCGGCGGCGGGCCAGCGGGGCCCGGGTCAGCGGGAGCCGCGGATGAACTGGATGACCACGGCACCGACCACCGAGAAGATGCCGGCGCCCAGGTACAGCGCGGTGTAATTGCCGCCGCCGCCGATGGCGAGGAACAGCGGTGCCAGAGCGGGCGCGATGGTCTGCGGGACCGTGCTGGACAGGTTGAACACGCCCATGCCCTTGGCGGCGTCGGTGTCCTTGTTCGGCAGCAGCGCGGCCACCATCGCGTAGTCCACCCCCATGTAGGCGCCCTGGCCGATGCCCGCGACGGCCACGCCCACGAGGAACGCCTCCACCGAGTCGGCCGCGGCCACCGTCACCATGCCGGCGCCGAAGATCAGCGAGGCGCCGATGACGAAGACCTTGCGGCGCCGCACCAGGTCGGACAGCGTCCCGGCCACATTGCTGCCGAGGATCACGGTGACGGCGAGGATGAGCATCGCCCAGAACAGGATCGGGGCGGCCGACTCGCTGGTGTAGCCGAGCCGGTCGATGAGGAAGTACGTCTTGTACGTCGTGAGCAGGCTGACGGCGATCCAGGTGAGGAACCGCCCGAGCCAGGCGAGCGCGAAGTCGCGGTGCCGGATCGGGTTGATCCACAGGCTGCGCGGGATGTCGAGCAGCGTGAACCGTGGCAGCTCGGCCCGGCTCCTGGGCACCTCGCGCAGGTGGAGGGCGAACGCCAGCAGCAGGCCGACCCCGATGGCGCCGGGGACCACGAACATCCCCAGGCCGTGGGTACCGGTGAACTGCACGATGAAGGTGCCGGCGACCACGCCGACCTGGCTGGTCATGCCCATGAGCCCGGAGACCCGGCCCTTGAGGTGGTCGGGGATGCGCTCGGGCATGACCGCGGTGATGGCGGCCAGTGCCGCGTTGAAGAAGAGCTGGGCCAGGCACCAGCCGATGCCGACGACCAGCAGGCTGGGTGCCACGCCGATGAGCAGCAGCGCGGCGAAGCCGAGCAGCCCGCCGCCGATCATGAACGGCCGCCGCTGCCCCCATCGCGAGGCGGAAAGGTCGCTGAGCCGCCCGAAGACCGGGTTGGCGAAGAGGGCGACGGCCGCACCGGCGCTGGCGATGGTGGAGAGCGCGGCGGCCTTTCCGTCCGGGCTCAGGTCGGCGACCCGCAGCGACAGCGTCACCGAGGAGACGGTCAGCAGCGCGGTCCACAGGCCGGCCAGGCCGAGGATGAACAGGGTGACGAAGAGGGTGTCCGCCCGCTGCCCGGTGGCCTCGGCCATCCGGGTGGGCAGGTCGGCGGTGTTCGGTCGGGGGGAGCCGGTTCCGGACGGCGCGGGTTCCGCGGTCGGCATGTCCACGTCCTCGGGTGTGGGCGCGCGGTGGCGCGAAGGGAGGCGGCGCCGAGCGCCGCGGGAGGTGAGCGTCCGCCGCGGGACAGGGGGACGGGCGCCGGAAGCGGGCGGCGCGTGCCGGGCGGAGCGGCACGGCCGCCGTCGGCGGGGACGGGACCGGGGCCGCCGCCGTGCGGTGGCGGCGGAGCCGGTCTTCAAAGCCGAGCGGCGCGGCGGCCGGGCCGGATGCGTCCGGCCGCGCGCCGTGGGGGTCAGCCGACGACGGGCCGGGCGCCGCGCACCGGGGCGGGGCGTTCGGTACTGCTGGCGATCTCGGCGACGCCGTCGGCGAGACTGGCGTCCTGCAGCCGCTCCAGCACGTCCAGGACGTGGAAGGCGAACCCGGCCGACGCGCGGTGCGCGTCACCGTCGAGGTGGCCGACGAGGTCCTGCACGCCGAGGCCGCGGTAGAAGCCGGTCGCGTCGGCGGGGGTGGACGGGGGCAGCACCGGGGGGACCTCCGTCCACTCCTCGGCGGTCCGGCGCTTCAGCCGCACCGGGGAGTCGAAGTGGTTCGGGTTGGGCACCTGCAGGGTTCCCTCGGTGCCGTAGACCTCGATGTGCGGCAGGTCGGTGTCCCAGATGTCGAAGCTGTACACGGCCGTGGCCAGCACCCCGGAGGTGAACTCCAGGATCGACGTGGCGTGCGTGGCCACCTCGACGTCGATCCGCTCCACCCGCCGTTCCGGCGCGGTGACCGGGATCTCCAGTTCGGCGTTGCCGGTGGCGCCGACGACCCGGCGGATCGGGCCGAGCAGGTTGACCAGGGCGGCGATGTGGTACGGCCCCCAGTCCAGGACCGGGCCGCCGCCGCGCTTGAACAGGAAGGTGGGGTCCGGGTGCCAGGTCTGCGCCCGGGAGGAGCGCACGAACGAGGTGGCGGCGAAGGGCCGGCCGATCAGCCCGGCGTCGACGGCCGCCCGCGCGGTCTGCGCCGCCGAGCCGAGGAAGGTGTCGGGCGCGCCGCCGAGGAGGCGGCCGGTGCGCTCGGCGGTGGCGAGGTTGCGGCGGGCCTCTTCGGTGGTGGCGGCGAGCGGCTTCTCCACGTACACGTGCTTGCCGGCCTCCAGGGCGGCGTCGGTGAGGTCGGCGTGCGCCCCGGGGGTGGTGATGTTGACGACGACGTCCACGTCGGGGTCGGCCAGCAGTTCCTCGGTGCCGCCCCAGGCGGGGACGTTCCATTCGGCCGCGGCGGTCCGGGCCCGCTCCAGGTCGAGGTCGGCGACCCGGATCACCGGGAGTCCGGGCAGGGCGGCGAGGCCACGGGCGTAGGCGGGGAAGACGGCGCCGGTTCCGACGATGCCGATCCGGGCGCGCGGGGAGGTGGTCATGAACGTGTCTCCTCTGGGCGGCGTCGAGGGCCGCCGCGTCGACCGACGGTGTGGGTGGACGAAACCGCCGTCGTGAGACAGGCCACATATAAACAGCGGGTCAACCGCCTGTCAATAGCGCGTGACGCGAGTGATCAGCGGGCCGGAGTCCGGTGCCGACCGCGCAAGCCTGCGCTGGCCGGGCTCGCCGCTTCCCTCCCCTCCGCCACGGAGCGGGCCGCCGCTGAGACAGGACGACGGCGTCGAATGACTCGCCGCGCCACGCCACCGCTCGCGCCCGCCGTCCCGGCCCCTCCACGACCGACGCGGCACGGCCACGCCCGGGTGTGACGGCGGCACCGGACGCTCAGCGACTCGACGCTCCTGGTCGCACTCGCCGCCCGATCCCCTCCACCGCGACCGAAAAGGGCCGTCAGCAGTGGCGGCCCCCGTACCGGGCGCTCGGCCGCCGTTCCACACTTCCGGTCGCCCTCACCCCTTTCGCTTCGACTCACCCACGATGCGGGAGGGGCCGCGCCCAGCCGCGCGACGGCTCCCGACGCCCGGCGGCTCGCCGCTCCACACCCCGGCGGCCCTCACCACCTCCCGCCAACTCGCCACCGGCACAACGGCGCCGCGCCCAGCGACACCGATGACCCCGAACGCTCAGCGGTCCACCGTTTCGCGAGACCGGGCCGGGGTCGCGGTCGCAGGCTCTCCCCCTGCTCCGTGCCGGGCGGCCGGCGCGCCGACGGCTCCGCGGCCCTGCGGCCGGGTTCTTGCCACTCGCCCCCAAGCCGCCACGCCCGGCGCCGGACGTGTGCATCGCCCGTCCTCTGCCGCCTGTCGGGCTCGATTTCGCGTCCTTGGCGCATCCGCTTCGGCCGCCCGGCGACCATCCGCCCGGCCCGGCCGGTCAGTGGCCCGTGTCCCGCGGTCCTGGCCGGGGACACGTGCGGGAACGTGCCCCGCGGTATCGCCGCGCGAGTCCGGATGGTTCCCGCGCCGCAACGGCGTCGCCGTGACCACGACCGCGGCACCACGGGAGGCGGCAGGCGCGCGGTCCCGTGCGGGTCAACCGGCCGCTCCCGCCGCCATCAGGCCCGAGATGCCGTCGGGGGACAGGATGTGCTCGACCCCGAGCACGACGCCTCCGGTGACGCCGGCCGAGGCCCCGAGCACGCTGGGGGCGAGTGTCAGGTGCCGGGTGGCCAGCGGCAGCGCCCGCCGGTAGACGACACCGCGCACCCCGGCGAGCAGGTCGTCGCTGTCCTGGCTGACCGCGCCGCCGAGGACGATCCGGGCCGGGTTGTACACGTGCACGAGGAGGGCGGCGATCTCGCCGATGGTGCCGGCCGACTCCCGGACCACCCGCACCGCCTCCGGATCGCCGGACCGTAGCAGGGAGCGCAGGTCGTCGATGTCGCGCGGCGGCCGCCGGCCGGGCGCCGCGGGGGTCTCCGGGTGGTCGGCGGCGCTGCGGCGCAGCCGGTCGAGCATGGCGGCGGCCGAGGCGACGGCCTCGACGCAGCCGACGTTGCCGCACCGGCACACCACGTCGCCGCCGCCCGGGACCGGGATGTGCCCGATGTCGCCGGCGGAACCGTCGGCTCCGCGGTGCAGTTCGCCCGAGGCCGAGACCAGGCCGCCGCCGATGCCGGTGCCGATCTTGAGGAAGAGCAGCGGCAGCTCGCCGGGGTCGAGGGTACGCGCCTCGCCGAGCGCCATGAGGTTGACGTCGTTGTCGACGAGCGCGGGGCAGCCGAACCGTTCCGACATCACCGCGCCGAGCGGGTACTCGTCCCAGCCGGGCATGATCGGCGGGCGCACGGGGGTACCGGCCCGTACGTCCACCGGGCCGGGGACGCCGACGACGACGGCGCCCATGGCGTCCGCCCCGTACCCCTGGGCGGCGAGCAGGCGGCGCAGCCGGTCGGTGACGACATCGACGCAGTGGCGGGGTCCGTCCGCGACGTCGAGCCGCAGGTCCTCCTCGGCGAGCACGGTCTGGGCGAGGTCGGCGATGGCCACCCGGGCGTGGCGGGCGCCGAGCGCGGCGACACCGACCACGGCGGCCCTCCGGTTGAGGGCGAGCCGCTGCGGCGGACGGCCCCGGCCGCCGCGGGGCACGGCGCCGCCCTCCACCAGCACGCCCGCGTTGAGCAGCTGGTCGAGGTGGTCGCCGACCGTCGAGCGCGCCAGGCCGGTGGCGTTGACGAGGTCGACGCGGCTGTCGGCGGAGCCGGTGGCGATCAGCCGGGTCAGCAGGCTGTAGGTGGTGCCGGGACTGGAACGGGCCTGGAGGCCGAGGAGGCTGAGCCGGGCTCGGGGGGTGGAACCGGGGGGATCGGGCGCCGAGGCGGGGTCGGTCGCGCGGTGCGCTGCTCTCACCGGCGTCAAATTACCAGAATTATGCCGCGAAAAAGCATAATTCAGCCTCTTGTCGCCCTAAAAAGCCTGATTTACTCTGAGCCCGGACGAAACCGGCGTTGTGCAGATCACACTTCCTGGACCAGAAAGGGGTTCGGTCATCGCCTCCCCACCCCGCACTCCACCCCCGGGAACACCCGCCCCGGGCGTCCCCGGCCGGCCGGGCGGACGCGGCGCCGCCATCGTCGGAACCGGGATGATCGGCACCGTCCACCGGCGATCGGCCCTCGCCGCGGGCGCCGTCGTGACCGGCGTCCTCGCGTCGACCCCGGAACGGTCGCGCGAGCAGGCCGCCCGGTGGCACACCCGCGGCTACGGCTCCCTGGACGAGCTGCTCGCCGACGAGACGGTGGACGTCGTGCACATCTGCACGCCCAACGCCACGCACGCCCGGTTCGCCGAGCGCGCCCTCGCCGCCGGCAAGCACGTCGTGTGCGAGAAACCACTCGCCACCACGGTCGCCGACGCCGAACGCCTGACCGCGCTCGCCCGCGACTCCGGGCTGGTGGCGACCGTCCCGTTCGTCTACCGCTACCACCCCCTCGTCCGCGAGATCCGGGCCCGGCGGATCGCCGGCGAGTTCGGCGACTGGCATCTGATCCACGGCAGCTACCTGCAGGACTGGATGCTCTCGGCCGACACCACGAACTGGCGGGTCGACCCGGACGCCGGCGGCGCGTCCCGGGCGTTCGCCGACATCGGGTCGCACTGGTGCGACCTGGTCGAGTGGGCCAGCGGCGAACGCTTCACGCGGCTGGTCGCCGATATGTCGACCGCCGTGCCCGAGCGTCCGGCGGCGCCCGGGGCGGCACCCGCCGCGGTGCGCACCGAGGACGCCGCCGGGCTGATCCTGCGCACGGCGTCGGGCGTGCTCGCCAGCACGGTCGTCTCCCAGGTGTCCGCTGGGCGCAAGAACCGGCTGTGGTTCGAGCTGGACGGGACCCGCTCCAGCGCCGTCTTCGACCAGGAGAACCCGGAGACGGTCTGGCTCGGCGGACTGACCGAGGCCCGGGTGCTGTCCCGCGACCCCGGGACCGGCTCGCCCGAGCAGCGCCGGCTCTCCGTGTTGCCGCCCGGTCACCCGCAGGGCTACGCGCAGTGCTTCGACGCGTTCGTCGCCGACACCTACGCCGCCATCGACGGCGCCGCCCCCGAGGGGCTGCCCACGTTCGAGGACGGCCTGCGCGCCACCCGGGTGGTGGCCGCCGCCGTCCGCTCCGCAAGCACCGCCACGTGGACGGAGATCTGAACCATGAAACTCGGTATGTTGACCGCGTGCCTGCCCGGCTGGCCGCTGCCGCGGATCGCCGCGTGGGCGGCCGAGCACGGCTATCAGGCACTGGAGGTCGCCGTCTGGCCGCAGGTCGGCGGGCGGGACTTCGTGGCCAGCCACCTGCCGGTGGCCGACTTCGGCCCCCGTGAGGTGGACGAGACGCGCGAGCTGTTCGACCGGCACGGCCTGGAGCTGTCCGCGTTCGCCTACTACGAGAACAACCTGCACCCGGACCCCGAGCGGCGCGCCGAGATCCGCACCCACCTCAAGCACGCGATCGACGCCGCGCAGGCTCTCGGCGTCCCGTACGTGGGCACGTTCGTCGGGCGGGACTGGACCCGGCCGGTGGCCGACAACCTCCGCGAGGCCGAGCGGATCTTCCCCGAACTGGTGGAGTACGCCGGCGAGCGCGGCGTGCGGATCATCGTCGAGAACTGCGTCATGGAGGGATGGCACCCCGACGGGTACCCGGGCAACCTCGCCTACTCCCCCGAGTTGTGGGAGTGGATGTTCTCGCTGGGCCTGTACCTCAACTACGACCCGTCGCACCTGGTGTGGATCGGGATCGACCCCGCGGAGGTCATCGCTCCCTACGCCGAGCGGATCGTGCACGCCCAGGCCAAGGACGTCGAACTCGACCCGCGGGCCCGTGACCGCTACGGGCACTTCGGCCCGGCCACCGACCGCTCCGACCCGTGGGCCATGGGCTGGTGGCGGTACCGGGTGCCGGGTCTCGGCCAGGTCGACTGGCCGCGGATCGTCGACCGGCTGTACGAGCACGGCTTCACCGGCACGCTCTCCGTCGAGCACGAGGACCCCGTGTGGGGCGGGGACGACGAGCGCGTCACCCAGGGGCTGCGCGTCGCGCACCGCACGCTCCGGCCGCTCATCCTCGACTGACTCGGCCGACGACCGCGAGACGGAGCCGCCGGCCTCGCGGCTCCGTCCTCCCCCAGGCATCTCCCCCGCCGCCCTGCCGCGAAGGAGCGTACGACCGTGACCAACCCCGCCCCTCTCTCCGTCCAGCTGTACAGCGTGCGTGACGCGCTCGCCGCCGACACCGGCGCCACGCTGGCCCGGCTCGCCGGGATCGGCTACCGCGCCGTGGAGCCGTTCGGCCTCGGCACGCCCGGTGTTCCGGCCGGCGAGCGGCTGTCCCGTGCCCAGGAGCTGCGCCGCTCCCTGGACGCCGCCGGGCTCGCCGTCTCGGCGGTGCACTGCGGCCTGCCGGAGGACCTCGGCGCGCTGGCCGCCGAGATCGGCGCGCTGGGCGCCGACACCGCCTACATCGCCGTGCCCCAACTGGTGCCCGGCTTCGACAACACCGTCTTCGGCGACGCCGACCGGCTCGCCGACTTCGCCGACACCCTGAACGCGGCGGCCGAAACGCTGGCGGGGTCGGGCATCCGGCTCGGCTACCACAACCACGAGTTCGAGTGGGCCAGGCTGCCGGACGGCCGGTACGGCTACGACGTCTTCTGGTCACTGGCCGACGAGCGGCTGGTCGCGGAGCTGGACGTCTACTGGGCCACGGTCGCGGGCGTCGACCCGGCAGCGGTGCTCACCCGGCTCGGCCCGCGGGCGGTCGCCGTGCACCTCAAGGACGGCGTGGCCGAGCGCGGCCGGCCGCAGACCCCGCTGGGCAGCGGCGACGTGGACGTCGCGAAGGCGATCGCGGCCGGGCCGGGGCTGTCGTGGCACGTGGCGGAGATCGACGTCACGGAGCTGGACGAGTTCGAGCTGCTGGCGACCAACGCGAAGTTCCTGGTGGAGAACGGGCTGTCCCGCTGGGAGTAGTCCGCGCGACCGCGCGTCGTCCCCGGCCGGCGCTGTCCGGCCGGGGACGATGGCCACGTCGTCGATGCCGACGCGGTCAGCAACCTTGAGGCCGATCGCCCGCTGCCGGAAGCCGGCCCTCCGGTGGACCATCGGCCTACCTCAGAAGCCGGGTGCCTCCGTCGTCATACGCGCCCAAGGTTTCGTCAGCGCGCGGTCCGTCACTGTCCACTCGGGCGCACGTGGGCGTAGCGGTGTTCCAAGTAGTCGCGGTGGCGGTCGTCCACCGGGACGGTGTACCCGGCTGACCACGGGATCGGGCACGCGCCGGAGTGGAGGTGGTCCGGGCACAGCACGTGTGTGAGCCGCTCGCCGATCTCGTGGCCGCGTTCCTCGGTCACGAACAGCCCCACCCGGATCTCGTGGACCGCCCGCTTCCCCGGGTCCTGTCCCGGGTTCTCCAGGCGCCACTGCTCAGGCAGGTCGTCGTGGTAGTCGGTAAGCGGCAGATCCCCATCCGGGTCGGCGTAACCGGTCGCGTCCACGACCCCGACATCCCATCGCACCGCCCGACCGGCCCGCGCCTCCGCGTCGAGGAGCTCGCCGAACCGGGTAACGGTGTCCCGGACCGCCTCCGGGGTGGCGTAGACGCCGATGGTCATCTCGTAGAGGTCGGGAGCGGTCGCCGAGTCGTTGGTGTTCATCGCGGGTCTCTCACTTGGTCTGGGTCACCCGGCAGTGTTCGGCGCGGTGACCGCGACCGACCTTACCGTTGGCGTTCTTCTTCGCCGCGTTGCGCGCCTTCTGCGGGGTGTTCCCCCTCCCGGACGCACCGCGGCCGGCACCCCCATCCGGGATGCCGGCCGCTTCGCGCCGGTGCTCAGGGACGCGGGATCAGAGCCCGTACCTGGGCTTCAGGTGCCGCCAGAAGTCGCGGAACATCCAGGCGTCGAAGTCGGTGATCCGCGCCGCGCTGCCCGCCTTCATCAGGAAACCGCCCACGCCGGACGGCGTCCAGTCGTAGAAGTCGTCCAGGCCGAAGCTGTGCCCGATCTCGTGCAGCAGGATGTGGATGTCGGCGTTGTGGCGGGAGTTGACGAAGTACTCGCTCCCCAGGCGCTGGCCCCAGTCGCCGCCGGCGCCGCCGCCGAAGCCGGAGGTCAGCCACAGCGACATGTCGTAGTGCCGGGCCGCGCCGCCCGGGCAGCGGGAGTAGTCGCCGTTCTGGTTGAAGAACCGGCCGCACTCCGGCGCGCACTGCGGAGCGCCCTCGTTGATGTCGTTGACGTAGATGTCGACCGAGTCGTCGCTCCACTGCAGGGTCGAGCGGTCGCGGACGGCCCAGCCGACGATGTTCACCGGAACCTCGTCGTACGGCCACTCGTTGTGGCCCGCCATGACGTCCATCCACTTGGTGAACTGGCGGGTCAGCGCCTCGTGGATCTCGTCGCGCAGGGTGGCCGAGACCGGGGCGCTGGAGTCCCAGCGGACGCAGTAGTTGATGCTGCCCCCGTTGGCCATGATCTGGTCCCACCCGTAGTTGCGGAACCCGTACAGGTCGGGGTAGGTGGACTCGACGTGCCGCCACACCTCGTCCAGGGGCTGGACGAGATTCGCGGGCGGGTTCCAGTCCTCGGCCGCCACCACCGGGCCGGCCGGGGCGGCGGGCTCGACCGGGGCACCGGCGAGCCGGGACGGGGTGTCGGCCTGGGCGGGGGACGCGATGAGGACGGACGTGCCGAGCAGGAGGGACGCCGCCGCACCGGCGAGTGCCGACAGGGCGGGAACTCGGAGGCGTCGCTTCGCCATGGTTGTCTCCTCGTTGGGGGATGTGGGAGGCGTCCGGCGGGCACCTCCCTCGGGGAGCGGTGGTCCGCCCCCGCCCTTCGACGGGGGCGGACCGGGTTCGGGCCGTGGGGGATCGGAAGGCCGGGCCCTCCGGTCAGCGGCCCTCGCGGATCCGGTCCCGGATCCACTCGCCGGACGGCTTGAGGGAGGCCCCGCTCCAGGGGCCGCCGGCCTCGCAGGTCCCGGGCTGGAAGACGGCGCCGGAGCGGAAGTCGTCGGAGTAGTTCCAGTTCACCCAGCTGATCTGCTCGCGCTCCATCAGGTCGATGTAGCGCTGGGCCTGGTCGAAGTCGTGGGAGCCGTCGCCGGTGGCGGACTCGGTGCCGAACTCGGTGACGAAGATCGGCAGCCGGGCCGCGGCACGCTCCAGGGTGGCCAGGTAGGCGTCGCCGTGCGAGGCCGCGTAGAAGTGGAAGGTGTACATGATGTTGTCGGCGCGCACCGGATCGGCGATGATCTCCTGCTCGTCGGCCCCTTCGGAGACGCCGAGCGAGGACCACGCGCGCGTGCCGACGAGGATCACCGAGTCGGGGTCGCGGTCGCGGATCACCGGGATGATCTCCTCGGCGTAGGAGCGGATCCCGCTCCAGCCGACCCCGTTGGGCTCGTTGGCGATCTCGTACAGCACGTTGTCCTTGCCGGCGTGCCGTTCGGCGATCTCGGAGAAGAACGTGCGGGCCGCGGCGGTGTTGGCGTTGGGGTCGCCGGGGGTGAGGATGTGCCAGTCGACGATCGCGTACATGCCGCGCTCGGTCGCCTCCTCGATGAGCCGGTGCACCTTGTCGGTGAAACCGCGCGGGTCGGTCTCGTAGCCGTCCTCCTGGACGTACATCGAGATGCGCAGCACGTCGGCCCGCCAGTCCTGGGCCAGCGCGTCCAGCGAACCGTCGGTCAGGCACTGCTCGTACCACTGCAGGCCGTGGCTGCTCATGCCGCGCAACTGGACCGGCTCACCGTTCTCGTCGCAGAGTCTGGTGCCGCAGACCTCCGGCCGGCCGTACTCGCCGACGGGTCCGGCGGCGGCCGGGGCGGGCTCGTCGGCGGCGGCCAGGTCGGCGGTCGCGGGTCCGCCTTCGCGCCACGGCGCGAAGGCGGCCAGCAGGGCCAGGATGAGGGCCGACGCGATGGCGGTCGGCAGCAGAACGGCGCGGGGAGTGGGATGGGGGCGGGCCATCATCGCTCCAGATGTCGGGGGATGGGACGTGCCGTCGGCGGCGCCGCCGAAGTAGCGAGGGTTCGGCGACGCGGGGACCGCGTGTCCGCCGGGCACGCCCCGAAAAACTAACAGCGGGGCACGGCGAGTCAACGGCCGAAGGTCCCTGGACAGCTGGTCCTAGCGGTGGGTGCGCAGGTCCCCCGTGGTGGCCGCGTCGGGAAAACGCCTTCCTGGAACGGACCGCGGCGGCCCGACGGTACCGGCCGCTCCGGCCGGGCTCACGGAGCGGCGCGGGCGAGCACCCCGGCGACGAGGGCGGCGACCATCTCCTCCAGCACGCCCGCGAAGTCGACGCGCATGACGGCCAGCTCCGGATCGGCACGGTAGGCGGCGAGGGTGCTGTCGGAGGGGCGCGAGTGCGGCCAGACCGCACCGATCGCCATGGCGGCCATGAAGCACACCTCCGGCACGTGCGCGCCGAGTTCCGGCAGGTGGCGGCGGACCGGTTCCGCCAGGGCGACGAGGTTGGCGCGCATCGCACGCTTGTGGCGGGCGACCACCTCGACGGAGACGTTGTGCTCCAGGACGGCGGCCTGCGCGCTGAACAGGTCGCACAGCACCGGGTGCCGCACGAGGGAACGGGCGAGGACCGCGGCGAACCTGTCGCCGCGCTCGCGGGCCGAGGCGTTCGGCCCGCCCTCGGCGGCGAGCAGCCCGGAGAACTCCGACACCCAGCGTTTCGTGGCCCGATCGAGCAGTTCCAGCAGGATCGCCTCACGGGACTCGAAGTAGCGCAGCACGTTGGACTTCGCCAGGCCGACGCGACGGCTGAGTTCGTTGAGGCTGATCTCGCTGACCGGCATCTCGTCGAGCATCGCGGCCGTGGTGTCCAGGATGGCCCGGCGCCGGATCTCCCGCTGTTCCGCACTGCGCGCACGCTGGAACTTCGTCATGCGCTCATGTTAGAGATCCGCGATCTCCGCGCCCCGATCCGCCCGGCCGGGCGGGCCCCCAGGGCACGGCCTGGCGCCGGTGCCGAGGACCGGGGTTCACGGGTGGGCGGTTCCCGGCGCGGACCGATCCCGCGCGCGGGCGCGGGTGCTCGTTTCGGTCCCCGCCTGACCCGGCGGGGAGGACCGGGTCAGGCGGTGGCCGCGCGCCGGGCGCGCAGGGACTTCACCAGCATGAAGACGATCTCGGCGACGACGGCCTCGACGAGGATGAGGACGACCTTCGCCAGCAGGGTCGACAAGAAGTTGGGCACAACCAATCCCATTGGTGAGGCTTTGACACATTACGTCGTACTTACACCCCATTCGTAGCTGCTTGGGAAGTTCGTTGGGAATCATGGGGGTGACGGCCAGATGAACGATCGGAAACGTCCGCCGCCCCGAGCCGGCGGGTGAACACCGCCGCGACCAGCGAGAACACCACCGACGTCCCCAGCCCCACCGCCCAGCCGTGCACGGCGAGCGGCCGGCACCCGAAAAAGTGGCTCAGGCCCGGCGTCTGCACGACCACGGCCAGCACGGCGAGGGAGAGCAGCCCGGCACCGGTGACCAGCGGATCACGGCCGCCGGCGGCGACCGTCTGCGCGAGCTGGGTGCCGACCAGCGCGACCAGCGCCGTGGTGTCGGTCTGGGCGCGGGTGCCGAGCGGGCGGGCCAGCAGCCAGGTGGTCTGCGCCGCCAGTGCGGTGGTCGCCGCGCGCACCCCGATGTCACGGCCGAGCACCGTGCCGAGCGAGCGCTCCGGCCCCTCCTGGAGCAGTTCGTCGGGGGTCGCGTCCCGCGGTGAGCGGACCGCCAGGGCGATGGCGGGCAGCATGTCGGTGAGCAGGTTGACCAGCAGCAACTGGCGGACGTTCAGCGGGCTGCGCCCGCTGATCAGGCTGGCCCCCACGGTGAACGCCACCTCGCCGAGGTTGCCGCCGAGCAGCACCGCCAGCGCGTTGCGGGTCGACTTCCACATGGCGCGGCTCTCGGCGATCGCCTCGGCGATCGTCTCGATCCGGTTGTCGGTGACGACCACGTCGGCGGCCTCGCGGGCCGCCGAGGTGGCGCGCTTGCCCAGCGCGATGCCCACGTCGGCCAGCCGGATCGCCGGCACGTCGTTGGCGCCGTCGCCGGTGACCGCGACCACCCGCCCGGCCCCGCGCAGCGCCCGCACCACGCGCGCCTTCTGCTCGGGGCTCATCCGGGCGAACACCACGACGTTCGCGATCTCCTCGGCCAGCCGGTCGTCATCGACCGCGTCCAGCTCGGCGCCGGTCGCCACCCGGCCGTCGAGCACCCCCAGCTCCGCGGCGACCGCCTCCGCGGTGCTCGGATGGTCACCGGTGACGACGATGACCTGTGCGCCGGCCGAGGCGAGCCGCCGCACGGCCTCGGCCGCCGTCGGCCGGATCGGGTCGGCGATGCCGAGCAGCCCCATGAAGCACAGGTCGCGGATGCGCGACTCGGTCAGGTCGGCGCGGTCCGAGGCCGGGCGCTCGGCCACGGCCAGCACCCGGTACCCCTTGCGCGCCAGCCGCTCCACCTCCTCGTGCACCGCCTCGCGCACGGCGGCGTCGAACTCGGCGACGCCGTCCGCGGTGATCCACCGGGAGCAGCGGTCCAGCAGGATCTCCGGCGCCCCCTTGACGCTGAGCAGCTGCCCGGCCGGAGTCTGGCCGAGCACGGCATGGTAGCCGCGACTCGGCTCGAAGGGCAGCTCGTCCACCCGCTCCCACTCCCCCACGTCCTCGGTGGGCTCCATCTCCAGCTGTTCGGCGCCGCGCATGATCGCGCGGTCGGTCGGGTGCGGCAGCCGCCCGCCGTTGTGGTCGGGGTTGGCGCGCAGCGCCGCGGCGACGGCGTCGCGCATGCGCGGGGTCAGCTCGTCCAGCGGCCGGGACGTGACCCCGTCGGACACCTGGCGCAGCCGGAGCCGCCCCTCGGTCAGCGTGCCGGTCTTGTCGAAGCACAGCACGTCGACCCGGCCCAGCGGCTCGATCGTCGAAGGATCGCGGACCAGTGCGCCGCGCGCGGACAGCCGGCGCGCGGTGGCGAGCTGAGCCGCGGTCGCCACGAACGGCAGCCCCTCGGGCACGGCGCCCACCGTGAGCGCGACCGCCGGGCCCAGCGCCTCGCCCAGCGGCAGCCCGCGCAGCAGCTGGGCGACCATGAGGACGACGCCGGCCCCCAGTGACACCGGCAGCGTGACGTCGGTGAGCCGGCGCAGGTGGGCCTGCACACCACCGGCGCGGCCCTCCTCGGGCGCCAGCCGGGTGGTGCGGCCGATCTCGGTGCGGTCCCCGGTGGCGACCACCACCGCGATCGCCTCGCCCACCGCGACCACGGTGCCCTGGTACAGCATGGAGGACCGTTCGGCGACGGCGCCGGCGGTGCTGGAGGCGGGCGACTTGGCGACGAGCTGCGACTCGCCGGTGAGGCTGGACTCGTCGACCTCCAGGTCCTCGGCGGCCAGCACCCGGCAGTCCGCGGGAACGGAGTCCCCGGCCGTGACGGCGATGACGTCCCCCGGCACCAGTTCCTCCCCGGAGACCGGCACCGGCGTTTCGGACTCCGGACGGCGCACCCGGGTCCGCACCGCGCTCAGGTCGACCAGCCGGCGCAGCGCCCGGTCGACGCCCAGGCGCTGCACGCCGGACATGGCGGCGTTCACCCCGAGCACCCCGGCGATGAGCGCGGCGTCGACGGCGGAGCCGAGCACGGCGGAGATGCCCGCCCCGGCCGCCAGGGCGGGCGTGAGCGGGTTGTCGAGCTCCTCGATGAGGATGCGCCCGAAGCCGGGCGGTGGCGGCGCCTCCTCGGCCGCACGGCCGGCGCGCCGCCGGGCCGCCTCCTCACTGGCCAGCCCCTGCTCCGAGGAGTCCAGCGTGCTCAGCACCGCGTCGGCCGGCCACGCGTGCCAGGGGGTGGGCTCCTCCGGCACCGGGGCGGGGCGCCGGGCGAGCGTGACCGAGGTCCAGGCGCCGTCCGCCATGGCCAGGACCTTCGCCGCCTGCACCGCGAGGCCGGCCCGCGCGGAGGCCCCGTACGCCGGGCCGGCCGCGGCGAGCAGCAGCCCGGCGACCGATCCGACCACGGAGATGCGGGCGCTGCGCAGGCTCGACTCCCGCGCGGCCTGCACCGCGTCGAGCAGCAGGTAGACCCCGGCGAGGCCCGGCCCGCACAGGAAGTGGGCGGCCCACGGCGGCCCGTCCGGTCCGCCGAGCAGACCGATGCTCACGTCGGCGACCGCCAGCGCCTCCGGGCTCCGGCCACCGACCAGCGCCACGCCGTGGCCGTCCTTCTGGAGTTTCCGCACCGACGCGCGCAGGTCCGCGCCGCCGGGCAGCACCCGGTCCACGGGAAGCCGCTCCTCGATCCCCGTGCCCTGACCGGCGAGCACCACCGGCCCGACACGCCGGCCCGCCGCGACCAGGGCCGCCGCCAGCGGGTCGAGCTCCGGCAGCACGGA
Source organism: Marinactinospora rubrisoli (assembly GCF_042664915.1). Classification (NCBI taxonomy): domain Bacteria; kingdom Bacillati; phylum Actinomycetota; class Actinomycetes; order Streptosporangiales; family Nocardiopsidaceae; genus Marinactinospora; species Marinactinospora rubrisoli. Next base: position 163,127 of record NZ_JBHTBH010000006.1, read on the forward strand.
CACGAAGCCGGCGAATTCGCCGTGGCGGCGCAGCGCGAGCGGACGCCCGCCCCGGCGCCGGCACTGCTCGGCGGCCTCCCGCACCGGCGGCGGGACGGCTGCGGCGCCGAGCGGCGTCACCGCCCATCCCTTCCTGGTCCGCCGGCGGTCCGGCCGGGCGACGTCGATCAGCTCCAGCGCGTGCGCGTAGCACTCCTCGGCCGTGGCCCCCGCTGCGGCCGGTATCACCTCGTCGATCCGCCACTGGCCGGTGGTGAGCGCGGAGGCGTCGATGAGCACGGCGGTGAGGCGGTCCAGTCGGCGCAGGCTGCGGATGTCGCGGGTGACGACGCCTTGTTCGGCGGCGGCGGCGCCGAACAAGGCGGAGAACGTCTCACGGCCCAGCCACGCTGCGCGCGGGACCCCGGCGGTCAGGACGCTCTGGGCTCGCTGGGCGTTGCGGGTGATGGCGAAGGCGGCGCCGCCGGCGGCCAGCGTGACCGGCGCCATCTTCATGGCGCGCTCGACGGGGCTGGGCGGCAGCGGGACCGGCCGCCGCTCGTGCTCCAGCGGCCGGGCCCGGAAGTCGTCGAGGTCGGCGTCGAGGTCGGGCGCCCGGCGGTCCCACGCCCGCTTGTGGGCCTGGGCCTCGGCGCAGCGCACCACCCCCTGCAGCGCGTCGATCGCGAGGTCCGCCGGCTCCTGGCCGAGCAAGTGCGCGGCGGTGATCCCCGGGCCGAACAGCAGGTCCGTGGCCCGGTCGCCGATGGCCCGCCGTATGCCTTCGCGGATGGCGGGGGTCATGTCGGCGAGGATGAGCACGGTGGAGCTCGCCGGGGGCAGCGCGGGCAGCCGGAGAGTCTTGGCCGCGAGCGCCAGCCCGCAGCCGGCGAGGTTCGCGGCGACCTTGCGCGCCTCGGTGCGCACGGTGCCCAGGTCTCCGGGGTGCGGGTGGGGCAGGAAGCCCGCGGAGTGCAGACCGTTGCGGCGCTCCAGTTCCTTGACGGCGGAGACCAGGTCCCCCGCCGGTATCTCCGGGTCGTGGTCGATCCGCACTCGCCCCAGCACGGCGTTGACCTCGGCGCGGTGCACTCCGCCGATGCTGAGCAGTTCGCGTTCGAGATCCCGGCAGGCGTCCTCGTTCCCGGGTTCGTGCGCGCCGCGCAGCCGGACGTCGGTGCGGCCGGGTGCGACGACGGTGCAGCGGGACGTGGGCACCGGCGCGGGGGTGAGGCGGCGCGCCGTGCGGAGCGCGGGCATCGCGGAGAGTTCCCTGGTGACCTGGATGGTGACACCGAGCAGGTGACCGAGCAGCATGGACCGTGCTTTCTGTTCCGGGATCGGGCGGGGGCACGGGGCACACGTGGAGGAGCTGCGACCGCTCCCGGTCGCAGCTCCTCCACGGCGGTTATGACGGCTTGGTGGCCTGCGTCGCCGTCTCCTTCTTAGGCTTCGCGGCGGTCTTGCCGGCCGCTTTCTGGCGGCTCTGGGCGGTCTGCTTCGGCCGGCTCTGCGCGGCGGGCTTCTCCCGGCTCTGCGCGGCGGGCTTCTCCCGGCTCTGCGCGGCGGGCTTCTCCCGGCTCTGCGCGGCCGGTTCCTCGCGGCCCTGCGGGGCCGGTTCCTCGCGGCCCTGCGCGGCTTCGGGCGGGGCCGCTTTGACGATGCCGGTCCGCCGCGCGATCGCCGTTCCGACGCCGATCGCGGCGGCCACCGGCCACTCGATGACCTCGAAGGCGGCCAGCAGGCCGAGTCCGGCGTAGTAGGCGCACTGCTGCGGCGGCGGAAGATGCTCGGCGACGGAGCGGCCCGCCCGCGCTACGTCCTCCCCGCTGACCCTGGGGACCGTCGGTGCCGGCACGTGGATCCGGTGGACCCGCAGCTCCGGGGCGATGATGGGGACCGTGAGCGTCGCGCGGCGCTGCCCGGCACCAGCTTCCTTCTTCTGCGCCCCGTCGCCCCTGCGGGGCTGGGGCGCGCCTCCACCGGTCGCGCCTCTGTGGACCAGATTCTTCCAGGCGTCGATCATGTGTCTCTCCCCCTCGCCGATCGGTCCGCGACCGACGGTCACGCGTGTGCCCACCCGCGCGCCGGAATCCGGACCACGTCGGCACGCGGGGCGGCCGCTCCGGGGCCGTCTCGCGTGTTACTACCCGCGAACGCGGCCGGGCATCGGCCAGTGGATGCCAGCTACCAGCCAATTCACCCCAAATCGCGGTCATGCTCGGGTCATCCGGCGGACCGGGCCGCCCGGACGGCGTGGCGCGGGACCGCCCCGCCGCGCACCGTGCGGCACGGCGGGGCGGTCCCGCAACGGATCGGTGGACGTGACTAGCCGGACGACGGGGCCGATTCCGGCCGGCCGCCGGCGGGCCGGGAGCGGATGCGGCGCCAGCCGCACTCCCAGTCGTAGAGGTACGCTTCGCCCTCGGAGCTCGCGGGGTCGATGCCGGCCTCCTCCAGACAGCCGCGGACGAACTTGCGGGTGGCCGGCCAGGTGGGGGCGCCGGTGCCGGCCGCGACGTTCCACATGGTCGAGGCGGACCCGACCGGCGGCTTCGCGGCGAGGGTGGCGAACGCGGGCTCCCCGGCGGCGAGCCGCAACTGTCTCAGCAGTTCTCGGAAGCCCTCCACGTCGGCGGCCTGCTCGGGCCGGGGAAAGTCCGCCAGCCGCTCGGCGCCGGTGGGACGCACCCGGACGACCATGGCGACACGGCGCAGCGTGTCCTCGATGTCGCCGCGGCCCTGCGGGTATTGGGCGAGCGCGTACAGGGACGCGCGGAACAGCGCGCGGATCCGCCGGTACCCCAACTGGTCCAAGTACAGGTCGTCGGGGCGGAAGCCGGTGGCCGGGCCGGCGGAGGGGATCATCGGCCGCCTCCGCGGGTGGTCGGCCGCGCCGCCGTGGGGGCCGGGCTCGGGGTGCCCGGGATGGGCGTCGTTCCGGGGAGCGGTCGCGGGAATATCGCCATGGCCGTCCTCTTTCCTGCTCCTGTGTCGATCTGATTGCATATCTGACATAGGTGGTCCGGATGCTTTTTCTCGGGAAGCACCGCGTGCCGTCGCCTTTCCGGCACAACTGGCGGTTGCGGGGTAAGGCGGAGCCGCCCGGGGCGATGTCATCATGTGGCGGCCGCGGAGTTCCCTCACACTACCCCGCTCCGCGACACTTCATCGCGGAGGAGAAGAAATCCGAAAAGAACAGGAAGAGTCGGGACAGCCGGTATCTTTCATGTTCGATTTCGTTCGGCCGGACGCGACCTCAACGCGCAGGTCACCCGTGCGCGACGGGCTCACCAGGGCATCCGGACAGATGCAATCCGCCGTTCAAATATCTCCAGAGACGTTCCGCGTGCATCCGCGTTCAGGTAAGGTCAATATCGTGTTCGCCTCGCCTCATAAAAGGCGAAAAGTCGGACACAGGGCTCAACGGGGACGATATCCAGCCCGACACCGGAGTGTTCCCGAAATCGATCCGGTGTCATCCTGTGTCCTTCCATGGTCCGGATGAGACTCAGGTTCCACCCCGGTTCTCCCGAAGGTGCCGGGGCCGCCGGGTCCCGCTCCGCCCCGCCACGGCGGCGCGGGACCCGCAGCACATCCCAGGGCCATGGCCGCGTCAGGCCCGCTCCGCCTCATAGGCGATTCCCACGATGACCCGCCCCCCGGTCTCGGCCTGGCGCACCGACTCCGGCGCGTCGTCGAGCAGGTCGAGGGCCCGGGGGTCCCCCTCCGCGAAGATCAGCGTCGCCCCCGGAGCGGTCCCCCGCAGCTCCACGGTCAGCTCGTCCTTGGCACGGACCACGGGGCTGCTGGAGCCGTAGAACGCCTCCCGGCCGATCCAGCGCACCGCCCATGCGGCCAGCCGCGCCCCCGGCGGTGTCTTCGCGACCGCGAACTCACTGAGTCTCATGCCGCCCCCTGTCCTCCCGCGTCGGGCGCCGTATCCGTTCAAGCCAGATCTGCCCAGGTCACGCCGGGCTCACTCGTTGCCGCGGCATTCTCCGGCTCCATCCTCCCCCGTCGGCCGTGCCGCGGCCACGCCCGGTCGGTGCACGTCCCCTCACGCTGAGCAATCCCCCCTAAATGCCATTTATCCCGACAGGCGCCCCGCCCGCCTCAGAAAACGAACCGGAACCACTTCTCTGCGCTGGCCCGATGCGGCCATTACCGATAATCAAATATTTGCTTTCGCGTGACACCTGCACGAACGACCGCACCATCACGCAGCGTCACCGCCGACTCACCATGGAAATCTACCGCCGCCCGCAATTTCGCTATATGTTTCCGGTACTCCGACGGAATTCCGGAAGATCGCCGGAGGGACGCGGAACCGATCCGGACGATTTCGCGGCGCCCCGCCGGCCGGCCAACCGGCCGGGGCAAAAAAATAATCCCATTCGTCGCTTTTCTCGATCATTGGGGATGATCATGGGGATCACTTCGGCCACCACTCCCGCCAAGCTGTCCTCGGGGGCGGCAGCGGCGGTACTGACCGCGGGCCTGCTCGCCGCCGGCGTCGCCGCCGCGGCGCCCGCCGAGGCCGCCTGCTACGGCTACGTCGACGCGGGCTACTACTACTCCTACGCCGAGGGCTACGTCGACACCTGCGCCTCCTACAACTACGTCCGCTCCTACGCGCAGCACGGCGGCGCGTCCTACCTGACCGCCTGGTACACGGGTAATTCGTGGGCCAGCGCCGACTCGGGCGTCTCCACGAGCTACAGCGCCTGGAACCAGTTCCGCTCGTAATCCCGACCGGTGACCGGCCATAGCCATTTCTGATTCGAGCCACGAGGGAAGGCGTGGATTCGAAATCGGAACGGCTGTGGCCGGCATTCGATGTCCACCCCGCGCCTGTCATCGGTGCCGGCACGAATTCGGAGGGAAAATGCGAAGGGGAATACCGGTGCGGGCCGGAATGCGGACCGCCGCACTCGTGGCGGCCGTGGCGCTGCTGGCCGGATGTTCCGGCCAGGAGGGCGAGCGGACCGAGGGCGAGGAGGCCCAGGGCGCCACCATGGACCTCACCCTCGTGGAACAGTTCGAGCAGGCTCGGGAGACCGCGACGTCGGACTTCGAGCGCGAGGTGCTCGATCGCGCGATCGAGAACGGCGAGATCAGCGCCGAGGACTATGAGGAGGCGTTCAGCCGGTACCAGCGGTGCGCGCAGGACGCCGGGCTCGCGGAGTCCTACGAACGCCAGGCGGACGGCATCTACCGGATCTCCCCCTCACCGTTCGAGGACGACGCGGCCAGCCAGCGGTACCAGGACCTCAGCCTGGAGTGCGCCGATGGCACCACGATGCGGATCGAGGCGCTGTACCGGACGCAGATCAGCAACCCCGGCCTGCTGGAGGACACCCGCGAGGTGACCCTGCAGTGCCTGGTCGAGGCGGGCCTCGTGCCGGCCGACTACACGGTGGAGGAGCTGCACGAATCCTTCCGGGCCGGGTTCGAGGACGCACCGTTCGACCCCATGGACCCCACCGCGCAGGAGTGCCTGGTCCGGGGCGGCTACAACGTCGAGATCACGGACGAGTCCTCGTGACCGCTCGCACGCTCCCCAAGGCCGGACACGACGGTCGTGACCGCCGCGCACCGCGGGGAGCCGCGTCGTGAGGCGGCTGCGCGTGGAGTCGCGCGGGACGGCGCTGCTCGCCGGCCTGGTCCTGCTCACCAGCGGCGGCGCCGTCGGCTTCCTGCTCCGGCCGGCCGATCCGCCCACCGAGCTCGCCGAGGCCGATGCCCCCACCTCCGCCCCCACGAGCGTGGCGGAGTTCGCCGACGAGCGGACCGTGGAGGTCGAGTTCGACATCCCGGCGGCGCTGGCACTGGAGGTCGGCTTCGCCGGCCGGGTCACCTCGACGAGGTGCGCGGACGGCGCCGAGATCCGGTCCGGCCAGGTCGTCGCGCGCATCGACGACATTCCGCTCGTCGCCCTGGCGACGTCGGTCCCGCTCTACCGTGATCTGGAGCGCGGCGACCGGGGGAGCGACGTCCGCGCACTGCAGACCGCGCTGTCCCGGCTCGGCCACCCGGCCGCGTCCGACGGGACGTACGGCCGGCAGACGGCGGAGGCGGTCCGTGCGCTCCAGGAGGAGGCCGGGTTCCGCGACCCGGACGGCGCGGTCGACGTCGACCGGTTCATGTGGCTGCCCGCCGAGGAGGTCACCCTGGACGGCTGCGAGGCCGCGCTGGGCCGCAACCTCGCCGCCGGGGAGACCTATGGCACGGTGGCGAACCAGCTCACCGCGGTCAGCGCGACCTCGATGCCCGGCGGAGCGCTGCCCGGTGAGCGGACGATCGAGGTGCTCGGCGTCTCCGGCCCGATGGACGAGGACGGGCGGGCGACCGACCCGGAGTTCCTGGCCGAACTCGCGGCCACGGACGAGTTCCGCGAGGTCACCGCGAGCGAGGACGCCGACCCGGTGACGGCCGAGATCCGGCTGGCCTCGCCGGTGCGGGCCGTCAAGGTACCGCCGGCGGCGGTGTTCGCCATCGAGGGCGGTAGCGGATGCGTGGAGTCCGGTGAGACGGCGTACCCGGTGCAGATCGTCGGTTCCAACCTTGGCGCGACGCTGGTCGAGCTGGCCGGCGACCCTCCCGCCGAGGTGGATCTCGGACCGGCGATCACGGCGGAAACGTGCGGCCGGGAACCATGACCGCCACCCCGAAACTGGTACGCGCGTCCGGGCTCGGCCACCGCTTCACCGGCACCGACGACCTCTTCTCGGGCCTGGACTTCACGCTGCTCCCAGGCGGGATCACCGGGATCTGCGGCCCGTCGGGATGCGGGAAGTCCACGCTGCTGTCCATCCTCGCCGGGTGGCTGGATCCGGTCGCCGGACGGATCGAGAAGGCCGGCATCGATCGCACCGGGTGGGTGTTCCAGAACCCGTACGGAGTGCCCGCCCGCGCGGCCGTCGACCACGTCGCGCTGCCGCTGCTGGCCCGCGGCCTCACCCGCGCGGACGCCGAGCAACGGGCGCGCGAGGTCATGGCGACGTTCCGGCTGGCCGCGGTGGCGGACCGGCCGTTCCGTGCGCTGTCGGGTGGTGAGGCGCAGCGGCTGATGCTGGCCCGAGCCGTGTGCTCGGCCCCCGACCTGCTGCTCGTGGACGAGCCGACCGCGCAGCTCGATCTGAACACGGCGGCGACGGTGAACGCGACGCTGGGCGCGATCGCCCAGGAGGGCACGATCGTGGTCATCGCCACCCACGATCCGCACACCCGCGCGGCGTGTACCCAGGTCATCGACATGGCGGACTACGCCGCGCACGATCGGACGGCGCCATGAACTGGCGGGCCGTGCTCTCGGAGGCGGGGCGGAATCTGGCGTCGGGCACCACCCGGGCGGCGGTCTTCGCACTGGCCCTGTTCGCCGTCGCCGGCGGCCTGGCGGTCGCCGACGCGCGGTCCGTCGTCGCCCTGGAGCAGCGGGCGGCGGAGTTCGTCGCGTCGGGGGCGTCCGTGCGCACCCTCGTCGCCGAGGGCATGACCGACGGCCGGTCCTGCGAACGGCTCGGCGGGGTGGAGGGGGTGCGCGCCGCGGGGGCGCTGGCCGCCGCCGATCCGCTGGTGCTGGAAGCCATGCCGGCCAACCCGCTCCCCGCCTACGAGGTGACCCCCGGGATGGCCGGCGTGCTGGGCGTCCACTCGGTGTCCGCCGACGGGGCGTGGCTGCCGGCGGACCTCGCGCGGACGCTGGGCGTGCGGGCCGGGGAGACGCTCGCCACCACCACGGGGCCGCTGACCGTGGCCGGCACCTACCGCTACCCGGAGGACGGCCGGGACAGCCGACTCCGGCACGCGGTGCTGGTGCCGCGCCCGGCGGCCGGAACGTTCGACGAGTGCTGGGCGGAGGTGTGGCCGCTGTCGGAGTCGACGGACGCGCTCGTCTACGCCGCGGCCGAGGTACGGCCCGGGACCACGTCGAACATGACCATCGGCCAGCTCAACAACCGGTTCGGCGCCTCGTTCGACGGCCGCGCGGAGTTCACCGGGCGGGCCACCCGGTTCGGCCTGCCGGCGTGCGCCCTGGCCGGGCTGGTGCTCGGCTTCGTGGCGGTCCGGCTGCGCCGCCTGGAGTACGCCGGTGCGCTGCACGTCGGGGTCTCGCGGCGGGCGCTGCTCGGCAGCACGGTGGTGGAGACGGCGGCGTGGTCGCTGGCGGCCTTCGCCCTGGCGGCGGGGGCGCTCGTCTTCGCCGTGACCGTGGGAAACCCGGCGGACCGGCTGGAGGTGTACCTGATCGGCATCCGTGGACCGCTCGCCGCGGCGTGCGCCGCGCAGGCCGGGGCCGTCGCCGCGCTGCTGCTGGTCCGTGAGAAGCACCTGTTCGGCTACTTCAAGAACCGCTGATCCCGCGCCCGGTGTCCGGGGCCGGTCTGCCGGCCTCCCGGACACCGGGCGCACGGGCGCGCCGCCCGGCTACCGGGCGTAGGTGTGAGAGCGGGGCCGGACGGAGAATCCCATCGACGCGTACAGCCGCCGCGGGACGGGGTAGGCGTCGTCGCCGCGGGCGTAGACGATCGCGCGCTCGGCGCCGACGGCCGTGAAGGCGTGCGGCACGGCGCGGTTCGAACGCGGAACGGCATGGCCAGAACCCGCGCATCCGGGCGTGCGCTCCGCGGTGAGCCGCGACGGCCCGAAGGCGCTCCCGGTGCGCCGCCGCCCGGGCCCGGCGGCGCGCGGATGGCGTAGCCGAGCGGCAGGGCGGGGACGTCCGGCAGCGTTCGGGGCAGAGCGGGAACGGACCGTCCTGGGATGGCCGGGTCCACGTGCGGCGTTCAGGGAGCCGGGGCGTTCCAGCCATGCCCACGCCGTAGTGCGGCGGCCGTCCTTCCACACCACCGGCGGACACTCAGCGGCCCGGTCCAGGCTGAGGGAGGCACGCGAGGTCGCCGACGTGCCGGGACCCGGTGCCCGGGAGCAGCCGCTCCGGCGGCCTGGAGCGGAGCAATGTGGCCACGGTGAGTCCCCCGCAGGGGGACTGCCGCGCCGCCCGGGCAGGGCGATCGAATGACGCTTGACGGGCCCGGGGCGCCGGAATCGTCACCGGAACATGGCACTCTCCGGGCATGCCGACGTTCGACGACCGGATCACGCACTACTCCCGCGCGAGACTGGGCGGCCTCCCCGTTCCCGACGATCTCCGTGCCCTGCTGTGGGCGCACTGGGAGGGGCGCAGTGACCTCTCCGACCTGCTCCACATCACCCTGCTGGAACCGGACGAGGTCCACCCGCTGCTGGACGACAGCTATGTCCGCGAGGACGAACGGGACACTCCCAGCACGAAGGCCGTCTTCGCCGCCGCCCGGGAGGTCAGCCGCCACCTGCACGTGGTCGCCAGGGGCGGCAAGGGCTGGATCGGCTACTGGACCCATCCCGGCGAACCGCGGGGCCGGCCCGCGCCGATCGTCGAGATCGACACCGAGTCCACCTTCTGGCGCATGAGCGGCCGCACCCTGGCGGAGGCGTGCGCCGCGGACGTCGCCTACTACACGGACGACCCGCCCGGGGAGTTCGCCCGCCTGGCCGACCGGCTCGCCGAACTGGGCGTTGCGCTGAGCACCCGCGACTACGACGCCCTGCACGAGCCCGAGCTCGAAGTGGATCCGGACGAGCTCTTCGACATGGTCAACGACGCCGAGTTCGAACGCCTGACGGCCCGCTAAAGACCGGCACGTAGTCGAGGTGGGGGCGGCCCCTCACCTCCTCCGCGCACTGCGACGCTGCGGACCGGCGGGACGAGCGGTCTGCGATCGGGCCGCCGCCGGACCCGGCGTCCGGGGCGAGTCCCGCAAGCGGTGCGCCACCTCCGCGATGGACCGGGCACGGACGTCGCGGGCCGTCCAGCCCGCCAGCCGCCGCTGTTCCGGGTCACCGGCCGGCAGCAGGCCCGGACGGTCGGGCGGCGGCGTGAGGCGGGCTCCCTCCCCGGCGTTCGCGAGCGGCGCGGCGGTGGGGCGCTTGGGCGGCACGCCGTCGCCCGTGGTCCGGCCGGTCAGGTTCCGGTACAGCGCGGGCAGCACGTACCGGCGCACCCACGCGCCGTTCGTGTTCAGCAGCGCGGCCGGGTCCGACCAGCCCATGGAGTGCGGCGAGTGCGGGAACGGCAGGCCGATCCGCTCGCCGACGTGCGCGGCGACGATGAGGTGACCGGCCGCGTTGTAGTGGACCCGGTCCGGGTCGAAGGCGCGCGGGTCGCGCAGCACGGGCAGGCGGTACAGGTCCACGAACACGCAGTCGTTCCGCTCGGCGACCTCGGCGAGCCGCTCGTTCAGCGCGCGCACCTTGTCCCGCCCCCACCGCAGGACGGGCATCGTGCCGATGTCGTGCAGGCCGACCATGACGACCTCCGCACCCGCGGACCGCAGCCGCCGGACGCCACGCTCGTACCGGGCGGCCACGGCACCGGCGTCGAATCCGGTGTCCATGATGTCGTTGCCACCGGCCGTGATGGTGACGACTCCGGGCCGCAGGGCGAGGGCCTGGTCGACCTGCTCGCCGAGGATGTGCGCCACCGCCCGGCCCCGGATGGCGAGGTTGGCGTATCGCAGGTCCGGACGCTCGGCGGTCATGCGCAGGGCGAGCAGGTCGGTGAAGCCGCGGTAGCCGCCCTGCGGGGTGGCGGAGTGCGGCGAGGTGCCGTCGGCGTAACGGTCCTCCAGCCCGGCGCTGAGGCTGTCGCCCAGGGCGACGTAGCTGCCGCCGGGCAGCACGCTGATCCGCTCGGCGGCGGTCGGGGTTCCGGGGGGTTCGTTCGTCGCCATGTCCTCCACCAATGGGCCGCGGTGCCGGGCGGCCGGGTCGTTCGGGTCAGAGGCCGTCCACGAGGGTGGACATGAAGGTGCCGCCCCACAGCAGGAGGTAGAGCACACCGACCGCGGCGGCGACGCCGAAGAGGATCCAGGCGATCAAGGTGCAGACGCGCGCCGCTTTGGGGTTGTCGTTCACCTGGGTCACGGCGACGATCGCCAGGATCACGCCGGGCAGCGCCAGCGCCCAGCACAGGCAGAGGGCGAGCGCGTTGGCGACCAGCGCGCCGATGGCGCCGCCGGCGCTCGCGGGGGGATCGGGCGGCCCGCCGTAGGGCCCGCCCGGCGGCGGGGGCGGAGGAGCCCCCCAGCCTCCCTGGTGCGGCGGGGGCGGGGGCGGCCCGGGGTAGCTCATGTCGCACACTCCTGCTCTTCGGCGCGGAACGGCCCGCGCGTCGCCTTCGACGTCCGCGGCGGTCCCGGGGCTCCCGCAGAGCGGGAACGCGTCGCGTCGGCGACGGTCGCCGCCGGGGCTCAGAGGAGGACGCCGGCCAGCGCGGCGGCGCCGCCGACGGCCAGTCCGTAGCCGGGGATCGCCAGCAGCGGCCACGGCACCGGAGCCGGGACGAGCACCCTGAGGTGGAAGGCCCGGTCCGTGTACTCGGGCATCCCCTCGGTGCCCGGCAGCACGAACAGCCGGGATCGGGGCGTGCAGAACAGCCACCAGTCGATGATCACGAGGTCGGCCGCCGTCAGGGTCGCGAAGAGGACGGTGCCGAACACGAAGCCGTCCCAGAAACCCGGGACGGCGCCGGTGTGGTGCGCCAGGGAGAGCATCCCCAGCAGTGGGGTGGCCACCAGGAGCAGCGCCGTTCCGGCGCTCGTCCACCGCGCGACGCGGCGCCCCCGTGCGCTCTGCGGGCCGTACCGCTGCTGGATGGCCGGGGGATAGTCGTGCAGGAGGGCGTCGCGGGCGACGAGCTGCCCGGCGAGGACGAGCACGACGAAAGCGCCGCCGAACCCGAGCGCGTAGAGCAGGGTCAGTGACCAGAACATAGCCGACATGAAGTAAGGATAGCCTCACCTCACACAGTCCGGCGAGGTTCGGACCCGCCCGGGGAAGGGAGCGTCCGGAGTCACCGGTACGGTTCCGTGCACGCCCGCCCCGGCCCGCGGCGTCGGGGGGCGGGGACGGCAGGTGGGACAGGAGGAACGTCGAGCATGACCGATCGCACCCGGAACGGCGCCCTGAGCGGGCGGGGGACGGCCGGCGGCCTGGCGGCGACGGTCACGGCGGCGGTCGCCGTCGCCACACTGCTGGCCGCCGACGCCGGTCCCCCGGCGGGTACGCGCTGCGACCGCATCGATCCGCCGCCGACGGCGGACGCCGACGGCGGTTTCACCGCGGTCGCAGCGGGCGGGCCGCGGCACGTCTGGGCCTTCGGAACCTTCTATCCGGCCGGGACAGACCCGTACGGCGGCGACGCGAATCCCGTCCCGCGCGGCCTGCGCTGGGACGGCCGGGCGTGGCACGAACTCGACCTCCCCGCCTCGTGGCCGGGCGCGACGCTGGCCGCCGCCGCTTCCGGCCCCGACGACCTGTGGGTCGTCGGCGAGGAGGCCGCGGATGTGGAGCGGGCCGAGTGGTTCATCGCGGATCCGGCCGAGTACACGGCGATGCACCACGACGGCTCACGGTGGCGCCGGTACGTTCTGACCGACCTGCTGGACCCCGCCCTGCGGTCCGCCGAGGGCGCCGAGCCGCGCATCGTGACCGACCTGGAGGTCATCGCCCCCGATGACGTGTGGCTGGTCGCCGAGATCGGCGCCGAGACGTCAGGGCGCGGCGGCCCCGGCGCGACCCGCGAGGTGCTGCACTTCGACGGCACGGAGTGGGTGGCGGCGGCGGCACCGGCCACCGGGTACGAACTCGCGGCCGTCGGCCCGCGCGACGTCTTCGCGGTCGGCACCGACGGCCGGCAGCTCACCGCCGAGCGCTGGGACGGCACGGAGTGGCGGCCGATGCCGGTACCGGAGCAGCCGCTCCCCACCGGCACCGGCGACCGTGACCGCTACGAGTTCACCGACGTGCACGCCGAGGCCACCGACGACGTCTGGGCGGTGGGGCGGCTGCTCAACCCCGACGGGCTCTCTTCGGTGCACGGGGCCGTCCTCGCACACTGGGACGGCTCCCGGTGGCGGGTGACCCTCGACGATCCGGACCGTTCCTATCTCAGCGTGACCGGCGACGGCACCGGCGGCCTGTGGATCACCCGCGGCGATGGCGGAGTGCTCCCGTATCCCCCCGCCATCGACGGCACCCTCGTGCACCGCGGCGCCGACGGCGTGCCGGCCCCCTACGACGTGGACGCGCTGGCGCCACCGGACCGCGTCCATCACGACGCCGCCCCCAATCCGCTGGAGCGCACGTCAGTGGTGCGAGTGCCCGGGACCACCGACCTGGTGGTGGCGGGGACGCTCACCGAGACCTCCGACGGCGATCCCGTCGCCCAGCGCGGTGCCGTCCGCCTCTGCACCCCGTGACGTCGAAGGCGCGGGGATCGCCGCCGGGGGACCGTTCAGCACGGTGTGCACCGGACACGGGCGGAATCGCGATCGCGTGCGACGGCATGCCCGTGCCGCTCATGTCGACCGGATCGACTCCGCGGTCGCCTGGTCGTCGCCCCTGCACACGGACGTACGGCGCACGGTCAAAGCCGGGACGCACATCGGGCGCAGCAGCGGCGGGGCCGTGCAATCGGAGTCCGAGGCCCAGGAGTTCGTCCCGGTGCAGGCGACCGAAGGCTCCCCGACGCCGTGCAGTAGGCGGGCAGACCCGAGACGAGACGCGCGTCGGCCGGGGCACTCCCCGATCCATGAGGCGCGACCCGGTCCTAGTCACCCGCTCCCCGGCCGCCTGGGCGTCATCCCTGCACACGGGCGTACAGCACACGGTCAAAGCCGGGACACTCATCGCGCGCAGCAGCGGCGACGCCGTGCAATCGGAGTCCGAGGCCCACGAGTTCGTCCCGGTGCAGACGGCCCAAGGCTCCGGACGCCGCTCAGCCGACAGGCCGACCTCAGACGAGACCGCCGCATCGGCCGGGGCACTCCCCGATCCATCAGGCGCGGCCCGGTCCCAGTCACCGACTCGCCGGGCACCGTGCCCGAAACAGCAGGACGCGTCGCGCCGACCGTCCCGCAGTTCGCGCCCGACCCGAGAGAACCGACCATGGAACCGGTGATCCGCCACACTGGTCCTGACGCCCGCCACCGGACGGGCGCGGAACCCGGCATCCCGCCGAACACCTCCCCCGCGACGGCAGCACCGTGTGACGACCGGCGCCGCCCACCGCAGCGCCCCCAAGTCAGCGACCGCAGAACCCCGGACGCCGCTCAATACGCGCACAGACCCAAGACGAGACGCACGTCAGCCGGGACACTCCCCGAACCATCAGCCGCGGCCCGAGTCGCCGCCCCCCGTCACCGCGCCGGCAACAGTGAACACATCCCGCCCCCACAGTTCGCGCCCGACCCGAGAGAACCGACCACCGAACCAGTGATCCGCCACACTGGTCCTGACACCCGCCACCCACCACCGGACGAGTGCGTACCGCGCCGGCTGCGGGTTCGGCATCCCGCCGATCACCTCCCCCGGCGACGGCAGCACCATGTGACGACCGGCGCCGCCCACCGCAGCGCCCGCGAGTCAGCGGCCGAAGGCCCCCCGGACGCCGCTCAGTACAGAGCAGACCCAAGACGGGACGCGCGTCGGCCGGGGCACTCCCCGATCCATCAGGCGCGGCCCGGTCCCAGTCACCAACTCCCTTGGCACCGTGCCCGAAACAGCAGGACGCGTCGCGCCGACCGTCCCGCAGTTCGCGCCCGGCCCGAGAGAACCGACCACCGAACCAGTGATCCGCCACGCTGGTCCTGACACCCGCTACCGGACGGGCGCGGAACCCGGCATCCCGCCGAACCTCCCCCGGCGACGGCAGCACCGTGGAACCACCCGCGCCGCCCACCGCAGCGCCCCCAAGTCAGCGACCGCAGAACCCCGGACGCCGCTCAGTACCCGGGCAGACCTCAGACGGGACCGCCGCGTCGGCCGGCGCGTCCCGGGCAGTCCCCGCGATCCATGGGGCGCGGCACGGTCCCAGCCACCGACTCCCCCGGCACCGTGCCCGCAACGGCGGAACGCGTCGCGCCGACCGCGCCGCCGTTCACGCCCGGCCCGAGAGAATCGACCGTCGAACCGGGGATCGGCAACACTGATCCTGACCCCCGCCACCCCACCGGACGGGCGCGGAACCCGGCATGCCGCCAATCAACTATCCGGGCGACAACAGCACCGTGGAACCACCCGCGCCGCCCCTAGGTCATTGGCCGAAGCCCCCCGGACGCCGCTCAGTACGCGGACAGAACCAAGACGAGACGCGCGTCGGCCGGGGCCGTCCCGGGCACGGCCCGGTCCCGGTCGCCGACTCCCCGGGCGTCGTGCCCGCGACGGCGAACACATCCCGCCCCCGCAGTCCGCGCCCGGCCCGAGAGAACCGACCATGGAACCGGGGATCGGCCACACTGATCCTGAGCCCACCACCCACCACCCACCACCGGACGGACGCGTACCGCGCCGGCTGCGGGTCGGCATCCCGCCGATCACCTCCCCCGGCGACGGCGGCGCCGTGTGACGACCGGCGCCGCCCACCGCGGCGCCACCGAGTCAGAAGCGGAGGACGACATGCAGTGCCTGGTCATCGGCGCCGGGGTCATGGGGGCCGCCACTGCGGCGGCCCTCGCCCGCCGCGGCGTCGGCGTCACCCTGGTCGAGGCCGAGCCGCGGGCCGCGTCCGGCACCTCTGGCACCAGCTTCGCCTGGGTCAACGCCAACCGGAAACCCCGCCCGGACTATCACGACCTCAACGCCGCCGGTGTGGCCGCGCACCACGAACTGGCCCGCCGGGCCCGTGATCACGGGCGCGACGCGGCATGGTTCCACCCCTTCGGCCACCTGGAGTGGGCGGTGGACCCGCGGCACCGTGCGGAGCTGCGCACGCGGGTCGGGCGATTGATGGAGCGCGGCTACCCGGTACGGTGGCTCACCCCGGCCGAGGCCCGCAGCCGCGAGCCGCGGCTGCGGGTCCCGGCGGACGCCGACGTCGCGCTGTTCCCGGAGGAGGCGCACTGCGACCCCGCCGCGCTGGCCGATGCGCTGCTGGCGGAGGCCGCCGCGCTGGGCGCGGACGTGCGGTTCGGCGCGCGGGCCGTCGGCCTCACCGAGCGGACGGACGGCGCGGAGGCGGTCCTGGCGTCGGGGGAACGCCTCCACGCCGACCGGGTGGTGTGCTGCGCGGGCAACGGCACCCCGGCGCTGCTGGCCGGGCTCGGCGCCACGGTGCCGATGGTCGCTCCGGCCCGCGGCAACGCCGCCATGGGACTGCTGGCGGTCACCGCTGCCACGGACTCGGGTGTGCGCGGCGTCGTCACGACCGACGAGGTCAACCTGCGGCCGTGGCCCGGCGGCCGGCTGCTCGTCCAGGCGCTGGAGCTGGACGCCGCCGCCGATCCGGACGCGGCCCCGGACCCGGCGCTCGGTGCGGCGTTCCACGATCGGCTCGCCGCCGTGCTCGCCGGAGGTCCGGCGCCCGGAATCGAGACCGTCGTCACCGGCCGCCGGGTGCTGCCGGCCGACGGGTTCACCGTCGCGGGGCCGCTGGACGGCCACCCGGCGGTTTACGTGCTGGTCAGCCACAGCGGCGTCACTCTGGCCCCGCTCCTCGGCGCGCTCGCGGCCGAGGAACTGGACACCGGCCGGCCCGCCGCGCTACTGGCGGGTTTCCGTCCCGGCCGCTTCGCCGCCGGAACGCCGTTCCCTCCGGTCACCGCCGCCCGTCGGCCCGGCGAGCAGTGAGAGCCCGGCGCGGCCGGGCCCGCCCCGGAGCCGCGCCGGCCTCACGGCCGGGCGCCCGCCGTGGGCCACACGCCCGAGCTGCCACGCCGGTGGCTGTCCACCAGATGGGTGTCGACGATGCCGACGGCCTCCATCAGCGCGAACATGGTGGTGGGGCCGGTGAACGTGAAACCCTTGGCGCGCAGCGCCTTGGACAGCGCGGCCGACTCCGCGGAACGGGTGGGGATCTCCGCGGCCGTCCGCGGCTCGGGGGTCTTCTCCGGCTGGAACGACCAGACGAACGCGACCAGACCGCCCTCCTGACGCAGCGCCACGGTGGCCCGGGCGTTGCCGATGGTCGCGCGGATCTTCTGCTCGTTCCGCACGATGCCGGCGTCGGCCATGAGGCGCCGCACGTCGTCCTCGGTGTAGGCGGCCACGGTGTCGGGGTCGAAGTCGTGGAAGGCCGCCCGGAAGGCGGGACGCTTGCGCAGGATGGTGGCCCACGACAGCCCGGCCTGGAACGCCTCCAGGCTGATGCGCTCGAACATGCCCCGCTCGTCGCGGACCGGCATGCCCCACTCGGTGTCGTAGTACTCGCGCAGCAGCGGATCGGCCGCCGCCCACTGCGGGCGGGCCAGGCCGTCCTCGCACACGACCGCCCCGTTCGCGGCGGCGGGGGTCTGCTGCTTCTCGGGGCTCATGAGGGGCTGCTCCTGCGGTGACGTGCGGCAACGGGGGGTACATCCGAGGGTAGCCTCCGTGGCGGCCACCCGCGCCCGGCGTGCGCCGCCTGATCCGAAGGGCGGTGGCGGCATGGTCGCCTCGCCCGTTCGTGGCCGGGACGGTGGTCACGGCCGCCACATTGCTCGCCCCGTTCAGCCCGGCCGCCCCGCGCCTCGATGGCGATGCGACCATGCCGGGCACCGACGAGCGGCCGGCCGGGCGTCCGGCCGGCCGGACGGCGCAGCGGAACGACGACGTGCGGGCGACCATCCCGGTCCCCTCCGCTTTCGCCCGGGACCCCGGGGTCTGGTACATCGCATCCAGCGGCGGCGACCCCGAGGTGGGGTACCGGCCGACCGATCCGATCTACGCGCTCCGCGTGTGGTCGCGGCCGGCCAACGGCCTCAGCGCGACCCAGGCGGCGGACGACCGGTTCTGCATCTGGGACTCCCACACGCGTATCGAGGGCGAGGAGGGTGAGGTGGGGACGACGGACGCCACGGGCGCGCGGCCGCCGAGCCGTGGGCGCACTTCCGCCACGACCCGCGACCGACGGCGCCGCCCCAGGGGTCGATGCCGTCGGCGGAGTGCTGCGGGCGGACCGGGAACCGGCGGCTCGGCGCCGTCGGAGGTCGCCAGGACACCGTGACGCGCCCGTGGCCGGTACAGGGCGCGGCGGGTGCCCCGGCGGTAGTGTGCGGAGACGGCGGGCATGACGCGGCGCGGCGGGCGCGTGCGGTCGTCCCGGGACGGGCGCGTCGACGTCCTGCTCCTTGTTCCATCGGCTGGGAGGCGGACATGCGGCTGGGCATCCACATCATGGGCTTCGACCACCCGCAGGGGCCGGGCGCCCTGGGCGGCGAACTGGCGGCGGCCGGCGCCGCCGCCGAAGCGGCCGGGGTGGGCTGGCTCTCGGTGATGGACCATTACTTCCAGATGGAGATGGCCGGCGGCCCCGAGAGCGCCATGCTGGAGGCGTACACGACCCTGGGCCACCTCGCCGCCCACACCTCCACCGTGCGGCTCGGCGCGCTGGTCACCGGCGTCACCTACCGCTACCCCGGCCTGCTGGCCAAGATCGTCACCACCCTCGACGTCCTCTCCGGCGGCCGGGCCACCCTCGGCATCGGGGCGGCGTGGTACGAACGCGAGCACACCGGGCTGGGCATCCCGTTCCCGCCGACGGCCGAGCGGTTCGAGCGCCTGGAGGAGACGCTGCGGATCTGCCGGCAGATGTGGGACCCACGGGAGAACGGCCCGTTCGAGGGCCGGTACTACCGGCTGGCCGAGACCCGCTGCGTACCGCCGCCGGTCAGCACCCCGCACCCGGAGATCATGATCGGCGGGGCCGGGGAGAAGAAGACCCTCCGGCTCGTCGCCCAATACGCGGACGCCTGCAACCTGGTCGTCGGCACCCCCACCGAACTCCGCCACAAGCTCGACGTCCTGCGCCGCCACTGCGACGACGTCGGCCGGGACCATGCGGAGATCCGCAGGACGGCCCTCTACACCGGGGACACCCTCCGCGACGGCGACCTCGACGGCTTCACCACCGTCATGGCCGAGTACGCGGCGGCCGGCATCGAGACGGTCATCGTGTCCGCCGCCGCCCACGAGGCGGCCAGGTGGATCGAGGACACCGCCGCACCCGCCGTGCGGCGGCTGGCCGAGCTGGGCTGAGGGACCCGCACGCGGCGGCGCCCGCCCACCGCACCGGCCCGGCTCAGCCGGCGTGCGCGGTCGCCGTGCCCCGGAGGTGCGACATGCTCCCGTAGAGTTCGCGCAGGCGGCCCACCTCGTCGGCGTCGACGAACCGGGCGATGCCCCGGCCGAAGTCCTTGGCGGTCTCGATGACGAACCGGACGGCGGT
The DNA here is from genome assembly GCF_042664915.1 of Marinactinospora rubrisoli. Lineage (NCBI taxonomy): Bacteria > Bacillati > Actinomycetota > Actinomycetes > Streptosporangiales > Nocardiopsidaceae > Marinactinospora > Marinactinospora rubrisoli. Next base: position 182,352 of record NZ_JBHTBH010000006.1, read on the forward strand.
CTCCACACTGCCCAGGTCCGTGGCGCCGGTCGCGGAGCCGGCCACGGCGGTCTCGGTGACGATGGCGACGCCCACCACCGGGGCGGTCGTCGCGGTGGACGGCTGCAGGATCGAGTTCACGTGGTACACGCCGTTGCCGTAGGGGGTGATGTCCTGCATCGTCAGCGGCATCACGACCGGCGGGCGGCCCGTCGTCCGGGACACGACGTCGAGCAGCGACTCGGGAACGCGCACGATCCAGCCGTCGACGACCGTCGGCGTGATCGCGATGCCGTGGTGGTTGCAGACCCGGTTGCCCTTGGTGGTGTCGACCGACAGGATCGCGTCCATGCCGGCGAGGACCTCGTGCTCGTTGCTGACGTGCTGGTCCACGACCGAGCTCATGAAGGGAACGGGGTCGTGTGGGCGGGTCGGCGCGTCCGGGTCGATGTGCGTCGCCAGGACGACGTCGCCCGGCAGGACGTCGCCGCGGCGCCGCATGTCCAGGAGTTTCGCGGCGGCCGCGACCGTGGTCAGTGCGCCGTCGCCGTCGCTGACGAAGCCGATCTGCTCGGGCCGGGCGCCCAGGCCGCCCAGCCGGCCGATGATGCCCAGGGTGGGCGCCGTTCCCCCGGCGGTGGCCCCCTCCACGCCGGGGACGGTCACGCGGACGAAGTCGGTCGAGCCCTGCTCGCCGGTGACCGTCTCGACCGCGATCTCCGCCGCGCTCGCCCCGTGGGCGCGCAGGTACTCCGCCACGGCGGCACCGTCGGCCGCCGGGGTGTCGAGCAGGTCGTAGGCCCCGATGACGTGGCTCCAGGACATGGGTGTTCCCCTTCCATAGGTCGGTGGGTCGCCGTCCGCGCGCGGGCGCGTCGTGGTTCGCGGCGGACGGCGGTCGGGCGTCCCTCGCGGGGACGGTGGCGCGGCCGGTCGCGGCCTCAGCGTGCCGCGGCGGCCAGGGCGGCCTCCGCGCCGGCGCGGACCGCGTCGACCACCGGGACGTCGATCCGCCCGGCCAGCTCGGCGGCCAGGCCGATGGTGCTCATCCCGGTGCAGGCGAACATGATGGTCCCCGCCCCCATCTCCACCAGGCGGCCGGCGGCCCGGACCGATGCCTCGACGCCCGCGCGGCCGAGCAGGTCGTGGGTCCTCGTCACGCCCTCGGGCACGAGCGCGGCGACCCGGCGGTCGCCGAGCACGGACGCGACCGATTCCGGGGTCCGGGGGGTGAGGTCCAGGACGCCCACCCGCTCGCCGAGTTCCAGTGCGCGCCGGGCGGCGGCCGACCCGGCGCCGATGACGGGGACGCGGACGCGTTCGCGGGCCCGCGCGAGTCCGGGGTCGGCGGCGCAACTGATGAGCAGGGCGTCCACCGCGTCCTCGCGCTCCATCCGCGCGGCGAGGTCGGCGACCTTGACGGAGGCGCGGGCGAAGGTCGCGTCGTCGTGGACCCCGTCCGGCTGGCCGGGTATGCACCGCGAGACGGTGTCCACGTCCGCCCCGTACTCGGCCCGGATGAGGTCGCCGTGGGCGTTCAGGTAGGCGTCGTCGTCGGTGGTGACGACCCGGATGACTCCGATCCTCACGACGCCACCGCCGTCGCGGCCCGCAGCGAGTCCAGGACCTCCGAAGCGATGCGGACGCAGACCGAGCGCGCCAGCACGACCGGCAGCCCCGACTCGGCGGCGACCTGCGCGCGCATCGCCTCGCTGTAGCCCACGCAGTCCAGGGCGAGGACGTCGGCGCCCGCTTCGGCGAGCCTGCGCGCGGCGCCGGCCAGGTCGGTGCGCGACCCGGTGTAGGGCGAGCACACGTCCGTGATCACCCGGGAGCCGGCCGGCAGCCGCCGGGCGAACTTCGCGACCGTGTCCGCCTGCTGTTCGGGCAGCGGGCAGATGACGCCGACGCACCCGCCGTCGCCGGTCAGGGCGGCGGCACCGAAAGCGATCATCCGGTCCGGGACGAACAGCGGCTTGGTGTGCGCCGGCTCGGGGAAGCTTCCGGTGCAGGCCAGCAGCACCGCGTCGGTCTCCCGCTCGACCTCGGCGAGCAGCCCGGGCAGCCGCTCGACCACGAGGGACTCGCCGATGACGACGGCGGACCCGTCCGCGAGCCGGGTGGTGAGCGCGTGCTCGCCGGAGCGCGGCCCCCGCGCCGCGATGTCGGCGGCCGTCATGCCGTCGAGCACGCCGCGTTCGACGAGGTCGATCCCCGGGAGCAGGGCGGCGATCTCCGGCGTCAGGTCGGGACGCGGCGCCTGGCCGATGGTGATGATGCCGAGTCGTGTCATGGTTCCTCCGGTCAGCGGCTGAAGATGGTGCCCACGGAGTGCACGGAGTCGCCGGCGATGAGACCGGCGCCGACCAGCGAGATCTCCTGCTCGCCCTTCGCGCCGCGGCGGCGCTCCCACACGAGGCGGATCGCGAGCCCGGCGAGCACGAGCCACCCCGCGTTCGGCGTCGCCACGAGGAGGCCGGTGGCGAGCAGGACGCCCATCTGGCGGCGGGGGCCGCCGAGCAGCTGCACGAGGGCGCCGGGGATGGCCCACAGGGCCATCTGGACGAGGACCGATGTGTCGGTCAGGCCCGCCTTGATGGTGTCGGCGTAGACGGCGGCCGTCGGCGGGAGGGCGCCGTCCTCGAAGAGCCCTTCCCACAGCAGCGCGACCATGCCGATGGCGACGGCGAAGCCGATCATGGAGGAGAAGAGCTGCTGGCGGCGCCCGTCGAGTTCGAAGGCGGTGTAGGGGCGGCGGTCGCGGCGCAGGATCCACCCGGCCTTGAAGTCGTAGCCCATGTCGGCGAAGGCCGGGCCGGTGGCGGCGCAGTACCCGACCAGCAGGGCCAGCGGCACGGCCGGGATGTCCATGGCCAGGCCGAGGATGAGGAAGATCAGGGTGACGGCGAACGCGGGGAACCAGCCCGCGTGCATGGCGGCCAGCCCGACGATCAGCTCGTGGACGAGGGCGGCGACCCCTGCGAAGAGGACGAAGCCGATGATGCCCCACCAGCTCATTTCCGCCCAGACGCCGCCGGTGACGGCGAGGACGAGGGCGCCCAGGACGAACAGCACGTAGCCCGAGGTCAGCGTCCGGCCCAGCCGTCTGCGGCTCACCGTGTAGGCGAGTGAGGGGTCCTGCTCCGCGGCCCGCGCCCGCCTGGCCTCCCGGTCGGCCTCCCGCCGGCTCTGCCGCCCGGCCAAAATGACGGCGATCTGGCCGAGGGCGACCACACCGGCGCCGATCATGACACCGTGCGGTACGTAGAGCTCGCTGAGATCGGTGCCGATGACGGCCGGTGCGTACTGCGAGACGAGCAGCCCGACGGCGAACATCAGCAGCGCCCAGATGTTGCCGATCATCGCGATGCCAGCGGCGGACATGGGCATCCCGAGGAAGGACGCGCCGACCCCGAACACGCCGCTGCCGAGCAGCAGGGCCGCTTGCTTGCCGCCCCGGTCGCCCGCCTTGATGGTCTCGGCCGCCGCGACGCCCGGAGGCCACGCGGCGTCCGCGGGCAGGAACCGGGAGCCGAACGCGCGGTACAGGACGAACACGTCGATGAGCAGGCCCAGGGAGGCGCCCAGGAGCATCGGCCACACCAGGTCGGACCGGCCGAAGAGGAACGGGATGGCGATCGGGGTGAGGAGGGAGTTGGCCGCGGAGAACGTCGCGCCGGAGATCGACGACTGGATGAGGTTCTGCCGGTTGGTGTTGCGGAAGGCGCGCAGCCCCAGTATCCCGACCCGGCCGATGAGCATGGCGATGACCGCGCCGATGACGCTCGTGTTCGGGGAGACGCCCAGCGTCGTGATCATGTGGATGCCGATGATGGCGCCGAGCAGGCTCACCAGGACGGTGACGACCACGACGAGGGGCTCGAACGCGCCCGGATGCCGTTCGGTATCCGGGCTCTGGGGTTCGGTCGCCGAACCACGAACGGACGGTTCCATGTCTGTCCTTGGGGAGGGGCCGTGTCCACGGCGGGCGGATCGTTGCTGGTGAGAGGCCGGGGAACGCGGGCCGCCGCGTCCGGGCACGCTGCCCAGGCTGCATTCCGGTAGTCCGGGACGGCAACTGTTTCCCACTATCTGGGAGTTAAGATCGGATTTCAATCCAGAAGTTAACTTCTGGGGACATTCTGGACACCGTAGGGAGTGGCCATGACCACCGGCTCTCACGACGGACCCGGCCCGCTGCAGACCGTCGACCGTGCCCTCGACGTGCTCCTCAGCTTCGACGAGTTCCGCTCCAGCTGGGGTGTGCTCGAACTCGCCGCGGAGTTCGGGCTGTCGAAGTCGACCGCGCAGCGGCTGCTCGCGTCCCTGGCGGGCAAGGGCTTCCTGCGCGCCGACCCCGACACCCGGCGCTACAGCATGGGACCGGCCGTGTGGCGCATCGCCGCCCTGTGGGAACGGTCCGGCGGACTCTCCGCCCTCGCGGAGCCGACGCTCGCCGACCTCGCCCGGCGCAGCGGCCGCACCGCCCTGTTCTGCGTGCCCGACGGAGCCCATGTCCGCTGCATCGCGGCGGTCAGCGGCACGGAGGGACCGCGACGGTCGCACCCGTTCGTCGACGAGCTCTACCCGGCCCACGTCGGCGCCACCTCCCGGGCGCACTTCGCCTTCCTCGAACCGGCCGAACGCCGCGCTCTGCTGGCCGGCCGCCCCTCCGCCCGCTACTCCGAACTCACCCCCTACGACGAGCACGAGGTGGAGGCCCTCTTCGACGAGACCCTGGCCAAGGGGTACGCGCTCTCCCAGGGAGAGTACGACGCCTCGTCCCGCGCCCTCGCCGTGCCCGTCTTCGGTGGCCGCCGCCCGGCCGGCTCGGTGACCCTGGTCGAGAACAAGCACTGCGCACACGGCGACGAACTGCTGGACCACCTGCCCACGCTGCTCTCCTCCGCCGACGAGATCACCGGCCTGCTGTCGAATCGCCGCCCGCCCGCTCCCACGCGCACCTGGCGGCGTGGGCACCGTGCTCCGCACTCCGGCTGACGCCCGGCCGAAAACGACCGCCCCGCCGAATCCCCGGGCACCGGAAGCGGCCGGCCGCGGCGTCCGCGCCGACCCGCGCCTTTCGTGTTCCTGAACCGCGCAGGAGGTCCGGTTGACGTGGTCAGGGTCAGTGGCCCCCTGTCACCAAGGAGGTCACATGATCAGCAAGCTCTCCGACATCGGGATCACCTCGACCATGGCCTACACGGCGGGAGCCGCCTCCATCGGGCTCAGCATCCTGTCCTGGATCGCCTCCACCCGCGCCGAGTCCACCGAGCGCGCCGACCGGTGGGGCATCTTCGTGGGCGAATGGGCCCCGACCTTCTTCGCCTTGGGGGTCGCCCTGCGGCTGGAGGAGAAGGCGGATCGCAGGGGCCGGTCGTGGACGTGCCCGCCCCGGGCCTTCCGCATCCGCCGGTAGTGCCGCCGAGCCGCCTTCCGCGCGGCGCGGGCGGGCGGTTGTAGGGTTCGTCGGAACCCGTCCCGGCCGGCAGGAGCGACGAACATGGCGAAGGTTCTGACGATCGGTCTGCACCCGAGTGCGATCGACTACGACAGGTATCCGGGGCTGGACGAGGCGACACTGACCGCGCGGATCGAGCAGGGGAACGCGGCGCTGCGCGGCGCGGGCATCGACGCGGAGACGTGCCTGGTCGGCACCGACCCGGTGGCGGCCGAGCGGACCGTGCGCGAACGGCTGTCCACGGGCGGCTTCGGCATCGCCATGATCGGCGGCGGCATCCGGATGGACCCCGAGCACACCCTGCTCTTCGAGCGGCTGGTCAACGTCCTGACCGAGGCGGCACCCGGAATCCGGTTGTGTTTCAACACCTCCCCGGAGACGACGATCGACGCCATCCGCCGCTGGGCGCCCGCGTCCGGCTGACGGCGCGGGCGCTTGTGCGCCTCCCGCTCGACCGCGAGGACCGCGCCCCCGGATGCGCGTGCGAGGACGGAGGCGATCGTGTCGGACGTGCTGAGCCGCCCGGCATGAACCGCCGCTGCGGGTACCGGACTCCCCACTGCCGGCTCCCATCGTCGCCGCGTGCGCGTCGACCCGGCCGATTCGACGACGCCGGCCGCTTAAACGTCGCGGCTGGGCGTGCGCCCCCGCACCATCACGCGGGCCTTCCGGTCGGCGTCCGGACTCGGCCAGTGGCCGGCCACGGCGCGCGCTGCGCCCGCACGGCGTGCAGCCCGCCGAAGTGGCCGAACGAGGTCGGGTACCACCTCGCAGGCCGCGCTACGCCGATACCGCGTCGCGCTTGCGGCCGGCCGACTGCACGCGGCGGCCCGCCCAAGGAAGGGGTCACCCCGAAACGGTGCGGACCGTGTTCGGTCCGCGCGGCCGGATCGTCATCGCTCCCACGCCGGGGTACCCGCTGATGCTCCCATCGGCGGGTATCACGGCGCGGGACCGGCCGAGTGACGCCGCCCCCCGGCCGCCTACCCTGCTACATGGCGCCCGGAGGGTGCCGGCCGCCGCGCGGTGCGCGTCCGGCGGACGGCGAGCGGCCGCCGCTGCCCCCAACCGTAGGAAGGTCATGTGGAGCGCAAGCACCTGGAGTACTTTCTCGCGATCGCGAACCACGGGAGTTTCACCAGCGCCGCCAGCTCGCTGCGGATCGCCCAGCCGTCGCTCTCCTACGCCATCAGCGTCCTGGAGCGGGAGATGGGGTCGCCGCTCTTCCGCCGCGTCGGCCGCGGGGTGGTGCTGACCCCGCTGGGTGAGGCGTTGCTCGCGCCCGCCCGGCAGGTGATCAACGACTTCGCGCTCGTGCGGACGGCGGCCCGGCAGGTGCTCGGGCTCGTCACGGGACGGCTCGACATCGTGGCGACCACCACCCTGGCCGTCGATCCGCTCGCGTCGTTCGTCGGGGCCTTCCGACGCCGGCACCCCGGGGTGACGTTCAACATCGTGGACGCGGAGAGCACCGCCGCCGTCGTCGACGTCGTCCGGCGCGGCCGGTGCGAGGTGGGCCTCACCGAGCACGGCACCGCCGCGGCCGGGATGCGCCTGCTCGACCTGCCGGAACAGGACCTGCTGGCGGTGTTCCCGCCGGCCGCTGCGGTGCCCGGCGACCCGCTCCGGCTGGAGGAGCTCGCCGGGCTCGACTTCGTCACCACTCCGAGCGGCACCAGCACCAGGAGCGCCCTCGACAGCGCACTGGACCTCGCGGGGGCCGCGCCGCGGATCGCCGTCGAGACCACCCACCGCGCGGCGATCGTGCCGCTGGTGCTGGGCGGCGCCGGGGCGGCGCTGCTGCCGCGCAGGCTCGCCTGGGAGGCCGGCCGGCTGGGCGCCGTGGTGGTGCCGCTCGCTCCGCCGCTGACCCGCCGCGGCGTCCTCGTCTGGCCGCCGGGCGCGCTCTCGCCGACGGCCCAGGCGTTCATCGACCTCGTGCGGGCCTGGCCCCATGACGGCGGCGAACCGGAAGCGGTCCGGGACCCGGACCCGGACCCGGGGGAGGGCCTACCCGTCGCGGGCGCAGCGGAAGCCGGCGTTCCCCATCGATGAATCGGGGGCGAGCCCCTGCCGCGCGCTGACCCGGTACCGGCGGCAGTAGGACGCGTGGCAGAGGTAGGAGCCGCCCCGCAGGCTACGGCGGGTATCCGCCGCCGGGCCGTGGTGACCGCCCGGCGAGAAGCGGTCGCGGCACCATTCCCACACGTTCCCGGTCATGTTGTGCAGCCCGAAGCCGTTCGGCGGGAACGCCCCCACGGGGCAGGTGCCGTACCAGCCGTCGTCGCGGGTGTTCTCCCGGGGGAACGTCCCCTGCCACACGTTCATCCGGTGCTCGCCGTGCGGCTCGCGCTCGTCGCCCCACGGGTAGGCGCGTCCCGCGAGCCCGCCACGGGCCGCGAACTCCCACTCGGCCTCGGTGGGCAGCCGCAGGCCCGCCCAGGCGCAGTACGCTTCGGCGTCGTTCCAGGACACGTGGACGACGGGATGGTCGGCGAGGCCGTCCAGGTCCGACCCCGGCCCGGCCGGGTGGCGCCAGTCCGCGTTCTCGACCTGACGCCACCAGGGCGCCGCCGCCACGCCGCGGGTGGGCGGGAAGTCGTCGGGAAGCAGCCCGGCGAAGACGAACGACCATCCGAACCGTTCGGCCTCCGTGCGGTGCCCGGTGGCGTCGGCGAACGCGGCGAACTCCGCGTTCGTCACCGCCGTCGGGCTGATCCAGAAGGGGCCGACCTCGACCCGCCGGACCGGCCCCTCCCCGTCCTCCGGGTAGGCGAACTCGTCGGTGCTGCCCATGAGGAAGTCGCCACCGGGGATGCGGACCAGCCCGCCGGTGCCGCCCGCGCCGGGGGCGCGCGCGACCACGGTCTCCTGGAGCCGCACGCCCCGCGCCCCGGCCGATGGGACACAGCACCCGCCGCGCCGGTGGTGCTCAGTCATGGGCGGCCCGGAACCGTGCGCGTGCTTCCTCGCTCTGGACGTCGCTGCACAGGTCGTCGGCGAGATCGAGGCGCACCCACCGCAGCCGCCCGGTGAACCGGTTGTCGGCGACGGGATAGTCGTCCGTCACCGGGGAGGCGCGGTCGACCCCGATGTCGAAGGTCTCGTCGAAGGCGAAGTAGTAGGGGATGGTGGCGGCCAGCCGTCCGGTGGCGACCTCCGCTCCGTCGACCGACAGCGTGACGGTTCCGCCCTGGCCTACTCCCCCACCGTCGTAGCCGAACTCCAGCCGCACCTCGTGCGGCCCGGCCGCCAGAGCGTCGCCGCCGGACACCTTGTCCACCCGCAGGCCGAAGTAGTTGTAGGCGTAGGCGGGCCGTCCCCGGTGCAGGTACAGGGACCAGCCGCCGAAGCGGCCGCCCTGGGCCACGATCACGCCGTCGCCGCCGCCGACGGGAACGTCGACGCCGGCCGTGATCGTGTGCGAGCGGTTCTTCACGTTCGGCGCGGTCTCCTCGGTCAGGCGCAGCCCGGGGCCGTGGAACGTCACCGTCCGGCGGTCGCCGTGCAGGTCCAGCCGGCCCGCCTCCTTGGGGTTCTCCCGCTCGGTCATCCGGTCGTCCAGCGGGAACACGTTGTACCTGGCGGCCTCGACGAGGAAGAGCTGCTGAAGCTGGCGCAGCCGGCCGGGGTGCTCGGCGGAGACGTCGTGCGCCTGGGACCAGTCCACGTTGGTGTCGTACAGCTCCCAGACGTCGTCGTCGAAGTAGCGGCGCCCGGTCTGCACCATCTCCCACGGGGTGCCGTGCCGGGTGACCGCCAGCCAGCCCTCGTGGTAGATGCCGCGGTTGCCGACCATCTCGAAGTACTGCAGCCGCCGGCGGTCCGGCGCCCCGGCGTCGTTGAAGCTGTACAGCATGCTGGTGCCCTCGACGGCCTGCTGGGCGATGCCGTCCACCATGGCGGGCGCGGGGATGCCGGCGGCTTCGAGGATGGTGGGCAGCACGTCGATCACGTGGTGGTACTGGTGGCGGATCCCGCCGCGCTCGCCGATCCCGTTCGGCCAGTGCACCACCATGCCGTCGCGGGTCCCCCCGAGGTGCGAGGCGACCTGCTTGGTCCACGGGTAGGGCGTGTTCATCGCGAGAGCCCACCCGACCGGGTAGTGGGCGTGGGTCGTGGCGTCGCCGAGGGCGTCGGCGTGGGCGTTGATGAACTCCGCGGAGTCGGGGATGCCGCTGGCGAAGCGGTGCTCGTTGAGCGTGCCGCCCAGACCGCCCTCGGCCGAGGCCCCGTTGTCCCCGAGGACGTAGACGAACAGCGTGTCGTCCAGGGCCCCGGCCGCGCTCAGCGCGTCGACCAGCCGTCCCACCTGGACGTCGGTGTGCTCGGCGAACCCGGCGTACAGTTCCATCAGCGACGCCGCCGCCCGCCGCTCGGCCGCGGAGAGTTCGTCCCAGTGCGGTACGCCCTCCGCCCACGGTGCCAGCTCGGCGTCCTCCGGCACGACGCCGAGCTCCTTCTGGCGCCGCAGGGTGATCTCCCGCTGGCGGTCCCACCCGTGGTCGAACCTGCCCCGGTACCTGTCCCGGTACTCCCGGGGCACGTGGTAGGGGGCGTGCGTGGCGCCGAACGGCAGGTAGAGGAAGAAGGGCGTGCCGGGGCTGAGGCTGCGCTGGTCGGTCACCCACGCGATCGCCCGGTCGACGAGGTCCTCGGAGAGGTGGTAGCCCTCCTCCGGCCGCCGCTCGGGCTCGACCGGCGTGGTCCCGTCGAACAGCACGGGATACCAGTGGTTCATCTCCGCGCACAGGAAGCCGTAGAACTTCTCGAACCCCTCCCCGGTGGGCCAGCGGTCGAAGGGGCCGACCGGGCTCACCTCGCGCGCGGGCGTCTGGTGCCACTTGCCGAACGCGGCCGTGTTGTAGCCGTTGGCGCGCAGGATCTGGGCCAGAGTCGCGGCGCTGCGCGGCCGGATGCCGCAGTACCCGGGTGCCGCGCTCGCCATCTCGGTCGTGACGCCCATCCCCACCGAGTGGTGGTTGCGGCCGGTGAGCAGCGCCTGCCGGGTGGGCGAGCACAGCGAGGTGACGTGGAAGCGCGTGTACCGGAGGCCGCCCGCGGCGAGCCGGTCGGCGGCGGCCATCCGGCACGGCCCGCCGAACGTGCTGGGCGCGCCGAAGCCCATGTCGTCAAGGAGGACGAGCACGACGTTGGGGGCGTCCTTCGGTGGCCGCAGCGGTTCGGGAGGGGTGTGCGGCGGGTCCTGGTCGCGCACGTCGATCGACGTCACCGGCTGGCGCGGCCGGTCCCCGATCGGCAGGTGGTGCCGGTTGACGTGCGGTTCGGTCATCGAGGCTCCCCTTCTGGCCGCGCGCCGGTGGCGGCGCGCCCGGCCTTGCGTGGTCGGCGGTTGCTCGGGCGGGTGCTCGTTCCTCGCCGTCACCGGGCGGGCGACGGCACGGCCGTCCCGGGCCGGGACGGTGCCGGGACGGGGGCGGCCGTCAGACGGCGGCGTGCTCGGGTTCCCGGGAGGGCTCGTCGTCCTGCCGCCGCCGGAGCCGTGCCTCCAGGGCGGCGCGCAGGCGCCGGCCCACCGTTCGCGATCCGCCGAAGGCGCCCGTGACCCGGTCGAGGAAGATGGCGAGGACGACGACGGCGATGCCTCCCTCGAACGCGAGGCCGATGTTGAACTGGGTGACGCCGCTCACGACGACTCCGCCGAGTCCTTCCGCCCCGACCATGCCGGCGACGACCACCATGGACAGCGCGAGCATGATCACCTGGTTGACGCCCGCCATGATGGACGGCAGCGCCAGCGGGAGCTGGACCTCGCGGAGCACCTGCCCGGGGCGGGGACCGAACGCCCGGGCCGCCTCCACGATCTCGGCGTCCACCTGGCGAATGCCGAGTTCGGTGAGGCGGACGGCCGGCGGTATCGCGAACACGGTGGTGGCGACGATGCCCGGGACGACCCCGATGCCGAAGAAGAAGACCGAGGGCACGAGGTAGACGAACACCGGCAGGGTCTGCATGAAGTCGAGGACCGGCCGGACGCAGACGCTCACCCGCGCGCTGTTCGCGGCGAGGACCCCGATCGGAACGCCGACCAGGACCGAGATGGCGGCGGCCATGATGACGACCGCGAGGGTCTCCAGGGTCTCCGTCCACAGCCGCATGCCGTCGACGAGCAGGAACGCGAGCACGGTGAACACCGTCAGGACCACGCTGCGGGTGGCCACGGCGGCCACGAGGCCGAAGACCGCGATGAGGACGAACGGCAGCGGTGTGGCGATCGCCGTGTAGACGGCGTTCACGGCCCACAGCAGTACCGCGGAGAGGCCGTCGAAGAAGCCGCCGGCGTTGTCCACCAGCCACTGCAGCGCCGACTCGATGACCGTGCCGACCGGAATCCTAGGCATGTGCGTTCACGTCCTCGGGGGCGGAGGCGATGGCGTCCAGGACACGGGCCCGGGGCGCGACGCCGACCAGGTGCTTGTCGCGGTCCACGACCGCGAGCGGCACGGCGTGCCCGCCCGTGAGATGGCAGAACTCGACCAGCGGGGTGTCGTCGGGGACCGCGGTGTAGTCGTCGCTGAGGCAGTCGCGCAGGTCGGCGGCGCGTTCCGCGACGGCCCGGGACAGCAGCTCGGGGGTGGCGACACCGGCGATCTCGCCGTCAGGGGCGGTGACGTAGACGCCCTGGCCGCGCGAGTCCGCCACCCGGGCCAGCACGGCGGCGGGATCCTCGTCCACGGTGGCGGTGACCCACGCGGGCTGCATGACGGTGCCCGCGGTGAGGACACGGGTGCGGTCGACGTCGGACACGAAGTCGTGCACGTAGCCGTCCGCCGGCCGCGAGATGATGTCGGGCCCGGTGCCGAGCTGGACGATCCGGCCGTCGCGCATCACCATGATGCGGTCGCCGAGGCGCATCGCCTCGTTGAGGTCGTGCGTGACGAAGATGATGGTCTTGCGGAAGTCCCGTTGCAGTTCGAGCAGTTGCTCCTGCATGGCGCGGCGGGTGAGCGGGTCGAGCGCGCTGAACGGTTCGTCCATGATGAGGACGTCGGGGTCCGTGGTCAGGGCGCGGGCCAGCCCGACGCGCTGCTGCATGCCCCCGCTGAACTCGTCGGGGTAGGCGTCCCCCCGCCGGCCGAGCCCCACCTGCTCCAGGGCACGGTCCGCACGCCGCAGGCGTTCGCGTCTGGGCATGCCGCGCGCTTTCAGCCCGTAGGCGGCGTTCTCCCGCACCGTGCGATGCGGGAAGAGCGCGAAGTGCTGGAAGACCATGCCGATCCGCTGGTTCCGCAGTTCGCGGAGCTGCCGCGGCGTCATGGCGCCGACGTCGGTCCCGTCGTACACGACGTTCCCGGCGGTCGGCGTCACCAGCCGGTTGATCATCCGGATGACCGTGGACTTCCCCGAACCGGACAGGCCCATGATCACGAAGAGTTCCCCGCGCTCCACCGAGAAGGAGACGTCGTCGACGGCGAGCACGCCGCCGGCTTCGCGCACCGCGCGGGCACGGTCCCCGTCGGCCCCGGCTCCGAGTGCGCGGCGGGCCCGCGACGGGGAGAGGTCGAATACCTTGGTGAGATGGCGGGCCTCAAGCACCGGGAACCTCCGCGGGCTCGCCGTCCACGGTCTCGACGCCTTCCAGCCACGTACCGACCGTGTCGGGGTTGTCCGCGATCCAGGCGCGGGCGACGTCATCCGCCGGGGTGTTCTCCTGGCTGACCGCGTACACCCAGTCGGAGGCGGTCTCGCCGTCCACCGTCATCTGCGAGAGCAGCCGCGCCACGTTGGGATTGTCGGCCTCGAAGTTCTCGCGGGTGGCGACCCGGATCTCCCCCGCGCCCGGCCAGGCTTCCTCGGGGTCGTCGAGGTAGACGAGGTCCCATTCGACGTTCATCCAGTGCGGTTCCCAGGCGAGGAAGACGACCGGCTGCTCGGCGGCGACACGCTGTTCGACCTCGGCGAGCATGGCCGGGGTGCTCGATTCGACGAGGTTCCAGTCGCCGAGGCCGTAGGCGTCGCCGTCGATGGCGTTCTGGATGCTCTGGTTCCCGGGCGTCCCGGCCTCGATTCCGAGGATCTCGTTGCCGAACTCGGCCGCGTTGGGTGCCAGGTCGGCGAGTGAGGTCACGTCGAGCCGTTCGGCGACGTAGCGGGGGACGGCGGGTTCGAAGGACGATCCCGTGACGAGCGTGCCGAGGACCTCCACGCTGCCCGCGTCGATGTACTCGGCGAAGACGTCCTCCTGGCTCGGCCACCAGTTGCCGAGGTAGGCGTCGGCCTCGCCGGTGCTCAGCGCCTGGGCGCCGAGCGGAACGGAGAGTTCTTCGACGCTGACGTCGTATCCGAGTTCGGTCAGGAGCCTGCCGACGATCGCGTTCTCGACCATCAGGTCCTCCCACGGCTGCTCCACCAGTGTGATCTCGGTGTCGCTCCCGGCGGCGGCTCCGAACCCTCCCTCGGGCTCGCTGCACGCGGCGACGGTCAGTGCGCTGAGCGCCGCGAGGGACGTTGCCAGAACGCGGCGTGGTCGCAGGTACATGGGTGGGACCTCTCTGGACAGTCGGGCGACTGTGAATTTTTCTTGTTTAGGACACTTTCTCAAGGGTAGGAATTGTCGTTTTCACCCCCGGAAATCGTGGTCCAATTCACAGTTGTCGCGGAATTAACTCCCGCAACCAACAACACATCGCCCGATACTGCTTGAGGGGACCACCGAATTCAATAGTCGGTTAAATGTAATGTATATCAATACTTATTGTAAACTATAGAAGTTTTCTATATGGAAATCCGCGGGCCATTGAAATGCCGTACATCATCGCCCTCGCACGATGCTCCGCGCCGTATCACCAGGCCCGGGAGAGCGGCGCCGCAACGGGTTCCGCCTGGAGCGACAGGATGGCCGAAGCGGCGGAGCGCCGCGGGCGACCGCCCACGGCTCGGGCGGCTCGGCAGGGTGCCCTCGTTCGCCGTCAGCACCGGCGCGATGTCCTCCAGCACGAAATGCCGCCGCTCAGGCCCACCTCTTTCGCGCGCCACACGAGTTCGGGCGGCAACCGCGGCGAACGGCCGCATTCCGCGGTGAAGTGGAGCGCCCCGGGAAATCGGAAGGTAAATGCGCGGGGGAATCCCCGGCCGCGCGCGTGAATTGTTCTTCGACGGCCAGGCGCCGAGGTCGTCGGACGCCCTCGCCGTCCCGCCGTCCTTCGACATGAGCCGGCCGGGCGCGGCACCCGTGCGCGCGCCCGGCCGGTCAGTGAGCGGCGGCTCGGCCCGTTCAGGCGCCGGCCGGGGTGATCGCGGAGATCCGGGGCGCGCCCAGGTCCGGGTTGGCGCACACGCGGTCCCGGCCGTCGGTGGGCACGTACACCGTCTCGTCGTCGTTCACGAAGGACAGGTACGCGCCCCCGACCTCGGTCGGCTCGCACTCGGCCGCATTGAAGTTCTCCGGGTTGGGGCGGGTGATGGTCACTCTGGCCTCGTCCCCGGGGAAGAGGCCGAACGGAGTGACGGCGTCGCCGTCCTGCTCGGCGGTGCCGCCGATCCGGTCGCCCTGGTCGTCTCCCCAGTACATCTGGGCCAGTTCCCCGTACATCACGCACGCTTCGTCGGCGTACGGGTTCTGCGGCGGCAGCTTCACGATGAGGAGGTCGATGTAGACGTTGCCGGCCGCGCCCTCGCGGTTCAGCTCGACGACCCGCACGTCGGCCGCGGTACAGTCCGCGACGCTCATGGTCCCGACCGCGGACGTGTCGTCGGCGAAGGCCGCCGGGGCCGCCATGGTCAGGGCGGAGGCCACCGTGGCTCCGATAGCGAGTCCCTGAGTAGCGCGAATACCCATCAACTTTGACATTTCAGACATATCCCTTTCAAAACTGCGGCGCGGGCGTGTGATGCCTCATTGGGACGTCGAAGTCTTCAGGGCGGTTCACGGACGAACCGGAGATCGATCAAAAAATCGGACCGCCGAATCCGTCTCGCAACGGCGGAATGCGGCCGGAATGAGCGCCGGCACCACAGAACGGGCACGCGCGCCGGCCGGACCGGCGCGAACGGCCCGTCAGCGCTGCTCGCGCGACCGTGCACCCCGCCGCACGCTCCACGGGACGCCGCCGCCCGCGGATTCCTCCGTGTCGCCCCCGACGACGATCCGGGCGCAGCGCCGCCCCTGTTCGCGGAGCGGGTTGGTCACCGACCACATGCCGAGTTCCAGCGCGGGCCGGGAACCGTCCCAGCCGGTGTAGGCGGCGTCCGGGTGGGTGGTGTGCAGCGCTTCGTAGGCGCCGAGGGCGAGTTCGTCGCTCATGGCGATGACCAGGGCGTCGGCGGGCAGCCTGGGGGCGAGGCGGCGGGCCAGCGCGGCGCCCTCGCTCCTGGTGTTCCTCGGCGCGATGGCGACGAGCGTGTCGGCCCAGGCCCGCCCGCTGGCTTCGATCGCGTCGCGGTAGCCGCGCAGCCGTGCGGCCGTCACGGGGAAGGGCACGTCCGGGGAGAGATCCGCGCCGGTGGTGACGGCATCGTGGCGCGACCGGTCGGCGGGGAAGGAGAGCACGGCCGGAACGCGGTCCTCCTCCCCGAGAGCCTGGCTGACCACCGCGAAGGCCGCCCGGTAGTCGTCCTGCGTGACACAGGCGATGCCGGCGCGCCGCGGCCCGCCCTGGATGACCGCCGGGCGCGGGTCGGCTCCGACCGCCTCCAGCACCGGGTCGTCCTCGGCCGTGGTCCACAGCACGTATCCGTCGACCGCCGCGGACAGGACCCGGTCGACGTCCGCGGTGTCGCCGCGCGTGGGAATGAGCGTGACGCCGAAGACCTCCGCCACGCACACCTCGGCCACACCGGCCAGGAACTGGGCCGCCTGCGGGTCGTCGAAGGCGTAGGACAGATGCTCGCCGAAGACGACGCCGAGCTGCTGGGTGCGCCCGGACCGTAGCGCCCGGCCCACGGCGTCGGGCCGGTACCCCAGGTCCGCCGCCGCCTCGCGCACGAGCTCCCGGGTGGCCGGTGCGACCCGGTCCGGTCTGCTGAAGGTGTAGGACGCGGTCATCGGCGACACCCCGGCCCGGTTCGCCACGTCCTTCAGCGTCGCGCGTCTGCGATTGCTTGCCACAGACCGACCCTATCTGTGTATCGTTACACAATGCCGGTATCGCACGCGCGCTCAGCGCCTCCCCGGAACGTGACGCCGTACCTGGCGTTCGCGGGTCTGGGCGTCTTCTGGGGAATCTGGGGCGCCACGCTCCCCCTGCTGCGGAGTCAGGCCGGGGTGACCGACGGCGAGTTCGGCACCGCCCTGCTGTTCGTCGGCGCGGGAGCGCTGCCCGCGATGCTCGTCAGCGGGAGGCTCATCGACGTCCTCGGCCTCCGGGTGGCGGGCGCGATGCTCGCGATCCTGGGGCTGTCGGGCGTGGTCGTGGCCGGCGCGGCGGCCGACTTCGCCACACTGTGCGCGGCCATCTTCCTGGTCGGCGCCGCCTCCGGGGCCACCGACGTCGCGATCAACGCGCTCGCCGCGACCGTCGAGCGGAACACGGGGCGCCCGGTCGTGTCCAGGTCGCACGCGGCGTTCTCGCTCACCGTCGCCGCGGTGAGCCTGGGAGCGGGCGGCCTCGGCACCCTCACCGAGAACCTGTTCGTCAACTTCACCGCGGGCGCCGTGGCCAGCCTGGTACTGGCGTACACCGTCCACGCGTGGGCCGGCGGCCGCCCGGCGCCCTCGGAGTCCCCGAAGGAGAGCGCCGCCCCGGGCCCACTGGCGCTCAGCGTCGTCCCGCTGCTGGCGGTGGGCGTCATCGGGGCCCTGGCGTTCGCCTCCGAGAACGCCTACCAGTCGTGGGGCGCGGTGCTGCTCACCGACGAGTACCTCGCCATCCCGGCCGTGGCCTCGCTGGCGCCTGCGGCGTTCGCGGCCCTGGCCGCGCTGACACGCTTCCTCGCGGCCGAGACCGCCCGGACCCGGCCGATGACGACCGTGGTCCTGGGTGCGGTGCTGGCGACCGTCGGCGGCGTGGTCGTCGTGGCCGCGCCCTCCCTGTGGACGGCGATGCTC
The DNA here is from genome assembly GCF_042664915.1 of Marinactinospora rubrisoli. Lineage (NCBI taxonomy): Bacteria > Bacillati > Actinomycetota > Actinomycetes > Streptosporangiales > Nocardiopsidaceae > Marinactinospora > Marinactinospora rubrisoli. Next base: position 199,802 of record NZ_JBHTBH010000006.1, read on the forward strand.
GGCATCGCGGCGGCGGCCGTGGGGACCGCCGTCCTCTTCCCGACCCTGGTGTCCTACGGGCTGCGGTCCGTTCCGGAGCGGTCCCGGGGACGCGCGACGTCCGCGATCACCTCGGTGGCCTACCTCGGCTTCCTGCTCAGTCCCGCCTACGTCGGCTTCCTCGCGGACGCCTCCAGCGTGCGAGAGGCGTTCCTGGGAGTCGCGGCCCTCACCACGGCGCTGGTCGCCCTCGTTCCGGTGCTGCCGACGCTGCGCCGCAGAAACCTGCTGTGAACCGCCGGAGCCGCCCGCGACGCGGCTTCGGCCGATGCCAAGGAGAGCAGAGATGAGAAAGGGAACCGCACTGGTCACCGGGGCCGGCCGCGGCCTGGGCGCGGCGATCGCCCGCCGGCTGTCCGCCGAAGGCTGGCCGGTGGTCGTCAACGACCTGGACCAGGCGGCGGCCGAGGGACTCGCCGACGACATCGCGCGAGCCGGGGGACGCGCGCTGGCGGTCGGCGTCGACGCCACCGATCCCGCCCAGGTGGCCACCATGGTCCAGTGGGCTCGCGAGCACTTCGGCCCGGTCCTGGTGACCGTCGCCAACGCCTCCGGCCCCCAGGGCGAGGTGCCCGTCGAGGAGCTCTCGTGGGCGTACATGCTCCGCCACTTCGAGTTCTTCACCAAGAGCCCCCTCGCCCTGCTGCACGCGGCGGTACCGGACATGCGCGCCGCGAGGTGGGGCCGCGTCGTCCACATCGGCAGCGACCTGTTCGACCGGGCGGACCCGGGATGGTCGGCCTACATGGCCGCCAAGGGTGCCCTGCTCGGTCTCACGCGCGGATGGGCGCTGGAGCTCGGCACGGACGGCATCACCGTCAACCTGGTCGCCCCGGGCTGGATCCCGGTGGAGCGGCACGGCGCCATCCCCCCGGAGGTGGCGGAACGGTGGCTGGGCCGCCAGGCGGTCCCCCGGTGGGGCACCCCCGATGACGTGGCGGGAGCGGTCGCCTACCTCACCTCCGAGGACGCCGGTTTCATTTCCGGGCAGCGGATCGTCGTCAACGGCGGCTTCCACTTCGCCTGACGCCCGGTCCTCCCCCGCCTCCCCGCCCGGTCGGCGGCGACGCCCGCCTCCGGCCGGGGAGGCGATCAGCCCGGGTGGCGCCGGAGCCACCGGTCGAGAGCGGCGAGGTCCTGATCCGTCAGGCCGTAGCGCGGGTCGATCCGGTGCGGGAACGCGCGTCCGGGATGGCGGGCCGCCAGCCAGGCGCGGTCCCGGTCGGTGATCTCGTCGTCGATCCACGCGAACGGGCGTCCGTCCGCCCAGTCCAGGAGCGGACGGGTCTTCCAGTGCAGTCCGTCCGCCTGATCGACGTCGGCGGAATCCGGCCAGTCCACCACGGGCAACTCCGGCAGGCCGAGCCACGGCGCGATGCAGTCGTTCGCGTCGGACATCCACGTCGTGGCCCACACCAGCGCGCACGGCAGCGCCAGCAGCCGGGGCCCGAGCGCCGGATCGATCCGCGTGATGAGGGGGTTCGCCGCGGCCGCGCGCGGCACGCGCGCGGCCGTATAGGCCGGGTAACCCTCGGGAAGCTCGTGGCGGGTCGCCCCGAAGGGAATGAGCGGCCCGTCGACATCGAGGAAGAGCAGGGGCGGCGTGGAACCGGTCATGACCGCACCGTAGCGGCGCCTACATCGGCGCCTCCTCCCGGCCGGCCGCTCGTGTCCGCGCCGTCAGGACAGCCCCGCCCCCGCCCGATCGCGGACCCGCCGGCGTTGCGGGACGATCGTGTACCGCGGGTCGGCGGCCGAGGCCAGGCCCGCGTGGAAGACGCCGAAGCGGGTGGCGGCGGAGCCGGCGAGCAGTGCGGCGCCGGAAAGGGCGGCGGCCCAGCGGCTGCGCCCGCCCAGGGTCGCCGCGCCGAGCGCTCCGGCGGCCGTGAGCGCCTCGGCCGCACGCAGCAGCGGCCCGGCGCGGCCCCGGCGGTGGGTGGCGGCGAGCTGCGGGCCGAACCGGCGGCGCATCCGGGCCAGCGCGGCCGTCTCCAGCACCGCGCCGAGGACGGCGGCGCGGCGGGCCGGGGCCGTCTCGCCGGTGGGCGCGGCGAGGAGACCGGCCCCGGCGGCGGCCGCCGCGCCCGAGCCGACGAACACGAACGGCATCTCCCGGTATCCCTCGTGCCAGGCCGGCACCGCCGTGTCGCAGATGAGCGGGGCCGTGTAGGCGGCAACGGCCGGGCCGGCCAGCGCTGCACCGACCGTCGCGGCGGTGCCGGGCGCCCGCAGCCGGCCGGTCAGCTCGGTGACGGCGGCGGCACCGGCGAGCGGAGCGTATCCGGCGAGCAGCCACGAGCCCACGCTCATCGGCGAGGTCGGCTTGCACACCCGCAGCATGTTGAGGAACCGGGCCGGGCGGCCCAGGTCGTTGACGAGCGCGGCGAGCGACAGCGTGACGGCGCCGAGGGCGGTGACCTTGGCGGTGCGGGCGAGGGCGCGCCGCCCGGTCAGGTGGGCCCCGGCGGCCAGCACCGACGAGGAGCCGGCGAGCCCGCCGAGGAACAGGTAGCCGGCGATGTCGCGGGCCGCCCACGGGACCTGGTTGAGCACCGGGCGGCCGTGGTAGGAGCGGAACTCGCCGTCGCGGGCGTGCCCGGCGGCCGGGTGGGTCTCGGGCCGGGCGTGCACGGACCCGGTCACCGCGTCGCGGTCGGGCCGGGCGTGCACGGACCCGGTCACCGCGTCGCGGTCGGGCCGGGCGCCGCGCACTCCGGCGCGGGTGACGTCGGACGTGCTCACGGGCGCCTCCCCAGGAACGTCGCGGCCAGGCCGGCGAGCAGCACCGCGGCGGCGGCCCCGGCGTGCCGCCACATGGCGGGCAGGTCGCGGGTGGTGACCACCGGGTCGGGCGGCAGTCCGTAGACCTCGGGGTCGTCGAGCAGCAGGAAGAACGCCCCGGCTCCGCCGACCCCGTCGCCGGGGTCCTCGCCGTACAGCCGCGCCGAGTCGACTCCGGCGAGCTGGAGCTCGGTCACGCGACGGCCGGCGCGTTCCCGCAGCTCGTCGAGTTCCCCGAACTGGATGGAGTCGGTGGGGCACGCCTTGGCGCAGGCGGGCTCCTGGCCGGCGCCGAGCCGGTCATAGCACAGGGTGCACTTCCACACCCGGCCGTCGTCGGCGCGCTTGTCGATCACCCCGTACGGGCAGGCGGGCACGCAGTAGCCGCAGCCGTTGCACACGTCCTCCTGAACGACGACGGTTCCGTACTCGGTGCGGAACAGCGCGCCGGTCGGGCAGACGTCCAGGCAGGCGGCGTGCGTGCAGTGCTTGCACACGTCGGAGGCCATGAGCCACCGGAACTCGGTGCGCCCGTCGGCGCCTGCGGTGTCACCGGGACGGTCGAAGGACGGCATGCCGAGGTCGACGGTCGGCGGACCGCCGTCGGCGGTGGCCGTGCCCGCCGCTCCGTCGCGGGCGACACCGCTGTGCTGGCGGCCGAGGGGGCGGCGCTGCTCCACGAAGGCGACGTGCCGCCAGGTGTCGGCGCCCAGGCCGCCGCTGTTGTCGTAGGAGGTCGCGGAGAAGTTCAGGCCGTCCTCGGGAACGGCGTTCCATTCCTTGCAGGCGACCTCGCACGCCTTGCAGCCGATGCAGACGCTGGTGTCGGTGAAGAATCCCATGCGGGGAGGATGGTCGCGGTGCCCGGCGTCGCCGGCCGGGTCCGCGGGCGGGGGGCCGCCGTGCGCGTCGGGTTCGCTGCCGGTCATTCACACCTCCGTGCCGGTCGTGTCGGTGACCCCCGCACGCCGCTGGTACTCGTCGACCAGCTCACGCAGGGCGGGGCCGCGCGGGCGGCGGCCCGGGCGGATGTCGGCGGTGAGCGCCTTGACCTCCTGGATGTGCACGTTGGAGTCCAGCGAGATCGAGGAGAGCTCGTTGGCGGCGTCGCCGGTGCTGTGGCCGTTGGGGCCCCAGTGGTAGGGCAGCCCGATCTGGTGCACGACGTGGTCGCCCGCGCGCAGCGGGGCCATCCGGTCGGTGACCAGTACCCGCGCCTCGATGGCGTTACGGGCGCTGATGATGGTCGCCCACTCGCCGTGGCACAGGCCGCGCTCGGCGGCGAGTTCCGGCGACACCTCGCAGAAGAACTCGGGTTGCAGCTCGGCCAGGTACGGGGTCCACCGGCTCATGCCGCCGGCGGTGAAGTGCTCCGTGAGCCGGTAGGTGGTCACGACATAGGGGTAGACGAGCGCGCCCGCCGCGTCACCGCTCGGGTGGTAGCGGTTCAGCGGGTGCGGGTAGACGAGCCGGGTCGGGCAGCGCTGCTGGGAGTAGAGCGGGTTGGCGACCGGGGAGTCCTGCGGCTCATAGTGCGTGGGCAGTGGACCGTCGGTGAGCCCGGCGGGTGCGTACAGCCAGCCCTTGCCGTCGGCCTGCATGATGAAGGCGTCGGTCCCGGTGAGCGCGTCCGGGCCGGTGGCGCCCTCGGGCGGCCGGTAGTCCGGGGGCCGGGTGGCGTCGAAGTCCGGGATGTCGTGACCGGCCCAGCGCGCCTCCTCGGGGTCCCACCACAGCAGGGCCTTGCGCTCGCTCCACGGACGGCCGTCGGGGTCGGCGGAGGCGCGGTTGTACAGGATGCGCCGGTTGGCGGGCCAGGCCCACCCCCATTCGGCGGCGATCCAGTCCTGCCGGCCGGCGGGTTCGCGGCGGCGGGCCTGGTTCACGCCGTCGGCGTACACGCCGCAGTAGATCCAGCAGCCGCAGCTGGTGGAGCCGTCGTCGCGCAGTTCCTGGTAGCGGGTCAGCGGCCGGCCCTGCGCGTCGCGGCCGTTGATCTCGGCGAGCACGGCGTCCGCGCTGGGCTCGTCGCCGTGCTCCAGCGGGTAGTCCCACGTGAGGTCCAGCAGCGGGCGGTCCATGGGGTCGGTGGAGCCGGCCAGCTTCTCCCGGATGATGCGGCCCAGGTGGTACATGAACCACAGGTCGCTGCGGGCGTCCCCGGGCGGGCGGACCGCGGCGTCGTGCCACTGGAGCATGCGGTTGGTGTTGGTGAAGCTGCCGTCCTTCTCGATGTGCGCGGCGGCCGGGAAGAAGAACACCTCCGTGCCGATGTCCTCGGTCCGCAGTTCGCCGGTCGCGATCTCCGGCCCGTCCTTCCACCAGGTGGCGCTCTCGATGAGGGAGAAGTCGCGCACCACGAGCCAGTCGAGGTTGGCCATGCCGAGCCGCTGCGCGCGGGCGTTGGCCGATCCGACGGCCGGGTTCTCCCCCATGAGGAAGTAGCCGTGGCAGGTGCCGTCGAGCTGCGCCATGACGGTGTCGTAGGTGCTGTGCGAGCCGGTCAGCCGCGGGAGGTGGCCGAACGCGTAGTCGTTGTCGGCGGTGGCGGCGTCGCCGAACCACGCCTTGAGCAGGCTGACCGCGTAGGCGCGCATGTTCGCCCAGTAGCCCTTGCGGGCGGCGTCGGCGCGCACGAAGTCGTCGAGTCCGAAGTGCTGGTGGGCGTGCGGCATCGGGATGTAGCCGGGCAGCAGGTTGAACAGGGTCGGGATGTCGCTGGACCCCTGGATGCTGGCGTGCCCGCGCAGCGCCTGGATGCCACCACCGGGGCGGCCGATGTTGCCGAGCAGCAGCTGCAGGATGGACGCGGCGCGGATGAACTGCGATCCGGTGGTGTGCTGGGTCCAGCCGACCGCGTAGCAGAAGGCGCTGGTGCGGTCGCGGCCGGAGTTCTCCGTCAGGTGCCGGCAGACCTCCAGGAAGGTCTCCTCCGGGATGCCGCACACCTGGCGGACCATCGCCGGGGTGTAGCGGGAGAAGTGCCGGCGCAGGATCTGGAACACGCACCGCGGATGCTCCAGCGTCTCGTCGTAGGTGGCTTCACCGGCGATCGCGGCGCCGCCGGAGCCGTGCTGCTCGGACCGTCCCGCGGCGCCGATCCGGTGCCGGCTCTCCTCGCGCCGCGCCCACTCCAGCCGCGACATCTGCTCGCGCCGCCCGGCGGCCGCCGCCACCTGCGCGCCCTCGTACTGCCAGCTGTCGGTGTCGTAGTCCCGGTCCTGCGGGGAGAAGCCGGAGAAGAGGCCGTCGAGGTCCTCGGTGTCCTGGAAGTCCTCGCAGACGATGGTGGCCGCGTTGGTGTAGGCGAGCAGGTAGTCGCGGAAGTACTTCCCGGTGGAGAGGACGTGGTTGATGATGCCGCCGAGGAAGGCGACGTCGGTGCCGGCGCGGATGGGGACGTGCAGGTCGGCGTGCGCGCTGGTCCGGCTGAAGCGCGGATCGACGTGGATGACGACGGCGCCGCGGGCCTTCGCCGCCATCACCCACTGGAACCCGACGGGGTGGGCCTCGGCGTAGTTGGAGCCCTCGATGACGATGCAGTCGGCGTGCTGGAGATCCTGCATGAACGTGGTGGCGCCGCCGCGCCCGAACGACGTGCCCAGCCCGGCGACCGTGGCGCTGTGGCAGACCCGCGCCTGGTTCTCGACCTGGATCACGCCGAGCGCGGTGAACAGCTTCTTGATGAGGTAGTTCTCCTCGTTGTCCAGCGTCGCACCGCCGAGGCTGGCTATGCCGAGCGTGCGGGCGACCCGGCGTCCGTCCTCCTCCCACTGCCAGGTGCGGCGCCGGGTCTCGATGACACGGTCGGCGACCATCTCCATGGCGGTGTCCAGGTCGAGCGGCTGCCAGTCGCGGGCGTACGGCGGCCGGTACAGCACCTGCTGCTCGCGGGAGGGGCCGGTGGTGAGCTGGAGGGAGGCGGCGCCCTTGGGACAGAGCCGGCCCCGGCTGACGGGAGAGTCCGGGTTGCCCTCGATCTGGACGACCTTCTCGTCGCGCACGTACACGTTCTGCGAGCAGCCCACCGCGCAGTAGGGGCACACCGAGGTGACCACCCGGTCGGCGGTCCCGGTGCGTGCCGTCAGCGAGCGGCTGCGCGCGGACTGGGCGGCGGCGCCCCGCCCGAGGGGATCGTCGCCGGTCAGCTGCCGGTAGACCGGCCACGCGTCGAGCCACTGCCGGACGCCCATGCGTTCACCTCCCGCCCGGCGGCCACGGGCGGACCCGCCGGACCGGCCGGGCCACCGTCGCCACGGCCGGTGCGTGCCCCCTAACCCGGAAGCGGGCCGGTGACACGTACCGATCGCCGCGCGCGTTCGCCGCGGGCCCGGTGGAACCGGTGTGACCTGGGGCTTCGCGAGTGGTGACCGGCGGAGAACGACCGCGGGGGCGCGGTGCGCGCGCGGACGCGAGGGGTGTTCGGGCCGGTGCCGGGGCCGGGCGGGTGAGGGCGGGTCAGCCGGAAGGGGCGTCGGCCCGGCGCAGTTCCACGCAGCACTCTCCCGGGCGGGGGGCGAGGACGGCCTGGACGCCGGTGGCCCGGAGGCCCCGGAGGTAGCCGGTGAGGTAGGCGTGGTTCATGCCGCAGACGAGACCGGGGGCTTCGGCGGCGAGGGGGTGGAAGGGGCAGTTGAGCAGCCGCAGCCGGGTCGGCCCCTCGCGCACCGGTTCGAAGCCCTGCTCGTCGAGCATGCGCTCGCACAAGGTGATGCCGCGCTCGGCGCCGAGCCGCCCGGGGCGGGCCCGTGCACGCTCCGCCTCGCCCTGTTCCCGGCCACGCTGCTCGGCGACGCGGGCCGCGGCCTGGGCCCCGGTCTCGTCCTCGCCTTCGGTCAGGAGGGCCTGCAGCAGCAGTCCGGCCAGCAGTTCGTGACGGCGCTCGGGGATGCTGACGTGGATCTGGGCGTCCGCGGGCTCGTACACCTTCGGCCGCCGGCCGACCTTGCGGGCGGCGTCCGGGCCGTGCGTGTGGGCGCGCAGCAGGCCGGACTCGACGAGTTTGTCGAGGTGGAAGGCGGCGAGTTTGCGGGAGATCCCGACGCTGGCGGCCGCCTCGTCGCGGGTCACCGGCCGGCGGGCACGGCGCACGAAGGCGAACATCTTCCGCCTCAGTTCCTCGCCGAGGACGCTGACGGAGTCGATGGCGGCGTCGCCGGAGGACGGCGGCCGGGGCGTTTCGGAAGCCACCTCCTAACGATATCTCCCAATCGCATGGGTCCATTCGCTCGCGAGGGCCTCCGTGTCCCGTGACATCCACGGATCGGGCACAATAAGACCAACACACGTTGGTGAAAAAGCAGGAGGTGCTTGCGATGACCGGACCGCCGTTGCGGCAGCCGGCCGACCGCGCCCGCCGGTCCGCGTGCGAGGCGGAGCCGTTCGGGCGTGCGGGCGCTTGGGGCGGGCGGTATCTGCCGTGACCCGCCCCCCGACCGTCGCCGTGTCCGAACGTGCCGGTGATGACGGCACCGCGCTTCCCGGGCGTACCGCCCTCCGCGTCGCCCGGCCGACCGATGGGGTGGACCTGGCCGCCGCCGAACTCGCCGCCGGGCGGTTCCTGGAGGCGCTGGGCATCAGCACCGACTCCGAGAGCCTGCGAGGCACCCCCGGCCGGATGGCACGCGCCTACGCCGAGTTGTTCAGTCCGCGCCCCTTCGACCTGACGACCTTCCCCAACGATGAGGGCTACGAGGAACTCGTTCTCGCCCGCGGCATCCCGCTGCGGTCGGTGTGCGAGCACCACCTGCTGCCCTTCGTCGGCACGGCGCACATCGGCTACCTCCCCGGCGCGCGGATCCTGGGGCTGTCCAAGCTCGCCCGCGTCCTGGAGCACTTCGCCTGCCGTCCCCAGGTTCAGGAACGCCTCACCAAGCAGGTGGCCGACTGGCTCGACGGCAACCTCGCGCCCAGGGGTGTCGGTGTCGTCGTCGAGGCCGAGCACACCTGCATGACCCTGCGCGGCGTCCAGGCGACCGGTACCACCACCGTGACCTCCACGTTCCTGGGCGAACTCCGCGCCGACGCCCGTTACCGCGCGGAGTTCCTCTCGCTCACCGGCACCGCCGGCTGACCCCGCGTCCCGACCCGAAAGGCCGCCTCGTGGAAATCTGGATCAATCCCGACTGTTCCAAATGCCGCTCCGCGCTGTCGCTGCTGGATGCCGAAGGCGCCCGGTACACGGTGCGGCGGTATCTGGAAACGCCCCCGACCGCCGAGGAGCTCGTGGACGTGCTGCGGCGCCTGCGGCTGGAGCCGTGGGACATCACCCGCACCGGCGAGCCCGTTGCGGCGGAGCTGGGGATGGACGCGTGGGCGCGGGACGAGACCGTGCGCGCCCGGTGGATCGAGGCCCTGGCCGCCCACCCGGTACTGATCCAGCGGCCGATCATCACCGCCGACGACGGCAGCGCGGTGGTCGGCCGGACCCCGGAATCGGTGCGCTCCGTCCTGCCGTAGCGGTGCCGGACGCGCCCGGCCCGCACCGGCTCGCGCGGCGGAGGAGGCGGCGGCACAGAGCGGGCGCGAAGGCCGTACGCGGACGGACGCGAGCCCGCGCGGGAGCCGGGTCCCGCACGTCACCGGCGAACGCGCACCACACAGGTGCGCGCACCTGCGCGTCCGGGTCGCCGGCCGGGAACGACCGCGCGCTCCGGGCCGGCCTGCCGTCGAAGGCGGTCGTGCCGTGGGGCGGTACGGCCGATGGCGGGCCCCCGGCTCCGTGGGATGTCCGGGCCGTCGTGGACCACGCCCTGACGCACGGCCGGGACCCCGACCGCGTCGGCGGCACGTTCTTCCGAGCGAGCGCGCGCACGCCGGTGCGAACCGCCCGGAGTCCTGCCGACCTCCGGGATGGAGGAGCGGCGGACCCGGCCGCGCAGGTGTTCGGCGTCTTCGGCTGAGATCATTGTTTCTGGTCGCGCCCGTCTTCTCGCTTCCCATCGCCGCCGACGCGCAAGGGTCTACGGCGATCGGGGTGGACGGCTCCGGACGCTCGTCGGCTCGCCGCCCTGTGCTTGTGGTCGCGCTCGCCTTCTCGCTTCCCTCCGCCGCCGACGCGGGAGAGACCTACGGCAGTCGGCGTCGACGGCTCCGAACGCTCGTCGACTCGCCGCTCCGCGCTTAAGGTCGCACTCACCTCCTCGCTTCCCTCCGCCGCCGACGCGGGAGAGACCTACGGCAGTCGGCGTCAGCGGCTCCAGACGCTCGGCGACTCACCGCTCCGGGCTTAAGGTCGCACCCGCCCCCTCGCTTCCCTCCCCCACCAACACAGGAGAGACCTACGGCGATCGGCGTCGACGGCTCCGAACGCTCGTCGGCTCGCTGCTCCGTGATCGCGGCGCCGCTCCACCGGGCCCTACGTCAGTCGGCGGCCTGCGCGGCCACCTGCTCAATGGCCTCGACGGCGACCTCGGGCTCGTCGACGTGGATGTAGTGCCCGCTGTTCTCGGCGGTGCTCGCTTCGCTGTCACTGGACACAGCAAGCCACGCCTGCTGGCCCGCGGTCCAGTCCTCTTCGAGACCCGGACCGTACTCGGGCACCTCCGCGAGGTACTGCTGCCCGTGCTGGATCACCCGCACCGGGATGTCACCGGCGGAGCGGACCTCCCCGTCGGTGAAGACGAGCCGTTCCGGGTTCTCCCCCGCGAAGATCGCGAGGGTCTGGGCGCGCAGTTCGCCGGCCGGGCCGGTGGCGGACTCGGGGATCCGGTCCTCCAGGTCGGCGACCGCGGTCGGCGAGGTGGCGTCCAGCAGGACCAGGCCATGGACCCTGTCCTGGTGGTCGGGGGCGTACCGGGCGGCGATCAGCCCGCCCATCGAGTGCCCGGCCAGCACGACCGGACCGCCCAGGGCGACCTCGTCGAGCACCCCGGTCAGAGTCTCGCCGATGTCCTCGAAGTCTTGGGGGCCGTCCGGCCCGTCGCTCGCGCCCGCGCCGAGCCGGTCGTAGGAGCAGACACGGGCGTCGGCGCTCAGCGTCTCCTGTAGGTCGGCCATGGTGGTCAGGTCGTCGCCCCCGCCGTGCAGCAGGACGATGACCGGTTCCCCCGGCACCGGGACGCCGGAGCAGGAGACGTTCACGGAATGGCCGCCGACGGTGATCTCCTCGGTTCCGGAGAACCAGTCCTCGGGGGCCGTCGGCAGATCCATGCCGGAGAGCGGGTCCGGCCCGCCCGCCGCCGAACAGCCGGCGAGCCCCACGACGGCCGTGGCGCACAGTCCGGCCGCGGCGATGGTCCTGATCGAGTGGTTCATGGGAACGCCTTCCAGGGCGGCGAGGGGGATACAGGTTCGCGGGGCGACGCGGCAGGCCTTCGGCGCCGAATGCACGTTCCTTGCCGGAGCGCCGCGTCCGCCTCTGAACGCTACGGATCCGGCGTCCGGAAATCGTCCCCCCAAGGCGGACACCTGCGCGTGGCTCGCCCGGGGGACAAGCGGAGCGGCGAGCCGACGAGCGTCCGGAGCCGTCAACGCCGACCGCCGAAGGCCCCACCCGTGTTGGCGGCGGAGGGAAGCGAGAAGGCGAGCGCGACCACAAGCACAGGGCGGCGAGCCAACGAGCGCCCGGAGCCGTCAACGCCGACCGCCGAAGGCCCCACCCGTGTTGGCGGCGGAGGGAAGCGAGAAGGCGAGCGCGACCACAAGCACAGGGCGGCGAGCCAACGAGCGCCCGAAGCCGCCAACGCCCACCGCCGAAGGCCCCACCCGCGTCAGCGGCACAGAAACGCGAAAAGGCGAGCGCGCATAGGTCCTGTTGTTTTGAAAGGTCTTCGGGGTGGGCCGGTGTTCTGGAGCCCTGTCTCGACGGGGTCCGGCAGCATGAATTCACCGGCGCCGAGTGGGACCTGCTCGCCCCGCTCATGCCCGCCCACCCCCGCAAAGGCAAGCGATGGGCCGACCACCGGCGAGTCATCAACGCCCTTCTGTTCCGCACCCGCACCGGTATCCCGTGGCGGGACCTGCCCGAACGGTACGGGGCCCCTGGGAGACCGCCGCCGGACGGCACCTCCGCTGTTTCTTGGACGGAACCTGGAACGGCATCGCCGAGGCCCTGCGCATCGATGCCGCCATCGGCCATCCCCCGGAGGTGTCGGTGGACTCCGCCATGGTGCGCGCCCACCACCACGCCGCCGGGGCCGCGAAAAAGGGAACGCGCCCCGGCAGGAAAGGGACGAATCCGAAGCACTCGGACGTCCCCGGAGCGGGCTGACCACCAAGGTCCGCCCCGCTCGCCGACTCCCGCCGCCGTCCCCTGGCCATCGCCACCGGCCCGGGCCAGCGGGGCGACACGCTCACGTTCGAGCCGCGGACCGGCGGTAAGGCCTGCTCCTCGGCCGCGATCCGCGCCCACCGCGAGCCCGCAACATCAAGGCGGCCATCGCCCGGCCGCGCGGACAGCGGGAGAAGAGCCGCGGGCACGGATTCCGGAGCGGCGGGCTCCGGCCTTCGACCGGGCCGCCTACCGAGGCCGCAACACGGTCGAGCGCGCGATCAACCCGCCCAAGCGGAACCGGGCGGTCGCGGCCGGGTACGGCAAGAGAGCCGCGGTCCATGACGGGACCGTCCGGCTCGCCGCCATCCGCGTCCGGCTATGCGACCTCACCCGTTCAAGAAACACTGCCTGCAAGCACCGCCCGGCGAAGGCACGGCCGGTTCCCTCGCGCTCCCCCTGTGGCGCCCACGGGGTCCCACGTGGTGGCACGAAGCGCACGCCGACGCTCCGGCCCCGCCACGTCGTGCAGCATCGGCCGGCCGTGCGGGGCGGCACGTACCGCCCCGCACTCCGCGCTCTTCGAGGCCGCGACCGCGTACTCAGCCGGCGGCGGCGCCGAACCACCTCGGCAGGTGGTCGAGCAGGTCCTGCTGGTCCTCACCGGCCCACGCCACGTGGCCGTCCGGCCGGACCAGCACGGCCGGCACATCGAGTTCCTCGCTGACGTCGATGACGTGGTCGACCCGGTCCGCCCAGCCCGCCACCGAGAGCCGGCCGGTCTGGTCGAGGAGCAGCCCGCGGCCACGGTGCAGCAACGCGTAGAGGCGGCCCCGTTTCAGGGCGATGTCGCGCATCCGCCTGCCGAGCAGCTCATGCCCCTCTCCGAGGTCGTAGCGGACGTCGACCGCGGTGATCATCCCGGTGATGTAGCGGTTCACCTCCTCGAAATCCATCAACGTCGAGAACAGCTCCCGCAGTGCGATCGCCCCGGGGTCCGTCCCCATCAGCGTGGTCTGCGCGCGGGTGTTGTCCAGCACACGGGCGCCCACCGGGTGCCGTTCGGCGTGGTAGCTGTCCAGCAGGCCCTCCGGCGCCCAGCCGTTGACCGCGGCGGCCAGCTTCCAGCCGAGGTTGACCGCGTCCTGCACGCCGAGGTTGAGTCCCTGCCCGCCGGTCGGCGGGTGGATGTGCGCGGCGTCGCCGGCCAGCAGCACCCGGCCGACCCGGTAGCGCTCGGCCTGCCGGGTGGCGTCCCCGAACCGGGACAGCCAGCGTGGCGAGTGCGCGCCGAAGTCGGTGCCTCCCAGGGCGCGCAGCCGCTGCCGGAACTCCTCCAGGGTGGGTGCGGCCGTACGGTCCTCGGCCACCCCCTCGGCCGGCACGATCACGCGGTACACCCCCTCCCCGACGGGCGCGGCGCCGAACCGCAGGTGGGTCTTGCGCACCTCCGCGCCGACGGCGGCGATCTCCGCCGGGTCCGCGGTCAGCTCCATCTCGCCCAGCAGCGTCTCGACTCGGCTGGGCTCGCCGGGGAACCCGACGCCGAGTCGCTTGCGCACGGTGCTGCGGCCGCCGTCGCAGCCGACGAGGTAGCCGGAACGCAGGTGCGTGCCGTCCGCGAGCTCGGCGGTCACGCCGTCCCCGTCCTGGCTCAGCCCCACCAGTTCGCAGCCGCGCCGGATCTCGGCACCGACTTCGAGGGCACGCTCGTTGAGCAGCCGCTCGGTGACCGGCTGCGGGGTGGCGAGGCCGTACGGGTGCGCCGTGTCCAGCCGGTCCGGCCACGGCTTGATGATGCCGCCGAAGAGGCCACCGGCCTGGAACCTCTCGCTGACCGCGGCGAACCGGTCGAGCAGCCCGCGCTGGTCCATGAGCTCGACACTGCGCGCGTGCAGGCCCTGCCCACGAGACTGCCGGGTCGGCTCGGTCAGCTTCTCCAGCACGACAACGTGCACCCCGTGCAGCCGCAGTTCACCGGCCAGCATCAACCCGGTCGGCCCGCCGCCGACCACGATCACGTCAATCATGAGAACGCCCATTCAACGAGAGGAAGCGCGGCCAGCCGCTCCGCACGGTCCGGCGGTGCGCACGCCCGCACCTCCGCACCACGAGTCCCGCCGACGGTTCGACGTCTCCGCGCGCCCCATGCGCCGACGGCCGGCGCATCGCGCGGCCCCCGCCTCCTGGACTCTGGCCACGGCCGACGATTCTGCGGCACGACCCGGGTCTTGCCGCAAGCCCCGGGGTGCGCTATACGTTGAGAGTGGAGAGAAGTATTTTTCCTCTCCTTTACCGTCCGGAACGGACGTGACAGGCCCCCTTGGACAGCGGCGACACGCCGGGCGGCTCTCTCGGGAACGGGGCCGGCGCAGCGGGCGAAGGCACATTTCACCACCGCTTCACCACCACGGCATCGACGCCACGGCCTGGACCGCCGCGGCGCCGGACGGCGGTCTTCGGTTCCCCGCCTAGGGGTCCCGACCGGGCGCCGCCGAGTTCCGCACTCGGCGGGCGCGGAGCGCACGGGCGAGTGGATCAGCGATCGGTGGTACGTCCATGACCTCGGCACCGGACCGGCGGCCCCACAACACTTTCCTCTTGCGCTAAGTATTTGCCGCGGTGAATACTTAGCCGCATGGAACAGCGTTCGGCGGTACTCGACGGCGTCTTTCTCGCCCTCGCGGATCCGACCAGACGAGCCGTGATCAACCGGCTCGGGAGCGGACCTGCGAGCGTCGGGGAACTGGCACGCGATGCCACGATGACCCTTCCCTCGTTCATGAAGCACGTACGGACACTCGAATCCCGCGGGCTGATCCGCACCGCGAAGTCGGGCCGCGTGCGCACGTGCGAACTCAACCGGGAACGGCTCGCCGTCGTCGACGATTGGCTGGCGGAGCAGCGGCGCCTCTGGGACCGGCGCACCGATCGGCTGGAACAGTTCGTCACCGACTCCCAGAAGGAGCATCCGGCATGAACCCCGAACTCGACCTCGGCATCGAACGAGTCATCCGCGCGTCCCGCAAGCTGGTGTGGAACGCGTGGACCGACCCGGCGGCCCTGGCGCAGTGGTGGCTGCCCGCCCCGGCGCTGTGCCGCGTCGAACGTCTGGAGGTACGCCCCGGCGGCGCGTTCGTCACCCGGATGAGCAGTGACGGCGGCGCCACCTTCGTCCCGCACGTCGACGCGTGCTTCCTGGTGGTGGACGCGTTCGAGCGCATCGTGTTCACCAACGCCGTCGACAGCGGCTGGCGTCCCGCGGCCCCCGCCCCCGTCTCGATTACGGCCGAGGTCACGCTGCGCGACCACCCCGAAGGCACCGACTACCGGATCCTCGTCCGCCACGGCGACCCGGCCACCAGGAACCGCCATGCCGAACTGGGCTTCACCGAGGGCTGGGGGACGGCCGCCGACCAACTCACCCGGATCGTGGAGGACACCGGCCGCGCCGGGTAGCGGAGGCGCACGCGCGGCAGGTCCGCGACCGGGCGGCATTCTGCGCGCCGGCTGACCGAGTGGGCTAGGCCGAACGGTGACGCAGCGCCCGATGCGCTCAACACCCATCCCGAGCCGGTCGCTCCTAGCGACGGAGGCCCCGCCGGGGCGCTGGAACCCGGGGAACTTCAACGGGCATTCCCCGAGCCTTCTACAGAGCGGATCGAGGCGTAACCAGCCGGACTCCGCACGTCAGCGCCACTGGCCTGGACCGCAGGTCAGTGGCGCTCTTTTCGTGCTCACGGGCAGTAGGGCGGGCGGGGCTCGAACCCGCGACCCAGGGATTATGAGTCCCCTGCTCTGACCAGCTGAGCTACCGCCCCTTCGGGTATCCCCGTCTAGCAGGGGATATGCGATCGTAGCCGATTCTAGCGAGGGAAGCACGACGGCCGCACAGCGGAGGATTCCCGGAACACGACCACTGTGCGAAGCGCCCGCCATGCCCGGCCCTCCGTCCGTGCTCGGCCGACCTGGGCCCTGGCGCCTCGACCTCGACGCCCGCGTCCGCTGTGGTTTCCGGATCGACGGACGCAAGCCGAGCGTGACCACCTCGCGGCGTGACGGACCGATCGTGGCAACAGCGGCCATCGGCTACCGCAGCGTCCTGACGTCCTCGCCGCAGTCGGCGACGGCCGGCGCCGGATTCCATGGGATTTCCGGAACACGCACCGTCAAGCTTCTGTGCACGGATCGTCATGGACACGTTCAGAGACGGGCGGCCACTATTGGTGACGCCGGAATTCCAAAGGCCGGTAATCCATTCTGAGCGAACAAGAAAGGAGTGGGGAATCACTGTGTTCAAGCGACTCGTAGCGCTATTGTGCGTGACGTTCGTGTGCGCGTTGGGTTTCGCGGGCCCGGCGAGCGCGGCGTCGGATATCGAGGCCATGGCCCGGCCGAGCGGCTGCCGTTACAACGTGGCGGAGCCTTACGGAGCGCACGCCCGGTGCGACAACGCCAACGGGGGTTCCTACCGCGCCGTCGCCGTCTGCACCAGCCCGTCCGACGGAGACGTCACCTGGGGATACGGGCCGTGGAGAAACTGGGACGGCGCGCTTTCGATCGCATATTGCAATGGCGACAGCCGCGTCACGAGCGCCGCCATCCAGACTCGGGTCACCCCGAATTAGAGCAGTGGGGAGTTTCATGGTGAAGAAGAAACTGTTCTCGCTTTTCGGTGGAGCAGCACTGGCGGCCGGCATCTTCGCGGGCGCTCCGGCGGCTGCCGCGGAAACGGCTCCGGCCGCGGCGTGGCCGGGGGATTGCTGGTACGAGCTGAGAGGCCAGGGCGCCGCGGCACGGTGTGATTCGGGTTCCGGGCAGTACAGGGCCGTTGTGGTCTGCGACCCCTGGGGCGGCGGACCCTTGGTGCAACGTAACGCGCCGGTGTGGAGAAACGCGGGCAGCGGGGTCACCTCCTACGTCTACTGCCCCCCTCAGTCCGACGGCGTGAGTGCGGGGATCGTCACGAGGGCGTGAGCCCGGCCCCCACCGAGGCTTCGCGGTCGCCCGTGGCCCCTGGGCGGCGAGCCGCCTGCGCTCCCGGGCTGCCTCCCCATCCTCCTCGGTAGGGGCCACGGCGGCGCCCCGTCCCCCTGGCAAGCTTGGCCGGGTTGGACGGGGCGCTTCGCCGTTTCGGGGCCCGGCCCCGGGGCTGGCACGCCGACGGACCGCCCCGGCGCCCGCGCCGGCGGCGGGAGCCCCTTCCCGCGGCGCGGCGGGCCGAACACTAGGGTGGGATTCCGCGACACACGAGTACCGGCGGGCTGCAGGATCGGCGCCGTGGGCTGCGAGGTAGCATCGCGGGTCGCATCGAGAGTGGTCAGGAGAAGAGGTCATGGCTCAAGTTCCCGTCAACGTCACTGTCACCGGCGCCGCCGGCCAGATCGGTTACGCGCTGCTGTTCCGCATCGCCTCGGGTCAGTTGCTGGGGCCGGACACTCCGGTGAAGCTGCGGCTGCTGGAGATCCCGCAGGCGGTGAAGGCGGCCGAGGGGACCGCCATGGAGCTCGACGACTGCGCCTTCCCGCTGCTGCGGGGCATCGACATCTTCGACGACCCGCGCCAGGCGTTCGACGGCGCCAACGTCGCGCTGCTCGTGGGCGCCCGGCCGCGGACGAAGGGCATGGAGCGCGGCGACCTGCTGGAGGCCAACGGCGGGATCTTCAAGCCGCAGGGCGAGGCCATCAACGCCGGCGCGGCCGACGACATCCGGGTGCTCGTCGTGGGCAACCCGGCGAACACCAACGCCCTCATCGCGCAGGCGCACGCGCCCGACGTGCCGGCCGAGCGGTTCACCGCGATGACGCGGCTGGACCACAACCGCGCCATCTCACAACTCGCCGCGAAGCTGGGCGTGCCGGTGACCGACATCAGCAAGCTCACCATCTGGGGCAACCACTCCGCCACCCAGTACCCCGACATCTTCCACGCCGAGGTGGCCGGCAAGAACGCCGCCGAGGCCGTGAACGACGAGGCGTGGCTGAGCGGCACGTTCATCCCGACCGTGGCCAAGCGCGGCGCGGCGATCATCGAGGCGCGTGGCGCGTCCTCGGCCGCCTCCGCCGCCAACGCCGCCATCGACCACGTGCACGACTGGGTGCTCGGCACGCCCGAGGGCGACTGGACCTCGGCGGCGATCGTCTCCGACGGCTCCTACGGGGTGCCCGAGGGGCTCATCTCCTCCTTCCCGGTGGTCTCGCGCGACGGCCGGTGGGAGATCGTCCAGGGGCTGGAGATCGACGCGTTCTCGCGCGAGCGCATCGACGCCTCGGTGCAGGAGCTCACCGAGGAGCGCGACGCCGTCCGCAAGCTCGGCCTGATCTGACGGCCACTCCGGCCGCTCCGGCAGCGCCTCGTAC
Organism: Marinactinospora rubrisoli; assembly: GCF_042664915.1. Classification (NCBI taxonomy): domain Bacteria; kingdom Bacillati; phylum Actinomycetota; class Actinomycetes; order Streptosporangiales; family Nocardiopsidaceae; genus Marinactinospora; species Marinactinospora rubrisoli. Next base: position 218,192 of record NZ_JBHTBH010000006.1, read on the forward strand.
GCCCCGCCCGCACTTCGCCGGGCGGGGCGTACGTAGTCTGCTGCCATGCCGCTCAGCGACCTTCCCCCCGACGAGCTTCGCGCCTTCCACGCGCCGGGCACCGCTCCTGACGACTTCGACGACTTCTGGGCGACCACCCTCGCGGAGTCGGCCCGCTTCGACGCCGCCCCGAAAGTCACACCGCACCCCACCCCGCTGACCACGGTCGACGTGTTCGACGTGGAGTACCCCGGCTTCGGCGGCCACCCGATCCGCGCCTGGCTGCTGCTGCCCCGCGCGCGCACCGGCAGGCTGCCGTGCGTGGTGGAGTTCCCCGGTTACGGCGGCGGCCGGAGCAGGCCGCTGGAGTCCCTGATCTACGCATCGGCCGGTTACGCGCACCTGCTCATGGACCTGCGCGGGCAGGGCAGTACCGGCCGCACCGGCGACACCCCCGACCCGGTGCCCTCGCCGAACCCGCAGTTCCCCGGCATGATGACCAAGGGCGTGCTCGATCCGCACGACTACTATTACCGCCGGCTGATCACCGACGCCGTGCGCGCCGTCGCCGCCGCCCGCCGGATCGATGACGTGGACCCGCACCGGGTCGTCGCCATGGGAGCCAGCCAGGGCGGCGGCCTCGCGGTGGCGGTGGGCGCGCTGGTCCCGGATCTCGCGGGGATCGTCGCCGACGTGCCGTACCTGTCGCACTTCCGGCGCGCCGTGCACATCGCGTGCGACGGGCCGTATCTGGAGCTGTCCCGCTACCTACGGGTGCACCGCGACCAGGTGGACCGGGTCTTCCGCACCCTCTCCTACGTCGACGCGCTGAACTTCGCCCCCCGGGCCACCGTGCCGGCCGCGTTCAGCGCCGCCGCGATGGACACGGTGACCCCGCCCTCCACGTGCTACGCCGTGTACAACGCCTACGCCGGCCCCAAGGACATGCGGCTGTGGGAGTTCAACGGCCACGAGGGCGGCGAGGTGGCCGGGCACGAACGACGGCTGGAGTTCCTGACCGGCGTAATCGGCTGATACACGGAGCGTGAGCCGCCGAGCTTCCGTAGCCGCCGACGCCGATGGCCGAAGGCCGCACCCGCGTCGGCGGCGAAGGAAGCGAGAAGGCGAACGCGACCACAAGCACAGAGCGCGAGCCGCCGAGCTTCCGAAGCCGCCGACGCCCACCGCCGAACGCCCCACCCCGTCGACGGCGAAGGAAGCGAGAAGGCGAGCGCCCGAAGCCGCCGATCGGCCGGTCCGCCGTGGCCCGATGGATCGGGGGGTGTCCGGGAGCGGGCAGTATGGAGGGCGTGAGTCTCATCGATCAGCTGCCCGCAGACCCGGATCCCGATGCCCTGTTCGAGGCGTTCGCCGAGTGGGCCGACGAGCGTGGACTCACGCTGTACCCCCACCAGGAGGAAGCCCTCATCGAGGTCGTGTCGGGGTCGAACGTCATCCTGAACACCCCCACCGGCTCCGGCAAGAGCCTGGTCGCGGCCGGTGCGCACTTCGCGGCGTTCGCGCGCGGCGAGCGCAGCTTCTACACGGCGCCGATCAAGGCGCTGGTGTCGGAGAAGTTCTTCGACCTGTGCAAGATCTTCGGCACCGTCAACGTCGGCATGATGACGGGTGACGCGAGCGTGAACGCCGGCGCGCCCATTATCTGCTGCACCGCCGAGGTGCTGGCCAACATCGCGTTGCGGGACGGAGCGGACGCCGACCTCGGCCAGGTGGTGATGGACGAGTTCCACTTCTACGCCGAGCCGGACCGCGGATGGGCGTGGCAGGTGCCGATCCTGGAGCTGCCGCGGGCGCAGTTCATCCTGATGTCGGCGACCCTCGGTGACGTGACGCGGTTCGAGGAGGACCTCAACCGGCGGACCGGACGCGGCACCGCCGTGGTGCGCTCGGTCGAGCGTCCCGTGCCGCTCTACTACTCCTACCGCACGACCCCGCTGCACGAGACGCTGGAGGAACTGCTCGGCACCCGCGAGTCGCCGGTGTACATCGTGCACTTCACCCAGGCCCAGGCCGTGGAGCGGGCGCAGTCGCTGACCAGCATCAACATGTGCACCCGCGCCGAGAAGGACGCCATCGCCCGGGAGATCGGCAATTTCCGCTTCACCACGCGGTTCGGCCGCAACCTCTCCCGGTACGTTCGGCACGGCATCGGTGTGCACCACGCCGGGATGCTGCCCAAGTACCGCCGTCTGGTGGAGCGGCTGGCGCAGGCCGGGCTGCTCAAGGTGATCTGCGGGACCGACACCCTGGGCGTCGGCGTGAACGTGCCGATCCGCACCGTGCTGTTCACGGCGCTCAGCAAGTACGACGGCAACCGGGTGCGGCGGCTGAGCGCGCGGGAGTTCCACCAGATCGCCGGCCGGGCCGGGCGTGCCGGGTTCGACACGGTCGGCAACGTGGTGGTGCAGGCGCCGGAGCACGTCGTGGAGAACGAGAAGGCGCTGGCCAAGGCGGGCGACGACCCGAAGAAGCGGCGCAAGGTGGTGCGCAAGAAGGCGCCGGAGGGTTTCGTCGGGTGGGACGAGACGGCGTTCGAGAAGCTGATCGCGGCCGAGCCGGAGCCGCTCACCTCGCGGTTCCGGGTGAGCAACGCGATGCTGCTCAGCGTGATCGCGCGCCCGGGAGACTGTTTCGCGGCGATGCGGCACCTGCTGACCGACAACCACGACGACCGCCGGAGGCAGCGGCGGCACATCCGGGAGGCGATCGCCATTTACCGGTCGCTGCTGGACGGCGGAATCGTGGAGCGGCTGCCGGAGCCCGACGCCGATGGGCGCACGGCGCGGCTCACCGTCGACCTGCAGCCGGACTTCGCGCTGAACCAGCCGCTCTCGACGTTCGCGCTCGCCGCGCTGGAGCTGCTGGACCCCACCTCGCCGAGCTACGCCCTCGACGTGCTCACCGTGGTGGAGTCGACGCTGGACGATCCCCGGCAGATCCTCGCCGCCCAGCAGAACAAGGCCCGCGGCGAGGCGGTCGCGCAGATGAAGGCCGACGGGATCGAGTACGAGGAGCGGATGGAGCGGCTGGAGGAGATCAGCCACCCCAAGCCGCTGGAGGAGCTGCTGGACCACGCCTACCAGACGTACCGGCGCGGCCACCCGTGGGTGGGCGACCACCCGCTGCGGCCCAAGTCGGTGGCGCGCGACCTGTACGAGCGCGCGATGACGTTCACCGAGTACGTCGGGTTCTACGAGCTGGCGCGCTCGGAGGGGCTGGTGCTGCGTTACCTGGCGAGCGCCTACAAGGCGGTCAGCCAGACGGTTCCCGAGGACGCCAAGACCGGCGAGCTGCTGGACCTGATCGAGTGGCTGGGCGAGCTGGTGCGCCAGGTCGACTCCAGTCTGCTGGACGAGTGGGAGCAGCTGGTCAACCCCGCGGACGATCCGGCCGAGCGCGCCGTCGAGGAGCGGCCCAAGCCGGTCACCAGCAACCTCCGGGCGTTCCGGGTGCTGGTGCGCAACGCGCTGTTCCGGAGGGTGGAGCTGGCCGCGCTGCGCCGCTACGACGAACTGGGCGCGCTGGACGCCGAGGACGGCTGGACCGCCGACGAGTGGGAAGAGGCACTCGCCGGGTACTACGCCGAGCACGATGAGCTGGGCACCGGTCCGGACGCACGCGGGCCGCGGATGCTGCTCGTGGAGGAGCGGGCGGACGTGTGGGAGGTGCGGCAGATCTTCGACGACCCGGCGGGCGACCACGACTGGGGTATCTCGGCGGAGGTCGATCTCGCCGCTTCCGACGAGGAGGGCCGGGCCGTGCTGCGGATCCGGGACGTGAACCGGCTCTGACCGCCGGCCGGCCGCGGGGGCGTGCCTTCGGCGCCGCCCCGCCCGACCGGCCCCCGCCGGGCGCTCAAGGACGGGTCTTGCGCGCCACCGCGCCCATGCACCAGATCATCTCCGGGTCGAACACCGCCTCGGGATCGTCCGGCCGCCACGCGGACACACACCCGAAACCGGGCGGGACGAGTTCCAGCCCGTCGAACAGCGCCCGCACCTCCTGGCTGCGCCGGAAGTGCATCCCGCCCAGGGTCTCGCTGCCGACGACCTCGGCCTTGGCTGCGTTGCCCGTGCCATCGTTGACCAGGGTGGCCAGGCAGAGGTAGGAGCCGACGGGGAGCGGGGCGAGCAGCTCGCGGACGATCCCGGGAGCGTCGTGCTCTGGCATGACCCGGTGCAGCGCTCCGGCCACGAGCATGGCGACCGGTTCATCGAAGTCGATGAGCTCCTGGTCGCGCAGTGCCGCCATCATCTCGCCGGGTTGCAGCAGGTTGGCGTAGATGAAGCTCGTGTTGTGGTTGTCGGCCAGCAGGGCGCGGCCGTGCACGAGGGCGACGGGGTCGTTGTCGAGGTAGACGACCCGGGTGTCGGGGGCCTCGGCGTGCGCGACCTCGTGCACCTTGCGGGCGGAGGGGAGCCCGGAGCCGACGTCGACGATCTGGCGGATGCCGGCCTCCCGGGTGAGGAACCGCACGACACGCCGGACGAACCCGCGACCGGCCTGGGCGATTTCCACCAGTTCCGGGGACACCTGCTTCAGTTTCCGGCCCGCCTCCCGGTCGACGGCGAAATTATCCTTCCCACCGAGGAGGAAATCGTACACTCGGATAACACTCGGATGAGTTGTGTCAATTTCCGGAAATTTTCCCCACTCCGCTTTTGGTTGACGCTTCATCCAATTCATGCTGTCGTTTTCCATGGGAGGGCCGCCTCGTTCCTGGAACCATCGACACCGCACAGCGATGCCGCAGGTTAACCCTAACCCGATTCCCGCGCCCGCGATCATTAACCAATCGTTCTGTAACCATTCCGCGTCGCTTACCCTCCGCCGCGTGCAATACCGGTGAAGAATCCTCTCAGAGGATATATTCACTGCCTGTGGCGAGCCCGACGTCGCGTCCGGACGGATGAGATGTGATTCGCCAGGCTTGATCCCGTTGGTGAACTTCGCACGGATGCGAGGAGACGATCGGCTCATGCGCAGAAGGTCCTTTCTGGCCACCACCGCGGTTTCCGCGATCGGTGTGGGCGTACTCGGACCGGCCAGCCACCCTCACCCCGCCTGGGGCGCCTCGTCGCCCCTCCCCCGGAGTCCCCGGGTCGATCACGTCGTCCTCATCGACTGGGACGGCATCGACCCGCAGTACCTCGACCGGCACCTCGATACCCCGCGCCTGGCCAACCTGCGGGAACTGCTGAGGTCGGGCAGCGACGCGGTGGCCGGATGCACCTACAAGGCGGTGTCCAACCCCAACCGGACCAGCCTCGCCACGGGCGCGTGGCCGGCGCTGCACGGCAACTCCGCCTACGTGCTCGACCCCGCCACCGGGCGCGCGGTCGGCCAGACCCGCATCGTCAACGCCGAGACGATCGCCCAGAGCCTGCGCCGCCAGGACCGCACCCTCCTGGCGGCCGGCTGGTACATCGTGCAGGACAAGGGCGCCGCCTACGGCGACCCCGAAGCCCTCTACACCCAAGGCGACACCTGGGAGGACAACCTGAGCGCCGTCACCAAGGTGCTGCGCGGCGAACCCGTCGACTCCGGCGGCACCCAGGTCACCGTGCCGCGCATCCCCGACTGCATCTTCGTCTACGCCGCCGACATCGACTCCATCGGCCACCGCGAGGGCCCCGACTCCGCCCGCATCCCCGAGCGGCTCGCGGAGATGGACGCCGGGATCGGCGTGCTCGTCGACGCGGTCCGCGCGGCCGGGATCCACGATCGCACCGCCTTCGTGTTCGTCTCCGACCACGGCATGACCGGCTACACCGAGTCGCTGGAGCCCCAGGTGCTCGGCGCCATCACCGCGGCCGGGCACCCGGTGCAGCGGCTGTACTCGGGCCAGTCGCCCGCCCCCGGCACCGAGGTCGTGCTGACGGCGAGCCCGCGCGCCGCGAACGTCTACCTGCGCGGCGCGGCGGCCGAGGAGGCGGCGCGGGCCCGGCTGGAGCAGGTGCTGCGCGGCCTGCCGGAGCTGGAGAACGTGTACAACCGGACCGAACTCGACGCCATGGGCGCGTCCGCCGACGAGGGCGACTTCGCGATCGAGGCGGTCCCGCCGTACGCGTTCATCGACCCCGCCGCGGTGGACGGCCTGCCGCGCGGCGGCCACGCGAGCGCGCGCGAAGCCCGAGCGCCGCTGGGATTCGCCGGAGCCGGAATCGGGGTCGGCCGGCCGCTGGAGTCACCGCAGCTGGTGGACGTCGCGCCGACCGTCAGCCACCTGCTCGGCGTGGAGCCGCCCGCCGACGCCCAGGGGCGCGTCCTGCTGGAGGCGCTGGAGGTGGACGAGTCGGTCGCCTAGCGGGGGGACGGCGCGGCGCGGATCCCGCCGAAAGTGCGCGCCGGTGCCCCGGCCATCCGGTCCGGGCGCCGGCGCGTCAGGTCGGCAGATGGGCGTTGACCGCACGGACCAGGTGCGCGAGCTCGGGCGCCTCCACGACCGTGCGCCCGGCGGCGCGCAGGCGTTCGGCGCCCTCACAGTCCACGAACAGCGTGGGCTCCCGCCATGCGAAGACGACCCGGGGGATCGCGGTGTCCAGGATCAGCCGGGTGCACGGACGGGGGCGGGAGGCCCGCGTCGAGCACGGCTCCAGCGAGCTGTAGAGGGTGGCGCCGGCCAGCCGCGGGTCATCAGGGGCGAGGTCCCGCAGCGCGGCCTCCTCGGCGTGGTCGTGCGGGTCGTCCCGCCGCGAGTACCCCTCGGCGAGCATCGCGCCGTCGGCGGCCACCACGATCGCCCCCACGGAGAAGGCCGTCACCGACGGGGGACACCGCCGCGAGAGGTCCACCGCGGCCCGCAGCCACCGGCGGTCGGCGTCGGTGAGGGCCGCCCCGGTCACGGCTCCTCCCCCGTGGGTGTGCCGTCCAGCAGGTAGCGCAGCACCACCATGCCGCCGACGGTGCGCGCCTCGGCGAGCCGCATGGGGCGGCCGGGACCGTGCGGGAAGCGGCCGGACCGGACGAACCGCGGCGCTTCGGCGTCGCCGATGAAGAACGGCGCCACCGCGAGGCGGATCTCGTCGGCCAGCCCCGCGGTGAGGAACGCGGTGTGCACGGCCCCGCCGCCTTCCACGAGCAGCCGGCGCACTCCACGTCCCGCGAGGTCGGCGGTGATCCACCGCAGGTCCGGCTGCACTCCGGCTGGCACGACCTCGACCCGCTCGGCGTCGGCGAGCCGCCGGGACGCGGTCAGGTAGCCGGCGGTGCCGACGTACAGCAGCGTCGCGGCTTCGCCGCCGAAGACCCGGGCCGTCGGCTCCAGTTTCCCCGTGCCGCTCAGCACGACCCTGGTCAGGCTCGGCGCCCGCCCGGCCGCCGCCCGGGCCGAGCGGCGCGCGGCCGAGCGCACGAGCAGCCGTGGGTCGTCCCGCCGGATCGTCTCCGCCCCGACCAGGATGGCGTCGCATTCGGCCCGCAGCGCGTCGACCTCGTCGAAGTCGGCCTCGTTGGACAGCCGCAACCGTTCCGGGTTGCCGTCGTCGATGCAGCCGTCCACCGACATCGCGCAACTCAGGATCGTGTAGGGGCGCGTCATGACTGCCAGCGTAGTCGGGGTGGCGGCGGGGGGCGGTGAACCCGCTAATGGGCCCGCCGGTGATGGGCCGCGGCGACGGTCGGCGACGCGGACCCCTCTCTTCGCTGAGGAAGCGGCCGGACTCGGCTTGGGCGCCCCTCTGGGATGGGGGCGCCCCTGGAATGACCGCCCGACGGTGTTCGTGTTCAGCCATCTCTGTCCGGTCCGGCGATGAACACCGGCGATCTGGCGGGTACTTCGGATGGTCGCCCCTTAGCGCACGAGCTCAAGGCAGAGCGGGCGCTCTCGGGTCGCGCGCCTGTCCATCGCGGCAGGGGCCGTCCGCACTCATCGCCTTCCCGATGGTCAGGTGTTGCGACGAACGTTGCCGCCCGGGGCCGGGCGGTATGCGCCGCTCGTTCCCACGCCCAAGCCCGGCCGGACCCGCCCGTTCGCCGGGCGCGCCGTCGGGGTAGCTGGAAGGGGACGGGCTCGCAGGTGCGGGCCGCGATTCGCCGGGGGAGGTCAGGGATGCGGGTCGTGACGCTGGACGGGCCGGAACATCACCCGCCGGGGGTGCTGGGCACCCGCGGCACCGCGTGGCGGCCGGAGACGCGGCTCTACTCCGACGGTGTCGTGGTCGGCGCGGACGGCACGCCGCTGGTGGTGCCACCCGGGTCCCAGGTGCGCCGCATCAGCGGCACCGCTCTCCTCGACCCGTCCGGCGCTCCGCTGGAGGGGGCGGCCGAGGCCACGCCCGACGCCGTCGCGGCGGCGCGTACCGCGTTCGCGGCCACCCGGCCGCCGGCGCGCGGTACGCGGTACGCCGACATGGCGGACTGCGCGCTGCTCGACCTGCAGACGCTGCGGCACCCCAACGGCGCCTTGGTCGCCGCCGCCAGCCCCTACTGGCGGTACGTGTGGCCGCGCGACACGGGGTACGCGGCCCTGGCGCTCAGCCTGGCCGGAGCCCACGACGCCGCACTGGACGCGATCCACTATGTCGCCCGCATGCAGGAGCCGGACGGGACCTGGCAGGCCCGTTACCTGCCGGACGGGTCGGGCCGGGTGCCGGACGAGCGGGGGATCCAGCTCGACGGCATCGGCTGGACGCTGTGGGCGGCCTGGGTCTGGGTCCGCACGGCGCCGCGATCGCGCGGCGAGGAGGCGCTGGCCGGGTTTCGCCCGATGCTGCTGGCCGCCACGCGGGCCATCGACGCGGTGGTCGACCCGGAGACCGGCCTGCCGCGTGCCACTCAGGACTACTGGGAACAGGACGTCGCGGAACCGACGCTGGGCACCGTCGCGCCGCTGCTGCTCGGCGCGCGCGCCGGAGCCGACCTGCTCGGGCGGCTCGGCGAGGTCGCGCCCGCCGGCGTGTGCGCGGCCGCCGCGCGGCGGCTGCGCACGGGGCTGGACCGGTACTTCGCGCCGGCCGACTTTCCACGGCGGCCGGGTGGCGGCGGCCGGGACGCGTCCGTGGCGTTCCTGCTGCCGCCGTTCGCCCGGCAGACGCCCGGGACGGTGGCCGCGTGGCGGCGGACGCTGGACGCGCTCCGGCTCGCCAACGGGGGGTTCCGCCCGGGCGAGGAGTGGCCGGACACCGCGACCGCCTGGACGCCGCAGATCTCGCTGTTCGCGATGGCGGCGGCCTCGTCCGGAGACGGGGAGACGGCCCGCGGCCTGCTCGACTGGCTGGACGCGCGGCGGACCCGGCTGGGCGCGCTGCCCGAGAAGGTCACCGCCGAGGGCCGCCCGGCCGCGGTGGCACCGCTGGCGATCACGGCGGCGAGCGTCCTGATCGCGCTGGCGGCGCTGGACGGCCGACCGCTGCCGATCCCACCGGAGTGAGGCCACGCGCTCGGGCGGCCGCTCCGGTGGAGGGAGCGGGGAAACGCGCTGGCCGGCGCGGCTTCAACTGGAGTGGGACGAGCGGCGCCACACGCTTCATTCGGCGCTGGTGGGGCGGGAAGCCGAAGCATCCCGTCGGGGTGTGCCGGAGCGGTCGCGGGACCCGTCCCCCGCCTTCGCCCGGGTTTTCGGGGCACCCGGTGGAACGGGCGAACGTCGGCGGCCGAGGAGGGCGCGGCCGGATCGGTGGCCGCCGTCCGGCCGCATCGGTGGTGCGGTGACCGGTGTGTTCCGCGCGCCCCGGATCCGCCGGCGGTCCTCGGCGTCGCGCATCAGCGTCATCTGCGGGATGCGGGCCGAGCGCCGCCGTGCGTGGGCGACGGTCACCCCGGGCGTGCGGAACACGATGCTCTCGACGTCGTAGCGGACTGACGTTGGCCAGTTGCTCCCCCGGAAGCGGAGACGTGGGCCCGCGCCCGGTACAGCGGTTCGGCCCCGAACACCGGTCGCCGCCGAGGTTCACGACGATCGCGTCATCGGAGAACAGCGCGTGCGGCGCCTTCGCGTCGTTGGTGTGGAACGCGGTCTGGTACCGCGTCACGATGTCGGCGATCTCGTCGTGTTCCGTGGTCGTGATTCGCCGGTCCGACGGCGCGCGGTCACGCCGAGTCCGGTGCCTGGACCACGCTGGAGGTCGAGATCCGTGCCGGGTCCCCGGCTCGCCCGCCCCGCCCGTCGGCGGCGCGCACTCTGCCGGGGCCGTGTCCGCTCGCTCCGCGACCTTCACCACCCGCGCGTCCTCGGGCCGGAGCGTCCGCCCGTCGGCGGCGCGCACTTCCAGTTCGCGGAGCGGGCGCCCATGTTCGTGGTCGACCATCTCGGAGTGCGGTTCGCCGGGCTCGAAGAAGTGCGCCTCGCCCCACTGCCGGAGCGCGACGATCACCGGGAGGAGCGCGTGGCCCTTGGCGGTGCGGACGTACTCGCGGTGAGCGCCGCCGTCGGCCGCGGGCACGGCCTCCAGGACGGCGCCCGCGACCAGCGTGCGCAGCCGGGCCGCGAGGATGTTCTTGGCACTCCGAGGCTGCGCTGGAACTCACCGAACCGCCTGCTGCCGTCGAAGGCGTCGCGGACGATGAGCAGCGACCACCGGCGTCGCGCTGCCGCTGCTCATGGCGTCTTGGGGGCCCATAGCGGCTGCGCCGCACTAGCCGTGGTCGCTCGCGCTCGGCGCGGTCGTCCTGGACCTGGCGGTGCAGGCCGTGCACGTGACGAGCCAGAGCGTCATCTACGCGCTGCGCCCCGACGCGGGCAGCCGCCTGATCGCCGGTCACATGGTCTGCTACTCGATCGGCAGCGCCATCGGCGCCCTCGCCGCGACCGCCGGCTACGCGGCCGGCGGGTGGCCGGCGGTCTGCCTGCTCGGTGGCGCGTTCAGCGCCGCGGCGTTCCTCTGGTGGGCGCTGACGGCGCGCGGGGGGCGCTCCATCGGCTCGGCGCCCGGGGGCGATGGCCGAAGCAGGCCCGGCGCGGACTCTGGCCTAACCGGCCCGGTGGGCTGACAATCGAGGGTCCAGCGACCATCACGCACCGCGCGCACGCGATCACCACCGGCGCCGGGTCCCGGAGTCGCGAACCGCGGCGTAACCGTCTGGAGGACCGATGTCCGTGCCGAACGACCCGCGGAACCGGCGGGGTGGCCGCGTACCGCGCGCCGTTGCGGTGCTGGCCGTCGTCGCGGCCCTGCTGCTGGCCACCGGATGCCGGTTCGGCCGGGAGCGCGACGAAGCGGGCATCACCTTCTGGACGCCGCACGTCACGCCGGACCGGATCGCCCAGCAGGAGGCCACCGCCCGGCGGTTCACCGAGCGGACCGGGATCGAGGTCACCGTCGTCCCGATGGGGGCCGCGGACCAGAACCAGGCGCTGGTCACCGGGGTGGCCTCCGGTGACGTGCCCGACGTCATCCTGCTGGCGCCGGACCAGGCGGCGACCTGGAGCCGGCAGGGGCTGCTCGACACGGGGACGGCCGAGCAGGTCGTCGCCGACCTGGGCCGGGAGACGTTCAGCGCCCGCGCGCTGGACATGGTCACCCTCGACGGCCGGCTCGCGGCGGTCCCCAGCGATGGGTGGGGGCAGGTGCTCGTGTACCGGACGGACCTGTTCGAGGCGGCCGGGCTGGATCCGCCGGAGTCGCTGGACGAGGTGGCTTCGGCCGCGCGGAGGCTGCGCACCGACGGCCGGGCCGGCATCGTGCTGGGGACCCGTCCGGGGGACCCGTTCAGTGAGCAGACGCTGGAGGCGCTGCTGCTCGCCAACGGCTGCCGGCTGGTCGACCGATCGGGGGCCATCGCGCTGGCCGAGCCCGCGTGCGTGGAGGGGCTGCGGCTGTACGCGGAGATGGCGGCGGCCTCGGTGCGCGGCGACCAGGACGTCGAGACGACCCGCGCGGCCTACCTGGCCGGGGAGGCGGCCATGCTGTTCTGGGGCTCGCACATCTTCGACGAACTCGCCGGTCTGGCCCCCGACTTCCCGCCGACCTGCCCCGAGTGCCGGGAGAACCCGCGTTTCCTGGCTGAGAACTCCGGCGTGGTGACCACGCTGACCGGCCCGGACAACGACGTCGGGGCCCAGTACGGCCTCACCCTCAACCTCGGCGTGCCGCGCGGGGCGGACGCCGAGGCGGCCGGGCGGTTCGTCCGGTTCCTGCTCGGCGACGGCTACGTGGAGTCCCTGGCGGTCTCCCCTGAGGGGCGGGTGCCGCTGCGGACCGGCACGCCGGAGTCGCCCGGCGCGTTCGCCGAGGCGTGGGGGCGGCTGCCCACGGGCGAGGACCCGCGCACCCGCACGCCGCTCGCGGAGGTCTACGGGGCGGACACCGTGGCGGCGATCGTCTCGGGCGCGCAGGGCTTCCGCAGGTGGGGGTACGGCACCGAGGACGCCGTGCTCGCGGGGGCGCTCTCGGCGCAGAACACGCTGGTCGCCGACCTCGGCACGCTGTTCGCTACGGGCGACGCGCACCGCTACGCCCGCGGCATGGCCACGGCGGCGGCCGACGTGCGGGCCGATGTCGGGTGACCGCCGCTCCCCCGCCCGCGTGCGGACCACGGCTCGCGCCATGGGGCTCCCGGACGCGCCGCCGATCGTTGTGCTCGGGAGGTTCCCGTTGAGATCCGCCACCGATTCGCCGGGTGGCCGCCACCGGCCGGCCGCCTGTGACACCGCACGCCGCCGTCCGGGGGCGGGCGCCGCCGGGGATGGCTCCCCATGAGCGTGGTGACGCGCCGCGAGCGGGAGCCCGCCCGGCGACGGCCGTCCCGCGGCCGGCGGCCGTCCGGCCGGCTGACCCGGCGGGCGCGCGAGGAACTGCACGGACGGCTGCTCATCTCGCCGACGCTGCTCGTCGTCGGCCTGGTGGTGCTGGCCCCGTTCGCGGCGGGCGTCGTGCTGGCCTTCCAGCAGGTCCGGCTGATCGACATCCGGTTCCTCTCCCCGGCCGACCTGGACTTCACTCTGCGGAACTTCGCGCGGGTCCTGGGCGGCCCAGGGTTCTGGGCGGCGGCGCGCACCACGCTGGTGTACGCGACGCTCAGCACGCTCGGGTCGGTGCTGGCCGGGCTGGCGCTGGCGCTCGCGCTGCGCCGCCCCTTCCGGGGGCGCGGGCTGCTGCGCGCGCTGGTCCTGGTGCCCTACGTGCTGCCGGTCGTCGCTGCGGCCACGGTCTGGACCACGCTGCTGAACCCGCAGTACGGGGCGGTCAACGAGGTGGGCCGGCGGTTCCTCGGCTGGGCGGAACCGATCAGCTTCCTCACCACGCGCGGGGTGGACGTCGCGGGGCTGCCGGTGCCGGCGGCGCTGGGCGTGGTGGTGCTGTTCGAGGTGTGGAAGTCGTTTCCGCTGGCCTTCCTGTTCATCACGGCGCGGCTGCAGGCGGTGCCGCGCGACGTCGAGGAGGCGGCGGTGATCGACGGGGCATCGCCCACGCAGCGGTTCCGGTACGTGCTGCTCCCCCAGCTTTCGGGGGTGCTGCTGCTCCTGGCGCTGCTGCGGTTCATCTGGTCGTTCCAGAACTTCACCGACGTCTACCTGCTCACCGGTGGCGCCGGCGGCACGGAGGTCATCGGCGTGCGGGTGTACCAGGAGCTGGTCACGCGGGCGGACATCGGGACGGCGTCGGCGCTGGGCGTGCTGATGACGGTGGCGCTCCTGGTGCCGCTGGCGCTCTACGTCCGGCTGTCGCGGGGCGAGCGGGAGGCGGACTGATGGCGGCCACCACGCGGCGGTTTCGCCGTCCGCTCGACCGGCACGCGGCCGAGGGCGCGGTACTGGCCGCGCTCCGGGTGCTGGTCATCGCGACCGCGACGGTGGCGGCGGTCGCGCCACTGGTGTACGGCGTGGTGCTCTCGGTGCGGCCGTTCGCCGATGTCGTCGCCGACCCGCTGGCGCTGCCCGGCCCGGGCGAGGTGGACGTCACGTCCTACGGCACGGCGCTGCGCGACGAGTCCGACGGCGGGTTCGGGCTCGGGCGGTTCATGCGGAATTCGGTGGTGGTGGCCACCGCGAGCACGCTGCTGGCCGTGGCGTGCAGCGTGCTGGGCGCCTACGCGGCGGTGCGGCTGCGGTTCTTCGGCCGGGACGCGGTCAACGGGGTGTTCCTGGCCGTGTACCTGTTCCCGGGCATCGTCCTCGCGGTGCCGCTGTTCGTGCTGTTCAGCCGGATCGGCCTCACCGGCACGCTCCCGGGGCTGGTGCTCATCTACCTGGCGCAGACGGTCCCGGTGTCGCTGTACCTGCTGCGCGGCTACTTCCGCGCGGTCCCGGCGTCGGTGGAGGAGGCGGCGGAGGTCGACGGCTGCAACCGGTTCCAGGTCATCACCCGGGTGGTGCTCCCGATGGCGCTGCCGGGGATCACGGCCACGGCGCTGTACGTGTTCGTGATCGCGTGGAACGAGTTCCTGTTCGCGCTGCTGTTCCTGGTCGACGACCGCGAACGCTGGACCGTGTCGCTGGGGATCGCCCGCCTGGCCGACTTCAGCATTCCCGCACCGGTCCTGATGGCCGGGTCGATCGCGATCACCGTGCCGGTGGTGGCGGGGTTCCTGCTGGCCCAGCGGCTGCTCATCTCGGGGCTGACCGCGGGCGCGGAAAAGGGCTAGCCCTTCGAGGGCGGACGTCCGTCCGGTGCGGACGTCCGTTGTCCGGCTCCGTCATGCGGGGCCGGATTCGCGCACATTGCCGTGAGCGGTGCGCGGATTTACCTGTTCGGCCGTTCACCGGCGCCGCTCCGGGTAGCCGACGCTGGGACGGACCCGAGTGTCATGCCGAGTGGGAGGTCGACTCATGGCTTCGTTCTGGACACGGGCGCTGCTGACCGGCGCGTTCAGCCTCGTTCTCAGTACTCCGGTGAGCGGCGCGTTCGCCGAGGACCTGAGCCCGCAGACCCGCGCCGACCTCGACGAGTCGATGCGGGGGGAGGCGCTCGCGCACGCCACCTACCGGCTGTACGCGGAGCAGGCCCGGCAGGAGGGGCTGCCGTCGGTCGCCGACCTGTTCGACCGGACGGCCGACACCGAGCTGGGCGAGCACTTCAAGGAAGAGGCCACGCTCGCGGGGACCGTCGGGACGACGGAGGAGAACCTGGAGAAGGCCATCGCCGGTGAGCGGTACGAGTCCGAGAGCATGTACCCGGCCTTCGCCGAGCGCGCCGAGGAGTCGGGCGACGCCGAGGCGGCCAGGGTCTTCTCGCACAACGCCGAGGACGAGGCGGGACACGCCCGCGCCTTCGAGGAGGCCCTGGAGCAGTTGCCCTAGACAAGGGCGGAGTGGGGGCGGCCCGAGGCCCGGCGCCGCCCCCCCGGCTGGGACGCTGATCAGTCCACGGCGGCGCCGCCCTGCCGGGTGCCGGTCGAAACTCAGGACCGCCGTCAGACAACGCTCACCACGGAATCCGCGCCGCTGCACACGAGGACCACGGCTCCGGGGGCGACCATGGGCAGGCGTTCCTGCGACGCCGAGTCCGACGCCGGTTCGTCCGCCTCGACGCCGGCGCGGAACTCGACCGGGATCTCGGTCGCCGGCCCACCGCCCCAAGGCCCGCTGACCAAGGTGAACGTGCGGCCTTCGGTGCCCAGGTGAGTGGCGAAGGAGACCAGGATCGCGTCGTCGAGTACGACACTCGCCGGACTGAGTCGAATCTCCGGGCGTCTTCGGCGCGCGAGCCGACGAGATGCCCCTGTGACGTGGACGCGCTCGTCCTCTGGAACGCGTACGGATCCACCGGAACGCCGTCGGTGGACCATGACCTGTCGGCGCCTTCTCCGATGACCTCCCCCGCCGCGTCCAGGACGAGGTATTCCACGGTCTCCTCGTCCCGCAGCCAGCTCATGGCGAACGTCGAGCCGTCGAGACCGCGGGTCATCTCGCCGGGCCGCAGCATCGCCGCCCGGCGTTCGTGCCGCCAGAGCCCGGTCCCGTCGCGGGGATCGAGCCCGAACGTCACCACCCGCAGAGGGATCGCGTCGTCCTCCGGCGCTCCTTCCTCGTGTTCGGCCCCGGCCGCGCCGTCGCGGCAGTACACCGCCATCACGACCACGTCGTCCACGGACAGGTAGGCCGGTTCTCGCCCCCCTCCAAACGGTGACATCGCTTCGGGGCCGAAAACGTCCATGAGCGCCGGCCGGAATCCAGATCGAAGGCCGCCACCTCGCCTTCGGACGTCAGGGTGAGGAAGGAGTGGGAGGTCATGACAAGCCGATCCTGTGACACCACGTACTCTCCCTGGGGGTACTCGGCACGGACCTCGCCGCTGTGCGGGTCGACGACGACCGGCAACGCGCCGATCCCGGCCGCGCCGCTCGACTCGAACGTGGCCAGCACGGTGGATCCGTCCGGGGAGGCGAACACTTCGCCGGACGTCGCGCCCGGGCGCCGGTAGTGCCAGCGCTCCGCGCCCGTTGCGGAATCCAGGGCGGCGATCCCGTCGCCGAACCGCACCACCACCCCGGCGCCGGCCCTGACTCCCCCGACGACGGCCTGGCCGCCGGGCGTCTCCCATGTCCATCCGATGCGGGAGAAGTCACTGGGCACGGCGGCCTGCTCATCGGACGGTCCGGCCGTCGTGGCGTCGACGCTCAGCGTGGTGACGAGTTGCAGGACCAGCGCGAGTGCCGCTCCACCGGCCACCAGGCCGACGGCCGCGCCGGCCCTCCGCGCGCGGAGATCCGCGGCCCCGAGACGGGCGAAGCCCATCTCAGCCACAGTGCCGCGAACGCCACGAGGCCCGTCCCGGCGCGAAGCTCGTCAGTTGCGGGAAGAAACGCCTTCGGCGAGTCCCCGGCCCACGGTCGACCATGCGGAGATCGTCGCCACGCCGCTGACCAGTGCGCACGCCCCGGACCAAGAGCGCACGGCCCCGAACCGTGGCTTCCGGCGTTGCGGGGACGCGCCCGTGGACGACTCGCCGGCACGCGACGCGCCGCCGTTCTGCGGACCGTCGCCACCAGGCAGACATAGATCGCGGTCACGAGAGCGGCCACGGCAATGGTCCACGGCACCGCCGGACCGACGGGATGCGTCACCCAGGAATCGCCTGGGGAGGCCATCGCCCGCAGGCCGAAACAGCCGATGGCGGTGATCACCGCGCCCGACAGGAGCAACCCGGCCGCGAACCACATCGGCCGATTCCCGCGCCCAGCAGATGCCATGCCCGAGAGACGGTTCCCGACCCGTTCTCGTTCCCGGACCGTGCCGCCACGGACCTTCGGGCGCTTTTCGGCTCGGCACTCCCCGGATAATGGGATCAGGCGACCAGGCAGGCCGGGCGCCGGGCGCGTCCCGTCGTCCGCGCGGTGGCGGCATGGTCCGTCCGCGCCAGCGCGTTCGGCATGGGAACATCGCGTACGGCTGGGCGCCGTCCCGCGAGACCGGGGTGGCGGCCCGGCGCACCGGCACCACCGGCGGGGGAGCACAGCCATGGCCAACGAACCGAACGACGCCGCCCCGATCGCGGAGGCGCACCCGCGTGCGGACCACTTCGTGCAGTCCCTGGAACGCGGGCTCTCGGTGATCCGGGCCTTCTCCCCGTCCACACAGGCCATGACCCTCAGCGAGGTGGCCCGCGCCACCGGGCTCACCCGCGCGGCGGCGCGGCGGTTCCTGCTCACGCTGGCCGACCTCGGCTACGTGCGCACCGACGGGCGGATGTTCTCCCTGACGCCGCGGGTACTGGAGCTGGGCTTCGCCTACCTGTCGTCGGCGGGGCTGCCCGAGGTGGCGCAGCCGCACTTGGAACGGCTGGTGGCGGAGGTCGGCGAGTCGTCGTCGGTGTCGGTCCTGGACGGCGACGACGTCGTGTACGTCGCCCGGGTGGCCACCTCACGGATCATGGCGGTATCGATCAACGTCGGCACCCGCTTCCCCGCGCACGCCACTTCGATGGGTCGCGTCCTGCTGGCCGGGCGTGCCCCGGAGGAGGTGACGGCGTACCTGGAGCGGCTGCGGCCCACGCCGCTCACGCCGTACACGATCACGTCACCGGCCCGGCTGCGCGCCGAGATCGACCGGGCGCGCGGCCAGGGCTGGGCGATCGTGGACCAGGAACTGGAGGAGGGGTTGCGGTCGGTCGCCGCCCCCATCCGCGACCGCGAGGGACGGGTCATCGCCGCGGCGAACGTTTCGGCGCACGCCAGTAGGACATCGGTCGAGGACATCCGGCGGGACCTGCTACCGCCACTGCTCGCGACGACGGCCCGCATCGAGGCGGACCTGGAGATCGCCACCCGTGCGGGCGGCGGGAGGGCTGGGGGCGCCCCGCGCGGGTGAGGGGCGCCCGCCCCGGAAGCAGGTTGGCGCTTCCGGGGACGGTTCATCCCCACACACGTGGGGCGCACCCCACGTGTGCGCGGACGCCGGTCCCGCTGCGCGGTTCATCCCCACGCACGTGGGGCGCACCACGGCCTCGTACTCGGGGAGGGCGGCCCGCACGGTTCATCCCCACGCACGTGGGGCGCACCCTTGCCGACCTGCGGTGGAGCAAGGGCGTTACCAAAACGCGATCGTCCCGGGTCCCACAGCGGAGCCCCAGCCCCCGACATCATGCCGCAACAACGGCACTCGTCGCATCCCCTCGGACGCCCGCAGCCACCCGCCGCCCGCCGCCCCCCCCCTTGACCCGGATCACACCCGCGATTACCGTCGAACGCGTGTTGTGCGCTTTGAGAACGAGCATTCGCTATCCGAACGAAACGGCCCGCCCGTGATCACCTCCCTGGACGAGGCCGTCCGCGCCCTCGTCCACGACGGGGACACGGTCGCGCTGGAAGGCTTCACCCACCTCATCCCCGTCGCCGCCGGTCACGAGATCATCCGGCAGCGCCGTCGGGACCTCACCCTCGTCCGGATGACCCCCGATATCGTCTATGACCAGCTCATCGGCGCCGGATGCGCCCGCAAGCTGGTGTTCTCCTGGGGCGGCAACCCGGGCGTGGGTTCGCTGCACCGGTTCCGGGACGCGGTCGAGAACGGGTGGCCCCGGCCGCTGGAGATCGAGGAGCACAGCCACGCCGGCATGGCGAACCGCTACGTCGCGGGCGCGTCCGGGCTGCCGTTCGCCGTGCTGCGCGGCTACACCGGCACCGACCTTGTCGGCCGGACCTCGAACATCGCGACCGTCAGCTGCCCGTTCACCGGCGAGCAGCTGACCGCCGTCCCCGCCATCAATCCGGACGTGACGATCGTGCACGCCCAGCGCGCCGACCGGCGCGGGAACGTGCAGCTGTGGGGCATCACGGGCGTGCAGAAGGAGGCGGTGCTCGCGGCGCGGCGCTCGCTGGTGACGGTGGAGGAGATCGTGGACGAGCTGGAGCCGGTCCCGGGCCAGGTCGTGCTGCCCTCCCGCGTGGTGACGGCGGTGGCCCCGGTCCCGGGTGGTGCCACCCCCTCCTACGCGCACGGCTACTACGCACGCGACAACGCCGCCTACCAGGCGTGGGACGCGGTCAGCCGGGACCGCGCGGCGTTCGGGCGCTGGCTGGACTCGGAGGTCTTCGGCCGCACCCCGGCCGGCCGGGAGGAGGTCGAGCGATGAGCCCGCGCCCCTACTCCGCGGACGAGATGATGACCGTGACCGCCGCCCGCTCCCTCGGCGACGGCATGGCCTGCTTCGTGGGGATCGGCCTGCCCAGTACGGCCGCCAACCTGGCCCGCCGCACGCACGCGCCGGGCCTGTGGCTCATCTACGAGTCCGGCACGCTCGGGGCCGCACCGGGCACGCTGCCGCTGTCCATCGGCGACGGGGTGCTCGCCGAGACGGCCGACGCGGTCGTCTCCGTCCCCGAGGTCTTCAACTACTGGCTGCAGCCCGGCCGGATCGACGTCGGGTTCCTCGGTGCCGCGCAGATCGACCGGTACGCCAACATCAACACCACCGTGGTCGGCGACTACGACGCGCCCCGGGTCCGGCTTCCCGGAGCGGGCGGCGCGCCCGAGATCGCGGCGTCCTGCCGTGAGGTGGTGGTGGTCGTGCGGCAGAACCGGCGCACCTTCGTGGCGGAGGCCGACTTCGTCACCTCGGTCGGCTACGGCAAGGGCCCGGGCGAGCGGGAACGGCTGGGGCTGCGCGGTGGCGGCCCGTCCCGGGTCATCACCGACCTGGGCGTGCTGGAGCCGGATCCGGACACCTGCGAACTGACACTGGTCCGCGTCCACCCGGGCGTCGAGCTGGAGGACGTGCGCGCGGCCACCGGCTGGGACCTCGCCGTCTCCGCCGACCTCGCCGTCACTCCGGAGCCCACCGCCGAGGAGCTGGCGGTACTGCGCTCGCTCACGGGTAGGTGAGCCTCGACGGCCCGTCACCCCTGCCTGGTCCGAATCAAGGGAGAGAGGGAACACCGAATGACCGACGTGTTCGTCCTCGACGCGGTCCGCACGCCGTTCGGCCGGTACGGCGGAGCGCTCTCCGGCGTGCGGCCCGACGATCTCGCCGCTCACGCGGTCCGCGGGCTGGTCGGCCGCTCACCCGATCTCGACCCCGCGCGCGTGGACGACGTCTACCTCGGCGACGCCAACGGCGCCGGCGAGGACAACCGGAACGTGGCCCGCATGGCGGCGCTGCTGGCGGGCCTGCCGGTCAGCGTCCCCGGTGCCACGGTCAACCGGCTCTGCGGGTCGGGCATGGAGGCGGTGATCGCCGCGAACCGGGCGGTCGCCGTGGGCGACGCCTCGCTGATCGTGGCCGGCGGCGTGGAGTCGATGAGCCGGGCGCCGTGGGTGCTGCTCAAGCCCGAGGGCGCCTTCCCGGCCGGGCCCGAGACGCTGCACTCGACCACGCTGGGCTGGCGGATGGTGAACCCGGCGCTGCCCGCGGAGTGGACGGTGTCGCTGGGCGAGAGCACCGAGCAGGTGGCCGAGCTGTACGGGATCGGCCGCGACGAGCAGGACGAGTTCGCGCTGCGCAGCCACGGCAACGCGGCGGACGCGTGGGCGAAGGGAGTCTTCGACGCGGAGATCGTGCCGGTTCCGGAGGTGGAGCTGGAGCGGGACGAGAGCATCCGGGCGACCTCGCTGGAGAAGCTGGCCCGGTTGAAGCCCGCGTTCCGCCCGGACGGCACCATCACCGCGGGCAACGCCTCTCCGCTCAACGACGGCGCCGCCGCGCTGCTGATCGGCGACGCGGCCGGTGCGCAGGCGACCGGCCGGGAGCCGCTGGCGCGGATCGTCAGCCGGGGCGTTGCCGCGGTACCACCGGACCGGTTCGGAATCGGGCCGGTCGAGGCGGCCGAGACGGCGCTGCGCCGCGCCGGGATCGGCTGGTCCGACCTCGCCGTGGTGGAGCTCAACGAGGCGTTCGCGGCGCAGGCCCTGGCCTGCCTGCGGCTGTGGCCCGAGCTGGATCCCGGCATCGTCAACCCCAACGGCGGCGCGATCGCCATCGGCCACCCACTCGGCGCCTCCGGTGCCCGCCTGCTGGGCACGCTCGCCCACGAGCTGCACCGCCGCGGCGGCGGCTGGGGGCTGGCGGCGCTGTGCATCGGGGTCGGGCAGGGACTCGCGGTGGTGCTGCACGCCTGACGGTGAGGATTCGTGGCATCGAGCGGGGAGCCGACGCAACGCCGGACCGGCGCTCCAGGTCTTCTGGCCGGGGAGCGCCGGACCGCCGGACGGCGCCGTGCGACGCGCGGCCGGGCGAAGCGGCCCCGGCCGCGCGGCGCAAGGACGGTCCGGCTCCTCGGGATGCATCGGCCGCCGAACCCCCGATCGACACCGACCCATCACCTACGTCCGGAACGTCCCGGCCGGTACGACACCCAGCCGGGGCGGCACCGCCGAACCGAACGCGCCGGTTCGGAACGCGCGCCCGTGCGGCCCATCGCCGGGCGCCCCCTGGGGGCACTCCGCCGGAGATCCAGGAGGTGTTCCTCCAGGCGGCCGTCTACTGCGGGGTGCCGGCCGCCAACACGGCGTTCGGCGTCGCCCAGCGGGTCCTCGCCGAACCGGACGAGAGCTGATCGGGGACGGCCTGCGCACACCCGCGTGGCGATCATCGGCGCCGGACCGGCCCGTTCGCCCCTTTCAGCCGAGGATGTCTTCGGGCTGGATTCGCCCGACGCCGTCCCGGGAAGCGACCATGGACCAGTAGATTTCGGCGGGGTCCTGCGGCCCGGCCTCGGGGAGCCGCGGATCGCCGCGCTCGTCGAACACGGCGGCAGCGGCGGCGGAGATGATCTCGCCAGGCGACCGCCCTCATCGCGGCGGTTGCGTACGCGCGCCGGTTTCGGTGCGGTCGGGCCCGCCACGCCGCTCTCGTCCACGTCGTGGCCTGACACACGCGAACACACGGGCGGCTCCAACCGGCCGGGCCGGTGAAGCCGATGTCCGAACCGGCCGGGCAGCACCGGCCGGGATCGCGGCTTCCAGCTACGTGAAGTGGACAACACTTCACCATCGTCGGCACGAAGCGGGCGGGTACGCGATCTTCGCAGACCTCCGGCGCGGAGCGCCATCACACTGCCACACTGTGTGACGAACGGGTGGTCAGCCGACCGCCCCCGCGCTGAAAGAGGTCGCGTTGAAGCTTCGTCTCGCTGTGCTCATGGCCGCCGTCGCCGCGCTCGTCCCCGCAGGCGCCACCGCCAGTCATGCCGCGGTCCCCCAGCAGGACGACATCATCCGCATCCCGGCCGGCCAGACCTACTGCCCCGACGGCTACGTCTGTCTGTTCCGGGACTACAACTACCAGGGCGGCGGCTACGGCTTCCGCTCCGGCACCTCGATCGGTTTCCTCGGCGACATCGGCTTCAACGACCAGATGTCGTCGTGGGCCAACGACTCCGGCCAGCGGTACTGCTGGTACTTCGACGCCTACTACCAGGGCGAAGTGCACGACATGCTGCCCGGATACCGGGTCAACGTGACGCCGCGCGAGAACGACCAGGCCTCCTCGCTGCGCCCCTGCTGATCTGATCCCGACCCGCACTCAGGTGCCCGCCGCTCTCACCGGATCCGCTCCGGCGGGGGCGGCGTGGCCGTGCATGGGCGGCCTCCGCCTCCGCACCGGATACGGACTTCCCGGGGCCTCGTCCGGCAAATGAGCGGCAACCGATCACGGTGCTCCTGCGTCCATTGAGACGGCCTGACAATCCATCCCGGTATGGTGTGGTTCCTCCCACGAACGGCACCCGACCGGTCCGGGCGGGAGCGGCAGGCACCGTCCGCGTGAGCGGCGGACGGCCACCGTTCATCGAGAGACGCCCAGGGGCCCGATTGCACGAACCGTGGATCGACACCGACGACCTGCCCCGTGACGAACGGCTCGACCACTGGAACGCGGTGCTGGTCGACGCCTTCGCGCCGCTCCGGGCCACCAGCGAGCACGCACCGGGCTATCGGGCGCGATACCGGAGGCTGAACCTGGGCACGACCAGGATGTACGCCACCTTCTTCCAGCCGATGACCATCGTGCGGACGCCCCGGCTGGTCCGGCAGTCCGACCCCGACAGATACTTCCTCAACCTGGTCCAGCGCGGCACCCTCGCCATCACCGAGAACACCGGTGACACCGGAGAGACGGTGTTCCCCACAGGTCACTTCCACCCGAACGACTCGGCGACCTCGTTCCGGATGCACCTCGACCACGGCAATGGTCCGATGCGGGTGCTGTCGACCGTCATCCCGAAGGACCAGGTCCCGCTGCCGTCGGCTATGGCAGCCCGGATCATCGGCCGCCCGGTGCCGAGCACCGACGGCATCGCCGCCCTGCTGGCCGGTCTGCTCACCCAGGTCTCGACGGACGCCGACCGCTACACGCCGGCCGACGGTCCGCGTCTGGAGGCAACGGTGGCCGACCTGGTCGCCGCGCTGTTCGCCCACGAACTGGAGAACGAGTCCGCACTTGAGCCGGAAACGCGCCGGCGGACCTTGTTCCTGCAGGTCCAGGCGTTCATCCAGCGGCACCTGCCCGACCCCGACCTGAACCCCACCACCATCGCCGCCGCCCACCACATCTCAACGAGCCACCTGCACCGGCTCTTCCACGACAACGGCACCACCGTCTCCGACTGGATCCGACGGCAACGCCTCGAACACGCCCGCCGCGACCTCACCGAACCCGCCCTCGCCACCGAACCCATCGCCGACATCGCCGCACGCTGGGGCTTCCGCCACCCCGCCGCCTTCAGCCGCGCCTTCCGCACCGTCTACGGCACACCACCCCGCGAGTACCGGCACCACGCCCTCCGATCGCCGTAGATCACGCGTCAAGAAAACGTGCGCGCGGTGCCGACGACTGTTCTCCCCGTGTCCGCCATCCGGCGAACAGCGTTAGGGATGGGGCCGGCCCCGGTGTCCCGGGGAGGGGACACCAGGACCGAGGACCGGCGTCGCCCGGCAACCGGACGAGGGACTGTCCGTCACCCCCGGGCCGGTCGCCCGACCGAACTCAGTCGATCGTCTTGAGCACGCGGGCGGGGACTCCCCCGACCAGGGTGCGGGCGGGAACATCACGAGTGACCACCGTGCCCGCAGCGACCACGGCACCGGCACCGATGGTCACTCCCTGCGTGATCACGGCAGCCGCTCCGATCCAGACGTCGTCTTCGATGACGATCGGGGCGAAGGAGAGGTACTCGCGGCGCTCGGCGAGGGACAGCGGGTGTCCCCCGGTGATGAGGCTGACCTTCGGTGCGATCATGACACCGTTGCCGATGTGGATCCCGCCCTTGTCCATGAACGTGCATCCCTGGTTGACGAAGACGTTCTCGCCGAACGTCGTGTTCAGCCCGTACTCGGTGAAGAACGGCGGGTAGATCGTCACCGACTCCGGGAGCCGACCACCGAACACAACAGAAAGTAGTTCGGCACGACCTTCGCTGTCGCTGAACGGCAGCACGTTCAGCCGCGACGTCGCGTCGGTCACCTCCACGATACGCTCCGCGTGGCTCGCGAACTCGGGCGTTTGGACGTACATGACGTGCGCTGTGCGGGTTGACATGCACTGATCCCACCACCCCGCGGAACTCACGGTCAAACAACTGTACGAAACGCCAGGCACAACCGGCCGTTGTGAAAGTAAGCTGAAGTCGTGGATGTTGAAGCGCTGCGGACGTTCGTGGCCGTCACCGAGACCGGCCAGTTCCAGGCCGCGGCGGACGAACTCGGGATCAGCCAGCAGGCGGTCTCCAAGCGGATCGCGGCCCTGGAGAGACACCTCGATGTCACACTCCTGGTGCGGACCTCCCGCGGCTCAAGGCTGAGCCTGGACGGGCAGGTTTTCCTGCCGTATGCCAAGAAGGTCCTTACGGCCCTTGAACGGGCCGAGCAGGCCGTGCGCCCCGGCAGCCGGCCCTTTCGCGTCGACGTCCTCAATCGGCGCATCGCTCCGGCTCAGGCCGTCTACCGGTTCTACCGCTCCCACCCCGAGATGAACCTGGACGCGGTCACGTTGAGCAACGAGAACGCCGCCCAAGCCGCCCAGGCGGTGCTCGAAGGAACCGTCGACGCGTCTTTTCGCGCCCTTCCGGCAGAACAGGTCCCGGCCGGGATCAGCGCCGAACGACTCCTGGATGTGCCCCTGGAGCTCCTGGTCGGGCCCACCCACCCGTTGGCGGACGCGCCCCGGGCCAGACCCGCGGACCTGGCCGGCCACCGCATCTGGATCCCCGGGATCAGGCCCGGCACGGAGTGGGCGGCGTTCTACCATGCGCTGTCCAAATCCTTCGATCTGAGCATCGATGCGCTCGGCCCCAACTTCGGTGACGAGGCCCTGATGGACGCGCTGGCCGACTCGGCTTCTCTGGCCACCCTCGTCGGCAGCGGGGACCGGTACCTGTGGCCCCAGACCTACGACCTGCGGCGCATCCCGTTGCGTGATCCGACCCCGGTCTACCCGCACGTGCTGCTGTCCCGCAGCGGAGTGCAGCACCCTGTGCTGACCGCGCTACGCGAACATCTGCGCACCTCAGGGCCGCGAACCCCGGATGACGTGTGGGCCCCGGACTGGGTAGCCCCTTGAGCAGATGACCGGTCTAACGGACACGCAGCGTACTTTCACGCGGTGTCATCGCATTCGCTCCGGTCGGACAGCAAGAAACCCCACTGGCCTGCCAGTGGGGTTCGTTTCGGGCTCCCGCGATTGGACTCGAACCAATAACCTGCCGGTTAACAGCCGGCTGCTCTGCCAATTGAGCTACGCGGGATCGCTTGCTCTGCCGCCGTTCCGGGCTGCTGGCTCGCGGCGACATCCACTAGGTTAGCGCACCACTCACAGTGCTCGGGACGGATTTTCCCCGGGGCGTGCGGCGGCACGCCATCGGCGGCGCGCGGCGTCCGGGATGGTGGAGTTGCAACCGGTAACGTGCAGCGTGGGATCGATCGTCGACGCCGAGAGGGACCACATGCGTTACCGGATCACCTTCGTCGCCGGGCTCGCCGTCGGTTACGTGCTGGGGGCCCGGGCGGGCAAGGCCCGCTACGAGCAGATCGCGCGCACGGCACGGCGCATCGCGGACAGCCCGGCCGTCCAGGAGACGGCCGGCCTGGTGGGCGCACAGGTCAGCAACGCGGCGAAGGCCGTCTACACCAAGGTCAGCGAGCGCGTCCCGGTGTCCTCGCTGCGCGACTTCCTGGCCCGGCCCACGCCCGAGGAGGAGGCCGAGATGCGGCGCACCGAAGTGAACGGGCGGGCGCTCGGCGACGAGTACCGCTGATCCTGCCCGGCGGTACCGCCCGCCGCGCAGGATCGCGCCGTGGCGGTCGATCGGGGCGGACGCGCCGCGCCGCCCCGTTCGGCCGGGCGTCACTCGCGTGGGGCGGGCCACTGTTCGCGCGGGAGCCGGCACGCCGGGGTCGCTCCGGGCAGCCGGTGCCGGTTGGCGGACACCGTCCGGTACACGGCCGCCGCCACGGTACGGACCACGGGCAGCGCGAGTACCGCACCGGCGACCGGCCACAACCCGCGGGACCGCCGCAGCAGCGCCGCCACCGCCATCGCGCCACCATGCACGCGGCCGGACGGCTCGATGAACAGCACCTGACCGCGGGCACGGGCCGCGTCGACGCCGAGCGCGGCGAGATCGGCCGCCTGCCACGGAAGCGGGGTGACCGCCACCGGCAGGCGAAGGGCGACGCGCACGCTGCGCGTGCAGAAACCGCAGTCGCCGTCGTAGAGAAGTGTGGGACGGGTCGGCATGGCGGGCGCTCCCCTCGGCGCGTCGGTCGGTTACGTCCTACCCACCGCTTCCTGACAGGAGATGTCAGGCATCCGGACGACACTGGGGCGCATGACAAGCTGGCAGACCTTCGCCGACGAGCAGCCCGAACTGGCCACGGCCGTGCACGCGCGTTTCACCGCCGAGAAGCACCATGTGCTGGCCACCCTGCGCTCCGACGGCTCGCCCCGCGTCAGCGGCACCGAGGTGGACTTCCGTGCGGGCCACCTGCTGCTGGGATCGATGCCCGGCGCGGTCAAGGCGCGCGACCTGCAGCGCGACGGCAGGTTCGCGCTGCACGCCAACCCGGGCGACGGCAGCGGGATGACCGAATACGGCGACGCCAAGCTCTCGGGGCGGGCGGTCGAGGTCACCGACCCGGAGGAGATCGAACGCCACCGCGCCCCGGGGACGCCGCCGGGGCCGTTCCACCTGTTCCGGCTGCTGCTTGAGGACGTGGTGGTGACGACCGTGGAGAACGACGAGTTCCTGGTCGTCCGGCTGTGGAAGCCGGGGCAGGGGGTGCGGCGGATTCAGCGCAGGTAGCCGGAGAGCTGGGGCACGCGGGCGTTGTCTCAGCTCACGAGGAGAGACGACGACCCCGGAAGGGACCGGGGTCGTCGGACGCGGGCCGCGTCAAAGCCGGTCGAGCTTCACGCCACGAAGAAAGGCGGACCACTCGGGCAGAGGGAAGGCGAGGTGGCCCTGGTGGCGGTTCTGCGTATCGCGGACGTAGGCGCCGGTCGGCGTCTCCCGTACCTCGACGCACGCCTGCCTCGGGTTGCCGCTATAGCTCGACTTGTGCCACTCCGACGTCAACGACATGAGACCTCTCCTTGCGCCTAGATCTCGTCCCGCTTCACCGACACAATGAACGCGCTCCACTCAGGGATGGAAAACGCCAGATGGCCAGCTCGCCGGTTCTGCGTATCACGCACGAGAGCGGCGATCGGCGTCCCCCACACCTCAACGCATGCTTGCTGGCTGTTACCGCTGTAGCTGGACTTGTGCCACTCCGACGTCAACGACATGAGACCTCTCCTTGCGCCTAGATCTCGTCCCGCTTCACCGACACAATGAACGCGCTCCACTCAGGGATGGAAAACGCCAGATGGCCAGCTCGCCGGTTCTGCGTGTCACGCACGAGAGCGGCGGTCGGCGTCTCCCGCACCTCAACGCACTCCTGGTTGATGTTGCCGCTGTAGCTGGACTTGTGCCACCCACGGAGGGAGCTCGGTTCACGAGTCATCTTGCAGACCTTCCAACTCTTTCCGCAGCAGACTTAGGGACTGTGATGGAGACAGCGCGACAGCCTGTAGCACCCCGTACAGCAGCCGGTAGTTCGCCACATGGGTCGGCTCGTCGATGATCTGCCCAGAGTGCAGACTCTCCGCGTACACGACGTCCGGGTTGGCTGGCGCTGAAATCACCCTGAAGGGACCACTCAGTCCGGGGTGATTCGGTGTTGCCATAGGAATGATCTGGACGGTAACCCTCCCTCGCTCCACAAGCTCAACCACCCAGGCAATCTGATTTCGCATGATCTCGGGCGATCCGATGCAACGCTTCACAATCATCTCATCTAGGACCGTCCAGAGGCGTGGCGACTCCGAGTCAGCGAACCGTCGCCCCCGTTCCAAGCGACTCTCCACCCCCTTGACGATCTGATCACCACTCGCCCACGGGACCGAAGCCTTGAGTACGGTCTGCGCGTACTCCTCTGTCTGCAACAGGCCCGGGAAGAGGGTTGTCTGACAATCCAGGATCGTCGTCGCTTCGCGTTCCAGATCCGCCAGCGCCGTCAACCACGCCGGGCGTCCGCTGTCGGATAGCTGCTCCCACAGTCGCAGCAGCCTCCCACCGGTCTCCAAGGCTTGATCCATGGACACCACGAGGTAAGGGGGCGGGAACCTGTGGCCGCATTCGATGTTCGAAAGGTGGGAGGAACTCACCCCGACCTCGCGGGCAAGTCGCTCCTGGGTCATTCCCGCCAAACGTCGGGTTTGGTGGAGTGTGCGGCCAAATTTCAACGCTACGCCGTTAGAGTTTTTGACCATAACCTCAGTAAATCACGCCACTCGCAGCTGCGCCACAGAACTTTCGTTATTAACACTCTTCTCTTCATCTGTCGTCCTCCCCTGGCCCCGCATCGCTTTCGACCGGACCGCTCCCCCAGGATGAATGAGCTGCCAGAACGCAGCACAAGAACGGCCCCACCAGGTGTTACGCCACCCGGTGGGGCCTACGGCCCACAACCTGACGGGAGCAGGTGCGGACGCAATGCCAAATGCTATCGCGACATATGTCCGAGACTGTCACGCATACCGGGCGGAAATTCACCGGCGTGGATTCCAGCCCCGCCGCTCCATTTCCCGGGGGCAGGCATGACCATGCACCGCCTCCACGTATCCCACTTCCCGGGCACCCCCAAAAGCGTCGCCGCCGCCCGTGCCTGGCTCACCTGGTCGCTCGCCTCCCCCTTCGGCCCCGTCGTCCCCGACGATGTCCAGGCCAACACCGTCCTGCTCACCAGCGAGCTCGCCACCAACGCTCTTCGCCACACCACCAGCGGCGACTCGGGCACCTTCAGCGTCGGACTGGCCCTGTGGCCGCACGCGCTGCGCGTCTACGTCACCGACGAGGGGATCGGCGACACCTCGCCCACACTCAAGAGCCCCGGCCTTATGGCCGAGAGCGGGCGCGGGCTCCTCCTCGTGGACGCCCTCGCGAACGCCTGGGGCCGCATGCCCGGCGAACCCGTCGTCTGGTTCCGCCTGGAGTGGCCGCCCCGCCAGGCGCCGCCGCTCCCCCGCCGCGACCGGGGACGGCTCTATTTCCTCCCGCCGCATCCGGCGCGCACCCCGCCCGACACGGACCCGTCGCCCGCCTGACGGCCGGAGTCCGCCGTTTTCGCTGATAGGAACCGCAGCGCGGTATACCCTCGCCGTCGCGTCCCCCGCTCGGAAAGGTCGCCCCATGCCCCCGCCCATCGGTGGCCGGATCGCCGGTCTCTCCCTCCCGCCGGAATGGGCGGAGGTGTTCCGGGCGGCCCCACGGCACATCTTCGCGCCGGACGTGGGCTGGGACGCGGACCGGCGCCGGTGGATCGACCGAGTCACCGATCCCGAGACCTGGTGGGCGACGGTGTACGGCGACACCGCCATCGTCACCCAGATCGAGGACGGCGCCACCGAACTGACCGCCGAAACCGTGGTGCGGACGGCGAACTACACCTGCTCCCTCTCCGCCCCGGGCGTGGTCCTGGACTTCCTCCGCCTGCTGGCGCCCGACCCCGGGGGCCAGACTCTGGAGATCGGCACCGGGACCGGCTGGACGGCCGCGCTGCTCTCGGCACGGGTCGGGGACCGGAATGTCACCTCGGTCGAGGTGGACCCACGGCTCGCCGAGCAGGCCGCCGCGAACCTCGAACTCGCCGGGTTCGCGCCCACCCTGATCGTCGGCGACGGCGCGCTGGGGTGGGCCGACCGCGCTCCCTATGACCGGGTACACGTCACCTGCGGTGTGCGGGAGGTCCCGTACGCGTGGGTGGCCCAGACGCGGCCGGGCGGTGTGGTCGTGGCTCCCTGGATGTCGGCGTCCGGCGCACGGCTCAAAGTCCGGTTCGTGATCGCGGCCGACGGCACCGCGGTGGGCCGGTTCCACGGTGGTGCGACGTACATGCTGCTGCGCGGCCAGCGTGACCCGCTCGTTCCGATCCACGGTGAGCGGCGGGAGTCGCCTGCCTCCGTGGACCCGCGCCGTCTCGATAAGGGCGGCGCCGGACTGCGCGTCGCTCTGGCCGGTCTGCTACCTGGAGTGACCGTGGGCGGCGGCGCGCGGAATCCCGTGGACGGCACGTTCCGGCTCGCCGTACGTGACCTGGCGAGTGACTCGCATGCCATCGCCGTGGCGCCAGCCGATGGCGGCGAAGCGCGGGTGGCCCAGCGCGGACCGCGTGATCTGTGGGATGAGCTGGCCGCCGCGTACCTGGACTGGGTGAGCTGGGGCGAGCCGGGCGCGGAACGGTTCGGGCTGACCGTCACCCCGGACGGGCAGCGCGTGTGGCTGGACCGGCCCGACAGCCCTGTTGAACGGAGGACGTGAATGGGCAAGCACGGAGAGGCACCGGACTGTCCGGTCTGCGGAGGCACCGGTGTCGTGGAGTCGACTCACGACGGCTCCGGCGGCCAGAGCTCGGACACGGTGAACTGGCCGGCCTGCCGCGGCACCGGAAAGATGTGACCGGCCTACAACCCCATCTGGTCGCGGACCTCGGTCAGCGCCCTGGCGGCGCGCTCGCGCACCGCCGGGTCGGTGGGGTCCACGCCCTCGTCGTAGTAGACCCGCCACAGCACGTCCTCGCCGTCGGGCGGGCGGCGGGCCACCAGTCTGGCGCCCCTGGGGTCGTCGGGGTCACCGGTGAGCGGAACGTGCTGGGTGAACAGGATGCTCGCGGTCACCCGCTCGTAGACGGTCTCCGCGAGCCGGCCGGGCTCGGTGACGGCGTAGGTGTGCTCGCCCGCGCCCTCCTCGACGAAGGTGAAGCCGGCGGCGGTCCAGCGGATCTGGTCGATCTCCTGCCATGGAACGGCGCGGCCGTCGGGCAGGTGCAGGGCGCGGGTGGTGGCGACGAGTTCGCCCTCGGGGGTCATGGCGCGCGCAAGTGCCCGTTCGCCGGACGGCAGGTGGAGCCGAAGCTCCACGTCCCTTGGTCGTCCGTGCCGGCGCAGCCATGCCATAACGCCAGCCTAGCGGCGGCCGGGCACCGCGAACGGCCGCCCCCTGAACCCGCAGGCCACCACGATCGTGAACGCGCGGCGGGCCTCGTCACCGGTCCCCGGCGCCGTCGCGGGGCGACAGCACGGTGACCACGCTGGAATCGTCCTGCGCGCCGAGACCGGCCCGTTCGCCGAGCAGGTAGAGCTGCTGGGCGGCCGCGGCCAGCGGGGTGGGCACGTGGGCGTCCTTGGCGACCTCGGTGACGATCCCCATGTCCTTGACGAAGATGTCCAGCCGCGAGCGGACCTCGGCGCCCTCGCCGTACGCCTGCAGCATGCGGGGACCGCGGTCGGCGAGCATGAACGATCCGGCCGCGCCCTGGGCGAGGCTGTCGATCACCACGGCCGGGTCCAGCCCGAGACCGCGGGCGAGGGCGACGGCTTCCGCGGCGGCGGCGATGTGCACGCCCGCGAGGAGCTGGTTGATGGCCTTGAGCGCCTGGCCGTCCCCGGGATCGGGGCCGACAACGGTCAGTGTGGAGGCGAGCCGGTCCAGCACCGGGCGGGCCGCCCGCAGTGCGTCGGGGTCGGCGCCCACGACGATGAGCAGGTCGCCGGTCCCGGCGCGGGTGGGACCGCCGCTGACGGGGGCGTCCACGAGCCGGATGCCGCGCTCGGCGAGCCGGGCGGCGGTGTCGCGCGCGGCGTCCGGCCCGACGGTGCTGGTGAGGACGACGATCCCGCCCGGACGCAGCGTGGTGGCGGCGCCGTCGGCGCCGAACAGGGCGGCCGTCACCTGCGCCTGATCCCGGACCGCCACGAGCACGATGTCGGCGGCGCGGGCGGCGTCGGCGGGACTGGCGGCGTCGGCCGCGCCCGCCGCGGTGACGAGGGCGCGGCGGTCGGCGGCGACGTCGAAGACGGTGACCGGCAGGCCGGCCACCAGGTGGGTGGCCATGGGCAGTCCCATGGCGCCCAGGCCAATGACCGCGACGCGGGGGCCGGCGGGTGCGGAGGGGGCGGGTTCGGGCATCTCAGATCCTCTGTGTCGTGCGGGTGTCGGACGTGCGGCGCGGGCGTCGCACGGGTGTGGGCGGGTCCGGGCGGGGCGGCGTCCGGAGTTCCGTTGTCCGGGTTGTGGCACGTCCGGCGGTTCAGGGAAGCGACGGCATCGGAGCCGGGCCGCCGTCAGGGCGGTGTCCGCCCGACGTTCGGGGCGGACGGCTCCGTCCCGCCCCCACCGTGGCGTCCGGCGCCGGTGCCGGTGAGGACGCCGCGGACATGGACCCGCATCACAGGTTCCGCAGATGGTCGACGACGACGGCCAGCGCGTCGTCGTCCCCCACGTTGCCGGGAAAGACCACGTACGGAATCCCGGCGCCGGGCCCCGAGACCGGCTGCCACAGCGAGACGATGCCGGGCAGCATCGTGCCGCGGGCCCACGCGCGGCGGACCTCCAGGCCCTCGGTGGCGATGTCGCTGGAGGTGATGCCGCCCTTGGCGACGACGAAGGCCGGGCGGAGTTCGGCGGTGACGGCGCGGACCGAGGCCACCAGCGCGGCCGAGACCTCGCGCGCGATGGCGAGGCTGCTGTCGGCGTCGCCGCCGACGACGAGGTCGCGGCTGGTGCGCAGCACGACCTCGCCGTGGGCCAGCGCGGCGACGCAGGCGGCCGCGGTGTCGGCGATGTGGCCGGCGCGGCGGTCGGCGTCGAGCAGTGTCGGCACGTGCAGCTCGAACTCGGTGATGCCGTCGAGGCTGCGCAGGCGGTCGAGTTGGCGGGTGGTGAGGCCGACGTGGGAGCCGACCGCGATGAGGCCGTGCGCGGCGGCCGGGACCCGCGCGTCGCCGTCCGGGGCGGCGGTGAGGGCGTGCAGCGACTCACGGGTGAGCGGGGGACGGGCGTCCTGGCCGGAGCGGGCGCGGACGAAGGACGGGCCGACCCGGTAGAGCAGCCGGGTGCCGCGCGCCTCCGCGTCGGCCAGGGCCAGGGCGAGGACCCGAAGGTCGTCGTCGCAGGCGGCGTCCACCACGGCGGGACGGCCGTCACGCAGGCCGGCGAGTAGCCCGGCGACGTGTTCGGGGCCGCGGACCCGCAGATCGGTGAGGGTCACGGCGAGCACGTCGGCGGCGCGCACGCGGCCGTTCATCTTCTCGGCGACCCAGTCGCGCAGGTCGGAGCTGCGGTAGCCGAACGTCGCGTCGCGGGCGAACTCGCTCTCCCCCACCGGCAGCATGCCGCCGTCGGTGCGCATCCAGTGCGTGGAGTCGATGGTGAGGCGGCCCGGTTCCACGTAGGCGGGGACGATGACCACGCCGTCGATCGGGGCGGCGCCGGTGGCGGCCAGTTCGTCGGCGATGGCGTCGGTCTCCAGCGGGAAGTGGCCGCGCAGCGTGGAGTCGCTGCGGCTGGCAACGGCGAAGTCGACGCCCTCGGCGGTGGCGGCCGTGCGCAGGGCGCGGATCACCGCGCGGGCGCGGTCGGCGGCGTCGGCCGGGCCGAGGCTGCGGCTGTTGGTCAGGACGAACAGGGCGGTGCTGTCCTGGCGGAGCCCCCACCGCAGGTCGTCCACCTCCCACCGCGTGAGCACCGGGACGTCGGTGACGCTCTGGGTGCCGGTGGGGTCGTCGTCCAGGACGACGAGCCGGGGGCCGCCGGTCACGCGGGCGGCGACCTCGGACGCCGGGACCGGGCGGACGGCCGGCTGGCCGGTGAGCAGCCGGTCCAGCGGGACCGTGCCGCGCGCCCCGGTGGACTTCGGGGGGTGGGACATGGCGGTGTTCCTTCTGTCGGTGGGAGCGAGCGGCGGCGTCGGACCGTCTGACCGTCCGTTTGACGGGTGGTCCGCCCGGCGGCGCGGGCGGCCGGTCAGCGGTCGCGGGCGGCCGGGTCCGCCGCGGCCCGGGGCGCCATCACGTGGGTGTGCAGGTCGTCGGTGGTCTGATCCAGGTGCGCCGTCATCGCGGCGCGGGCCCGCTCGGGGTCGCCGGACCGCAGGGCGTCGAGGATGGCCGCGTGGTGGCCGATGGCGTGCGCCCGGATCTGCGCCACGGCCGAGGTCTCGCGGCGCGCCTCCACGAGCAGGCGGCCGAACGGCTCGAAGAGCAGCGGCACGAACGCGTTTCCGGTGGCCCGCATGACGGCGTCGTGGAACGCGATGTCGGCCTGCACGAACAGTTCGACGTCGGCGGCGGCGTCGGCGGCGCGCATGTCCTCGATCAGGGTGGCGAGCTGTTCGAGGTCGTCGTCGGTGCGCCGCTCTGCGGCGAGCTGGGCGGCGCCGGTCTCGATCAGCCGCCGGGCCTCGATGAGCCGGTCGGAAATGGCGGCGCTGGTGCGCGGGGTCGTGGCGGCGGCCCGGATCATGGGCTCCAGTGCGGTCCACTGGTCCGGCGGGTTGACGTAGGTGCCCCGGCCGCGCTGGATGCGCACGACGCTCTGCACCCGCAGCGCGGTGATGGCCTCGCGGACGGTGAGCCGGCTGACCGCGTACTTCTCGGCCAGCTCCCCCTCGGCCGGCAGGGCGCTGCCGGCGGAGTAGCGGCCGTCGATGATCGCCGTCAGCAGGTCCTCAGCGATCTCGTCCGACAGGGCCACCGGGGCCTCCTTCCACACCCTTGGGTGTTCGCGACCGTGACGTCAGACGTCTGATGTCGCTTCGACGGTACGTAGGCCGACTCACATCGTCAAGCGACGGGACAGGGTGCCCACCATCGCGAACGTGCGCCGCCCCGGCCGCCCGGCCGCGCCGGGCCGGCGAGGGGCCCAACGCGCACCGAATTACCGGCAAACAATAGTTGGCCGCCTTGGTCGGCATTTTGACCGCACATCGTTGATCCACCCACCCCACCACACAGATGCTGTTGACGAGAGGCGACACAGGCGAATTCGATGAGCTTATTTTTTTGTCATCCATCCATCGATTCAACAGGGGAATTGAAATGACGGTGCCCACTCTGACCACGTACGCGGTCAATCTGTCGATGTCCGACCAGAAACACCGCGATCTCCTGAAGCAGGGATTCATCCTCTACGCGTTCAAAGCCGTGAAGACCGACCAGCCGACCCCGAAACAGGGCCCCACCGTCTGGCTGGACGTCCCCAACTTCTACCAGCAGAGCACGGTCAGCTGGGAACAGGACTACGACGCCTACTTCGCTGACGTGCAGTTCCAGGCCGGTGCGATCATCACCGGCGAGACCCGGACCGGGATCGACCTCGGCCAGGGCAGGAAGATCGTCCCGGTCGGGGCCGGCTACGACTGGGACGTCGATGACGGCATCACGGACTGGATGACCATCCGCAACAGGTCGGGCCGGACGTTCACCGTCGGCCTGGAGCAGGTTCCGCACTACGGGGCGAAGAACTACCAGAACGTCATTCCCAGCCAGCGCGCATCGGCGCGGACCTCTCCCATGTGCGCGTTCGACCTTGAAAACAATCTCCACCGCGTCATACGGCCGCTTCAGCAGGTCATCATGCTGTTCGCGACGGTGAAGCTGCAGCAGGGCTCGATCGTCACGGCGGGATTCTCCGACGCCGCCGTGATCGACGCCTCGACCGGCAGTGCCGACGTCGAATTCACCGACGACAACAGGTGGAAGGGCGAGAAGGTGAAGGAGATCCCGGCGGACGATTTCATGAAGTCCTGCATCCAGAGCGGCTGACAACCGCACGAGCGCGCCCAACCGGGGGCCTGGATCCGCCATTCCAGGCCCCATCGCCCGGCCGCGCGTCCGGTTCTCAGTCCAGGTAGTCCCGCAGCATCCGGGCTCGTGAGGGGTGCCGCAGCTTCGCCAGCGTCTTGGACTCGATCTGCCGGATCCGCTCCCGGGTGACCCCGAACTCCCGGCCCACCTCCTCCAGGGTGCGCGGGTGGCCGTCGACCAGACCGAACCGGAGCTGGATGATGCGCTGCTCCCGCTCGGACAGCGCGTCCAGCAGGCAGCCGAGCTGTTCCTGGAGCATGACGAACGCCGCCGCCTCGACGGGGACGACGGCGTCGGAATCCTCGATGAAGTCGCCGAAGTCGGAGTCCTCCTCGCCGATGGGCGCCTGCAGTGAGACCGGCTCCTGGGCGATGCGCTGGATCTCCTGCACCCGCTCGTCGCCGAGCCCCATCTCGCTGGACAGTTCGTCCGGGGTGGGCTCCCGGCCGAGCTGCTGGTGCAGCTGGCGCTGCACCCGCATGAGCTTGTTGATGGTCTCGACCATGTGCACCGGGATGCGGATGGTGCGCGCCTGGTCGGCGATGGCGCGGGTGATGGCCTGGCGGATCCACCACGTGGCGTAGGTGGAGAACTTGTAGCCCTTGGCGTAGTCGAACTTCTCGACCGCGCGGATCAGCCCGAGGTTGCCCTCCTGGATGAGGTCCAGGAGCAGCAGGCCGCGGCCGATGTAGCGCTTGGCGATGGAGACGACCAGCCGGAGGTTGGCCTCGATCAGCCGCCGCTTGGCGCGTTCGCCCTCCTCGACCAGCTCCCGGAGTTCGACCGTGCTGTGCGGCACCACTCCGGCCGGCTGCCCGCCCGGGTGCCGGGCCGCGCCGAGCTTGCGGTCGGCGTACAGGCCGGCCTCGATGGCCTTGGCGAGGTCGACCTCCTCGGCGGCCGAAAGCAGCGGGACGCGGCCGATCTCCCGCAGGTAGATGCGCACGAGGTCGCTGGTCGGCGCCCGGCGGGCCGACTCGGCGGCCGCGGTGATGTCGTCCGTGGCGGGGTCGATGACGTCGACCCCCTGGCGCGCCAGCCCGCTGACGACCTGGTCGAGGACCTCCGGCGGAGCGTCCAGCCGGTCGAGGGCGGCGGCGACGTCGGCGGTGGTGACGGGTTCACCGGATTTTTCACCCGCGACCAGCCGCACCACCTGATGAATGGGCGGCAACTCGCCGGGCAACACCGAAGGAGCCACGAATACATTGTGCCCGCTCGGGCAGCGGCATGGAGAGAACTATTATTGTCACCTTCGTGTTACGCGCCGCCGGTGACACGCTCACGAACGAGGCGTTTGCGCTGGCCAACGGCCATGAGTTCCCCGAATACCCGCTGGTATTCCTCGGCGTCGGCGACCGCGTCGAGACGGCCGAGTCGCGATTTGAGGTTTGCGATCTGCCGATCGATGGAATGAATTGTGATTGCGCCGAGAATTTCGGTGGCGAAATGCTCGTCGAGCTCTCCATAGACCTCGATGGGCTCGACCGCGAGTTCGGTGACGAAGCCGCGCTGGGCGTCGTTGGGCGCTGCGTCGCGCAGCCGGGCCGCCCACCGCGCCGGGTCGTCGGCCGCCGCGGTGCCTCCCTGGGCGCGGATCAGCTCGTGGACCGCGCGGTGCTGGGGGACGGTGAAGGCGTCGGCGTCCAGCCGGTCGAACTCGGCGGCGAGCGCGGGATGCTGTACGGCGATCTTCAGCGCCTGGCGTTCGCGCTGCACCAGCGGGTCGCGGCGGTCGTATCCGGCGCCGTCCGGCCCGGGTGCGGGGCGCACCGGCTGGGGACGGCCGCGCCGGGCGGAACGGCCGCCGCGGGCGAGTTCGTCGACCCGGCGCAGTACGTAGCTCTCGTCCATGAGGCCGACCCACTTGTCGAGGCTGACGCCGTAGAACTTGCGGATGCCCTCGTTGCGGATGCCGGCGACGATGGGGGCGGCGGCCTCGAAGGCGGCGATGCGTCCCTCGTAGGTGTCGAGGTTGTGGTTGGCGATCTCGCTGCGGATGGCGAACTCGTACAGCGGGCGCTTCGTGGCCACGAGGTCGCGGACGGCCGCCTCGCCGTGCTTCAGCCGCAGATCGCACGGGTCGAGGCCGTCGGGCTGCACCGCGACGAAGGTCTCGGTGACGAAACCGTGCTCCTCGGCGAACGCCCGCAGCGCCGCCTTCTGGCCGGCCGCGTCGCCGTCGAAGGTGAAGACCACCTCGCCGCCGAACTCCGAACGCCCGAGCAGCATGCGCCGCAGGATCTTCAGATGCTCCTCGCCGAAGGAGGTGCCACAGGTGGCCACCGCCGTGGTGACCCCGGACAGGTGGCAGGCCATGACGTCGGTATAGCCCTCGACGACGACGGCCTGCCGTTCCCGTGAGATGTCGCGCTTGGCGAGGTCGAGCCCGTACAGCAGGTGGCTCTTCTTGAAGATCGGGGTTTCCTGCGTGTTGAGGTACTTCGGGCCGTCGTCCTCGGGGTCGAGCTTGCGCGCACCGAACCCGACGACCTCGCCGGTGACCTCGCGGACCGGCCAGACCAGCCGGTTGCGGAACTTGTCGTAGGGTCCGCGCCGCCCCTGGCTGGCCAGGCCGGCGAGGATGATCTCCTTGTCGGAGAACCCCTTCTTGCGCAGGTGCGTGGTCAGCGCCTCCCAGCCCGGCGGCGCGAAGCCGACGCCGAACCGCTCGGCGTCGGCCCGCGTGAAGCCGCGGTCGCTGAGGAAGCGCCGCCCCTCCTGGGCGCGCGGGGTGAGCAGCTGCTCGACGTAGAACTCGGCCGCGGCCTTGTGCGCGTCGAGCAGCCGCTGGCGCTGCCCCTGGTCGGCACGCTGGGTGTACCCGCCCTGCTCGTACTGGAGCCGGATGCCGGCCCGCTGGGCCAGGCTCTCGACCGCCTCGACGAAGCTGAGGTGCTCGATCTTCTGCACGAAGGCGATGACGTCGCCCCCCTCGGCGCAGCCGAAGCAGTAGAACAGCCCCCGGCTCGGCGTCACGTTGAAGGACGGCGACTTCTCGTCGTGGAACGGGCACAGGCCCTTGAGGGAGCCGCCGCCCGCGTTGCGGAGCTGGAGGTACTCACCGACGACGTCGGCGATGGGGGAGCGCTCGCGGACGAGCGCGACGTCTTCGTCTCGAATCCGACCGGCCACAGTCCCTCAGCGTACGTCGCCGGGAGCGCTGGTTTCATCCCGCTCGGCCGGCTGTGGACTCCGGGCCGGGCGGCGGGCGGCGTCAGCCCACCTCGGAGTTGCGCAGCGTCCCGGCGGCCGTGTACGCCTGCCGCAGCACGCCGTACAGCTCGTCGAGCTGGGTGCGCACCTTGGTGATGCCCAGCGCACCGCCGGAGACGCCGGTGTTGTTCAGCGCCAGCGCGACGGTGTGGCTGCCGTCCGGGTTGGCGTCCAGCCGCAGGGCGTACTGGTAGTGCATGGCGAAGGCGCCGAGCAGCATCGCCTTGACCTTGCTGCCCTTCTCGGCGAGTCCGTGCTGCGGGTTCTCCCAGGTGTAGCGGTACCCCTGCTGGGCCAGGGTGGTGTGCAGCACCTCTCGGGCGGCATCGGGATGGGCGTCGACATGGAATTTGGCGAAGGTGGCCATGATGTGTCGTTCTCTTACCGGTCGTGGATGGGGTCGACCGGGTCCGGACTTTCGGGCGGTGCGGCGGTACGCCGCACCGCCCGATCGTCGTTCCCGGTTATTCGCAGGACCGTAGCGGCTGGTCCGCCCGGCTGCCCACCGGAAAGAGATCACGAACCGCTTACGAATGTCGATGAAAACGGCGATTCACCGAGGTTTTTCACCTTGTTTCCGGTTTTCGGGTTCGGTTCCGCTTCCGGTGCCGGTTTCGCCGGAGCGTTCGCGGTCCGCGCCACGCGCCCCTTTCCGCCGACGCCCGCAACGGCACGGCGCCTCATCCCCGGCCGGACCCGGTCGCGCGGGCGGCCGGCGGCGACGCCCCGGTCTCGGTACCGTCGTCGCCGGGCGGCGGCACCGGGCGCTCCGCCGCACGCCGCCGGGCGGCGCTGGAGGTGCCGACGCGGTTCTTGTTGTATATGTCGAAGGCCACGGCGGCGAGCAGCACCAGGCCCTTGATGCCCTGCTGCCAGTCCACGCCCAGGCCGATGAGGGACATGCCGTTGTTCATGACGCCCATGACCAGCGCACCCACCACGGCGCCGACGACGGTGCCCACACCGCCGGAGGCCGACGCGCCGCCGATGAACGCCGCGGCGATCGCGTCGAGCTCGAACATGGTGCCGGCGCGCGGCGTGGCGGCGTTCAGCCGCGCCATGAAGACCAGGCCGGCCAGCGCGGAGAGCACGCCCATGGTGACGAACACCCAGAACGTGGTGCGCTGCGTCTTCACACCCGAGAGCATCGCGGCCTTCTCGCTGCCGCCGACCGCGTAGATGCGCCGCCCCACGGTCGTGGAGTTCATGACGAAGGAGAACGCGACGATCAGCGCCACGAGCACCAGGCCGACGATCGGGATGCCGTTGTGGATCGCGAGCACGTAGGCGAACAGCATGACCATCACGACCAGGGCGACGCACTTGGCGGCGAACAGATTGCGGGATCCGGCCGGCAGCCCGTACCGCAGCGCGCGCCGGCGCGCCCGCAGCTGGACGGCCACCAGCGCGGCGCTCGCGGCCACGCCGAGCAGCAGGGTGAGCACGTGCACCTCGCCGCCGGCGAGGTCGGGGACGAAGCCGGTGCCCAAGGCGCGCAGCGACTCCGGCAGCGGGCCGATGGACTCGCCGCCGAGCACGACCATCGTCGCCCCGCGGAACACCAGCATGCCGGCGAGGGTGACGATGAACGCCGGGATGCGCACGTAGGCGATCCAGAACCCCTGCCAGGCGCCGATCAGCGCGCCGGTCAGCAGTGCGAGCACCACGACCAGGGGCACCGGCAGCCCCCAGCCGGTGAGCATGACCGCGGAGGTCGCGCCGACGAACGCCACGACCGAGCCGACCGAGAGGTCGATGTGGCCGGTGATGATGACCAGCATCATCCCGATCGCCAGGATCAGGACGTAGCTGTTCTGCATGATGAGGTTGGTGATGTTGAGCGGCCGGAGCAACAGGCCGCCGGTGAGGATCTCGAACAGGATGACGATGACGGCGAGCGCCATCACCATCCCGTACTGCCGGGCGTTGCTCCGTATCGCGTCGCGGATGGCTGTCATGGGTGGCGCGCCTCGCTGGTGGTGGGGGCAGCGGCCCCGGCGGGGCGATCCGCCGTCATGAGCCGCATGAGGGATTCCTGGTCGGCCTGCTCGCGGGGCAGCGCGCCGGTGATGCGGCCCGCGCTCATGGCGTAGACGCGGTCGCACATTCCGAGCAGTTCGGGCAGCTCGGAGGAGATGAGCAGCACGCACTTCCCCTGGCCGGCCAGGCGGTGGATGATCTGGTAGATCTCGTACTTGGCGCCGACGTCGATGCCGCGGGTCGGCTCGTCGAGGATGAGCAGGTCGGGCTCGGTGGACATCCACTTGCCGAGCACGACCTTCTGCTGGTTGCCGCCGGACAGGTCGCCGGTGCGCTGGAACACGTCCCGGCTCCGGATCCGCAGCCGCTCGCTCAGCTCGCCGGCGCGCAGCGCCTCCTGCCCGGGGTCGATGACCCAGCGCCGGCTGACCCGGTTCAGGGCGGCCAGCGACATGTTGCGGCGGATGTCCTCGTCGAGGATGAGCCCGAGCTCCTTGCGGTCCTCGGGCACGTAGGCGATGCCGTTGGCGATGGCGTCGCCGACGGTGCGGATCCGCACCTCCCGGCCGTCCCGGTACAGGGTGCCGGAGACGTAACGGCCGTAGCTGCGGCCGAACAGGCTCATGGCGAACTCGGTGCGCCCGGCCCCCATGAGCCCGGCCATCCCCACGATCTCGCCGGCCCGCACCGTCAGGTCGACCCCGTCCACCACGCGGCGGTCCAGCCGGGTGGGGTGGTCGACCGTCCAGCCGCGCACCTCGAACCGGACGTCCCCGATGTTCGGGGTCCGCTCCGGGTAGCGGTGGTCGAGATCGCGCCCGACCATGCCGCGAATGATGCGCTCCTCGCTCACCTCGCCATCGGCGGTGCGCAGCGTCTCCACGGTGCGGCCGTCCCGCAGGATGGTGATGCTGTCGGCCACCTGGGTGATCTCGTTCAGCTTGTGCGAGATGAGGATCGAGGTGAGGCCGCCCGCCTGGAACTCGCGCAGCAGCCGCAGCAGGTTGGCGCTGTCGGTCTCGTTGAGCGCGGAGGTGGGCTCGTCCAGGATCAGCAGCCGGACGTCCTTGGCCAGCGCCTTGGCGATCTCGACGAGCTGCTGGCGGCCGACGCTGAGCGACCCCACCGGCACGGTGGGGTCCTCCCGCAGGCCGACCCGCGCGAGCAGCGCGCGGGCGTCGCCGATGGTGCGCCCCCAGTCGAGCACGCCCGAGCGGTGGACACGCTCGTTCCCCAGGAAGATGTTCTCGGCGACGCTCAGCTGTGGGATGAGCGCGAGCTCCTGGTGGATGATGGCGATGCCCGCGGCCTCGCTGTCCCGGATGTCGCGGAACGCCCGCGGTTCGCCGTCCACGAGGATGTCGCCGCCGTAGGAGCCGTGCGGGTACACCCCGCTCAGCACCTTCATCAGGGTCGACTTGCCGGCCCCGTTCTCGCCCATCAGGGCGTGGATCTCCCCGCGCCTGACCCGCAGGTCGACGTTCTCCAGCGCGAGCACGCCGGGGAACTCTTTGCTGATGGCGCGCATCTGGAGGATGGTGTCGGTCATCGCGGCCTCCGGCCGGCTAGTCGGCGAGCTGTTCGGCGGTGTGGTAGCCGCTCTCGACCACCACCTCCTCGTAGTTGTCCTGGTCCACCGAGACCGGTTCGAGGAGGTAGGCCGGAACGACCCGGACGCCGTTGTCGTAGCTCTCGGTGTCGTTGACTTCGGGCTCCTGGCCGTTGATCACCGCGTCGGCCATGTCGGCCGCGACCCCGGCGAGTTCGCGGGTGTCCTTGAACACCGTCTGGGTCTGCTCGCCGGCGATGATCGACTTGAGGGAGGCGACCTCGGCGTCCTGGCCGGTGATGACCGGCATCGGCCGGTCCTCGGTGCCGTAGCCGACGCTCTTCAGCGAGGAGATGATGCCGATGCTGATGCCGTCGTAGGGCGACAGCACGGCGTCGAGGTGCTCGTCGCTGTAGTTGGCGCTGAGCAGGTTGTCCATGCGGGCCTGCGCGGTGGCACCGTCCCAGCGCAGCGTGCCGATCTGCTCCATGGAGGTCTGCCCGCTGCGGATCACCAGGTCGCCGGAGTCGATGTAGGGCTGCAGCACCGACATCGCGCCGTCGAGGAAGAAGGCGGCGTTGTTGTCGTCCGGCGAACCGGCGAACAGTTCGATGTTGAACGGCCCCTCGCCGTCGGCGAGCCCCAGGCGATCCTCGATGTACTCGCCCTGGAGCACGCCCACCTGGAAGTTGTCGAAGCTGGCGTAGTAGTCGACGTGCTCGCTGCCGAGGATCAGCCGGTCGTAGGAGATGACCGGGATGTCCTGGTCGGCGGCCTGCTGGACGACGTCGGTGAGGGCCGCGGCGTCGATCGGCGCGATCACCAGGGCGTCCACGTCCTTGGTGATCATGTTCTCGATCTGCGAGATCTGGTTCTCGACCACGTCCTCGGCGTACTGCAGGTCGGTGCTGTAGCCCATCTCCTCGAACTGCTCGACCATGCTCTCGCCGTCCAGCACCCAGCGCTCGGAGGACTGGGTGGGCATGGCGATGCCGACCATGCCGTTCTCGCCGCGGGCGGCGTCGCCGACCGCGCACGCCGTCAGCGTGGTCATCAGCAGCGCCGCGGTGGCGATCGCCGCGGCGGTGAGTCGTCGGGTCCTCATGTCTGCTCCCTCCGGCGCCGGCCGCCCGGCGGTGCGCGCGGGCCGGCGCCGATTCACTGGTGGGTTCGGTGGGGTGGGGATGGAAGGGGTGGGCGGCGGGTCTCACTCGTCCTGGGCGGCGGTGAGCTCGATGACGGTCCAGGACACGGGCGGCAGCACGACGCGGACGCGCGCGCCGTCGACGGTGGCGTCGGGGTTGGGGTACGGGACGACCCGGTCGGGGTCGTCGGGGGTGTTGACGGCGCGCGGGTCGTCGTCGGCGACGGTCAGGCAGCGGGCGACGCGGCCGGCGCCGAGCGCGCGGGCGTCGATGTCGAGCTCGACCCGCTGGCCGGTGGACCGGTTCACCGCGAACACCGCGGTGGTACCGGCTTCGGCGTCGTGGGTGGCCACGGCGTCGACCACGGGGACCGGGCCGAATCGGGCGGTGTCCTGGACCGGGCCGGCCGGCTCGACGCGCAGCACCTCGCCGGACGCGATCCGGGAGGTGAGCGCGAACGGGTGGAAGCTGGTCTGCCGCCAGGCACGTCCGCCCGGCTCGGTCATGATCGGGGCGATCACGTTGACG
This sequence comes from Marinactinospora rubrisoli, assembly GCF_042664915.1. Classification (NCBI taxonomy): domain Bacteria; kingdom Bacillati; phylum Actinomycetota; class Actinomycetes; order Streptosporangiales; family Nocardiopsidaceae; genus Marinactinospora; species Marinactinospora rubrisoli. The sequence goes on from NZ_JBHTBH010000006.1 coordinate 263,104, forward strand.
AGCTGGGCCTGGCAGGCGGTGGTCACCCGGTCGCTGTGCCGCAGCAGCGAGATCAGCAGGTTGCCGACGACGACGGCGTCGGCGACGTTGTACCGGTCCTCCAGCAGCGGTGGCGCGACCGGCCAGTCGTCGCCGCTGGGCGGCCGGCTCCCCTCACCGCTCTGGTACCAGACGTTCCACTCGTCGAACGACAGCATCATCCGTTTGGAACTGCGCAGCCGGGAGCGGACGTGGTCGGCGGCGGCCACGACCGCGTCGATGAACCGGTCCATGTCCACCGCGGAGGCGAGGAAGCTGGGCAGGTCGCCGTCCCGCTCCTCGTAGTAGGCGTGCAGGGAGACGTAGTCGACGACGTCGTAGGTCTCCTCCAGGACGGTGGCCTCCCACTCGCCGAAGGTCGGCATGCCCAGGTGCGAGCTGCCGCAGGCGACGAGTTCCAGGTCGGGCTGGATCATCCGCATGGCGCGGCCGGTCTCGGCGGCGAGCCGGCCGTACTCGCGGGGCGTCTTGTGGCCGATCTGCCAGGGCCCGTCCATCTCGTTGCCCAGGCACCACATGCGGATGCCGTGGGGTTCGGGCGTGCCGTTGGCGATCCGCCGGTCGGACCAGGCGGTGCCGCCGCGGTGGTTGGCGTACTCCAGTACGTCCAGCGCTTCCTGGATGCCCCGGGTGCCGAGGTTGACCGCCATCATGGGCTCGACGCCGGCCCGGGCGGTCCACCGGGCGAACTCGTCCAGGCCGAACTGGTTGGTCTCGGTGCTGTGCCAGGCGAGGTCGAGGCGCCGGGGGCGCGACTCGCGGGGGCCGATTCCGTCCTCCCACCGGTAGCCCGACACGAAGTTGCCGCCGGGGTAGCGGACGACGCTCACCCCGAGTTCGCGGACGAGGTCGAGGACGTCGGTGCGGAAGCCGTCGGCGTCCGCGGCGGGGTGCCCGGGCTCGTAGATGCCGGTGTACACGCATCTGCCGAGGTGCTCGACGAAGGATCCGAAGGTGCGGCGGCTGACCGGGGCGACGCGGAAGGCGGGGTCGAGGGTGATCGAGGCGGTGAGCATCGGGCGGCGTTCTCCCTGCGGGTCGGAGCCTCTGGGGCGAGTGAACGGAGGCAGGCGTCGGTTCGTCGCGCGTGGCGGGCGGGCGGTGTCACAGCACCGGCCACCCGGCCGAGTCCCAGGTGATGGTGCGGATGCCGAGGGAGGGGGCGCCGTCGGCGTCGGCGTCGTAGAAGTGGTGGGCGAGGTGGCCGCCGGACACCGACTGCCCGCCCGGCCCGGCCATCGCGCCGGAGCCGGCCAGCAGCACGGTTCCGCCGCCGTCGAGCATCGGCCGTCCGGAGCGGTCGACGTAGGGGCCGGTGACCGAGGTGGACCGGCCGACCGCGATGCGGTAGGTGCTGTTGACGCCCTGGCAGCAGGTGTCGAAGGAGACGAACAGGTAGTACCGGTCGCCGCGCCGCAGGATGTACGGCGCCTCGATCGCGTTGGGCGGCTGCCCGCGGTCGGCGATCCGCAGGGGCGCGCCCTGGCCGGCGGCGGGCTTGCCGCTGGGCCACTCCAGCCGGAGCATGCGGATGCCGCTCCAGAAGGACCCGAAGGCGAGCCACGGCGTACCGGCCGCGTCCTCGACGACGCCGGGGTCGATGGCGTTGTAGTCGTCGGTGGTGTGCGACTCCGCGACCTTGCCCTGGTCGACCCACCGGTAGCCGGGGTCGGCGGGGTCGAGCGTGGTGTTGGTGGCCAGCCCGATCACGGACCGGTTCTGGCCGAACGTGGAGGCGGAGTAGTACAGGTAGTAGGTGCCGTCGTGCTGGTAGACCTCGGGGGCCCAGAGGTTGCTGACACCGGGCACCTCCTGGGCGAGCCACGCGGGCTTGGTGTCCCACACCGTCCCGACGTAGCGCCAGTCCCGGCCGTCGGCGGACGCCCGGATCTGGATGTTGCCGTCGCCGCGCCGCGCGTCGCCGGTGGAGAAGACGTACCAGTCGCGGCCGGAGCCGCCGGCGACCAGGGCGGGGTCGTGCACGGCGAGGTCGCCGGTCAGGTCGACCGGGGCCTGGCGCGCGGCGGCGGTTCCGGCCGGGGCGGCCTCGGCGGCGGCCGGTGGCGCGGCCAGCGGCACGCCGAGCAGCAGGGCCGCCAGCGCGGCGGCGATCCGCCGGGCCGCTCCGGCCGGCGCGGATCGGCGGCGCCGCGGTCGGGGGTTCGGTCGGTCGGTTCTCATTTCGGCACCTCCGGGTGGGGGAAACGGGAGGGTCGGTGGGCGGGCGGAGGGGTCATCGCAGCCCCACGTCCCCGACGCCGCGGACGACGTGCCGCTGCAGGACGGCGAAGACGATGAGCAGCGGGACGGCCCCCAGGACCGCGGCGGCCATGTTCTCGGCGTACTGGATGCCGTACGCGCCCTGCACCGAGCCGAGGCCGACGGGCAGCGTCATCAGGTCGGGGTCGGTGGTGACGATGAACGGCCACAGGAAGTTGTTCCAGGCGGCGACGAAGGTGAAGATCCCGACCGCGCTGAGGATCGGCACCGACATCGGCAGCACGACCGACCAGAGCACCCGCAGGTGGCCGGCGCCGTCCAGCCGGGCGGCCTCCTCGTACTCGCGCGGGATGCCGTCGAAGAAGCGCTTGAGGACGAACACCATCACCGGCGCCGCCACCTGCGGCAGCGCCACGCCCCAGTAGGTGTCGACCAGGCCGAGCGCGCTCATCTGGTTGAACAGCGGGACGACGAGCACCTGCGGCGGCACCAGGATGCCGGCGAGGAACGCGGCGTAGCACCACCGGCGGCCCGGGAAGTCGGTGCGGGAGAACCCGAACGCGGCGAGGGCGCAGCAGACCAGGGTGAGCGCGGTGACGAGGGTGGCCACCACGGTGCTGTTGAGGAGCCAGCGCAGGATGTCGCCGCGGCCCAGCACCTCGGCGTAGGCGGCGAGGGTGGGGGCGTCGGGCAGCCAGCGGACCGGCAGCGCCGTGGTCTCGGCCTCGGGCTTCAGCGAGGTGGTGAACGCCCACAGCAGGGGTACCAGCCAGAGCACGGCGACCGCGAGGGCGGCCAGCGTCCATGCGACGCCGGCCGGGCTGAGCCGCACGCGGCGCCGCTTCGTCGTGGGCCGCGGGCCGGGGCGGGCGGCGCGGCGCGGCCGGGCGGGGATCGCGGCGGTCACGGCCGGTCCTCCTTGGTCGCGGTGAGGCGGAACTGCACGAGGGAGACGAGGATGAGCAGCGCCAGGAACATGTAGGCCACGGCCGAGGCGTAGCCGGTGCGGAAGACCCCGAATCCGGTCTCGTACACGTACTGGATGAGCGGCCGGGTGGCCAGGTTCGGACCGCCGCGCGTCATCAGGTACACCTGGTCGAAGATCTTGAGGGACGCCACGAGCTGGAGCACGACCACCAGGCCGGTGACCCGGCGCAGCATCGGCAGGGTGATCCGGGTGAGCCGTTGCCAGGCGCCGGCGCCGTCGAGCTCGGCGGCCTCGTACACCGGGCGCGGGATGCCCTGCAGGGCCGCGAGGTAGAGCAGGTAGTTGAACCCGGCGGTCCACCAGGTGGTGGTGACGACCACGGCGAGCATGGCGACGCGCTCGTCGCTGAGCCACCCCACCTCGGGCAGCCCGATCCGGGCGAGCCCGGCGTTGAACAGCCCGAACCCGGGCTGGTAGAGCCACACCCAGATCAGGGTGACCACGGCGACCGGCAGCAGGTAGGGGGCGAAGAAGGAGAAGCGCAGCAGCCAGCCCAGCCGCCGGACGCGCTGGGTGAGCAGGGCCAGGGCGAGTCCGGTGAGCACCAGCGGTGGGGTGCTGAGCGCGGTGAACACGACCGTGTTCCACAGCGACGACCACACCGCGGGGTCGGAGAGCATCTCCGACCAGTTGGCCGTCCCGACGAAGGCCGCCGGCCGGCCGGTGAGGCTCTGGTCGAAGAAGCTCGACCACAGCCCGGCGAGGGTCGGCCACACCAGGAACACCCCGTAGACGAGGGCGAACGGCAGCACGAACCCCGCTCCGGACCAGGAGGCCGGCCGGCGTGCGGGGGCGGTGGACATGGCGGGTGCCTCCCTCACATCGGGGCCGGGGTGTCGAGCAGCCGCTGGGCGGCGCGGGTGAACTGGCCGAGCGCGGCCTCGGGGGTGATGGTTCCGGCGTGCAGCGCCTCGAACGCCTGGTTGGCCTCCAGTTGCATCTGCGCGGCCGAACCGCTGAACCAGATGTCGGGGTCGAACTGGATGTCCTCGGCGACGTCCCGGTACTCCGACATCGGGTACAGGTCGCGGTACTCCCGGCTCTCGGCGACCGGCTGGTAGGCGGGGACGTGCCCGCCCTCGGCCCACAGCACGCTGTTGCGCAGCATGAAAGCGACGTACTCCACGGCGGCGTCGCGGACCCGGGGGTCGGGGTCGCGCTGGTGCGGGAACACGAACGCGTGCGAGTCGGCGTGCGTGCGGCGGTTGCCGTACACGTCGTGGAAGCGGGTCATGCTGAAGGGCAGCCCGGCGTCGGCGAACGTGGGGGCCTCCCAGGCGCCGGTCCACAGCAGCCCGGCCACGGCGTTGCCGAAGTTGGCGGCCGAGGCGGGCGGGTCGGAGGTGCGCGGGGCGAGCCCGCGCTCCGAGAGCAGCGCGATGGTCTCCAGCGCGGTGAGCGCCTTGTCGGTGTCGAGCCCGACCCGGCCGCCGTCGAAGGTCATCCGGCCGTCCTGCTGGCGGTACAGGGTCCAGAACAGCCGCCACCCGCCGGTGGCGTCCACCGAGACGGCGTAGCGCCCGGTGACGTCCCGGACCGCGCTGAGCAGGTCGAACAGCTCGTCGCGGCCGTGCGTCTCGACGAGCCGGCCGTCGGCGTCGAGCACTCCGGCGCGGGCGCAGATGTCGGTGTTGAAGTAGGTGACGAAGGGGTGGGTGTCCAGCGGCACCGCGTACAGCCGCCCGTCCACCAGGCACTTGTCCCAGACGTTGGGGAGGAAGCCGTCGGCGGTGACGCCGTGCTCGGCGAGCCGGTCCATGGGGATGGGGTCGAGCAGCCGTCCGGGTGCGAGGTTGCGCAGCCGGGACAGGTGCAGCGTGGCGACGTGCGCGCCGCGTCCGCCGGCCGCGCCGGTGGCGAGCTTGGTGTAGTACGGGCTGCCCCACAGGAAGGTGGTGGGCCGGAAGTCCACGTCGGGGTGCTCGGCCTGGTAGCGCTCGTGCATCTCGACCATGCGCGCGCCGTCGCCACCGGTGAACAGGTTCCACTGGCTGAGCCGGAGCCGCCCGCCCTGGCCGGGGCCGGCGCAGCCGCCGAGGGCGGCGGTGCCGGCCGCGGCGAGCGAGGCGGCGAGGAAGCCGCGCCGGCCGACCGGGGAGGCGGCGCTCGCCGCGGAAGGCACCGGGGGCCGGGGCTCGGGGCTGCGCATGGGGGTCTCCCTGTCGTCGTCGGGAACCGCGCGGGCTCGGTGGGGGTGGCGGACGCGGGCCGGACGGCCCGCGTCCGCCGGGTCAGACCTGGCGGAACTCGATCCCGGCGAGGTCGCAGAACACCCGCCAGTCGGCGGCGACGTGGCCGAGGTTCATCACCATGTGGTGGGTGCCGCCGGCCCGCAGCCAGTCGTCCATGCAGGAGCGCACGCCGGAGGCGGGGGCGAACTGGCCGTAGGGCATCTCCAGGGCGGGCAGCACTGGGGCGTCCAAAACCTCGCCCTCGGCGACCACCATGCGGAACCGCTCGCCGCCGAGGGAGACCAGGGAGGCGAGGGTGGCGGCGCCCGGCCGCACCCGGAACAGGAACGTGGGCGGGTCGTCGAGCCGGCCGATCCCGAGCGAGCGTTTGATGAGCCGGACGGGCTCGTCGTCGCGGGCGACCCGCCAGTTGCCCTCGCCCATGTGGCTCATCAGGATCGAGTCGGACGGGAAGTCCATGGCGTACATCTCGGTGAAGTGGCCGTCGCCGGTGAGCTGGTGGCCGGCGTACACCATGGCGGCGGCGAGCGCGTCGCCCTCGGCGCCATAGCCGTACCCCTTGGCCATCAGGGTGGAGGCGGCGGCCAGCGGCAGCCGGGCGAACCTGCCGTCCTCCCCGATCGCGTCGAAGTGCGTGGAGTAGGCGGCGTACCCGCGCTCGGTGAGGATGCGCTCGATGGCGATCTGCATGCGGGCGTGGTCCTCGCGCTCCTCCTTGGAGAGCGCGGGGTCGACGTCGAAGCGCTCGTCCTCCCAGGCGGCGAGCGCGGACACGGCGTCGCCGGTCACCTCCTGCATGCCGCGCCACAGGTCGCCGGGGGCGACGTAGCTGATCTCGGGGCCGAGCGCGCGCAGCAGCGCGTTCTCGTCGACCCGGATGTCGCCCATGTCGTTCATGGCGTAGCCGAACACGCCGACCTTGAGCCGCCGCCACGCGGTGACCGCGCGGGCGGCGCGCGCCCAGCGGCCGATCCGCTCGGCGAAGGCCGCGCTCTGCCACTCCTCGGTGACGACGTCGAAGGCACGGCCGGCCCGCACCATGGCGTTGGCGGTGTCCTGCGCGCCGTGGATGCCCTGGTTGTAGGTCATGTCGCTCATGTCCCAGGCGGCGGTCACGGCCGGCTCGGGCTGGATGTTGGCCAGGCAGACCGGCAGCCGGTTCTCGTTGAACAGCCGGGCGACCCGCATGGCCGGGCCGTAGGTGAGCATGATGACGAGGACGCCGTCGAGGTCGTCGTTCTCGAAACCGCGCATGACCCGCTCGGCGTCGGCACGGCTCTTGACGGGTGGCCCCACGACGAAGTCGGCCACACCGGCGAGCCGGTCGGCGACCTCCTGGGCGTAGCCGGCCTGGCGTTCGGTGATGCCCGGGATCATGTGGTCGTACAGGGCCTGCATGATGCCGAGGACACCGATTCGGGGCAGACGGTCGGTCACGAGTCCGTTCCTCTCTCACGGTCGGCGGCACGCTGGCCGTAGACGTTCTGGTAGCGGTCGTACAGGGCGTCGATGTGCTCGGCGGGCAGCGCCTCGACCGGGCCGTGCACCCGGGCGAGGTGCACGGTGCGGGCCACGTCCTCGCACATCACGGCGGCTTTGACCGCGGCGCGGGCGGTGCCACCGATGGTGAAGACTCCGTGGCCGCGCATGAGCACGGCGGGCGAGCGGTGGCCGGTGAGGGTGGCGACGATGCCCTTGCCGATGTCGTCGCCGCCGATGAGCGCGAACGGCCCGACTGGGATGTCGGCGCCGAACTCGTCGGCCATGGCGGTGATGGCGCACGGGATCGGTTCGCCGCGGGCCGCCCAGGCGGTGGCGTACGGGCTGTGGGTGTGCACCACGCCGCCCACGTTCGCCATGGCCCGGTAGACGTAGGCGTGCGCGGCGGTGTCGCTGGAGGGGGCGTGGACGCCTTCGACCACGTTGGCGTGCAGGTCGGTGACCACCATGGACTCGGGCGTGAGGTCGTCGTAGCCGACTCCGCTGGGCTTGATCACCATGAGGTCGGCGCCGGGGACCCGCGCGGAGATGTTGCCGCTGGTCCAGGTGACCAGGCCCCAGCGCACGAGTTCGGCGTGCAGGTCGCAGACCTCGCGGCGGAGTCGGCGCAGAATGTCGGGGCGGACGGTGCGGTCGGCGTCGGCGCTCATCGGTCCCTTCCGTGGTCGGGTGCCGGGCGGGGCCCGGCGGGGGCGGGTTCCGGGGTGGGGCGCGGGCTCACCGGGCGGCGGCCGCGTTGCGGATCCGGCGCAGCCGGTGCAGCGCGTCGCTGCCGCCGCGGCCGAAGTGGTCGTGCAGGTCGGTGTAGACGGCGAACAGTTCGTCGTAGCGGTCGGCGCGCCGCGGGTCGGGGCGGTAGACGTCGCGGTGGACGTTGCCCATGGCGGCCGAAGCCGCGCGGATGTCGGGGTAGGCGCCGGCGGCGACGGCGGCGTGGATGGCCGAGCCCAGGGCGGGCCCCTGGTCGGAGCCGATGACGTTGAGGGGGCGCCGCAGCACGTCGGCGTAGGTCTGGAGGATGAAGGTGTTGCGGATCAGCCCGCCGGCGACGGTCAGTTCGCGCACCGGGACCCCGGCGTCGGTGAAGGCGCCGACGATCGTGCGGGTGCCGAACGCGGTGGCCTCGACCAGCGCCCGGTACACCTCCTCGGGCCGGGTGGCGAGGGTGAGCCCGGCGATCACCCCGGACAGGTCGTGGTCGACGAGGACGGACCGGTTGCCGCTGTGCCAGTCGAGCGCCACGAGGCCGTGCGCGCCCACCGGCTGCGCGGCGGCGCGGCGGGACAGCAGTTCGTGGACGTCGATCCCGAGCCTTTCGGCCTCGGCGGTGTAGTCGGCGGGAACGCCCGTGTCGGCGAACCAGCCGAAGATGTCGCCGACCCCGCTCTGCCCGGCCTCATAGCCCCAGAGGCCGGGCACGATCCCGTCGCGGACCACGCCGCACATGCCGGGCACGTCGGCCAGGTGGTCGGAGTTCATGACGTGGCAGGTACTGGTGCCCATGACGGCGAGCATCTGGCCGGGCTCGACGGCGCGGGCCGCGGCGGCCGTGACGTGCGCGTCGACGTTGCCGACGGCGACCGCGATGCCCTCGGGCAGCCCGGTCCAGGCGGCGGCGCGGGCGCCGAGACCGCCGGCCCGCGCGCCGAGCTGGGCGAGCGGGTGGGAGATCTTCTCCTCGGCGAAGCCGGCGAACTCGGGGTGCAGTGCGGCCAGGTAGTCGCGCGACGGCCACTCGCCGTCCTGGTGAATGCCCTTGTAGCCGGCGGTGCAGACGTTGCGGGTCTCGCGGTCGCACAGCTGCCAGATGATCCAGTCGGCGGCCTCGATCCAGCGCTCGGTGCGCCGGTAGATCTCGGGGTCTTCCCGGAGCACCTGCAGGCCCTTGGCGAACTCCCATTCCGAGGAGATCCGGCCCCCGTAGCGGGCCAGCCATGGTTCGCCGCGCTCGTGCGCGGTGGCGTTGATGTCGTCGGCCTCGGGCTGGGCGGCATGGTGTTTCCACAGCTTGGGGTAGGCGTGCGGGCGGTCGGCGAGGCCGGGCAGCTCGCACAGCGGGGTACCGTCGGCGGTGGCCGGCAGCACGGTGCAGGCGGTGAAGTCGGTGCCGATGCCGATGACGCGCTCGGCGGGCACGCCGCTGGCGGCGAGCGCCTTGGGCACCGTCTGGCGCAGCACCTCCCGGTAGTCCTCGGGGATCTGCAGCGCGGTGTCGGGGGGCAGCGGGATGTCCGAGCCCGGCAGGGCGGCGGAGACCACCCCGTGCCGGTACGGGTGGACCGCGCTGGCCAGTTCGGTGCCGTCGGCGACCCGGACGACCACCGCCCGGCCCGACAGCGTGCCGAAGTCCACGCCGATGACCACCGCGTCCGGGTCGTTGTGAGCGCTCACACGCTGGGCCGTCGCCGGCCGGTCGTCGGTCACTGCCACATCCCTTCCTGTCGCGAACCTGTCACCTGGTGGTCCGGGTCATGCGGGTCCGGCCGCCCGCGCGGTACTGGCGCGGGTGACGAGCCGGGCCGGCACGACGACGCGCGGGGGCTCGCCGCCGTGCCGGGCCGGGCCGTCGATCTGAGCGAGCAGCACCTCGATGCTGCGCTCGCCCACCTGCGTGAAGTCCTGCCACACCGTGGTCAGCGGCGGGGTCAGGAACTCCGCCTCAGGGATGTCGTCGAAGCCCACCACGCTGACGTCGTCGGGCACCCGTACCCCGGCCTCGTTGAACGCCCGCAGCAGGCCGAGGGCCATCTGGTCGTTGGCCACGAAGACGGCGGTGACCGCGGGATCGCGGGCGAGCCGCAGCCCGGCCGCGTACCCGGAGCGCGGCGTCCAGTCCCCGGGGACGGGGACGGGGGCGGCCGCACCGGCGGCGCGCAGCGCCGACCGCCACCCGTCGATCCGGCCCTCGGCCTCCGGCCAGCCGTCCGGCCCGGTGACGTGCCACACGGTGCGGTGACCGAGGCCGAGCAGGTGCCGGGTCGCCGCGCGGGCCCCGCTGAACTGGTCGACGCAGACCACCGGGATGTCGGGGGCCTGTCCGCCCTCGACCGCCACCACCGGCAGCGTCACCGGCAGTGCGGCGAGCGATTCCGCCGTCACCCGCTGGGGGGCGAGGAGCACCAGCCCCTCGATGGACTGTTCGGCCAGGTACCTGATCGCGGCGGACAGGCTGGCGGTGTCGACCGACTTGAGGCTGACGATGCTGACGAAGTACCCGGCCGCCCGCGCGGCCTGCTCCAGGCCGAACAGCGTGCTCGCCGGCCCGTACAGCGTGGTGTGGACGGCGATGACGCCCAGCACGTTGGTCCGCCGGGTGACGAGGGCGCGCGCGGAGGAGTTGCGCCGGTAGCCGAGCTCCTCGATGGCGGCCTGCACCCGCTCCCGGGTGGCGTCCCGGACGTTGGGGTGACCGTTCAGCACCCGGGAGACCGTCTGGTGGGAGACTCCCGCGAGCCGGGCGACGTCCGCCATGACCGGTCCGCGGCCGTTCGGGGAGGGCATGGGGGATCGCCACCTCGCCAACACATGTGGTGAGCGTCACTGGAAGTCTGTGACGTGGGCTACATTGTTAGCGCTAACATCGCGGTGCGTCAAGGGTCCGCCGCCGGGTCCACGGCCGGGAGGAGCGTTCGCCGTGCGACGGCCGCCGCGCGTGGCACACCACGCCGACACGGCAGGCCCTCCCGGCCGATACGCGCATTCGAGCCGGGAGGGCCTGCCGCCGGTCGTGTCACGGCGGGGACCGCTATGGGCTAGGCGGGGCTCCCGGTCCCCGAGATCTGCCGCATGAGGCCCGCCATGTCGGGGGCGACCCACTCCTCGGCGATCCTGCCGCCCTCGAAGCGGTACATCTCCAGACTCCAGAAAGCGACGCGCTCACCCGTGGGCCGCGCGCCCTGGAAGGCGCCCAGGTGGGTGCCGTGGAAGCGGGCGCGCACCGCCACCCGGTCGGCGGCGCCGAACATGTCCTCGACGTCGATGCGCAGGTCCGGGAAGCCCGCCAGCATCGCCCGCGCGCCCTGCCGCCAGATCTCGGTGCCGTACACGGGCCCGGGCAGCCCCGGAATGTTGGCGATGAAGTCCGGCGACAGCATCTCGACACAGGCGTCGAGGTCTCCGCCCTGCAACGCGTGGTAGGCGTCACGCAGCCGCGCCATGTTGCCTTCGGGCGAAGTGTCCATCGCGGGCTCCCCTTCAGCGGCGACTAGAATTGATGAATATGCCAGATAATGAACAACATACACTGTCTCCGCGTGGCGCGTTCGACCGGCTGCTCGACGCCGCGAGCCTGATCTCCGAGGACATGCGCACGGCGCTGCGGGCCGACGGTCTCACCACCACGCGCGCCACGGTCCTGTTCGAGCTGGCCCACCGCGGCCCCCTGACCCAGCGTCAGCTCGCCGACGCACTCCGCGTCACGCCGCGCAACGTCACGACGCTCGTCGACGCGCTCGAAACCGGCGGCTTCCTCCGGCGCACCGCCCACCCCGACGACCGCAGGGCCGTTTCGGTCGAGCTGACCGGCACCGGCCGGACGGCGGTCGAGCGGATGGACCGGGACGCCGACGCGCTGGCGCGCGAACTGTTCGGCGATCTCCCTCCGGAGCAGCTCGGCGTGGTCGTCCGCACCCTGGACCGCGTCACCGCCCGCTTCAGGGACGCGCCGTCCCGATGAGCCGCGGCCACAGCGCCGTATGGGCGACCGGCATCGCCCTCGCCCGCTACCCCGCCAGCCGGCGGTGCCAGGCCATGGCCGAGGTGTCGGTGAGCGAGGCGACCTGGTCGATGACCACCCGCAGCGCCGCCGCGTCGTCCCCGGCGGCCAGGTAGTCGGCGCGGAACTGCGGCTCCAGCGTGCCGGGCGCGCCGAGGCGGACCGCGGTCACCAGGTCGGCGATGACGGCGCGCTCGCGCGCCTGATAGTCGCGGGCCTCGGTCCGGGCCATCACGTAGTGCGCCGCCACCGCCTTGAGCAGGGCGCACTCCAGCAGCGAACGGCGCGGCACCACCAGCGACGCGGCGTAGCGCGCGAGCGGGCCCGGGCCGAACCGTTCCCGGGTGGCGCGCTCCGCCGACCGGCAGAACCGGCCGATCAGCTCGCTGGTCAGGTTCTTCAGGTCGGCGAGCGACCGCAGGTCGCCGTCGAAGCCACGCGGCCAGAACGGTTCGGCGAGCAGCCGGTCGAAGGCCTCGGCCAGTTCGTCCGGGGCGGCGTCGGCGTAGACCCGGGCCGCCAGCTCGCACACCGCGGCCCGCTCGGTCCGGCTGCGCAGCGCCTCGAACCGGATCAGCCCGGCGAACAGGCCGTCCTCCAGGTCGTGCACCGAGTAGGCGACGTCGTCGGCCCAGTCCATGACCTGGGCCTCGAAGCAGGTCCGCTGGTCCGGAGCCTCGGCGCGCACCCACGCGAAGACCGCGACGTCGTCCGGGTAGCAGTTGAACTTGCGGCCGGCGCCTTCGCCCCGCTGCCAGGGGTACTTCAGCGTGGCGTCCAGGGTGGCACGGGTCAGGTTCAGCCCGGCGCTGCGCCGCCCGGGCGTGCTGACCTTGCCCTCCAGCCGGGTGAGCAGCCGCAGGCTCTGCGCGTTGCCCTCGAACCCACCGCAGGCGGCCGCCGCCGCGTCCAGGGCGCTCTCCCCGTTGTGGCCGAAGGGCGGATGCCCGAGGTCGTGCGCGAGGCAGGCGGCCTCGACCAGGTCGGGGTCGCAGCCGAGGGAGCGCCCCATCTCACGGCCGATCTGCGCGCACTCCAGCGAGTGGGTGAGCCGGGTGCGCGGGAAGTCGCTCGCGCCGGGCTGCACGACCTGGGTCTTGGCGGCCAGGCGGCGCAGCGCGTAGCTGTGCAGCACGCGAGCGCGGTCGCGTTCGAACGGCCCGCGGGCCCGGCTCTTGGGCGGCTCCGCGGCCCAGCGTTCCCGGTCCCGCTCGGTGTAGGGCGGCGGGGGCGGCTCAGTGATGGCCGGCATAGCGTCCCGGCCCGCGTCCGCGATGGTCGCGCGGGCGGCCGGTGCCCGGCTCAGGCCGCGTCGACGTGCAGTGTCGAACTGTCACCGAAGATCCAGTAGTACCAGACGGAGGCCGTCTCACGAGTGATGTACCAGAGCTGGGTCTCCCGTTCGAGCACGGCCGGGCCGGATCGCGCCGGCGAGGTGGCCGCCTCGATGCCGAAGTCCTCGGCCATGGTCCGCGACCGCAGCGAGTGCCACGGGTCGGTGACGATCACGGCGGAGGTCCAGTCCTGCTGCCGGTACATCTGCGAGACCGCCTCGATGCTCTGCAGCGTGTCGCTGCCCTCGCCGATGGCCACGACGCTCTCCGCCGGCACGCCCGCGGCGATCAGCCAGTCGCGGCCGGCACCGCCCTCGGTGTAGGCGTCGCCGGGCTGGTTGCCGCCGACCGTGACGATGGCGGGGGCCACGCCCTGCCCGTAGAGGTCGGCGGCGTGCCGCAGCCGCGCCTCGAAGATGGGCGACGGCCTGCCGTTGTACTGGCTCGCGCCCAGCACCACGATGGCGTCCGACGGCGGGCGCTCGTCCTGGCGGGCCACGTACCACACCCAGGCCCAGGTCAGGCACGGGACCAGGATGGCGGCCACGACGAGGAGCCCGATCGCGGAGGCGATGCGTCTGCCCCAGCGGCGGGCCGGGCGGCGCGGAGGCTCCTCGGCGGGGTACGCGGGCTCCGGGTACGGCTCGGCCACCGGGCCGGGGCGGTCGGTGTCGGGATCGCGGCGCGGCCGGGTCAGGGTGCGGGTCGGGTCGGCCGTGGCGGGCGCCGCACCGGCAGGCTCGGAAGCGGCATCGCTCCCCTCCCCCGTCCGGGTGAAGACGCGCGTGCGCTCGGCCGCGCCGGTGCCACCGGTCTCGGCGAAACCGCCGTCGGCCGGGGTGTCGCGGACGAACGTGCGCGTCGCCTCCAGATCCGGCGCGGTGCCGAACGGGGGTCCCTCGCGCGGCTCGTCGCCGCGTCCTTCGTCCGCTACCCGCACGTCCCACCCCTCCTGAGGACTTCCCTGCCGCCCGGGAGCCGTCGACCCGGCTGCGAACTGGCGTGCCGGAACCCGCGGGTGCGTCCCTCCACGCCGCCGCCCTTCCGGCTCGACCCGGCACAGCGTACTGGACGGCGCCGTCCCGGGGGCCGCCCCGAAAGGGACTCACCGGCCTTTCGGGCCGGCCCGGGCTCATCGTACGAGAAGGGGCCACCGGGAGGCGGCACAGCCGCGCGCGCCCCGGGAAAAGTAACGTGCGGCGCACGTGATGTGCGCCGCACGCCCGTCGTGCCCCGCCTCAGCCGCGGGCGGCCGCGCGGCCGGACTCCAGCCGGGCGACGGGGACCCGGAACGGCGAGCAGGACACGTAGTCCAGGCCGGCCTCGTGGAAGAAGTGCACCGACGCCGGGTCGCCGCCGTGCTCGCCGCAGACGCCGAGCTTGATGCCCGGCCGGGCGCGGCGGCCCTCCTCGACGGCGATCCGGATGAGCCGGCCGACGCCGTCGACGTCCAGCGACTCGAACGGCGAGACGCCGAACACGCCCTTCTCCAGGTAGGCGGAGAAGAACGACGCCTCGACGTCGTCACGGGAGAAACCCCACACCGTCTGGGTGAGGTCGTTGGTGCCGAAGGAGAAGAACTCGGCGTTCTCGGCGATCTGCCCGGCGGTGAGCGCGGCGCGCGGCAGCTCGATCATCGTGCCGACCGGGTAGTTCAGCGTGACGCCGTACTCCTCGCCGACCTCGCGCAGCACCCGCAGTGACTCCTCGCGGATGATCTCCAGCTCCTGCACGGTGCCCACCAGCGGGATCATGATCTCCGGGCACGGCCGGCCGCCGGCCCGCAGCCGCTCGGCGGCGGCCTGGGCGATGGCGCGCACCTGCATGGTGAACAGGCCGGGCACCACCAGGCCGAGCCGGACGCCGCGCAGCCCGAGCATCGGGTTCTGCTCGTGCAGCCGGTGCACGGCCTGCAGCAGCCGCAGGTCGTTCTCGTGCTTCTCGCCGCGCGACTCGGCCACCGCCACCCGGACCGACAGCTCGGTGATGTCGGGCAGGAACTCGTGCAGCGGGGGGTCGAGCAGCCGGACGGTCACCGGCAGGCCGTCCATGGCCTCGAAGATGCCGATGAAGTCGTCGCGCTGCAGCGGCAGCAGCGCCGCCAGCGATTCCTCGCGTTCCTTGTCGGTGTCGGCCAGGATGAGACGCTCGACGAGCTGGCGCCGGTCGCCGAGGAACATGTGCTCGGTGCGGCACAGCCCCACCCCCTGCGCGCCCATGCGGCGGGCGCGGGCGGCGTCCTCGGCGTTGTCGGCGTTGGCGCGCACGTTCATCCGCCGGGCGGCGTCGGAGTACTGCATGAACCGGTGCACGGCGCGCACCAGGTCGTCGGAGGAGTCCGAGGCGGGGTCGATCTCGCCCTCGAAGTAGCGGACCACCGGCGAGGCCACGACGGGTACCTCGCCGAGGAAGACCTCGCCGCTGGTGCCGTCGATGGAGATGACGTCGCCCTCCTCGATCACCTGGCCGCCGGGGGCGACCAGCCGGCGGTTCTTGGTGTCGACGTCCAGCTCCTCGGCGCCGCACACGCAGGTCTTGCCCATGCCGCGGGCCACCACCGCGGCGTGCGAGGTCTTCCCGCCGCGGCTGGTGAGGATGCCACGCGCCGCGATCATGCCTTCGAGGTCGTCGGGATTGGTCTCGCGGCGGCACAGGATGACGTCCTCGCCGCTGCGCGACCACTTGATCGCGGTGTAGGAGTCGAACACGGCCTTGCCGACCGCGGCGCCGGGCGAGGCGTTCATGCCGCGCCCGAGCCGGGTGCGCTCGGCGGTCTCGTCGAAGCGCGGGAACATGAGCTGGGCGAGCTGGTCACCGGTGACGCGGCCGACCGCCTCGTCCAGGGTGATCAGGCCCTGGTCGACGAGCTGGTTGGCGATCCGGAAGGCCGCGGCCGCGGTGCGCTTGCCCACCCGGGTCTGCAGCATCCACAGCCGGCCGCGCTCGATGGTGAACTCGATGTCGCACAGGTCGCGGTAGTGGTTCTCCAGCGTCTCCATGATGTCGAGGAGCCGACGGTAGCTGGCCGGGTCGATGCGCTCCAGGTCGGCGAGCGGGACGGTGTTGCGGATACCGGCGACGACGTCCTCGCCCTGGGCGTTCTGCAGGTAGTCGCCGTAGACGCCCTGCTGGCCGGAGGCGGGGTCGCGGGTGAAGGCGACGCCCGTGCCGGAGTCCATGCCGAGGTTGCCGAAGACCATCGAGCACACGTTGACCGCGGTGCCGAGGCCGGACGGGATGCGCTCCTGGCGCCGGTAGAGGACGGCGCGCGGCGCGTTCCAGGAGTCGAAGACGGCCTGGATGGCCTGGCGCATCTGCTCGCGCGGGTCGGAGGGGAAGCCCTCGCCGGTGTGCTCGGCGACGATGTCCTTGAAGGTCTGAACGAGCTCCTTGAAGTCGCCCGCGTCCAGGTCGAGGTCGTCGGTGGTGCCCTTGCGCTGCTTGATGGCGTCGATGGCGTCCTCGAAGAGCTCGCCGTCGATGCCCTGGACGGTCTTGCCGAACATCTGGATGAGCCGGCGGTAGGAGTCCCAGGCGAACCGCTCGTTGCCGGCCTGGGCCGCGAGCCCGCGTACGGAGTCGTCGTTGAGGCCGATGTTGAGGACGGTCTCCATCATGCCGGGCATCGAGAACTTGGCGCCGGAGCGTACGCTGACCAGCAGCGGGTCGTCGGCCTGTCCCAGGCGTTTGCCCATGGCCGCCTCCAGGGCGGCGAGCTTCTCGTCGATCTCGGTGTCGAGTCCCTCGGGTACTCGGCCGTTCTCCAGGTAGTACCGGCAGGCGTCGGTGGTGATGGTGAACCCCGGCGGGACGGGCAGGCCGAGATTGGTCATCTCGGCGAGGTTGGCCCCCTTGCCTCCCAGGAGGTCCTTGAGGTCCTTGTTGCCCTCGGCGAACTCGTAGACGTACTTGGGCACCGCAAGCTCCTTTTCACGGCCACTCGACCTCGAATGCGCGCGACTCTACACAGCCGAGGAAGAAAACCTCCTCAGGACGCCTATATACCCGCGTTTCCGCAGATCAGATGCGCTGGATTGGTATAGTCCATTGGTCTGCTTCATCGGCCGGCGCGACCCAGGTCACACCCACGACGTCCCGGGGCCATTGGACCGGCATCATCGCAGGTCGGAGCGGATCATGACACTCCCCGGACGGGCTCCGCCGCACGCACTGATCCAATCCGGCTCCGCGACCGCCCACCGGAGGCCGTGATGTGCCGAGCGACACACGCCCAACCCACGAGTAACCTACGGTGGCGTAGGTACAGTCGATGCGCGGGACGACCGGCCCCGAGCGAGTTCCGAGGAAAGAAGAGCGAACGTGTCAGTGGAGCAGAGGGACGACACGCTGCGGCACGCCGACGGCGGCGCGAGCCCGGGCGCCGGGGAACGGCCGACCACGACCTCCGCGGTCCTGCACGGCGTGGTGAAACCGCTGCTGCGGGGCTGGCTGCACCTCGGCACCGCCCCCGTGGCCCTCGCGGCCGGGATCGTCCTGGTCGTCCTGGCGCCCACCGGCCTGTCCCGGCTGGCCAGCGCCGTCTACGCGGCCAGCGCGGTGCTGCTGTTCGGCACGTCGGCGATCTACCACGTCGGCCACTGGTCCGGCCGCGTCACCGCCGTGCTGCGGCGGCTGGACCATTCCAACATCTATCTGATCATCGCCGGCACCTACACGCCGTTCGTGCTGCTGGTGCTGGACGGCACCCTGCGCACGGCGATGATCTCCCTCATCTGGGGCGCCGCCATCGCCGGCGTGGTCTTCAAGGTGTGCTGGCTGAACGCGCCGCGCTGGCTGTCCACCGCCCTGTACATCGCCGTCGGCTGGGTGGCGGTGCTGTTCATCCCGCAACTGGTCGGCGGCACGCACCCGGCCACGTGGATCCTGGTCCTGGTCGGCGGCGTGCTGTACAGCGTCGGCGGCCTGGTCTACGCCCTGCGACGGCCGGACCCCGCGCCGCGCTGGTTCGGTTTCCACGAGGTCTTCCACTCGCTGACCGTCGCCGCCTACGTCTGCCACTACATCGCGGTGTCGTTCGTCGTCTACACCGTCGCGGGCTGACCGGACGCGCCGGACGCTGAACGGCGCCGGCCCGGGCACGAGGTGCCCGGGCCGGCGCCGGAGTCGCGGGGCGGGGGCCGCTCAGCAGCCCGGCAGCCGCTCCAGCAGGTAGCGCTCCACCTGGTCCAGGGACACCCGCTCCTGGCCCATCGAATCGCGCTCGCGCACCGTCACCGCGTCGTCCTCCAGGGTGTCGAAGTCGACGGTGACGCAGAACGGCGTGCCGATCTCGTCCTGGCGGCGGTAGCGGCGGCCGATCGCGCCCGCGTCGTCGAACTCCACGTTCCACCGCCGGCGCAGCGTCGCGGCGAGCTCGCGCGCCTTGGGCGACAGGTCGGTGTTGCGGGACAGCGGCAGCACCGCGGCCTTGACCGGCGCGAGCCGCGGGTCCAGGCGCATGACGGCGCGCTTCTCCATCTTGCCCTTGGCGTTGGGCGCCTCGTCCTCGTGGTAGGCGTCCAGCATGAAGGTCAGCAGCGCGCGGTCCACACCGGCCGCCGGCTCGATCACGTAGGGCGTGTAGCGCTCGTTGTTCTCCTGGTCGAAGAAGGACAGGTCCGCGCCGGAGTGCTCCGAGTGGGTCTTCAGGTCGAAGTCCGTGCGGTTGGCGACGCCCTCCAGCTCGCCCCACTCGGCGCCGACGAAGTTGAACCGGTACTCGATGTCGACGGTCCGCTTCGAATAGTGCGAGAGCTTCTCCTGCGGGTGCTCGTACAGCCGCAGGTTGTCCTTGGAGATGCCCAGGTCGACGTACCACTGCAGGCGGGTGTCGATCCAGTACTGGTGCCAGTCCTCGTCGTCGCCGGGCTTGACGAAGAACTCCATCTCCATCTGCTCGAACTCGCGGGTCCGGAAGATGAAATTGCCCGGGGTGATCTCGTTGCGGAAGGACTTGCCGATCTGGCCGATGCCGAACGGGATCTTCCGGCGCGCCGACTGCTGCACGTTCAGGTAGTTGATGAAGATGCCCTGCGCGGTCTCGGGCCGCAGGAACGCCAGACCGCTCTCGTCCTGCACCGGGCCCAGGTAGGTGCGCAGCAGGCCGTTGAACATGCGCGGCTCCATCAGGGAGCTCTTCGCGCCGCAGTTGGGGCAGGCGATGTCGGCCAGGCCCTTCTCGGGCTCGCGGCCGTGCTTCTCGGCGTAGCCCTCGATCAGGTGGTCGGCCCGGAAACGCTTGTGGCAGGACTGGCACTCGGTGAGCGGGTCAACGAACTCCTTGACGTGGCCCGAGGCCTCCCAGACCTCGCGGGCCAGGATGACGCTGGAGTCGAGGCCGACGATGTCCTCGCGCTCCTGGACCATCGAGCGCCACCACTGGCGCTTGACGTTGTTCTTCAGCTCCACGCCCAGCGGGCCGTAGTCCCACGAGGCGCGCAGGCCCCCGTAGATCTCGCTGGAGGGGTAGACCAGACCCCGGCGCTTGGCGAGATTGACCAGGGTGTCCATTGCCTCTGACTTCACGGCCATAGTCTTCTCAGTCTCCATCCGGCTGGCGGTCGGCGGATCGCGGAACGCGACGCTCGTGTCATGGAATCCGCGGATCTGTTCGCGGAAGTGCCCAGCCTATTGCAGGCGTGGCCACCGACATGCACCAACGACCCTACGCCCGTCGGCCCGCGGGAGCGACCGGATAAGCCTCCCGTGGCGTGTGAACGGGAAGACCCCTCTCCCCTGGCGTGTGAACGGGAAGACCCCTCCCGTGGCGTGTGAACGGGCGGCACGCCCGGCGCGCCCCCGGTCAGGCGGGGGCGTCCGGGTGCCGTGCGACCACCTCGAAGGCGCTGGGCTCGTCCTTGGCCAGGGACAGCAGCGGGACCGCGGCGACCCGTACGTCGAAGTTCGACAGCGCCCGGCGGTAGGCGCCGGGACCGTCCCACTCGGTGACGATCGTCCACAGGGTCGGCTCGTCGGCCGCGCGCGCCACGGTTCCGGACCGGTAGCCCGGCCGCTGGCCGAGCGCGTCCAGCGCCCCTGCGGCGCGGGCCACGAAGTCGTCGGAGTCCTCGGGGGCCACGGTGTAGCGGGTGATGACGATCACGGCCCCATGGTGGCATGCCGCGCGGGTGCGGCGCCCGCCTTTCGCGGGCGCCGCGGTTCCGCACGGCGCGGCTCAGCCTTCGCCGAAGACCCGGTCCACCACGCGGGCGGCGGCGTTGCCGTCGTCCAGTGGGCAGAACTGCTCGACGAACTTCCGGTAGCGGCCGGCGTAGCGGCCGGCCACCTCGTCGACGTCGAGCACGGACGCGATCACGTCGTCGGACTCCACCAGCAGCGGGCCGGGCGCGGTCTCCTCGAAGTCGAAGTAGAACCCGCGCAGGTTGTCACGGTAGCTCTCGATGTCGTAGGTGAAGAAGAGCATCGGGCGGCCGGTGTTGGCGAAGTCGAACATCATCGACGAGTAGTCGGTGACGAGGATGTCGGTGATCAGGAACAGCTCCATGATCTCCGGGTACAGCGACACGTCGTAGACGAAGTTCTCGCCGACGATGGGCACGCTGTCGACCACGCGCGGGTGCCGGCGGACCAGGAGCACGTGGTCCTCCCCCAGCTTGCCGTACATCCGGCGCAGGTCGAGGTGCAGGTCGAGCTTGTGCTTGCCCCGCGTGTAGTACTTGTCGTCCCGCCAGGTCGGCGCGTACAGGATGACCTTCTTGCCCTCCGGCAGGCCGAGCCGGCGCCGGGTGCGCTCGGCGATGGCCTCCCGCTCGGCGGAGAAGAAGATGTCGTTGCGCGGGTAGCCGGTCTCCAGGATCTCGCCCTCGAAACGGAACGCCCGGCGCAGGATCGGGGTGGCCCACGGGCTCGGCGAGACCAGGTAGTCCCACTGCCGCGTCTCCCACGCCAGTTTCTCGTGGTAGTCGCGGGACTTGCCGCGGATGTTCTCGATGTCGAAGCCGATCCGCTTGAGCATCGAGCCGTGCCAGGTCTGCACCACCGTCTGGCCGGGCCGGCGCGCGAACCAGGCGGGCTGGCGGGAGTTGGTCACCAGGTAGCGGGAGCGCGCCAGCGACTCGTAGAAGTCGTGGCCGTTGTGCCGCACCCGGGTGAGGTCGGGCGGCAGGTTGACCTGACCGTCGCGCACCAGCCAGGACATCGGGTAGTCGGCCCAGCGCCCGCCGCGGGCGCGCAGCTCGGCGTAGATGCTGTGCGGGCTGTCGGAGAACTGCCGGCCGGTGTAGCTGTCGAACAGGATCTCCTCGCGCGGCTGCTGCTCGCGCATCGCCGGGTAGGCCACCTCACGCAGCCGGCGCTGGGCGAAGCTGCCGCGCTCGTCGGGGCGCAGGTCGCTGCCCACCCGCAGCACCGGGGTGTCGAACCCGCTGTCGGCGAAGGTGTAGCCGCGCTCAGAGGTCTGCATCTCCAGCGGCAGGGAGCGGACGAAGTCGGAGTCGAGTTCGGCGCGCACGTCGGTCCCGTCGCCGTCCTCGTGACGGACCCGCGCCCAGAGCTGGTAGGAGCCGGCCGACAGCGGGAGGGTGCCGGACAGCGTGCCGATGGCCGCGGGGGTGAAGACGGCGCGAAAGGCGTCGCCGTCACGGGTCACGCCGAACTCGTGCTCCTCGTCACGTCCGCGCGCCTTGAACACCAGTGTCAGGTGGGAGTCGGCCGCGTACCGCCCGGTCAGCACGAGGTCGCGGCCCTCGGGGCCGGCCCACTCCGCGCCGCGCACGACCGGGTGCGCCCACCCGGCGCGCAGCCGCAGGTGGCCGTCGCTGGTGCGCTGGACGACGACTTCGTGGTAGCCGTCGCCGACGGGGTGGGTGGCCGGCTCGACGTCGTCGGGCAGCACGAGCGGGACCGCGGTGCCGTCAGGGGTGCGCAGCTCGGCCCGCCACCGTTCCTGGCGGAGCGCGCCGTTGCCCTCGTTCACCATGTGGCTGAGCAGCCCGGCGGCGGGGATGCGGGCCGTGAACCGGTGGCCGACCGTCTGCAGCGGGTACTCCAGCGCCGCCGTGCCGGGCAGGCGGGTCAGCCGCAGCACGCGGGCCTCGGCGGCGGGCGGTGACACGAACTCGCCGCTGATCTCCAGCTCGGGCACGGCGGGGTTGACGTCGATCCGGTGCCCCAGGACGCGGGCGCGCACCGGCGCGACCCGCAGGCGCAGTTGCTGGTCCTCGTCCCAGGCCGGCCGGATCCACACGTCTTCGGCGACCTGGTGGTAGGGCGGCCGCTCCGGCGGGCCGGAGACCGGGTTGGCCACGATGCGGCGGCGCACCAGGCCGCGGTTGACCACCACGAGTTCCAGCTGCCAGTCGGTGGCCCGCCACTGGCCGGAGAGCCGGAGCTTTGCGGGGTCGAGAGTGATCTCGAAGCCGCCGTAGTCGTGCCGGGCGGCGTCGGGGAGATCGGGCAGCCGGTACTCGGCGGCCCGCCGGACCCGGACCGGGACCGGGACGCGCCGGCCGGTGTCGGCGTTCACGGCGAACGCGAGCAGCTGCTGCTGCCAGCGCCGCCCGGCGCGCAGGTGCCGGATGCCGACCCGCCCGCTGACGACGAGGCGGCCGTCGCGCCACTCGATGTGCTCCGTCTTCTGGCGCGCCTTCAGCTCGCCGTCCAGCCGGTACAGCTCCCGGGGGACGCCGGTCTCGGGGTCCTCGAAGAAGGGGTAGCGGATGTAATAGTGCAGCCCGCGGCGGACCACCGGGGCCTTCTTCAGCTCGACGCTCTTCTGGAAGGTGATGGTCTCCATGAGGCGGTCGAGCCGGCGCTTGCGCACCAGGTGGTAGTTGAGGCGGTGCAGCACGCCGATGCGCTCCAGGACGGCGCGGTCGACGCTGTCGAGGTAGCCGTTGACCAGGTCCAGGAACCGCTCGCGGGCCGCCTGGTCGGCGTCGTCCAGCCGGAGCAGCACCCGGCGCAGGTCGCGGCGCAGGGCGTGGTCGTCCCAGAGGGCGCGGTCGGTTCCGGAGAGGGAGGAGCTGAGCGCCGCGATGGCGGTGATGCGCCGGCTCAGGTTCTCGATCCGGCTGAGGTCGTCGGCCGACTCGCGGTCGCGGCGCAGGTAGACGGGCGCGGGGAGCACGTCGACGGCGCGTGCCGCGAAGTGCGCGCGCAGCACGGCGAGGTCGGCGTCGGCCTCGTCCGCGACGGGCGGCAGGCTCTCCCAGAAGGAGCGGCGCCACAGCTTGTTGCCGAGCAGCCGGTCGGCCAGCAGCGCCGGGGTGTCGCGCACGTGGGTGGCGGTGCGGACCCGGTCGAAGATCTTGCGGTGGGCGCTGGAGGGCCGGGAGCCCAGCTCGTTGAACCGGTAGAGGTTGCCGGCCGCGAAGTCGGAGCCGCTCCGTTCCAGGGAGTCGAGGAGGTAGGCCACGGCGTAGCCGGGCAGCGCGTCGTCGCCGCGCACGAACATCAGGTACTCGCCGGTGGTGGCCCCGGCGCCGAGCGCGCAGGCGGCGGCGTCGCCGGCCGCCGCGCCGCCGAGCAAGCGCACCGGGGCGCCGCCGATCCGGGTGCCGTGGGCGTGCTGGGCGACGGCGAGCCCCTCCGCGCCGGTGGAGCCGACGGACTCGCCGTCCTCGTCCTCGGTGTCGTCCTTGACTGTGTCGGCGTCGGCGTCGGCGTCGGAGGCGGCGGGGTCGGTGTCGGTGTCGCCGTCCTCGTCGGTCTCCTCGGTGACGTCACCCGCGGCGCCGCCGGCCGGTTCGGGGGTGCCGGATGAACCGGTGCGGGCTTCGATGGGCACCAGGACGATCTCGGCGTCGGCCAGATCGGCGCTCTGGCCGCCGAGTGAGTCCAGGCACTCCCGCAGGCGGGAGTCGGTGACGTCGAAGGGAACGATGAGGCTGAGCTTGGGCACGGAAAAACAGTCTCCCGGTCTTCTCTGCTGGAGCGGGTCACAGAGACCGGGCCGAGGGGCCCGGCGGAGTTGTGGAGGGGCCAACGTAAACCACGTTGCGTAAACGGCTCGTAAGTTTCCGTGTCGGACCGCCGGACGGAGACGAGCCGCCGCTCTCGGACAAAAATACCGTTATGCGTGGCCGGGCTGATCGGCCGCCGGGGTGGCACCGGACGCGTGGAGCGGCCCGGGCCGTCACGGCGCGGGCCGTCACGGCCCGGGCGGCCGGATGGTCCTGTCCGTGGCCGGGCGGCGTCGGCGAGAATTGAGCCTGGCGGCGCCGGCGATCGGACGGCACCGTTCCCGCCGCCGCGGACGCCGGACGCCGGAGCCGGAAGGGGGTGCGGAGATGCGGGCTTCACCTGCGACGTCCGCACGCCGTCCGGGGCCCACAGGCCGCCCGCCCGTTCCCAGCCGTACCCGCCCGAAGGAGCCGCGTGTCCCGTAAGCGCAACAAGCCGCAGTCCCGCCGCCCCTCCCCCGCGCCGGGACGCCCGCTCCCGGAGGGGGACACCTTCTTCACGCCGGAGGCCGGCGCGTTGCGCCGCACGGTCGAACGGCGCAGCGCGGTGCCCCTGGTGTGGCTGCACAACGCGCCCCGGTGGGTGCTTCCGGTGGGGATGGCGGTGGTGTTCACGGCCGGCCTGCTGGCGGCGGGCGTCGTCGGCGCGGTGCTCCTCGGCGTGCTGGCGGTGTTCTTCGGCTGGCTGGCGTTCCTGGCGTGGCCGCGGCTGCGCGGCGGCGAGCGGGCCATGCGCGTCGTGGTGGTGGTGACGCTGCTCGGGCTCGCCGTACTCCAGGTCGGCTCCTGAACCGGACATTTTGACAACCGTTTTCGTTATCGGCACACTTGAGAGGTGTCTGAGGTAGCTGTCGCGGGCCGGCGCCCCGAGTCCGGCCCGCCGGCGTTCCGCGTGACCGGCGCCGTCGTGGCCTACGACGGCCGGCCGGTGCTGGACGGTGTGTCCTTCGAGGTTCCGCGCGGCGAGGTGCTGGCGATCCTCGGCCCCAACGGTTCCGGCAAGTCGACCCTGGCGCGCGCCATGCTGGGCGTCGTGCCGCTGCTGCGCGGCGGGGTCGAGGTGCACGGTGTCCCGGTCCGGCGGTTCCGGCAGTGGAACCGCATCGGCTACGTTCCGCAGCGGCTCACCGTCGGCGGCGGCGTGCCGGCCACGGTACGCGAGGTGGTGGCCTCCGGGCAGGTGGCGCGGCTGCGCCGCCTCCGGCTGCCCGGGGCCGCCGACCGCGCGGCGGTGGACGAGGCGCTGGCCACCGTCGGGCTGACCGACCGCGCACGCGACTCCGTTCACGAGCTCTCCGGCGGGCAGCAGCAGCGGGTGCTGATCGCCCGCGCGCTGGCCGGCCGGCCGGACACCTTCGTCATGGACGAGCCCATGGCGGGTGTGGACGCCGCCAGCCAGCGGGCGCTGGCCGATGCCGTCGGCGAACTGCGCCGCCGCGGCCACACGGTGGTCATGGTGCTGCACGAACTCGGCCCGCTGCGTCCGCTCATCGGGCGCGCCATCGTGCTCGGCCACGGCCGTATCGTCCGCGACGGCGTCCCGCCCCGCCTTTCGGGCGCTCCCGTGCCGGAGGACGGCCCGGACCGGGAACACGTGCACCCGCACGCGGACGAGCCGCCGCTCGCCCCGGCCGTGCCGAGCCTGGAGGTCCCCCGCCGTGACTGAGCTGCTGGAGCTGGACTTCATGCGCCGCGCGCTGCTCGCGGCGGTGCTGGTGGGGCTCACCGCTCCGGCGATCGGCACGTTCCTGGTGCAGCGCCGGCTCGCGCTGCTCGGCGACGGCATCGGGCACGTCGCGCTGACCGGGGTGGCGCTGGGCTACCTGACCAGCACGTCGCCGATCGTCACCGCGCTGATCGTCTCGGCGCTGGGCGCCGTGCTCATCGAGGTGGTCCGGGCGCGCACCCGCACCAGCGGCGACGTCGCGCTGGCGCTGCTCTTCTACGGCGGCATCGCCGGCGGGGTGCTGCTCATCGGCCTGGCGCCGGGGCAGAGCACCGGCACCCTGACCTCTTTCCTGTTCGGCTCGGTGACGAGCGTCAGCCGGGAGGACGTCACCGTCATGGCGGCGCTGGCGGTGCTGGTGCTGGGCGTCATGGCGTACTTCGGCCGGGAGCTGTTCGTGCTCTGCCAGGACGAGGAGGTCGCGCGGACGCAAGGGCTGCCGGTCCGGCTGCTCAGCCTGGTGATCGCGGTGACGGCGGCGCTCACGGTCGTCGTCGCGATGCGGGTGGTGGGGGTGCTGCTCGTGAGCGCGCTGATGGTGGTCCCGGTGGCCGCCGCCCAGCAGGTGACCCGCGGGTTCCGCGCCACGGTGGGGCTGGCCATGGTGGTGGGGGTGGCCGCCGCGATCGGCGGGCTCAGCACGGCGTTCTACGTCGACGTGGCGCCGGGCTCGACCATCGTGCTGATCGCTCTCGGGGTGTTCGCGGTGGCCGTCGTGGCCGGGCGAATGCTCCGTCTCCGGCGGGGACGCGCCGACTCCGCCCGCCGGACGCGCGGGGCGGGTGCGCTCGGTAGCATTCCCGAGACAGAGCCGGGGAGCATGAAGACATGAGCACACGACGCGAGACCGTACGACAGGCGCTGAACGAGAGCACGGGCTTCCGCAGTGCCCAGGACCTGTATGCCGACCTGCGCGCCGAGGGCTCCAAGATCGGCCTCACGACGGTGTACCGCGCGCTGCAGGCGCTCAGCGACGCCGGGGAGATCGACGTCCTGCGCAACGCCGAGGGCGAGGCGGTCTACCGCGCCTGCGCCTCCGGGCGGCACCACCACCACCTGGTCTGCCGCTCCTGCGGCAAGGCGGTGGAGATCGAGGGGCCCGCGGTGGAGAAGTGGGCCGAGAGCATCGCGGTGCAGCACGGGTTCGTGAACCTCACGCACACCGTTGAGATCTTCGGCACCTGCGCCGACTGTTCCCGCGCGGCGGCCGGGGCCACCTGAGCCGCCCCGGCGCCGCGGGCGGTCAGCGCAGCCGCTCCAGGTTCGGCCGCTTGGGGGCCAGTCCGTCGCCGGAGGAACGCCCGGTGAGCCGGCGCCCGATCCACGGCACCAGGTATTCGCGCGCCCAGTGCAGGTCCTCTTGGCGCGCCGCCCGCCAGTGCAGCGGCTGCTCGTCGGGCCAGGGCTGCCGCCAGTCGCCTTCGGCCGGCACGCCGAGGACCTCACAGACCCGCAGCGTGAGCCGCCGGTGCCCTTCGGAGGACAGGTGCAGCCGGTCGGCGCTCCACGCGCGGCGGTCCTGGAGGACCCGCATGCTCCACAGGTCCACGACCGGGCAGCCGTACTGGTCGGCGATGGCGCGCAGGTGCATGTTGTAGGTGGCGATCTTGCCGCGCAGGTGCCGCATGACGGGCTGGAAGCCGGTGTCGAACCCGGTGAAGACGACGACGGTGGCGCCGGTGGCGGCGAGGCGGGCGACGGCGGCCTCGAAGATCGCCGCCACCTGGTCGGGGTCGCCGCCGGGCCGCAGGATGTCGTTGCCGCCGGCGCAGATCGTGACGAGGTCGGGGTGCAGCTCGATTGCCCGCGGCAGCTGGTCGCCGACGATCTGGCGGATCAGTTTGCCGCGGACCGCGAGGTTGGCGTACCGGACCTCGGGCACCCGCTCGGCCAGGTGCTCGGCCAGCCGGTCGGCCCAGCCGCGGAACCGGCCACGGGACGCGCCGCTGTCCTCCGGGGCCGGGTCGTTGAGTCCCTCGGTGAAACTGTCACCGAGTGCCACGTAGGAGATGACGTCCTGGGTGAGGTCCAACCCTCCCTGAAAGCCGCTCATGGCATTCGATGATGCCGGGCCGACCCCTGGTTACGCGACAGTAGGTTCCGGGGTTCCCGGCTTTTGTCGCGCTCCTCACCCTGCGGACCGGCGGCGTTCCCGGCCGCCCCGCTCGCGGTCAGCGCCCGGCCGGGGGCACCGGCGTCAGCTCCGGGCGCTTGGGTGCCAGGCCGTCACCGGAGGAACGCCCGGTGAGCCGGCGCCCGACCCACGGCACCAGGTACTCGCGCGCCCAGCGCAGGTCGGCGCCGCGAGCCGTGCGCCAGTCCACGGCCGCCGCGGGCGGCCAGGGTTCGTCCGAACGGCCCTCGGCCGGCACGCCGAGCACTTCGCAGACCCGCAGGGCGAGCCGCCGGTGGCCCTCGGGGGACATGTGCAGCCGGTCGGCGTCCCAGGCGCGCGGGTCGGTGAGCACGTCCATCCGCCACTGGTCGACCACGTGGCAGCCGTACCGGTCGGCGATCGACCGGAGGTTGAGGTAGAAGCGCGCGAACTTCCCGATGCGGGCGCGCATGTACCCCGTGGTGAAGTTGACGCCGGTGAACAGCACCACCTCCGCGCCGGTCGCGCGCAGCCGCTGGACGGCGTGCGCCACGCCCGCGGCGAGCCGGTCGGGGTCGCCGCCGGGCCGCAGCAGGTCGTTGCCGCCGGCGCTGAACGTCACCAGGTCCGGGCCGGACTCCAGCGCGCGCGGGAGCTGGTCGGCCAGCACCTGGCGGAGCAGTTTGCCGCGCACCGCGAGGTTGGCGTACCGGATCTCGGCGGTCGGCGCGGCGTGTTCGGCCAGGTGCTCGGCGAACCGGTCGGCCCATCCCCGGAAGTGCCCGCTTCGGTGGGCGGCGCTGTCCGGGTAGGGGTCGCCGACCCCCTCGGTGAAGCTGTCCCCGATGGCGACGTAGGCGAGATCCGTGCGCCCGGCGAGCAGGCTCACGGCGCCGGCTCCACCGGGTTGGGCACGGCGCCGCCGTAGCGCCGGTCGCGGCTGGCGTAGATCTCGCAGGCGTGCCAGAAGTGCCGGCGGTCGAAGTCGGGCCAGAGGGTGTCCAGGAAGACGAACTCGGCGTACGCCGACTGCCAGAGCAGGAAGTTGGACAGCCGCTGCTCGCCGGAGGAGCGCACGAACAGGTCGACCTCGGGGATCTCCGGCTCGTCCAGGTACTTGGCGACCGTCGCCTCGGTGACCCGGTCGGGGTTGATCCTGCCGTCGGCGGCGGCGCGGGCGATCCGCGCGGCGGCGTCGGCGATCTCGGCGCGGCCACCGTAGTTGACGCAGAACTGCAGGGTGAGGGCGCGGTTGTCCTTGGTCATCTCCTCGGCCTGCTCCAGTTCGGAGATGACGCTCTTCCACAGCCGGCCGCTGCGCCCGGCCCAGCGCACCCGCACGCCGCGCGCGTGCAGCTCGTCGCGGCGGCGGCGGATGACCTCGCGGTTGAAGCCCATGAGGAAGCGCACCTCCTCGGGCGAGCGCTTCCAGTTCTCGGTGGAGAAGGCGTAGGCGGAGAGGTAGGGGACGCCGAGTTCCAGCGCGCCCTCGATCACGTCGAACAGCGAACTCTCGCCGGCCTTGTGCCCCTCGGTGCGCGGCAGCCCGCGTTCCTTGGCCCAGCGCCCGTTTCCGTCCATGACGATGGCCACGTGCCGGGGCACGAGCTCGCGCGGCAGCTCCGGCGGCCGGGCGCCGCTGGGGTGCGGCCGCGGCGGCTCGACCGGGCGAGCGGCCGACTTGGACGAGAGGGGGTTGTACAGGCTCACGTACGCTCCACGAGGCGCAGGGATCGGATTCCGTTTTCCAGGTGCCACTGCAGGTAGGCGGCGACCAGCCCGCTGCACTCGGTGCGGTGCCGGCCTTCGCTGGCGTCGGCCTCGGCCCAGTCGCCGCGCAGCAGGGCCGCCATCAGGTGGACCGTCGCGGCGGCTGGGGAGGCCGAGCCCGCCGGCCGGCACACCGAGCACACGGTACCGCCGGCGTGCACCGCGAAGGAACGGTGCGATCCGTGCGAGCCGCAGCGCGCGCACTCCCCCAGCGCGGGGGCGTACCCGGCGACGGCCAGCGAGCGTAGCAGGTAGGCGTCCAGGACCAGCCGTGGGTCGTGGACGTCCTCGGCCAGCGTGCGCAGGCCGCCCACGAGGAGCAGGAACTGCCGCAGTGCGGGGTCCTTCTCGACGATGACGATCTTCTCGGCGGTCTCCAGCATGGCGGTGCCCGCGGTGTAGCGCGGATAGTCGGTGACGATGGTCTCGCCGTAGGCCCGCAGGGTGTCGGCCTGGGTGATGACGTCGAGCGTGCGGCCGGTGTGCAGCTGCAGGTCGACGTGGGTGAAGGGTTCCAGGCGGGCGCCGAACCGGGACTTGGTGCGCCGCACCCCCTTGCCGACCGCGCGGACCAGCCCGGTGCGCCGGGTCAGCAGGGTGACGATGCGGTCGGCCTCCCCCAGCTTCTGGGTGCGCAGGACGACTCCCTCGTCACGGTAGAGGCTCACGTGCCCATTCTCGCCGATCACCCGTCCGGCGGCGAACCGGGCGGTCCGCCGTGCGGGGTGCGGCGGGCGTCCGTCCCGCCCCCACCAGCGATATCACCGATTGGTAACGCCTTTTGCCGCGAAGTGGTCTACGATCGCGCCCGGAGTGACAAATGGCGACTATCCCCCATTGCACGGTTTTCCGCAGTCCCAACCCCACTCTCCCCAGAACAGAACGGGGGCAGCACGATGCCACGCGGTAACGGAAGCCATCGAAGATCCCGCGGCCGGGAGAGCGGCGCCCGGCGCCGGCGGGTCTCCCGGCGCGCCCCGAAGCGGCCGTCAGCCTGGCGGCGTCCGCTCATCGGCGCGGCCGCCGCGATCCCGGTCGGGCTCGGCCTGGCGGCCGCGCTCACCCTCGCCGGACTGCCGCAGGACGCCGGACGGGACTCCGGCGGCCAGCAGGCGGCGGTCCCCGACGACGCCCTCACGCCCGAGGACGACTTCTTCCCCAGCACCAGCCCCTCCGTTCCCCCCTCCCCCCGCCCCTCGGATCAGGCCGACGAGAGCGCGCAGACCAGCGCCGAGATCACCGTGGAGCCGTCACCGTCGGACTCCGGGTCCTCCGGCTCCGACGCCACGGAGCCCTCCGACGGCGGCTCGGACGACTCCGGCCCCGGCGGGCGCCCCGACCGGGGCGACTGGTCGCCCCCCGACCGGCCGTCCGGCGGCTCCTCGCTCGCCTCGGCCGTGGTCGAGCTGGTGAACGACGAGCGCTCCCGGGCCGGCTGCCCCGACGTCCGGGTGGACGGACGGCTGACCGCCGCCGCGCAGGGGCACAGCGAGGACATGGCCGCGCGCGACTACATGGACCACGTCAGCCCCGACGGGGAGGGGCCCGCCGACCGCGCGGCCGAGGTCGGCTATCCGGCCTGGTCCGGCGAGAACGTGGCCGCCGGGTACCGCACGGCCGAGGACGTCATGAACGGCTGGATGAACAGCGACGGGCACCGCGCCAACATCCTGAACTGCGACAACCGGGCCATCGGGGTCGGCGAGGCCGAGCGCTACTGGACTCAGATGTTCGGCCGGGAGTAGCCCGGCGGCGGCGCGGGCGTCGCCGCCGAACGAACGCGTCCGGCACCCGGGGACCCGGGTGCCGGACGGACGGTCACGCCCGCGGCCGTCAGACGGCCCCGGCGCGGCTGACCGCGCTGCACACCGCCTTCAGCGATGCCGTGGTGATGTTGTCGTTCACCCCGACCCCCCAGACGGTGCGGCCGTCCACCTCGGCCTCGACGTAGGCCGCGGCGCGGGCGTCGCCGCCCTCGCTCATGGCGTGCTCGATGTAGTCGACGACCCGGACCTTGACGCCGATGCCGGCCAGCGCGTCCACGAACGCCGAGATGGGGCCGTTGCCGGAGCCGCCGATCTCGCGGATCTCCCCGTTGACCGAGACGTCGGCGGAGATCCGGTAGCCGCCGTCCTCCGTGGTCCCGGACCGGTGCGCGACCACCGCGACCGGCCCGCGCTCGGACAGGTAGGTCTCGGTGAAGATGTCCCACAGGCGCTCGCCGGAGAACTCGCCGCCCTCGGTGTCGGTGAACTCCTGCACCACCCGGGAGAACTCGATCTGCAGCCGGCGCGGCAGGTCCAGCGCGTGGTCCCGCTGCAGGATGTAGGCGACCCCGCCCTTGCCGGACTGGCTGTTGACCCGGATGACGGCCTCGTAGGTCCGGCCGACGTCCTTGGGATCGATCGGCAGGTAGGGCACCCGCCACGGGTGCTCGGCCACGGGCACGCCCGCGCGCCCGGCGTCGTCCTCCAGCGCGGCCAGCCCCTTCTTGATGGCGTCCTGGTGCGAGCCGGAGAACGCGGTGTACACCAGGTCGCCGCCGTAGGGGTGCCGGGGGGCGACCGGGAGCTGGGTGCAGTGCTCGACGATCCGGCGGATCTCGTCGATGTCGGAGAAGTCGATCTGCGGGTCGACCCCCTGGCTGAACAGGTTCAGGCCGAGGGTGATCAGATCGACGTTGCCGGTGCGTTCGCCGTGCCCGAACAGGCAGCCCTCGACCCGGTCCGCGCCCGCCATCACCGCGAGTTCGGCGGAGGCGACGCCGGTGCCGCGGTCGTTGTGCGGGTGCACCGACAGGCAGACGTGCTCGCGCCGGGACAGCCGCCGGCTCATCCACTCGATCTGGTCGGCGTAGACGTTGGGCGTGGCGCGCTCCACGGTGGCCGGCAGGTTGAGGATGATCTCGCGCCCGGGGCCCGGCTCCCAGACGTCCATGACCGCCTCGCAGACCTCCAGCGCGAAGTCCGGTTCGGTGTCGATGAAGATCTCCGGAGAGTACTCGTAGCCGACGTACTCGGCGTCGCCCAGGTACTGCGCCATGTACGTCATGACGTGCCGGGTGCCCTCGACCGCGATGGCCTTGCAGGCGTCCCGGTCCACCCGGAACACCACGCGGCGGAACTCCGGCGCGGTGGCGTTGTACAGGTGCACGGTCGCCCGCTTGGCGCCGGCCAGGCTCTGCACCGTGCGCTCGATCAGGTCCTCGCGCGCCTGGGTGAGGACGGAGATGACCACGTCGTCGGGTACCCGGTCCTCCTCGATCAGCGACCGGACGAAGTCGAAGTCGGTCTGGCTGGCGGCCGGGAAGCCGACCTCGATCTCCTTGTAGCCCATGCGCACCAGCAGGTCGAACATCTCCCGCTTGCGCTCGGGGTCCATGGGCTCGATCAGCGCCTGGTTGCCGTCCCGCAGGTCGGTGGAGAGCCAGCGCGGAGCGGCGGTGATGGTCTTGGACGGCCAGGTGCGGTCGGGCAGATCGACCGGCGGGAAGGGCTGGTAGCGATGAACGGGCATACCACTGGGCTGCTGCTGCGGCACCATGAAAGAGGCTCCTCGGAAAGGGTTTCGCTCGCGGTGGTGTCCGGCCGACAAGAACACGCCAAGGACCCGCGGCGAGGGAGCCGGCCTAACTCAACGGCCCCCGCCGCGGCCGCTAAGGAGGAGCAGCGCGCACGGCATAACGGTGATCACGTTAGCAGACACGCGAAGGGGCCGGGCGTGAGGGGTGTCACGGTGCCGCACCCCGGCAGGAGCGACGCGCCACCATGCCGTGCGCCCCGCCGCCGCCCGGCCTCGCCTTACGCGCTGCCGGCCGGAGGGCGCCGGCCGCCGTCTCCGGTGTCCCCCAGCCGCTCGGCGACGCCGCGCGGCAGCGCGTCCCATCCGGCCATCGGCCGGGCGGCGAGCACCGCGGCGAGGTCGGCCTCGCCCGCCCCGGACGCCGTGAGCGCCGCGCGCAACTGCGGCTCCGGCAGGGTGTTCAGCCAGCGCAGCCACAGCCCCTCCCACCCCTGCGGTGACGGCCGGCCGTACGCCCGGAACCGGGCCATCCCGCCGTCCGGGTACACGTCCAGCCGCAGCCGGGTGGCCGGGCGCGGGCCGGCGACCACGAACCGGTGCCGGGTGTCCGGCCGCAGATCGGTCCGCTCCAGCAGCGGGAACCACGCTCGGGGGTCCGCCGGGTCGGCGGTGCTCTCGTCGCAGCCGCTCACCCGGGCGGCGCCGGGGGCGTTGAAGAGGAAGTAGCCGGTGTCCAGCTCCAGCAGCCGCACCTCGCCGTGGGCGGCGAGGCGGAACTCCACCCAGTCGTTGCCGGGGCCGCGGCGGCGCGCGTTCTCCCAGCCCTCGCCCATGTCGCGGGTCAGGCCCGGTGCGATCAGGTTCACGGGCGCGGAGTAGAACTCGTCGCTGCATCCGATGATCCCGCCGCCGTTCTCCAGCGCGGCCAGGTCGAGTCCGCCGGTGACCATGAGCCGCGGGTCGGCCACGGGCTCGCCGTGCACCCGGAAACGGGCGACGCCGCCGTCGGGGTAGATCGACAGCCGCACGTGGGTGTAGCGGTGCGGGTCGGCCACCGGGAACGGGTTGGCGGCGTCGCCGCGGACCGCGCTGCGCGGCACCAGCGTGGTCCACTGCGCGGCGGCGAGGTCGTCCGGTGCCGGGTGCCCCTCCACGCCGGCGGCCTCGACGGAGATCTCCGGCGGGTAGTTGCCCGTGAACCACGCGGTGTCCACGACCACGCCGTGCACGACTCCCGGGGTGCCGAGCCGGACGATGGCGTGGTCGTGGCCGGGGGTGCGCCGGCGCCGGGTCTCCCAGCCGTCGTAGACCTTGCCCTTGTGGCCGAAGGCGCCCGGGTCGAACGCGGGGGCGCCCGGCCGGATGAGGTTCTCGCGTTCGGCGAAGGACTCGTCGCTGGCGTGGACGACGGCGCCGCCGAGCGTCCGCCGGGCGAGGTCGGGGAGACGGAGGAATGCGGGAGTCTCGACGTCGGGCACCTTGGGTTACCTCACTCCTGTGCTCTCGGGCGGGGGTAGGGGTTCGAACTCCGCGACCGCGTCGATGGACGCGCCGTGCGGAGTGTTGGCCTCGCGCTCGATCATGATCTCCACCAGGACCGGCCGCGACGTCGCCCGCGCCTCCTTGCGCGCCCACTCCAGGGCCGCGCGGATGTCCGCCGGTTCGGTGATCCGCCGGCCGGAGCAGCCGTAGCCCTCCATGACGCGGACGTTGTCGGTGCCGTACTCGTCGTAGTGGATGTCGACCTCGTAGTTCATGCCGTACGGGATCTCCGCCTGGCGGATCAGGCCGAGGTACTCGTTGTTCAGCATGACGATGACGAACGGGATGTCGTACTGGGCCGCGACGGCCAGCTCCTCCACCATGAAGTGGAATCCGTAGTCGCCGACGACGGCGACGACCTCGGCGTCGGGCTCACGGCCGCGCAGCGCGCGCCGGACGCCGATCGCCGCCGGGATCTCCCATCCGAGCGGGCCGGCCTGGCCGCACACCTGGTAGCGCCGGGGCCGGGCGGTCCGCTGGTGCTGGCCGCCCCAGATCTGGTAGAGGCCGATGGCGGTCACGAAGTAGGTGTCGTCGTCGAAGACCTCGTTGATCTCGCGGTACACCCGCGGCGCCTTGATGGGCACGGTGCCGAAGTCGTCCCGCCGGGTCAGGGTGGCGCGCAGCTCCTGGACCCGCCGCACCCAGGAGCCGGGTGGCCGGCCGGCGCCGCGCGAGCGCGCCTCCTCCAGGAGGGCGCGCAGGAACAGCCGGGTGTCGGAGACGATGCCGAGCTCGGGCGGAAAGACCCGGCCGATCTGGGTGGGCTCGATGTCGACGTGGATGAACGCGCGCTCGCCGCGGTAGACGTCGAGCGCGCCGGTGTGCCGGTCGCCGAAGCGCGCCCCCAGCGCGAGGACGAGGTCGGATTCCAGGAAGGAGGCGTTGCCGTACCGCTGCGAGGTCTGGATGCCGGTCATGCCGGCGAAGAGCGGATGCCGCTCGTCGATCGCCCCCTTGCCCATAAGGGTGACCTGCACCGGGATCTGCAGGTACTCGGCCAGCTCGGCCAGCTCGGCGTGCGCGTCGCCGCCGATCACCCCGCCGCCGGCCAGCAGCAGCGGACGTTCGGCCGCCAGCAGCATGTCCAGGGCGCGGCGCACCCGGGGGCGGTGCGGCTCGACCACCGGCACCGGCAGCGGTGCGTCGAGCGCGGGGTCCCACACGATGTCCTGGCGCTGCACGTCCAGCGGGAGGTCGATGAGCACCGGGCCGGGCCGGCCGGATCGCGCGGTGCGGAACGCCTCCCGGAAGATCCACGGCGCCTGCGCGGCCTCCTTGACCTGCACCGCCCACTTGGTGACGGGCTCGGCGATCCGCACGATGTCGACCGCCTGGAACGCCTCCTGGTGCAGCTTGGCGCTGACCGCCTGCCCGGTGACGCACACCATCGGAACCGAGTCGGCGTGCGCCGTGTACAGGCCGGTGATCATGTTGGTTCCGGCCGGCCCGGAGGTGCCCACCGCGACGCCGACGTTGCCGGTGGTGCGGGCCCAGGCGTCGGCCATATGGGTGGCGCCCTCCTCATGCCGGACGATCAGGTGGTCGACGCCGCTGCCGCGCAGGGCGGCGTAGAACGGCAGGATCGCGGCGCCGGGGCAGCCGAAGACGGTGTCGACGCCCTCGGAGCGCAGGACGTCGACCACGGCGGACATGACGGGGATGGATAACATGTCAACTCGCCCTTCACTTCTCCACGGGGAAAGGGTGATCCGCCGGTGGGAGCCGGGTGCGCCAACACCCGGTGTCCCGGTCGACCGGTCCCACCGGCGGCCTTCGTTTCTGGTGGGGACGGGTCCGCTACCGCGGTGCCCGCCCCGAGAGCCGCTCGACGAGCAGCAGCAGCGCGGAATGGTCCAGGTCGCCGTGGCCCTGCGCCTTGAGCGCCCCCATGAACTGGGCCACGAGGGTGGCCACCGGCAGCGCGACGCCGGCCTCGCGGGCCGCGGCGGTGACGATGCCGAGGTCCTTGTGGTGGAGCTCGGCGCGGAAGCTGGGCTGGAAGCTGCGCTCCCGCATGGCCGGGCCCTTGCGGTTCAGCACGGTGCTGCCCGCCAGGCCGCCGCCGAGCACCGTGCAGGCGCGCTCGGTGTCGACGCCGTGCGCCTCCAGGAAGACCAGGGCCTCGGCGACGAGCTGGATGTTGCCGGCCACGATCAGCTGGTTGGCGGCCTTGACGGTCTGCCCGGCACCGGAGGGGCCGACCCGCACGACGGTGCTGCCCATGGCCTCCAGCACGGGGCGGGCCGCCTGGACGTCGGCCTCGGCCCCGCCGACCATGATCGAGAGGGTGCCCTCGATCGCGCCGGGCTCGCCGCCGCTGACCGGAGCGTCCAGCACCCGCAGACCGCGCGCCGCACCCTCGTCGGCGACGGCGCGTGCGGTGTCGGGGCGGATCGTGCTCATGTCGATGACGAGCGTGCCGGGGGCCGCGTGCGCGAACACGCCGTCGGCGCCCAGCAGCACCGCCTCGACGTCCGGCGAGTCCGGGACGATCGTGATGACGGCATCGGCGCCGCGCACCGCCGCGGCGACGGAGTCGGCGGCGGCGCCGCCCTGGGCGGCGAACCGCTCGGTCTTCTGCGGCGAGCGGTTGTACCCGGTGACCTGGAAGCCCGCCTTCACGAGGTTGACGGCCATCGGCATTCCCATGGTGCCCAGGCCGATGAAGGCGACGCGGCTCGGCCGGGGCTCCTCGGCGGGCGGCGTCGGGGTGGCTGCGGTCATGTGGCTGGGTGTCCTTCCTGCTGCGGTCTCTCGGCGGCGCGCTCAGCGCTCCAGCCAGGCGAGGCTTTCGGTGGTGGGCACGGTGGGCCGGTACTCCAGGCCCACGCGGCCGGTGTAGCCGCGCCGCTGTGCGGCGGCGAGCAGTTCGGGCAGCGGCAGGGTGCCGGTGCCGGGCTCGCCGCGGCCGGGGTGGTCGGCGATCTGGATGTGGCCGAACTCGGCGGCGTGCTCCTCGACCACGGCGGCGACATCGTCGCCGTTGACGGCCAGGTGGTAGAAGTCGGCGAGCACCGCGACGTTGTCCGCGCCGGCGGCGTGCGCGGCGTGCACGACGCGCAGCGCGTCGGCGGCGGTCCGCAACGGGTAGCCGGGGGCTCCGCTGACCGGCTCGACGAGCACGGTGCCGCCGATGGCGGCGACCGCCTTGGCGGCGGCGGTGATGCTCTCCAGGGCCACCGCGTCGGAGTCGGCGGCGGGCACGCCCGCCTCGCGCAGGCCGTAGAGGGCGTTGAAGCCGGTGGTGCCGAGCCGGCGGCCGATCTCCACGACGACGTCGATGTTGGCACGGAACTCGGCGGCGCGGACCGGGGAGGAGAGCACGCCGCGATCCCCGGCCGGCATGTCCCCGGCGAAGAAGTTGAGGCCGGTGAGCCGGACGCCGGCGTCCTCGATGGCCGCCGTGAACTCCGCCACCTCGGCGTCGTCGGGCACCGGCCGGTCGAACGGCCACCAGAACTCGACGGCGTCGAACCCGGCGGCGCGCGCCGCGGCGGGACGCCGCAAGAGGGGCAGTTCGGTGAAGAGCAGTGAGCAGTTCACCGTGTAGCGCAGCGTGTGGCCCACACCCCACCTCCCATATCTTCCGTATTCTGGAATCTACTTTTCACTTTGGGGAATAGCCCTGAGTCTGGGGCGCCGTGGCGCCCTTGTCAACCACCTTCCCGCGGTGCGGCGAGGGCATCGCCCCGGTCAACGCCGGGCGGTTCGGCCGGTGCGCGTCGAGCGTGTTGCCCGGCACGGCCCGGTCCAGGTCGTGCCGCGGGCCCGCCTGTGCGGCGAGGTCGCTGACGCGCCGGGCCATGGCCCGACTTCGGCCGGCGAGGCGCCCGTCTTCTTGGCGAGCGTCTCGTTGCCGGGCTCGCGATACTCCGTGGGTGGCCGGTGGCGGCGTTGCCGGTGTCAGGTCCGCCTTCCGGTGCGCGGCCGGTGGCAGGCCAGGAGGGGCGGCGGCGAACATGGCGGCTCCGGGCGTCCGTTGCGCACTTTGCGGGCGGCTTCAACCTACGCAAGTCCGGCGCGGAGCGTACGACCGCCCTCCCCCGCCGCGCCGGAGCCGCGAGACGGCCGGGAAGCGGAGGAACGTACGAACCTCCGGCCGGGCGACGTGGTGCGTTCGGTGAGCCGCACGAAATCCTCGGCGGAGCGGCACCATGACGTCCGACACGGTTGACATGTCGTGCCGCCCACGGTTCTAGTGGTCGCCTACTCGTGTCGGCGGCCCGGCGTGCCGCCCGGCCGCCCGACGGGACCGACCTCCCGGCCGGACGCCACTCACCGCAGGAGAGCCCATGCCCGAGAGCAGCGCCGCGGCGGTCGCGGACCCCGGACTCGCGTGGTTCAACGGCTTACCGATCGAACGCTGCCGCGCCGAGTGCGCGCGGTGCCTGGACGTCGGCTCCTGGGGCGATGCGCTGCTCCGGGGCCGCCCGTACGCCACCCGCGACGAGCTTCTGGCGGCCGCCGGCACGCACGCCGCCGCCCTCGGGCCGGCCGACGTCAGGGCCGCGCTCGCCCGCCACCCGCGCATCGGGGAACGCGCCGAGGGCGGGCACACCGAGGCGCGCTGGTCCCGTGGCGAGCAGTCCGGGATGGCGTCCGCCACCGCCCAGATTCGCGCCGCCATGCGCGCCGGCAACGCCGAGTACGAGCGGCGTTTCGGGCACATCTACCTGGTCTGCGCGAGCGGCCGGTCCGCTGGGGAACTGCTGGCCGACCTGCACACCCGGCTGGACAACGACCCCGAGACCGAGCTGCGGGTGGTCGCCCGCGAACTGCGCGGCATCGCACTGGTGCGGCTGGCCAAACTGCTGGACGCGGGATGTACCGGCGGAGGAGGGAGACGGCCCATGACCGTCAGCCACGTGACCACGCACGTCCTCGACACCGCCCTCGGCCGGCCGGCGGCGGGAATCGCCGTGACGCTGGAGACCGCCGCCGACACCGGGCGCACCTCCTGGACGCCGCTGGCCGTCGGCCGCACCGACGACGACGGCCGCGTCTCCGACCTCGGCCCCCGGCGCCTGGCCGCCGGCGTGTACCGGCTCGTCTTCGACACCGAGAGCTACTTCCGCCGGGGCGGGCGGCGGACCTTCTACCCCGAGGTCGGTGTCGTGTTCGAGATCGCCGACGAGGACGCCCACCACCACGTCCCGCTGCTGCTCAGTCCGTTCGGCTACTCCACCTACCGGGGGAGCTAGCCGGCACCCCCACCCCCGCGAAGGAGCTGATGCGACATGGCCATCCGGCTCGGCGACAACCAGTACGGCAAGGCGGAGGTCCGGCTCATGCGCGTCACTCGTGACGGCGACCGGCACACCATCAAGGACCTGAACGTCACCTCGCAGTTACGCGGCGACTTCGACGCGGTGCACGTCGCGGGCGACAACACCAACTGCCTGGCCACCGACACCCAGAAGAACACCGTTTACCTGCTGGCCCGCACGCACCGGATCACCTCGATCGAGGACTTCGCGCTGCTGCTCGCCCGGCACTTCGTCACCGGGTTCGACTACGTGCGCGGCAGCCGTCAGGAGATCGAGGAGTACGGCTGGAGCCGGATCCGCACCGCCGACGGCCCGCACGACCACTCCTTCGTGCGCGACGGCGCCGAGGTGCGGACCACCGTCGTCACCAGGGAAGGCGACCACGAGTGGGTGGTGTCCGGCCTGCGCGACCTGGTGGTGCTGAAGTCGACCGGATCGGAGTTCCGCGGCTTCCCCAAGACCCCGCACACCACGCTGCCCGACGCCGACGACCGCGTCCTCGCCACGTCCCTCACGGCCCGCTGGCGGTACACGGGCACCGACGTCGACTGGAACGCCGGCTACACGGCGATCCGCGCGACCATCCTGGAGACCTTCGCCACCACCTACAGTCTGGCGCTGCAGCAGACGCTGTACACCATCGGCCGCACCGTGCTGGAGACCCGCCCGGAGGTCGCCGAGATCCGGCTGTCGGCGCCCAACAAGCACCACTTCGCGGTGGACCTGACCCCGTTCGGGGAGGACAACCCCAACGAGGTGTTCTACGCGGCCGACCGGCCGTACGGGCTCATCGAGGCCACGGTGTACCGGGACGACGCCCCGGACGCGGGACGGGCGTGGGAGTCGGTGCCGGGGTTCGTGTAACAGGGACCCGCACGACCGTCCAGCGAGCCGAACCCGGTGCCCGCTCCCGTGCAGCACCCCTCATCTGTGTGCTGCACGGGAAGCGGATCACCGGCGATAGCGGATCGGCCTCGGGCTGCGATGCTCGTCCCCTTCGGCAGCCGACCTCAGCCGGGTCAGATGCCCCGGTAGTGTCTGGCCTGCCGCTTCGCCTGTTCCATTCCCCTACGGCCGCGGTAGGTGCCGGAACTCAGGTTGCCCGAGGGGCCCTCACGCAACTGGCGTTCGCGTTCGGCGCGCTGGTACTGCTGGGGAGTCAGCCAGGCCGCCACCTCGGCTTTCTGCGCTTCCATCTGTTCCCTGCGCTTCTTCCCGAGCGCCCCGATTACGCCGCGCTTTTGCCGGCCCTGCCCAAGGCCCTCTCGCTTCTTGAACTCGTCGAGCTGTTCGGCGGAGAACCGCACCTTCTCTCCGACGACCATCCTCAGCGGCGGCTTGTTGGGATCCTCCCCGAGCGGATGAAACCGCTTCCACTGGTTCTTGAACGACTTGATGAACTCCTTCTCCATCTCGTCGCGGAACTCTTTGAAAACGTCGTCGACGCTCTTGTACTTCCCCTTGACCTTGTTCCCGCTCACCGCCTTGGCCTTGACCTTCTTACCAATGGAAGCGGCCTTCTTCTCGACCTCGGCCTTGGCCTTATCGACCACGTTCATGATCGGCTTGGGGAGATGGATATCGCTCATGAGCCCTGTCTCCTCGATGGGTTAGTGGACGCGCTCGGCAAGGAACGGTTTGTGTTCCCCGGAGCCGCTCTCTTCGCTCCGGCTTCCGTGGCATATCGCCATTCGGACCCGGCCGGCGTGGGCGTCAGCGCCCGCGCGGACGCACAGAGTTGAAGGTGTTGATGTCCACATGACGCGTGGGAACGTCCCGCACCTGCGTGGTCCGCTCATCATCCGCGTTGAAGGTCTGCGCCCGGGTAATCGCCTTGTTATGCTCCTTGACCGCCTTCTCAAGCGCCTTCCATGCCCCCTCACTGCGGTTCCTGGTGGCGTTGGCGATGGCGTCAGTGAGTTCCTTCCGTGTATTCTTCAGCGCTTGTTCGAGGGGCAGCGGATTGTCGGACGATCGTATCCAAGGTCTCCTCTCGTGGTCCCAGCGGACCGGACATGTCCTCGTCAAAACCGTTGCCCTTCGCCGCCCAGACGGCGAAGGGCCTCAGGGGTTACAGGGACAGACGGCACTCGGCTTCTCCCGGTTTCATCTCCGATCCCAGATTTTTCGGCCCAAAATCACAGCATTCTGGGGGAACCAGGAGCGCATCGATCGCGTCTAAAGGCGCCACGTTTTCAGATCGGCATTCGGATTTACCGAAACGGAGCGCATCGCGTCCAAGTGCGTGGAGTTCGTATGTCCGGAGGCCCGACCCAGCGTTCTAGCGCCGGGACAGCAGCCGTCCCTGCGGCTCGGCCGGGTCCACCCGCTCCCCGCGCAGCCAGGTCTCTCGCACCACGCCGCGCAGCTCGCGGCCGTCGTACGGGCTGACCGGGTTGCGGTGCCGCAGCCGCCGGACGTCCACCCGGAACGTCTCCTCGGGCGCGACCACGGCGAAGTCGGCGTCGTACCCGACGGCCAGGCGCCCCTTGCCCGGGACGCCCGCGATCCCGGCCGGGCGCTGCGCCATCCAGCGCACGACGTCGGCGAGGCCGAAGCCGCGCTCGGACGCCTCCGTCCAAATCGCCGCGAACCCGAGCTGGAGTGAGGACACCCCGCCCCATGCCGCGGCGAAGTCGCCGGTGTCGAAGCGCTTCAGATCCGCGGTGCTCGGCGAGTGGTCACTGACCACGCAGTCGATGGTCCCCTCGCGCAGCGCCCGCCACAGCGCGTCGCGGTTGGCGGCCGACCGGATCGGCGGGCAGCACTTGAACTGGGTGCCGCCGCTGGGCACCTGTTCGGCGGTGATGGTGAGGTAGTGCGGGCAGGTCTCGACGGTCAGCGGCACACCGTCGGCCCGCGCCTCGGCGATGAGCGGGAGGGCCGTGGCGCTGGACAGGTGCAGGAGGTGCACGCGGGTTCCGGTGCGCCGCGCGGTGGCGATGGCACGGGCGATCGCCGCGTGTTCGGCGGCGTCCGGGCGCGAGGCGAGGAAATCGGCGTAGTCGCGCCCGCTCGCCTGCGGCGCGGCGGCCAGCACGTCCGGGTCCTCGGCGTGCACGATGAGCAGGCCGCCGAACGCACCGATGGCAGCGGCGGCGGAGTCGAACTCCGCGGGGCCTAGGTGGCCGAACTCCGGCACTCCGGACGGCGACAGGAACGCCTTGAAGCCGAACACGCCCGCCTCGTGCAGCGCCGCCAGCTCCCCGGTCGTGCCGTCGACGCTGTTCTCCGGCACCGCGCCGCCCCAGAAGCCGACGTCCACGGCCACCCGCCCGCGCGCCGCGTCCCGCTTGGCGGCCAGCCCGGCCACCGTGGTGGTGGGCGGCACGCTGTTCAGCGGCATGTCGACGATGGTGGTGACCCCACCGGCCGCCGCGGCGGCGGTCGCGGTGCCGAACCCTTCCCATTCGGTGCGGCCGGGCTCGTTGACGTGCACGTGGGTGTCCACCAGGCCGGGCAGCAGCACCTCGTCGTCGCCGATCCGCACCTCACGGGCGGCGTGGAGAGCGGCGGCGACGTCGGCGACCGTCGTGATGACGCCGTCGCGCACCCCGACCGCGACCGCGCGCTCCCCGTCGGGGGCGACGGCCCGGCGGGCGCGGATCACGAGGTCGTGCCGGATCGGGTCCGCCGTCGTCATGTCCACGACCTCCACCGCTGTTTCCCGCCGGATGCGCCTGGCTCCCGCGAGTATGCCGTTCGGGCCGTCGGGCCGGAAGGGCCGGCCCCAGTGATGTGGGTCCGGCGCTGCACGAGGGACAGACGATCACCGCAGCCGCCGACATCGCCAATTACCCCCTGTTGCTGGGTAGCCTCCAGGCAGCAGCGTTGGAGCCGGATGCTAGTCTCAAAATATCGAAACACGAACTTGGAAAGTTGCAGAATGAGAAATGAATCCCACTGGCACAAGGCCACCTACAGCGGCGGCACCAATGCCTGTGTAGAGGTACGCGAAAACTCCAGTGGCGCGGACGTGCGCGACACTCAGCATCGACACCTCGGATACCTACATTTTTCACGTGCGGAGTGGGTCGCTTTCCTGTACGAACTGAAGCACTGACGCGAAAGCTAGATCGTGATCACTAATGACTGGCGGAAGTCGACCTACAGCAACGGCGGCAACAACTGTGTTGAAGCCGCGCGGCAGTAGACGGCGCGGACCTCCGGGACTGCCAGCACACGAGTCTCGGGCACCTCACGTTCTCCGCCGTGGAGTGGGCGGCCTTCCTCCCGGCTGTGAAGGCTGATCACCTGTAATAGCGTGCCCTCCTCGGAGACCTCTGCTCGGAAGAGCAGAGGTCTTCCGAGTCTTCCTCCGGCCCCACTCGACATGCGAATCTGTCCGTGCGTCAACCGCTGGGGGTGAGCGAGGCCATGCTCTGGCCGGAAACCATACGGTCGGTGGTCAAGACCGGTCCCGACCGCGAAGTCGTCGCAGTCTATCCCTACCGTTCAGCCTGCCCCACCTCAACGTGGGCGCAGCTGATCAGCGGGGCTCAGCAGGAGCTGTTCTTCGGAGGCTTCACCAACTATTTCCTTTGGCTGCAACAATCCGCTTTTCATGCGACGTTGCGTGAGAAGGCAGCCGGCGGATGCCGAGTGCGATTCCTGGTCGGTAATCCCGATTCTGGGATCACCCGGCAGCGTGAGCAGGTGGAAGACGTCGCGCTCACAGTTTCCACGCGCATCCGCATCACCCTTGAGGAACTGGCCAAACTCACTGATACGTCCGGTATCGAAACGCGCTTCACCCACCCGGCGGATGCGGTCAAC
The DNA here is from genome assembly GCF_042664915.1 of Marinactinospora rubrisoli. Classification (NCBI taxonomy): domain Bacteria; kingdom Bacillati; phylum Actinomycetota; class Actinomycetes; order Streptosporangiales; family Nocardiopsidaceae; genus Marinactinospora; species Marinactinospora rubrisoli. The sequence continues at coordinate 307,714 of NZ_JBHTBH010000006.1, forward strand.
CACGTGTCGCTCTCGGTGTTCCGCTTCGACCACGACGCGTTGGTCACGCCCCACCTGGCCCGCTCAGCCGGGCACGATTCGCCGATGATGCACCTTCGCCGCGGCCAAGAGCAGGGCATGTTCGACCGTTTCGCCGAACACGCCGAAGAGCTATGGGAACGGGGAAGCACGGTGGAACCGCAGGGCTGACTCAGAACGTGCAGGCCGGTCACCTGCAACAGGACCCCTGAGACCTCCGGCCGCCGCTCACCCCACCCTGCGGCGGGCGAACCCGTCCAGCACCGCGCGGGGTACTCCCGCCGCCTCGGTGACTTCCGTGTCGGTCAGCGCCCCGCAGTCCAGGCCCCGCACCAGGACACCGGCGAGCGCCTGCGCGGTCGCCGGTTCGTCGAGCACTCCGCCGCCCGTCTCGCCGAGGTAGGCGCGGAGCCGGGCCGCCGCCGGGCCGAACGCCTCCCGGTAGAACGCGTACGTGGCGAGGTAGCGGGTGGGCAACTGGTGCGGGTGCAGGTCCCAGCCCTGGTAGTAGGCGCGTTCCAGGGACCGGCGGACCAGGGTGGCGTGCAGCCGCCACGCGGCGTGGATCTCGGCCGTGCCGCCGACGGGCAGCACGTTGGTGGAGCCGTCCGACAGCCGGACCCCCGTTCCGGCGGCGGCCAGTTGCATGACGGCCTTGGCGTGGTCGGCGACCGGATGGGCCATGCTCTGGAAGGCTGCGGTCACGCCACAGGCCGCGCTGTAGTCGTAGGTGCCGTAGTGCAGCCCGGTGACGCGCCCGGCACCGGCGTGCACCATGCGGGCGACCGCGGCGGTGCCGTCGGCCGCCAGGATCGACTGCGTGGTCTCGATCTGCAGCTCGAAGCGCAGCACGCCCTCGGCGAGGCCCAGGTCGCGTTCCAGACGCTCGGTCACCCACACCATGGCCGCCACCTGGTCCACCGACGTGATCTTGGGCAGGGTGAGCACGAACCCGTCGGGGAGCCGCCCGGCGCCCTCCAGCAGGGCGTCGAGGAACACCACGAGGCTGCGGGTGCCCCGCCTCCGGCCGGCCGGGGCCAAGCCCTTGGCCCGGACGCCGGTGCCCGGCGGGGCCGTGGCGGCGGCGATGTCGGCGCACAGGGCCGCGGCGGCGGCCCGGGCGTCCCGGTCCTCCACATCGTCCGGGCGCTCGCCGTAGCCGTCCTCCAGGTCGATCCGCAGGTCCTCGATCGGCTCGCGGTCCAGCTTGGCGCGCACCGCCGGCAGGCATCCGGCGACGATCGGCCCGGCCAGCCCGGTGGCGGCGGCCAGGTCCTCGGGGCCGGGGGCGTGCTCGTCCAGGACGCGCAGCGCGCGGTCGCCCCAGTCGCGGGCCAGTCCGGGGCGCACCTGGTCGGCGGGGACGTAGACGGTGTGGACGGGCTGGCGGCGCCCGTGGTCACCGGGGTACTCGCGGCGGAGCCGGGCGTCGGCGTCGGCCAGCCGGACGTCCAGTTCGGCGTGGATCCCGGCCAGGTCGACGCGCCCCGACCCGGCCGGCTCCGTCCGCCCACCGCCCGGCAGACCCTCGGGGCTTTTCCCGCTCCGCAGCCGCTCGGGGCTCTTCCCGCTCCGCAGCCGCTCGGACGATTCCCCGCTCCGCAGCCGCTCGGGCTGGACCCCCCGTTCCTCCACCGCACGCCCTTTCTCGCCGTTCCGGCGCCCGGTGGCGTCGGAGCCGTCAATCCGGCCCGCTACCCGCTCGGCGGCGCTGGGGCCGGTTCACCTCGGAGCTTGCTTACCGGACGATAACTTCTACAATCCGGAAGAACAACCGTGCGGCGTGGCGGCGCACCGGAGCCGACACGCCCGGCGCTCCGGATCGCGGCAACGGCGGAGACCCGCCGGGACGCCCGGGCACGGTGGTGGCTACCCGGCCTCGGCGTATCGCAGAATGAGAACCCTGGACCTGAGCGGCCGACCGGAGCGATCCGCCCGGCACCGGCCGCCTGATGGGAGCTGGACCATGGCAACCTCACAGACGGCGGCCGGCGGCGCCGACGCGGAGTTGCTCTCCGCCGACGGCGTGCCCCGCGGCCGGTCCGGAGGCGTGCAGTCGCTGGACCGGGCGTTCGCGCTCCTGGAGATCATGGCCGAGGCGGGCGGAGAGATCTCACTGAGCCAGCTCGCCGAATCCTCCGGCCTTCCGCTGCCCACCATCCACCGCATCATCCGCACCCTCGTGGCCAGCGGGTACGTCCGCCAGCTGCCGTCCCGCCGCTACGCGCTCGGTCCCCGGCTGATCGGCCTCGGCGAGAGCGCCTCGCGCATGCTCGGCACCTGGGCCCGGCCGCACCTGGCCCAGCTCGTGGACGAACTCGGCGAGACCGCCAACCTCGCCATGCTGGACGGCGACAAGGTCGTGTACGTCGCGCAGGTCCCCTCGGCGCACGCCATGCGCATGTTCACCGAGGTCGGCCGCCGGGTGCTGCCGCACTCGGCCGGGGTGGGCAAGGCGCTGCTCGCGCAGCTGCCGGACCGCGAGGCCCTTGCCATGGTGCGGCGGACCGGGATGCCGGCCGCGACGGAGCGGACCATCACCACCCCCGAGGAGTTCGCGGGTGAGCTGGCGCGCATCCGGGAGCGCGGCTACGCCATCGACGACGGCGAGCAGGAGATCGGGGTGCGCTGCCTGGCCGTTCCGGTCCGCGGCGGCCCGGCGATGATGGCGGTCTCCATCTCGGGGCCGGAGTCCCGCATGACGTGGGCGTTCGTGGAGCGCGCCGCGCCCATCGTGCAGCGGGTCGCGATGGCGCTCGCCTGCGACCTCAACAATCAGAGCTGACCGGCCCGGAGCCGTGCGGCTCCGGGCCGGTGCGGTTCTCCGTTACCGCGCCGCTCGCAGGTCGGCGAGCACCGCGGCGATCTGGTCCAGCGCCCACTCCAGGTCGTCCTCGCCGATCACCAGCGGCGGGGAGAGCCGGATCGTGGAGCGCCGGGTCTCCTTGACCAGGACACCGCGGGCGGCGAGGCGTTCGCACAGCTCACGGCCGGATGCCAGCGACTCGTCCACGTCGATGCCGGCCCACAGGCCGATGCTGCGCGTGGCGACGACGCCGTCGCCGACCAGGGTGGCAAGCCGCGCCGACAGCAGGGTTCCGAGCCGGCGGGCCTGTTCCAGGTACGGCCCCTCGCGCAGCATCCGCACGACCGTGCGGCCCATGGCGCAGGCCAGCGGGTTGCCGCCGAAGGTGCTGCCGTGCTGGCCGGGCCGGATGACGCCGAGCACGTCCGCGTCGGCCACGACCGCCGACACCGGCAGGATGCCGCCACCGAGCGCCTTGCCGAACAGGTAGACGTCCGGCACCACGCCGGTGTGCTCGCAGGCCCGGACGGTGCCGGTGCGGCCGAGGCCGGACTGCACCTCGTCGGCGATGAGCAGCACCCGCTCGCGGTCACAGATCTCCCGGAGCCGGGGCAGGTAGTCCGGCGGCGGCACGATGACACCGGCCTCGCCCTGCACGGGTTCCACCAGGACGGCTGCGGTGGTGGCGTCGATCGCCGCGGCGACGGCGTCGGCGTCGGCGTAGGGAACGATGCGGAAGCCGGGGGTGTACGGACCGAAGCCGCCGTAGGCCTCCGGGTCCTCGGAGAAGGAGATGACGGTGGTGGTGCGGCCGTGGAAGTTGCCGCCCGCGACCACGATCGTGGCCTCGTCGCGCGGGATGCCCTTGACCTCGTAGCCCCACTTGCGCGCGAGCTTGATGCCGGTTTCGACGGCCTCGGCCCCGGTGTTCATCGGCAGCACCTGGTCCTTGCCGACGAGCTCGGCCAGCGCGCTGACGAAGGGGGCGAACTGGTCGTTGTAGAAGGCGCGGCTGGTCAGGGTGACGCGGTCGAGCTGGTGGTGCGCCGCCGCCAGCAGGTCCGGGTTGCGGTGGCCGAAGTTCATGGCCGAGTACCCGGCCAGGCAGTCCAGGTACCGGCGGCCCTCGACGTCGGTGACCCAGGCGCCGTCGCCTTCGGCGATGACTACGGGGAGAGGGGCGTAGTTGTGCGCCGAGTGCTGCTCGGCGAGTCCGATGTGCTGCGTGGTCGTGGTGAATGGTCCGGCGGGATCGCCGCCGCTGACCGTGTCGTGGCCCAGACTGCGGGTGTCGCTCATCCAGTTGCCTCCGATCACCGTTGATCGTCGTCCGATCATTGGATACCCGCGGCCGATCGGCCCGAAGCCGGCGCGGGCGGGCCACAGCAGTGGAACAGAGAGCCGGTGACGGGCACAAGGGCGCGCCGCCGCCAGAGCGCCGCCGTGGGCGCTGGCACATCGCGCTCTTGCCGGACAGCGGCCGGCCGTGCGGAGAGCCGTCCGGATTCGCCGTGACGTGCCTCACATTGCACCCGCCGTGCGCGTGCGCCGGAGCGGCCGTCCGCGCGGCCACCCGCTCCGCTTCCGCCGCCCACCAGCGGATCCGGCCACCGCGTGCGCACCCGCCCGACCCGACCCCGGCCGCACGTGACCTGCCCCATACCTGGAGGATCGGTCCCTATAGCGGTCCAGGGGTAAGACTGCGGTCAAGGGGCGAGGATGACCGAAACTCGATGTTCACCGGCGGTGCCGGGGCCCGAGCGGGGGGCGGACGCGTTCTCGCTGTCCGCGCTGCTGGCCGCTGTCGCCGCCGCGGTGCCGGACCGGCTCGCCGTCGTGGCGGGGCCGAGCCGGCTCACCTTCGCCGCCCTGGACGCGCGCGCCACCCGGGTCGCCCACCACCTGCGCGCCGCGGGAATCCGGCCCGGCGAGCACGTCGCCATCCTCTCCTTCAACCGCGCCGAGTGGCTGGAGTCGGCGTTCGGCGCGTTCCGGGCGGGAGCCGTGCCGGTCAACGTCAACTACCGGTACGTGCCCGGCGAACTCCGGCACGTCCTCGCCGACTCCGACGCGGTCGCCCTCATCGCCGAGCGCGCCCTGGCCGGCGGGGTCGCGGGGATCCGGTCCGCACTGCCACGGCTGCGGCACGTGCTGCTGCTGGACGACGGAACCGCCGCGGCCCCGATCCCCGGCACCGACTACGAGACCGCGCTGGCCACCGCCCCGGCCGGCGCGCTGCCCCGCACCGGCGGCGAGGACCGCTACCTGCTGTACACCGGTGGCACCACCGGCTACCCGAAGGGCGTGCTGTGGCGGCAGGAGGACATCTTCCGGGCGGCGCTGGAGCGGCGGGTGCGGGGCATGCCGCGTGCCCGGTCCGTGGCGGAGCAGGGCGAACGCGCCCGCCGTCAGCCGCGGCGCGTGCTGCTGGTGCTCGGGCCGCTCATGCACGCCGCCGGACAGTGGAACGCGCTGGCGGCACTGTTCAGCGGGCACACGGTCGTACTGAACACCGACCACACCTTCGACCCCGGCCGGGTGCTGGACCTGGCCGAGCGGGAAGAGGTGCAGACCCTCCAGTGCGTCGGCGACGCCATGGCGCGGCCCGTCGCGCTGCGGCTGCTCGACGAGCCGCACCGCTGCCCCCGCCTGTCCGTGGTCGCCTCCGGCGGCACTCCGCTGACCCCCGCGGTCCGCGGGCTGTGGCGGTCGTGGCGGCCCGGCATCGTGCTGCGCGACAGCTACGGCGGCTCCGAGACGGGGGTGTGCGGAGCGGCACAGGAGGAGGTCCCCCCGGTGCCGCACCACGGAGACCCCTCCACCGGCTCCGGCGGCGTTCGGCGGTTCACCATGGGCGCGAGCGTGGCCGTCCTGGACGAGGCGCTGCGGCCGTTGCCGCCCGCCTCGGACCGGATCGGCCGCATCGCGCGCACCGGCCGGATCCCGCTCGGCTACTACAACGACGCGGCGGCCACGGCGCGGACGTTCCCGACCGACGCCGACGGCCGGCGGTGGGTGATGTCCGGTGACTTCGGGGCCGTCGCCGCGGACGGCTCGATCGTGCTGCTCGGCCGGGGCGCATCGGTGATCAACACCGGCGGCGAGAAGGTGTACCCCGAGGAGGTCGAGTCGGTGCTGAAGTCGCACCCGGCGATCGCCGACTCGATCGTGGTGGCCGCGCCGGACGAGCGCCTCGGCCAGCGGGTGACGGCCGTGGTGTCCCTGGCCACGGGCCACCGGCCGTCGGGCGAGCAGCTGCGCGACTTCTGCCGGGACCGGCTGGCCGGCTTCAAGGTGCCGCGGCGCATCCACGTGGTGCCGGAGGTGAAGCGCACGGCCGTCGGCAAGCAGGACTACCGGTGGGCGGCCGCCGTCGTGCGCGGATCAGCGGGTCTGCTCCGGATCCGGGAGAGGCCGGCCGGCGCCGAGCACTGAGCGATCCGGCCGCGCCGCGGCCCGGTGGCGGCCGCGCCCCTGTGCGGGAAGCGGCACCACGGCTAATGTCATGGGCCATGTCCCCCAACAACACGCTCGCGGGCCGTTACCGGTTGCTCGAACCCATCGGGCAGGGCGGAATGGGCACCGTCTGGCGGGCCGAGGACGGCCTCCTGGGCCGGCAGGTCGCGGTCAAGGAGGTCCGGATCTCCCCCGATCTGGAGCCGGACGTGCGCGGAGAACTGCTGCGCCGCACCATGCGCGAGGCGCGGATCTGCGCGAAGCTGAGCCATCCGTCGATCGTCACCGTCCACGACGTGGTGCGCGAGGGCGACCGGCCCTGGATCGTGATGGAGTTGCTCCCCGGCCGCGGGCTCGATGCGGTCGTGCACGACGACGGCCCGCTCCCGCCGCACCGGGTCGCAGAGATCGGGCGGCAGTTGCTCGCGGCTCTGGGCGCCGCGCACGCGGCCGGGGTGCTCCATCGTGACGTGAAGCCGTCGAACGTGCTGCTGCTCCCCGACGGGCGCGCGGTGCTCACCGACTTCGGCATCGCGGTGGCGGACTCCGAGGAGCGGCTCACCCTCACCGGCCGGCTGCCCGGCTCGCCCGGATACCTCGCGCCCGAACGCCTGGTCGACGGCACCATGACGCCGGCCTCCGACCTGTGGTCGCTCGGGGCAACGCTGTACTTCGCGGTGGAGGGGCGGCCGACCCACGAGCGCGCGACGGTGGCGGCGCAGGCGGCCGCGGCGATCGACGAGCCGCCCGATCCGGCGCGGCGCGCGGGAACGCTCGAACCGGTGCTGGCCCGAATGCTGCTGCGCGATCCGGAGCGGCGCCCGTCCGGTCCGGAGCTCGACGCGGCGCTGGCCGCCGTCGCCGCGGGCGGCGGTGTGGTGGACCGTACCCCGACCGGACTCGACGTGTCGGAGCTGACCGGCACGCGCCCGGCCGCCCCGCCCGGTTCGGCGGACGCACCGGGCTCCCGGCACCGGTTCTGGAAGGCGGCCGGCGCGCTGGCGGGTGCCCTGGTGTCACTGCTGCTGGCCCCGCTCCTGGTCGAGGCCGTGACCAGGTGGCTGTTCCCGGACGATCCGCCGGTTCCCACACCGTCCCCCACGCCTTCCGTGGCCACCACCGCCGTCCCCGACGGGTTCGTCTACCACGAAACCGGGGGGTTCCGCCTTGCGGTGCCGGAGACGTGGTCGGTGCGGGAGGGGGACGACGGCGAGCTGTGGTTCAGCGCGAACGACGGGTACACGCAGGCACGGCTGCAGGCGGTCGACCTCGACGGCATGACGCCGTACGACTTCCTTGACGAGCGCGCCGACGCGGTCGACGGGGAGCCGGTCCGGGTGGAGGAGGTCGAGCATCCGGCCGGTGAGGCGGCGGTACGCACCTGGCGGAACGAGGAGGGCGGCGTCACGCTCATGATGACGTGGCTGCTGGTCCGCGACGACGACGGCGCGGAGGTCCTGGTGGCCTACGGGGACACCGCCGGCGACTGGCAGAGCGGCGAGGGAACCCGGGATGCCGTCCTCGCCTCGCTGCGGAGCGCGGACTGAGTCTCCGTAGAGCGCGCCCGCTCGCCGGGACGGCCGCCGGGGAACGCACGCGCGCCGCGTGGGCGGCACCGGTGGTGCGGGCCGCCGCCGTGGTCCGTGGCTCGACGGGCCCGCTCACGGGCCGGGAAGCACCGGCCGACGCCGGCACCCTTCCGTAGCCGAGCACGGAGCGTCAAGCGTCCGGGCACGCTATGCCAAGGACTTCTCCGCCGCACCTTGGGATCATCGTGGCGCGCCTGATCGATTCCATGGAGGAAGCATGAACATGATCCGACGCCTGTCGGTGACCACGGCCGCCGGGGTCCTCCTGCTGTCCGGACTCTTCACGGGAGGGGCCGCCGCGAGCGTGTCGCCCCAGGCGGGTCCGCCGGATTCCGTGGGAACCCTGGCGGAGCGGTCCTTCGAGTGCGGTGGGGGCTCCACGGACCGGCTCAACTTCTCCTGGAACAACGGCAACACCAGCACCCGCATCTACTACAACAACCACTGCAACGGCGTCCGGTACGTCACGGTCGTCATCGACGGCCCCGCGGGGACCCGGAATGAATGCTGGCGCGTGCCGCAGGGCAAGGGGAGCAAGCTGTTCTCCAAGGCACTGCTCGAAAGCGTCCGGACGATCACCCGGTACTGCTAGTCCCGGTCATCGCGGCGGTCTCCATCACCTGGCCGGCGCGGTCACCGGTACCGACGGCTCACCGTGCGCGGAGACGGGCCCCTCTCACCTGACCACCGGGCGGGAAGGGCCCTCCGCCGTCTCCGGGGGCCGACGGTCGACGGCCACGGCCCGGTGGTGCAGGGCCGCATGGGCGGCCGTGGGGACGTCTCGCTAACGTGGGGGCGTAGAGGCGCGGGGTGCCGGACGCGGGTCCGGCTGAGATCACACCCGGGAACCTGCTCTAGCTAGAACTAGCGAAGGGACGCCCATGAGCCGCAACATCCTGTCCATCGCCGGAACCGACCCCAGCGGCGGCGCCGGGATCCAGGCGGACCTCAAGACCTTCTCCGCTCTCGGCGGATACGGCATGACGGTGGTCACCGCCCTGGTCGCGCAGACCACCACCGGTGTCAGCGAGGTGCTGGAGGTGCCGCCGGAGTTCGTCACCGGCCAGCTCACCACGCTGCTGGACGACGTCCGGGTGGACGCCGTGAAGATCGGCATGCTCGGGTCGACCGGCGTCGTCGAGGCCGTGGCCCGCGCGATCGACCGCTACCGGCTGCCCAACGTGGTGGTCGACCCCGTGATGGTCGCCAAGAGCGGCGACCGGCTGCTGGCCCCGGAGGCGATCGAGGCGGTCCGTTCCGAACTGCTGCCGCGCGCCGACCTCGTCACCCCGAACCTTCCCGAGGCCGCCGAACTGCTCGGCGAACCGCCCGCCACCGACCTCGACGGGATGCGCGCGCACGCCGATCGCTTGCGCAAGCTCGGCGCGCGCCGGGTACTGCTCAAGGGCGGCCACCTGCCCGGCCCGGACAGCGTCGACCTGCTCGTCTCCGACGACGGCGGCACCACGACGTTCACGGCCGAACGCGTGCCGACCGAGAACACCCACGGCACGGGCTGCACGCTGTCCTCGGCCATCGCGACGCTGCGCCCCCAGCGCCCCGGCTGGCCGGAGGCCGTGCGCGACGCCAAGTCCTACATCACCGAGGCGCTGCGCCGTGCCGACGACCTCGACGTGGGCCACGGGAAGGGGCCGGTGCACCACTTTCACGCGTGGTGGTGAGCGGTTCCCGGTGACGAGGGCCCGGTGCCGGTTCCGGCCAGGGGCCGGTCTTGTCTCCCCGGCTCGCGCGGGTCCAGAATTGCGCGTCCCCTCCACAACAGCAGAATGTGGCGCCGCGCACCATGGAATCCATCGACTTCAAATCCGTCGAGACGATCGGCATCGCCCTGATCGGGCTCGTCGCGGCGCTCGCGCGCCTGGTCAAGCCCAGCCCCAAGAAGACGCTCCGCGACGACATCAAGGCGGACCTGGAGATCCTGCAGGGCCTGCCGGAGGAGTCCAGCGCGCGGACGGAGATGCTGGACCACATCGAGAAGATGGTCCGGCAGCTCTCCGAGGAGCGGAACCGGCGGCCCGATCCCGTGGGGATCGTCTTCGGGGTCTGCATCATCCTTGCCGCCTCCGCCTTGGGCATCTGGGCCGTGAACATCGGCGGCTGGGCGGCGTGGATCTGCGTGCCGGTCGCCGTCTGCCTGTTCATCTTCGGTTCCCTCGGTCTGACCGCGGACATGACCGGACGGGCGCGGAAGGAGCGCAAGGACCCGGCGTCGGGGTGACGGCCGCCCCGGCGGTCGCCCGCCACGTCCGGGCCCGGATTCCGCCCGGAAACGCGCGGACCCGCCGGCGGGAGGCCGGCGGGTCCGCGGCGTCGGACGGTGTGCGTTGTTCGCTGTCCGTTGTTCGCTTTCGCTGCTAACGCACGTCCACCAGCGGCGGCGGCGAGGCGTCCGGGTCGCGCCAGTTCGGGTTCGCGAAGTACTTCTTGGTCGCGGCCGCGACGATGGGCGACAGGAGCAGCAGCCCGACCAGGTTGGGCAGCGCCATCAGGCCGTTGGCGATGTCGGAGAACGCCCAGACCAGCTCCAGCGTCGTGGTGGCACCGAAGAAGGAGACCACGATGAAGACGATGCGGTAGGGCAGCACGGCCTTGCGGCCGAACAGGAAGTCCATGCACCGCTCGCCGTAGTAGCACCAGCCGACGAGGGTGGTGAAGGCGAACACCGTGATGCCGATGGCGATGACGTAGCTGCCCAGGCCGCCGGGCAGCGCCTGGTCGAGGGCCCAGGCGGTCATCGGGGCGCCCTCCTCGCCGGACTCGGACCAGGCGCCGGTCACGATGATGCACAGCGCGGTCAGGGTGACGATGATCATCGTGTCGATGAACGTCTGGGTCATCGAGACCATGGCCTGCCGGACGGGCTGCTCGGTCTTGGCGGCGGAGGCCGCGATGCCGCCGGTGCCCAGGCCCGACTCGTTGGAGAAGATGCCGCGGGCCAGGCCGTACTGCATCGCGATCAGGATGCCGGAGCCGACGAAGCCGCCCGTGGCCGCCGTCCCGGTGAAGGCGTCGGTGAACACCAGGGCGATCGCGCCGGGCAGCTCGGGCAGGAAGATCAGCAGCACGGTGACGGTGCTGATGATGTAGAAGATGATCATGACCGGGACGAACGCGCCGGCGAACCGGCCGATCGACTTGATCCCGCCGAGTCCGACGGCCGCGGTCGCCAGGACCAGCGCGACACCGGTGGCCCAGGTGGGAACGTTCCAGGTGCTGTTGAGCTGGTCGGCGACGGAGTTGGCCTGGACGAGGTTGCCGATGCCGAACGCCGCGATCGCCCCGAAGATGGCGAACGCGAAGCCGAGGACGGTGCCCAGCCCGCGAAGCCGGCCGCCGAAGACGCTGCTCTCGGCGAGCCCGTGCCGGAGGTAGAACATCGGTCCGCCGCTCATCTCGCCCTTGGAGTCCGGGCGGCGGTACATGACGCCGAGCAGCGCCTCGCTGTACTTGGTGGCCATGCCGAGCAGGCCGGTCACCCACATCCAGAACAGCGCGCCCGGGCCGCCGATGCCGATGGCGGTGGCCACACCGGCGATGTTGCCGACACCGACCGTGGCCGCCAGGGCGGTGGACAGCGCCTGGTAGTGCGAGACGTCGCCGCCCGACGCGCCCTTCTCGGTGCGGCGGAAGAGCCCCAGCCACAGGGCGTGGAAGAGGGTGCGGAACTGGATGCCGCCCAGCCGGACGGTCATGAAGATGCCGGTGGCCAGCAACAGTGGGATCAGTAGCCAGGGGCCCCAGACGAACGACGACGTCGCGTCGAGGATGGATTGGAGTTGTGCCACGAAGGAAAGTCCTTGTCAGGAGATGAGGCGGGCGCCTCGCCGGCACCCGTCCTCGGTGCGGTGGGTGCGGAGCGAGCGCGACAAGCAACGCCGCAATTGGAAATCATGGGGAATTATGCGGCGCGCCGAACAGGGTGCCATGAAATCGTCACATGCGTGTCACAAGCCACGTACGCCCCTGTTTCGGGAGACACCCGCCCGGACGCGTCAGCCGCCGCTCTGCTCGGGGTCCGCCTGGGCGAGCGCCAGGCGGCTGACCAGGGCCGCCGCCTCGTCGGGGTCGGCGCCGCGGCCCACCGCGATTCCCAGCAGGTAGGTGGTGAGGGGGGCCGCGGGCCGGGCGACCGAGTGGGCGGCGTCCTTGGCGAGATCCAGGATGCGATCGACGTCCGCCTTGTCGATCTGGTCGGACAATTCGAGTTCGGCGCAAACCCGGCGCGCCCATTCCGTCAAAGTCACCGAAAAGCTCCTCTCGGGTCTATACCACCCAGCAGGACTTTAACCCGCGAACAACTGTGTTGCCGTGAGCACCACACGGAACACCGCATAACACAGCAGGACTCCCACCACCGCCCAGGAGACCACCAGCCAGACACGGCCGCGTGCCGGTGCCACGGGCGCCGCGCCCGGAGCGTCCGCGGCTACGGGCTCGGGCGCCGCGTCACCGGCGGCCGTGGGCACGGCCGCCCCGGCGACCGGTTCGTGGTACCGCTCAGCCACCGGGCGCACGGCCAGGTTCGCCAGGAACCCGACCACCAGCAGGCCGACCATGGTGAACAGCGGCGCCTGGTAGGCCGACTGGGTGAGCGTGCCGGGCTCGCCCCGGGCGTCGAGGAAGGCGTTGACGATGAGCGGACCGGCGATCCCGGCCGCCGACCACGCCGTGAGCAGCCGGCCGTGGATCGCGCCCACCTGGAAGGTGCCGAACAGGTCGCGCAGGTAGGCCGGAATGGTGGCGAACCCACCGCCGTAGAACGACAGGATCACGCAGGCCAGCGGCACGAACAGCCAGGGCGACAGCCCGCCCGCCGTGGCCAGCACGGCGTAGAGGATCGCCCCGACGCCCAGGTAGATCAGGTAGATCGGCTTGCGCCCGATGAGGTCGGAGGTGCTGGACCACACGAACCTGCCGGCCATGTTGAACAGCGACAGCAGGCCGACGAACCCTCCGGCGGCCACCGCCGTGACCGCGGCCGCGCCGTTGCCCCGGAAGAAGTCCTGGATCATGGGGCTGGCCTGCTCCAGGATGCCGATGCCGGCCGTCACGTTGCAGAACAGCACGAGCCACAGCAGCCAGAACTGCGGGGTCCGCACGGCGTTGCGCGCCGACACGCTCGCGGTGGTGATCATCGGCGCCGAGCGCTGCCGCGCCGGGTCGAACCCGGCCGGCCGCCAGCCCGGTGGCGGGACCCGGATCAGCAGCACCCCGATGGACATGAGCAGCCCGTAGCCGAGCGCGAGGGTGACGAACAGCCCGACCAGCGCGCCGCCGGAGGCGACCGAACCGGCCGTCCCGGGGTCGTAGCCCGGGTCGTAGAAGGCCATGAGCTGGTTCGACACCGGCGAGGCGACGAGCGCGCCGCCGCCGAAGCCCATGATCGCCAGCCCGGTGGCCAGCCCGGGACGGTCCGGGAACCACTTGATCAGCGTGGAGACCGGTGAGATGTAGCCGATCCCCAGCCCGATGCCGCCGATGACGCCGTAGCCGAGGTACACCAGCCACAGCTGCCCGGCGGCGATGCCGAGCGCGGCGACGAGGAAGCCGGTGCACCAGCAGACCGCCGAGACGAACATCGCCTTGCGGGGGCCGTTCCGCTCGACCCAGGTACCGCCGACCGCGGCGGAGAGCCCGAGCATGACGATGGCGATGCTGAAGATCACGCCGATCGCGGTCTGGCCGGTGCCGAAGTGGGCCACCAGGGAGTTCTTGTACACGCTGGTCGCGTACACCTGCCCGATGGACAGGTGCACCGCGAGGGCGGCCGGTGGGATGAGCCACCGGCTGTACCCCGCGGGGGCGACCGTGCGTTGCCGATCCAGTGCTGTGAAGAGGGACACAGAGCCACCCTCGTCACACGATCCCACCCGGTCAATGTCCGTTTTCAAGACGTTATTCGGATAATCACGGTTCGCCCGGTTCGACGGGTTCCCCGCTTCCCGGGTCCGCGGCGATCACTCCGCCGGCGATCCACGGCCTGCGCCGACGGGGCCCGGGGGCGGTGGCGCGTTCTGGGCGCCCGGCCAGGCACGGCACCGCGATCCCGGCTTCCGCCCGGTACGTTCGCCACCGTCGCCCCGGGCGGACGCGGCCCCGCACGGCAGCCGTCGGGGCGTGCGGCGCGCGCTCGGTGTCCCCGGCCGGAAGAGCACCACGTACGATCACGCCCCTCTTCGGCTCCGTTGGGCGGAGCCGTGACCTCCGTGAACGCGTACGGTTCGGCACAGACCGGCGTCTCGACGATCCCCACGGCGGGGTGATCGGCCGGATCGATCAACGGACCCGGCGAGCAGGACAGGAAGGGACGGGCCGTCACAGGGCGGGCCGACCGCCAAGGCGCCGCCGGGGGTGGCGGGGCGTGGGCCGCCGATGGCGGTGCCGGTCACGGCGGGCAACGTCAACGATCCGGTTTCGTTCGAGCAGGCCAGATGCGCCTGCCGCGCCACGGCGGCGGGCACGGCGCATCAGGCCGGAGGGGGTCACTGGGCGGCAAGAGTGTCCGGCTCGGCGGACCGGCGGATCGCCTCCACCTTCAGCAACGCCGCGGCACCGCGCTCATCGCCACGCCTGCCGACCGGCTCGCCGACCGCGTCCGCGCGGACGGCCGGGCCCCCGCCCGCCCCGTTCCACGCCGAACCGCACGAACGCCGGGACCACATGTACTGACCACTGAGGTCGGTAACGCCGCCCCCGGCTGAACAACACAAGAGGGCCTCCGGTACCCGTGTGGATCTCTGACGTCCCCCCGAACCCCGAAGGTCCTCCGTGCCCACCCCAACGCCCGCCTCACCCGCACCGGCAGCCTCGCCCTCGCCCGCTGCGCGGTCGAGGACGGCTGGACACCGGCACGCGCCGCTGAGCGGTTCCGGGCCGGGTGATCCGCCGCTACGAACGCGCCGCGCCGGACGACTTCGTGCACGTCGACGTCAAGAAACTCGGCGACATCCCCACGGCGGCGGCCACAAGACGCTTGGCGGAGCGCCACCGGCGAGCGCGTTCCCGAGCAGGATCGCCGTCCTGACGGTCCCGGAGGAGACATCGGAGGATGGCCGGAGCGAACGCCGCGTGTCGCCGTCGCCGCCCGATCGAGTGCTCGGTGCCCGTCGTTCACCGTGCCCCCCGGCCGCATTAACGTCCCCCGCTTAGCGTCGGTGGCGGCGCGTTCGTCGGACCGGGTGGCCCGCCCGGTCGTACCCCGGCTGCCGGAGGAGTCCCATGCCAGCCGCCCCCGCCCCCCTTCCCCCTTCCACGCCGCCGCTGCGTGTCGCCCTGGTGGCGGAGTCGTTCCTTCCCCAGCTCAACGGTGTCAGCAACTCGGTCTGCCGTGTAGCCGAGCACCTGGCCGAGCGCGGCCACCGTGCCGTGATCATCGCGCCGGGTGCCGGCCCCACCGGCTACGCCGGCTTCCCGGTGCTGCGGCTGCCGAGCGTCCCGCTGCCCGGCTACCGCACCTTTCCGCTCGCCATCCCGTCGCCCCGGCTGGTCTCGATCCTGCTGCGCGGGTTCGCCCCCGACGTCGTGCACCTGGCGTCACCCGCGCTGCTCGGGCATGCGGCACTGGTCGCCGCCCAACGGTGGGCGTGGCCGACCGTCGCGGCCTTCCAGACCGACCTGGCCGGGTTCGCCCGGCGGCACGGCATCCCGCGCACGGACCTCATCTGGTCCTACCTGCACCGGCTGCACGCCGCGGTGGACCGGACGCTCGCCCCCTCCTCCGCCACGCTGCGGGACCTGGCCGAGCGCGGCTTCCCCCGGCTCGGCCTGTGGCCGCGCGGCGTGGACACCGAGCGCTTCCATCCCCGGCACCGCGACGACGCGCTGCGCCGGCGGCTGGCCCCGAACGGGGAACTCATCGTCGGCTACGTCGGCCGGCTGTCCAAGGAGAAGCGGGTAGATCTGCTCACCCGGGTCGCCGACCTGCCCGGCGTGCGGCTGGTGGTCGTCGGCGACGGCCCCGAGCGCGCCCGGCTGGAGCGGGCGCTGCCCGGGGCGGAGTTCCTCGGCCTGCTCTCCGGCGCGGAGCTCTCCCGCGCCTACGCCTGCCTGGACCTCTTCGTGCACACCGGCGCCGACGAGACGTTCTGCCAGGCGATCCAGGAAGCCCTGGCCTCCGGGGTCCCGGTGGTGGCGCCGGCCGCAGGCGGGCCGCTCGACCTGGTCGAACCCGGACGCAACGGCCTGCTGTTCCCGGCCGAGGAGCCGGACGGCCCCCGCGCGGCCGTGGAGCGACTGGCCGCCGCCCCCGAGCTGCGCCGCCGCCTCGCCGACGCCGCGCGCCCCAGCGTGCGGGCCCGGACGTGGGAGTCGGTCAACGACCTGCTGCTCGGCCACTACCGGGCGGTGATCGCGGCCGGGCCGACGGCACCGGCCGGGGTGCCGGTCAGTGCGGAGCGGCGACCGGTGCCGCCGCCGGCCGCGTGACCTCGGCGAGGACCTCGTCCAGCCGGTCCAGGTGCGCCCGGATCCACGGCAGCGCGACCGGGTCACCGGCGGCGAGCGCCTCGAAGCGCTCCGCCTCGGTGTCGCCGTAGAGCAGGCTGGTGGCCACCCGCAGCCGCAGCGCGTGCGGGCTCTCGCCGAACTCCGCGGCGGCCAGCGTGCCGACCCCGTACCGGTCGAGCAGCAGCCGGGCCAGTCCTGGGCCGGTGGTCACCCCGTGGTCGGCGGCCAGCCGCGCCCGCGCGCCCTCCAGGTCGGGGTAGAGGTAGAACGCCGCGCTCGGGGCCGCCACCAGGGCGCCGGCATCGGTGAACCGCCGGGCGACCTCGCGGACCACGATGCCGTGCAGACGGGCGCTGCGGCGGACATGGTCGGTGATCTCGGCCGGTTCGGTGAAGGCGTAGGCGGCGGCCTGCTGGACGGGCGCCGCCGGGCTGGACCAGATCTCGCTGGCCACCCCGAGCAGGTCGGCGCGCAGCCGGTGGCCGGGCGCGCTGTCCGGCAGCCGGGCGACGCCGATCCGCCAGCCGCCCAGCGCCAGGCTCTTGCTCAGGCCACTGGTGATCACGGTCCGCTCGGGCGCGGCCTCGGCCACGCTGGGCACGGTCGTGGCGGGGTCGTGGACGAGGTCGCGGTAGATCTCGTCGGAGATCACCACCAGGTCGAGTTCGCGGGCGGTCCGCGCCAGGCGCTCCGTCGTGCCGCGCGCCGCGACGGTCCCGGTGGGGTTGTCGGGCGTGGTGACGATCACCGCGCGCACGTCGCGGCCGGCGGCACGGGCCTCGGTCACGGCGATACGCAGCAGGTCGGGGTCGGGGACGCCACCCTGGCCGGGCAGGGTGGGCACCGGCAGCGGGCGGTGCCCGGCGAGCTGCGCCTGCGCCGCGTAGCTCACCCAGCTCGGCGCCGGGACCGCGACGTCGCCGCCGATGCTCAGCAGCAGGCCGTACAGCAGCGGCTTGCTGCCCGGGCCGGCGACCACGAGTTCGGGGTCCGTGGGCAGGCCCCGGCGGTCCCAGTACCCGGCCGCCGCCGCGCGCAGGTCCGGGGAACCGGCGACCGGCCCGTAGGCGTTCCTGTCACCTCCCGCCGCGAGAGCGGCCCGCAGGGCGGGGTGGACGGGCAGCCCGGCCTCGCCGAATCCCATCGGCAGGACCGGCAGCCCCTGACGCCGCCGCTCGCTCAGGGCCTCGTTGACGGCGAGTGTGGCGGACACGGTGACAGACATGGAGAGATCAGCTCCGCATGCTCCGGTGGACGTTCCGGCCGGTCAGCGCGCTGCGCACGACCGGCCCGTCATCAACCCTGCCCATTTGCGGCCATCAGCACAAGCGGCCCTTTTCGATGGCCAGCTTAAACTTTTCTTATGCTCGACATCCGCCGCCTGCAACTGCTGAGTGAGTTCGCCCACCGCGGCACGATCGCGGCGACCGCCGCCGCCTTGGGGTACACGCCCTCCGCCGTCTCCCAGCAGCTGGCGACACTGGAGCGGGAGGTCGGCACCCAGCTGCTGGACCGCACCGCGCGCAGCGCCGAGCTGACCGACGCCGGACGGCTCCTCGCCGCCCACGCCGAGCAGATCCTGGCCATGGTGGAGGCCGCCGAGTCGGTGATGGCGGCGCAGACCGGGGTCGCCATGGGCCGGGTCACGGTCACCGCCTTTCCCACGGCCGCGGTCGCGTTCGCGCCCGCGCTGGCCCAGAGCCTGCGTGAGCACGCGGGCATGCAGCTGGTGCTCCGGCAGAGCGCGGCGCACGGCGGCCGCCGGCAGGTCGCCGCGGGCGAGGTGGACATGGCGCTGGTGGACGACTGGTCCGGCCACCGACCGGCGACCACCACCGGCAAGCTGCGGTTCTATCCCCTGCTGCACGAACCGATGGTGCTGGCGGTCCCGGCCGAGCATCCGCTGGCCGATCCGGAGCGGCCGGTGGAGCTGCGCCGGCTGCGGGACGAGTCATGGCTGGCGGCCCCGCACGGTGAACCGTCGCGGACCGCCACGGACCGGCTGCTGGCCGATGTCGGAGGCGCGCCGGCCGCCGCCTGGGAGTTCGAGGGGCCGGGCACGATCCTCAACCTGGTGGCCCGGGGCGTGGGCATCGCCGTGGTGCCCTCGCTCGCGGTGCTGTCGGGTCCGGGGGGCCTGGCCTACCGCCGGCTGCCGCATGACGCGCCGATCCGCGACGTCTACGCGGTGGTGCGGGCCACCAGCGTGCAGCGGCCGGCGATCCGGGTCACGCTGGAGGCGTGCTACGCGGCCGCCCGCGACGTGCAGCGGACGCTGGACTCGGTGCTCGGTGAGCGGCCCTTGCCGCCCGAGCCGCGCGGGGCGGCGTGACCGGCGCGGTCCGTGGCCGCCACGGCGGAGCCGCCCGGCGGACGGGGGCCCGGAGCCGCGTGCCGCGCCGGGCGTCCCCCTGAGGCCGCGGGGCCGGGCATCCGGCACCGCCCACCCTGACGGCCCTAACACCCCTCGCATCCCTCGGCGCGGCCGTCGAACACCCGGCCGCGCCGCTGGACGCGTTCGAGCCGGCGCCGCAGCCGGCGGGCGACGTGCCGCTGCCGGTCGCGGTCGTCACGCGCGTTCCACCAGCGGGTGTACGCCTCGATTCGGCGGACCCGCAACTCGGCGAGCTCGGCCTCCAGCCGGTGCACCTCGTCCTGGAGACGGGTGTGGTCGCGTTCGAACTCCAGCATGGCGTCCTCGGAGGTCCGCGCCGCGTGCTCGGCGTGCCGGATCCGCGCGGCCAGGACGTCCACGACAGTCCCCGCGCCCAGCCGGATTCCCGCTACGAACCACACACCGTGTGTTTATCCCAGGCCCCGCCGCCCCACCGAAGGTCGGCGCAAAAAGTGCGGAAAGTGCCAGATGACCGAATTGTGAGGCCGGACGAGAACGGCATGTCGCGGGCACCGTTCGGACGGACACACCGAACGGCTCCCGGCCCCCTCGCGAACGGCACGGCACCGCGCGGCCATGCGCGCCCTCGTGCCGGGCCCCGGCCGCCGGCTACGCAGCCTTCACGGTGCGCACGCGCGCCTGCGGCAGGCCGACGACCGTCCGGCGCCGGGCCGGCGAACCCGAGCGGCCCGGCCGCACCTCGGCGTAGATCTCCTCGAACCGGTCCAGCGAGCGCTCGTGGTCGTGCTGCGCCGCGATCTCCCGGCTGGCCGTCCCCATCGCCGCGCGGCGCTCCGCCGACTCCAGCACCGCGACGATCCGCTCGGTCAGCACGGAGATGTCGCCGGGCGGGTACAGGTAGCCGTTGCGCTCCGGGCGCACCAGGTGCGGGAGCGCGAGCGCGTCGGCGGCCACCACCGGCAGCCCGGTGGACATCGCCTCCAGGGTCGCGATGCTCTGCAGCTCGGCGACGCTGCCGATGGCGAAAAGGTCGGCCGCCACGTACGTCAGCGGCAGGTCGGAATCCGGGACGAACCCCAGGAAGTGCACGCGGTCGGCCACGCCGAGGTCGTCGGCGAGCCGACGCAGCTCGCCCTCACGCTGTCCCGTGCCGGCCAGCGCGAGCTGGACGTCCTGCCGGTTGAGCACCCGCGGCAGCGCACGGATCAGCTCGTCGATGCGCTTCTCCACGTCCAGCCGGCCGACGAACAGCATGGTCGGCCGGTCCGGCAGCCCGAAGTGGGCCCGCGCCGTGCGGCGCTCGGCGGGCCGCGGGTGGAAACGCTGCAGGTCGATACCGCAGGAGACCGCCTCGATCGGCCGGGTGTAGCCCTTGCCCGCGAGCAGTTCGGCGGCCCGCGCGGTGGGGGTGGTGACGTAGTCGGCCTCGTGGGCCACCGCGACCATGTCACGCCAGGCGGCCGAGCCGACCACGCGGTGCAGCCGCTCGGGGACGTAGGCGTGCGCGAAGAGGTTGTCGGGCATGAAGTGGTTGGTCAGCACCACGGGGGTCCCCGAGCGCTTCGCGCACCGGATGGCCGCGCGGCTGATGGTGAAGTGGCTCTGCGCGTGCACGACGTGCGGGGCGAGCCGGTCGATCAGCCGGGCGACGTGCCCGGTGACGCCCAGGGGGACCGCGACGCGCATCGACGGATGGACCAGGACCGATGCCGAGCGCAGCCGGTGCAGGGTGACACCGTCGCGGTACTCGATGCGCGGTGGCCCGTCGGCCGAGACGCACACCACGTGCACGTCGTTGCCGCGGGCCGCCAGGCCCGTGGCCAGCCGGTGGGTGAAGTAGCCGCACCCGTTGACGTCCGGCGGGTAGGTGTCCGTCCCGATCAGGATCCGGCGCGGCGAGTCGTCCGCGCGACTCGCCTGGCCGAGAGGGCTGCGGGAACGCTGGGTGGCCGTCATGAGACTTCTCCTGAATTCGTGTGGACCAGATCGGATCCGGGCCTAGTAGGGTTTTCCGGCGGCCGCCGGATCGCCTCGGGGTTGCGGTTCTTCGCCCGGGCCAGCACGGCGGTGCCGGCGATGGCCAGGACGGCCGAGCCGGCGGCCAGCAACCGGTCCGCCGGTGTGGCCGGGACGCCCTCTCCGAGCAGCAGCGTGCCGATGGCGGCCCCGGTGACGGGGTCGACCACCAGCAGCGTCGCGTAGGCCGCGGCGAAGTGCCCCGTCCGGTAGGCGTTCTGCTGGAGCAGGCCGCCGAACACCGCCACCGCGACGGCCAGGACCGTCAGCCAGCTGAACACCGCGGTGACGTCGCTCGCCGTGGCCGCGGCGACGACCCGGGCCAACGCCGACGTCGTGCCGAGCGCGACGCCCCCGAGGGCCGCGAGCAGCACGGCGCGGGTGCCGGCCGGGATCCAGTGCGCCGCCGCGTACCCTGCCGCGCCGAGCACCACGACGGCGGCGACCAGCAGCACCGCGGTGCCCGTCGGCATGACCGGCGCCGCGGAGGAGTGCGGGAACAGCAGCAGCACCCCGGTGAGCCCGGCCATGACCGCCGCACCGGCGGCCACTTCCCCGGCCCGGACGCGGCGCCGGTTGAACACCGCCGACAGCACGATGGCGAACAGCAGACCGGTGACGCCGATCGGCTGGATGATGGTGAGCGGCGCGCCGCTGAGCGCCACGAGGTGCAGCGCGACACCGGTGGCCGCGGCGAGCGTGCCGAGGAGCCAGCGCGGCCGCCGCAGCAGGTGCAGCAGGAACCCGGCCCGCGCGATGCGGTGCCCGGGGGCACGGACCGCGTCGCGCTCCTGCAGCGCCGAACCGAGGGCCAGGCAGAAGGCGCCGGTGACCGCCAGCAGTACCGACCAGATCAGCATGGCGACCCCGTTCCGGCGGGTCGGGGCGGCTTCCGGTGCCCGTCGTCGCGCACGGCGATCCTCCTTCCGGTCGGTGCGGCACCGGATCGGGCGCCGCCACTCTCAGCACCGTACGGAGTGAGGGGGTAAACGGGGGATACAGGCAGTACCCGAACTCGGGTAGTGCCGGCCCCACCATCGGGTCCTGGTGCCGGCGCCC
Organism: Marinactinospora rubrisoli; assembly: GCF_042664915.1. NCBI lineage: Bacteria > Bacillati > Actinomycetota > Actinomycetes > Streptosporangiales > Nocardiopsidaceae > Marinactinospora > Marinactinospora rubrisoli. Next base: position 329,480 of record NZ_JBHTBH010000006.1, read on the forward strand.
CGGCCGGCCGGTCCGCCGCCCGTGCCCGTACGCCTGACCGCACCCGTTCTCCCCCTCCGCCGGCGATCGCCATGGCTCTTCACCGTAGATAGCCCGGCCGCCTGTCGCGCGGGCCACGGGATGGAGCCTGCAGGGAAAGGTTTCGGCAAAAATTGGTGACGTCGGAGGTGGTCCTCCGCACACCGGCTCCGGGTCGCGGCGGCCGCGGGTGGGCGTCCACCGCCACTGAACCGCCGGGGGTCGGCCGAGGTCAACGGCCAGGCGGGAGAAGCCCGGGACCGATCCGGGAAACCCCCGGGCGGCGTCTCGGGGACGCGTCCGGGGGCGGTCCGGGGCGCGGCGGGCAGGGCGGCCGGGGGCCGGGTCAGGAAAGGTAGGGGGTGAGCAGCTGGTCGACCGGCGCGTGGTCGTCGGTGAGGACCTGACCGCGCTCGGCCCAGGCCGTGAGGCGATCGGGGCCGGCGACCTCGCCGGGGTGGCCGAGACCGGCGACCGCGGCGTCCAGCGCGGCCGGGTCGATGGGGCGGTGCGCGGCGGCGATCACGTGGTTGCCGCCCGTCTCGCCGTCGAGCCCGCCCCGGTCGGCGACCAGCGCCACGTGCTCGAACACGGTGGCGATGGTGGCCACCTCCGCGGCGAGGAAGTCACGGGGGCCGCGGTCGATGACGTTGACGACGTAGAGGCCGTCCGCCCGCAGCGCGCGGTCGACCTCGGCGGTGAACTCCGCGGTGGCCAGGTGCCAGGGGACGCTGAGACCACCGAACGCGTCGCCGACGATGACGTCGAAGCCGTCGGTGGCCGCCTCGGTGATGCCGATGCGGGCGTCGCCCTCGCGCACCACGAGCTCGGGACCGGTGCGCAGCCCCAGCTCCTCGCGGGCCAGCTCGGTGACGGCCGGGTCGACCTCCAGCACCTCGCTGGTGGATCCGGGACGGGTCGCGGCCAGCCAGCGGGGCATGGTGAACGCCCCTCCTCCGACGTGCAGGGCGGTCAGCGGGCGGTCCCCGGCGGTGTGGGGGTAGCTGTCGACGGCGGCGGCGAACCACTGGGTGTAGGCGAACTCCAGGTGGGCGGGGTCCGCCGTGTCGACGTAGCCGTGGCGCAGGTCGTCCAGGTACAGCACCCGCCCGGTGGGGCGTTCGGGGTCGGCCGTGACACGGGCGCAGTAGTAGGCGGTCTCGGCGTCGCACGGCGACGGGGTGGCGACCAGCAGCCCAGCGCCGAGTACGGGCACCGCCGCCATGGCGGACCCGGCGCGCAGGCCGCGCGGCAGGCCGTCGCGGAGCAGCAGGACGGCCCCCACCAGGACGAGCGCGCCGCCGGTGGCCAGGAGCACCGCCGACACCGGCAGCGCGGCGATGAGGACGTAGCCGGTCAGGAACGTCCCGGCGAGCGCGCCCACCGTGCCCCAGGCGCTGATCCGCCCCACCGTGCTGCCGGTCCGCTCCAGGTCGGCCAGCTGGGTCTTGACGACCACCGGGGTGACCGCCGAGAGCAGGGCCGCCGGCGCGGCGATGCTGGAGGTGACGAGCAGCAGCGCGGTGATCGGGCCCGCTCCGGTGAGGGGCGGGCCGATGGCGAGCACGATCGGCCGGGCGAGCATGGTGAGCCCGCCCCCGAAGATCAGGAGCGGCCCCAGCAGCCGGGCGGGCGGGCGGCGGTCCGCCGCGTCGCCGCCGAGCTTGCTGCCGAGGGCGATCGCCGCGAGGGCGACCCCGATGGCCGCGGTGTAGGTCTCCAGGGTGTCACCGGCGTAGGGGGCGGCCAGCCGGGTGACCGTGACCTCCAGGACGAGGACGACGGCGGAGGAGAGGACGACGAGGACCGTCGCGAGGATCCGGTTCACGGTTCCCGAGCGTAGCGGGGCGCCGTGGGAGGCGGTGTCCGGCCGCTCAGCCGCTGAGCGCGAGCTCGCGCGGCGGCTCCTCGGCGGGGCGGGCCACCGGGTCGAGGGGGATGCCGCGGTCCCGCCAGCTGGTGATGTTGCGGGCCAGGCGGACGAGGAGGTCGGCGGTGTGCGGGCCCGGCCGCGCCGGGCGGTGCGGGGAGATGAGCACGGCCGGGTGGCTGCGCAGCGGGCAGTTCTCGCGCGCGTGCGGTTCCATCGCCGGGATGGGGCCGGTGGCGACCCCGGCGAGCTTGCCGGTGTGCAGCGCCGTGAGCAGCGCGGCGCGGTCGGCGAGCAGGTGGCTACCGGTGTTCACCAGCACGGCGCCGTCGCGCATACCGGCGATGGCGGCGGCGTCGATCACCCCGGTGGTCTCGGCGGTGAGGGGGAGGTGCAGGGAGACGACGTCACCGGCCGCCAGCACCTCGCCGGGGGTGCGGACGTCGACTCCGGCCGGCCAGGCTCCCGCGGCCGGTACTCCGACGACCCGGGCGAACAGCGGGGCGGCGAGGTGCGCCAGCCGCCGGGCCACGGGGTCGAAGCCGAACAGGCCGAGGGTGAGGTCGCAGGGGCGGCGGCCGCCGGGCAGCAGGCCGGGCCGGGCCGTCGCGGCGCGGCGCAGCTGGGCGAGCGCGAGCGCCAGCGCGTGGTGGGCGACCTGGTCGACCGCCACCTGCTGGGGAACGCGGGCGATCCACAGCCCGCGCCGCTCGGCGGCCGGCAGGTCGATGTTGCCGGTGCCGGCGGCCATGGTGACGACGAGCCGGAGGCGCGGGAGGCGGTCCAGCAGCGCGGCGTCGATCTCGGCGTCGTGGACGACGAGCGCGGTGGCCTCGGCCGCCTCGGCGGCGATGCGCCCGGCGTCCGTCGTGCCCAGCACCCGCACCGCGCAGCCCTCACTGGTCAGCAGCTCCACGGCGGGCGCCGGGTCGAGCCGCCCGGTGTCCGTGATGACCACGTACGGAGCAGCCACGAGCCACCTCCCGAAGGTCAACGATGCGTCGGTAATCCTGAAAACTACCCTTTGGTAGTCCGTCGCAACAGAGGGCCGAAACCGGCCATCTTGGACACGCCGCACAGGATCGCCACGACCAGGGCATTCAATGGTAAAGAGCGGTCCATTGCGACCTCCGTCACATCACCAGAGGTGACATTGCGGGTCCGTACCGCGAATGCCTCCTTCCGGAGGATCGCGCCCCACGGGCACAATTGGGCGACATCCCCCAACCAGAACAGGTGAATGAGTGCGCGGGCTTGATCTCGACGCCACAGACGCGGCGATCGTTCGTGAACTGCAGAAAGACGGCCGGCTGGCCTTCGAGACCCTCGCCGGGCGGGTCGGCCTCTCCCGGGCCGCGACCCGGCTGCGGGTGCGCCGGCTCCTGGAGACCGACGCCATCCGGGTGGTCGGGGTGGCACACCCCGCCGCGCGCGACATCGGCGCGCTGGCGCACCTCGCGATCGACGTGACCGGACGCTCCACCCCCGTGGCGGCCGCCATCGCCGCGCTGCCCCGTGTGACGACCGTCAGCCTCGTGGCGGGCCGGTTCCCGCTGGTCGCCGAGGTGTGCGCCGCCGACCCGTCGACGCTCGCCCAGAGCATCGCCGAGGTCCGCACGGTGCCGGGCGTCCGCGACGTGAGCGCGGTCTTCTACACCGACGTCGTCAAGGACCCCTACGCCGGCCCGCCGCATCCGCCGCGGATCGAACTCGACGGGATCGACGCGCGGCTGCTGGAACTGCTGGAACACGACGGGCGGACGTCGTTCGCCGACATGGCGGCCGCGGTCGGGCTGTCCCCCGGCGCGGTGCGCGGGCGCGTGCTGCGGCTGATGGAGGCCGCCGTCGTGCGGGTCACCGCCCTGGTGCACCCGCTGGCCCTGGGCCTGGGGCGGCTCGGCGGTTTCGCGCTGCGGCTGGAACGCGGCGGCGGCGACGCGCTCGCCGAGATCGCGTCCTGGCGGCGGATCAGCCACCTGACCCGCGGGCTCGGCCGCGCCGACGGGATCGGCACCGTCACCGCCGAGTCACTGCCGGACCTGCACAGCACCTTCGAACGGCTGCGCGCGGTCTCGGGGGTGCGGGTCACCGAGACGTGGGTGCACACCGACCTGGTCAAGGAGCGGTACGAGATACCGGTGGTGGCACGATGAGCGCTCCCGCGGATCCTCCCGCGCTGCTGCCCCGTCCAGCGGAGCTCGCCCACCACGACGGTGCGGAGCCGGAGCTCACCCCCGCGACCGAGATCGCGGCCGACGCGGCGTCCGCCGGTACCGCCGCATGGCTGCGCGCCGAACTCGGCGCCGCGACCGGCTGGCCGCTGCCGCCGCACACCGCGGCGGCCGTTCCCGGCGACGCGCCGCCCGTGATCCGCCTCGCCGTCGACGGCACCGCCGGGCTGGGCCCCGAAGGCTACCTGCTGCGGGTGGACGGCCGGGACGCCCACATCACCGGGCACGACCCGGCCGGCGTGTTCTACGGCGCGCAGACCCTGCGCCAGCTGCTGCCCGCGTCGGCGTACCGGCGGGCGCCGTCGGCCGGGCCCGCCTGGCGGCTGCCACGCGTGGAGGTCCGCGACCGGCCGCGGTTCGGCTGGCGCGGCTGCATGCTCGACGTCGCCCGGCACTTCCTGCCCAAGCGGGAGGTGCTCCGGTTCATCGACCTGCTCGCCCTGCACAAGCTGAACGTGCTGCACCTGCACCTGAGCGACGACCAGGGGTGGCGCCTGGAGATCAGGCGTTACCCCCGGCTCACCGAGGTGGGCGCGTGGCGGCGGGAGAGCCAGGTCGGCGCGGGAGCGGCGGCGACCTTCGACGGCCGCCCGCACGGCGGGTACTACACCCAGGACGACATCCGGGAGATCGTGGCCTACGCGGCGGCCCGGCACATCACCGTCGTCCCCGAGATCGACGTGCCCGGCCACTCCCAGGCGGCCATCGCCGCCTACCCCTGGCTCGGCGAGAGCGGCGAGCTGGAGGTCGGCCGCGAGTGGGGCATCATCGAGCACGTCCTGAACGTCGACGACGCCACGCTGGACTTCTACCGCGACGTCTTCGACGAGGTCATCGAGCTGTTCCCCGGTGAGTACGTCTGCGTGGGCGGCGACGAGTGCCCCAAGACCCAGTGGCGCGCCAGCCCGGCCGCGCGGCGCCGGATGCGCGAGGAGGGGCTGGCCGACGAGGAGGAGCTGCAGAGCTGGTTCGTCCGGCAGCTCGACGCGCACCTCACCGCGCGCGGCCGTCGGCTGCTCGGCTGGGACGAGATCCTGCAGGGCGGGCTGGCTCCGGGCGCGACCGTGCTCTCCTGGCAGGACACCAGCGGCGGCGTGGCCGCGGCCCGCGCCGGGCACGACGTCGTCATGTGCCCGACCGCCACCTCCTACCTCGACTACCGGCAGTCGGAGTCGGACGAGGAGCCGATCCCGGTCGGCACCCTGCTGACCGTGGCCGACGTCTACGCCGCCGAACCCGTCCCGGCCGAGCTGGCCGCCCACGAGGCCGCGCACGTGCTCGGCGCCCAGGTGAACGTGTGGACCGAGCACATGGACTCGCCGCGCACGGTCGACTACATGGTCTTCCCCCGGCTGTCGGCGTTCGCCGAGGTGGCGTGGTCGCACGGGGAACGCGACTACGCCCGGTTCCGGCCGCGGCTGGACGCCCATCTGACGCGGCTGGACGCGCTCGGGGTGGAGTACCGGCCCATGGACGGGCCGCGGCCCTGGCAGCGCCGCCCGGGCGTTCCCGGGCGACCCCGGTCCTGACACCCGCGCGGGCGCGGTACGGCACGGACCGGGAAACGCCGCGGCGCCCCGGCGATCACGCCGGGGCGCCGCGTCCGGCGCAGAGGTCACGCGGCGCTGCGCGCGGTGTGCTCGGCGATGACCTTGAGCAGGACGTCGGGGTAGTCGGAGATGATGCCGTCGACCCCCTTGTCGAGGGCCGCGCGCATGGCGGCCTGCTCGTTCACGGTGTAGACGAAGGTCTCCATGCCCGCGTCGTGCACCGCCTCGACGTAGCTCGCGTCGATCCGGGTGTGGCTCGGATTGATCTGGTCGGCCCACTCGGCGTACCCGGCGATCTCGTCGCGGGGCACCACGCCGAGCAGCCCGTGCGGGACGTCCGGGAGGAGGTCGTGTGAGGTGCGGGCCGACTCCCAGTTGAAGCTCTGGATGATGAGCCGGGGGTCACGGCCGGGCGCGGCCGGGACCAGCCAGCGCGGGTTGCGCTTGAAGGTGTCGGCGACCTGCTGCTCGATGCCGGGGTAGAGCTCGGGGGACTTCAGCTCCAGCATCAGGTTGAGCCGGTTCGCCCGCAGGGTGTCGAGTCCCTCCTGGAGGGTGGGCACGCGCTCGCCCCGGAACTCCGGGTCGAACCAGGAGCCGGCGTCCAGCCGGCGGATCTCCGCCAGCGTGAAGTCGTCGACCCGGTAGGACGCGCGGCCGGGGTAGACGGACGCGACGTTGGTGGTGCGGGTCAGTGTGGTGTCGTGCATCAGCACCAGATGCCCGTCCTTGGTGCGCTGCACGTCGACCTCGACGGTCCGGGCGCCGCGGTCGGCCGCCTCCTCGATGGCGGCGAGCGTGTTCTCGGGGGCGTAGGCGGAGGCCCCGCGGTGGGCGACCGCGGTGACAGCGGAGTGGGCACCGGCGGATCGCACGGCGTCCCGGTCAGTGGCGGAGGCGGGTGCGGCCGTGACCGGCCCACCGCCCGCCACGAGGGTGAAGGCGAGCGTCGCCACGACGAACCCCAGCCGTTTCAACATGGCACTCCCATCAAAGGTCAGCCTCACTGACCGTCCCAGGTTCTGCTCGCTCGGTTACCGCGAGGTGTCGAGCGGGCGATGCGTCGCTGCCGCCGCGGCGAACTCCGCCCGCGAAGGGGAGGACGGCGCGCGCACCGGCACGACGAGCCACACATTGTGCGCTTTTGGTGACTTACTGTGTGTTTCTTGGCTGCGATGGCATGTATCGTCGCCCTCCGTCCGGCTAAGAACACTCTATGTAGTCATTCGTCGCACGAGAGGTCTCACATGCGCAAGCGGTACACAGGGTGGATCGCGCTGGCCGGGGCGGCGTCGGTGGCCGGGGCGGCGGCGTTCGGCGCACCGGCCGCACTGGCCGCGGAGGACCGGTCCGGGCGCCCGGAGATCGGGCAGCCGACCCGGTTGTTCGCGTCCTACATGCTGGACGGTTTCGAGGTCGGCTACCTGCCGCCGGGCCTGGACGGACTCGGGATCTCCGCGCGGTCCAGCACCGACCTCGGCGGCAACCGTGTCTCGCAGGTCTCGTGGGTGGCGGGCGCCGGGGAGGTCGCCGGCAAGGTCGCGGTGCTCCGGCATGCCCGGCTGGCCGACCTGGACGACCTGCGCACCGCCGAGTTCCCGCATCTGGACACCGCGACACTGGAGACGGTAAAGAACAATGGACGCACCGCTTACCTTTCCCGGGCAACCGGCGAACTGTTCTGGGTCGAGGAGCCGGGCGTCGCGATCGGGGTGCACCTGCGTCCCGAGAACGGGACGCAGGACCAGCTCACCGCGATGGCCGCCGGGATCCGCCCACGGCAGGGCGAAGCCGAACTGCCGGCCATCTGGCCGTTGACCCTGCTCCCCAGGCCGGCCACGCCACCGAAACCGTCCACCCCGGCACCCGCCGCACCGAGCCCGGCACCCGTCACCACCGCGCCGCAGGACGGCGCGGACCCGGCTCCGGCCGCTCCCACGGCAGAACCGGAAGCCGCGCCGGAATCGGCGGCGGAATCGGTGGCGCCCGCCGACGGCGCCGAACCGGCACCGGCGGAGCCGGTGCGGCCGACGCCGGCCGCCTCCGAGCCCGCCGCGACTCAGAGCGGGCAGGACGGCCAGGCGCCCGCCGAGCAGCCGGCGCAGACGCCACCGGACCCGCTGGCGACGCCGCGACCCGACCCGGACGCCCCGGCGACCGCAGAGCAGCCCGCCGCCGCACGAAGCGCGGCGGCGCGGACGCCGAGCGCACCCGCCGGCACCGCGACGGCCGACGACCGCGACGCGGTGCGGCGCTGCCTGGTCGCGCACATCACCGCGCCCGGCGGCACCGGGGCGGTCGACGTCGCCGGCGAACCGGCGCCCGCGGCCGCGGCCGCCCCCGCCGGACCCGCCCCGGCCGCCGAGCCCGCGCGGCATCCGGCCACGGCATCCCGCACGGACGCGGTCGCGCTGTGCGCCGGTCAGCTGGGCGTTCCGGCCGAGCAGGTCGAGGACCTGGTCGTCACGCTGACGCCCGCGCCGGTGGTGGAGCAGGTGCTCGGCATGGTACGAGTCGGCCGGGAGACGACCTCCGGCGCGACGGCGGACCCCGCCGCGACGCCGAACGGCGGACAGCGGCGCCTCCCGGGGCTGCTCCCCTGGGGCTGACCGGCCGACCACGGGGCTCCGCGCAGGGGACGGCGGAGCCCCGTCCACGCCGCACCGCCCGGGGATGGTGCTCACATCCCCGGCGGACGGGGTGCCGCGGCGGCGTGCTGACACGCACGTCGCTCAGCCGCGCGAGGCCCGCCGTTATCCGCGCGAGGGGAGCAGGCGCCGCTCGCTCCCGCCGTTGACCCCGTCGATGTCCGTCCCGACCATTCGGGTTCGGGAGCTTGTGCCCAATAGTCCGTGAGCATCTGGCCCGGCCAGGCCGGTTCCCGGATCTCGCCCCGAGGGCCGAATTCGGAGGACCACGGTGCGATGTCGATGACAGGGGTTCCGTCGATGGCGTCGAGGTCTTCGACGTGCAGGTCGTGTCCATCGACGCGGAGAAGCCGCGGGTGGGACACGGCGAGCTGGGCGGGTCGGCGGCGGTGGTCGCGGTGGACGAATGTTCCGGTGGAGGGCCGGACGGGGTTGTTACGTGGATGGCGAGCCCCCAGGTGCACGCCCTCGCTGGTGGCGGCACGAAAGTGGCAGACGATTTGGAGGTAGGAGAACTCTGCCAGCCCCTGCAGTGTCTCGACTGGGCACTCCGGGTGGAGGCGGATGATGCAGCGCGTTCCGCCCCAGTACGCGCGAATCGTCGCCGACCTGCGCGAAAAGATCACGAGCGGGGAACTTGCGGCCGAGGCGCGCTTCCCAGCGAAGCGCAGATGTGCCGCACGTACGGCGTCAGCAACACGACCGTGCGCCGTGTTGTGCACCACGGCGGTCGCGGCGCCGGAGCTCCGAGCCCCGAGCCCCGAAGGCCGGGGAACCGGCGCCGCGGGGTGGCCCGGCTATCCGCCCGCCCGTGCCGTCCGCCGCTCCCGCTGACGGTCCGGGTCGGGCACCGGCGCCGCGGCCAGCAGCGCCTTCGTGTAGGCGTGCCGCGGCTCGCCCAGCACCTGCGCCGTCGGCCCCGACTCCACGATCTCGCCGTCGCGCATCACCGCCACCCGGTCGGCCAGCAGCTCCACCACCGCCAGGTCGTGGCTGATGAACAGACAGCCGAACCCCAGCCGCCGCTGCAGATCGAGGAAGAGATCCAGGATCTCGGCCTGCACGGAGACGTCCAGCGCGCTCGTGGGCTCGTCGGCGATGAGGAGCCGGGGCTCCAGCGCGAGGGCGCGGGCGATGCTCACCCGCTGGCGCTGGCCACCGGACAGCTCGTGCGGGTAGCGGTCGCGCATCGCCGCCCCCAGCGCCACGCCGTCCAGCAGCTCGGCGACTCGGTCCGCCAGCGCGGCACCGCGGTGGACGCGGTGCACGCGCAGCGGCTCGGCCACGGAATCGCCGATGGTCATGCGCGGGTCCAGAGAGGACGCCGGGTCCTGAAAGACGATGCTGAAGTCGCGCCGCAGCGGGCGCAACCTGCGGGCCGGCAGGCCGGTGACGTCCCGGCCGGCGATGTGCACGCTGCCCGACGTCGGCCGCTGCAACGCGGCGGCGCACCGGCCCACCGTGGTCTTGCCGGAGCCGGACTCCCCCACCAGGCCGAGCACCTCGCCGGGGTCGATCCGCAGCGACACCCCACGGACCGCGCGGACCGGCCCGTACTCGACGACCAGGTCGCGCACCTCCAGGGCGGGCGCCGGGGCGGCGCCGGTGCCGTCCCGGCCGCGCGCGGGGGCGGCGCCCGGCTCCGGGCGGGCACGGTCGCGTGCGGCGGCGCGGCCGAGATGCGGGACGGCGGCGAGCAGCCGGGCGGTGTAGGGGTGCCGCGGCGCGGTGAGGACCTGCCGGACGTCGCCCTGTTCCACGATCTCGCCCTGGTACATCACCACGACGCGGTCGGCGAGGTCGGCCACCACGCCCATGTCGTGCGTGATGAGCACGATGGCGGTGCGCAGCCGGTCCCGCAGGTCGCGGAGCAGATCGAGGATCTCGGCCTGGACGGTGACGTCGAGCGCCGTGGTCGGCTCGTCGGCGATGAGCACCTTGGGGTCGCACGCCACCGCCATGGCGATCACGACGCGCTGCCGCTGCCCGCCCGAGAGCTGGTGCGGGTAGGCGCGCAGCGCGCGGCCGGGGTCGGGGAGGCCCACGAGCTCCAGCAGTTCCCGCGCGCGCTCGCGCGCGGCCGGCCGGGACAGGCCCATGTGCCGGCGCAGCACCTCGATCAGTTGCCAGCCGATGGTGAAGACCGGGTTGAGCGCGGTCATCGGCTCCTGGAAGACGACGGCGACGTCGTTGCCGCGCACCGAGCGCATTCGCCGCTCGTCCAGGCCGAGCAGTTCGCGGCCGTCCAGGGTGACCGAGCCGTCGACCCGCCCGCTGCTCGGCAGCAGGCCGATCGAGGAGAGCGCGCTGACGCTCTTGCCCGACCCCGACTCCCCCACGACGGCGACCACCTCGGCCGGCCGGACGTCGAAGGTGACACCGGAGGTGGCGCGCACCTCACCGTCGCCGGTGGCGAAGCGGACCGACACGTCGGTGAACCGCAGCACCGGATCGCCGGCCGCCGACGCGGGACCGCCGGCCTCCTCGTGCGCGCGGGTGGTCATCGCCGGACTCCCTTCGGGTCGAGGGCGTCGCGCAGGGCGTCGCCGAGCAGGTTGAACGCGAGCGTCACCGCCACGATCACCAGGCCCGGGAACACCACGAGCCACGGCGCCTGGGCGAAGAACGGCTGCGCGCTGGACAGCATGACGCCCAGCGACGGGGTGGGCGGCTGCACGCCTAGCCCGAGGAAGGAGAGCATGGCCTCGCCGATGACGGCCGCCGGGATTCCCACGGTGACCTGGATCAGCAGCGCGTTGACCGCGTTGGGCAGCACGTGCCGGGCGAGCACCGCAGTGTCACCGGCGCCGCTGGCGATCGCGCCCTCCACGAAGTTCTCGGCGGACAGCCGCAGCGTCTCGGCGCGCATGACCCGGATCACGTTGGGGATCTGCGCGACCCCGACCGCGATGGCCGCGTTGAGGAGGGAGGGACCGAGAATGGCCGCCAGCCCGACCGCGAGCACCAGGAAGGGGAACGCCAGCAGCACGTCGGTGAGCCGGGAGACGACGGGGTCGACCCACCGCCGGTAGTAGCCGGCCAGCAGCCCCAGCGGGACGGCGACGACGACCGCGAGCAGCACCGCCAGCGCCGCCACCGTCAGCGAGGAGCGCAGGCCGTACAGCACGCGGGAGAGCTGGTCGCGCCCGAGCTCGTCGGTGCCCAGCGGCGCCGTCGGCGCCGGCCGGCCCAGGACGCGGTCGAAGTCCACCGCGGCCGGATCGTGCGGCGCGAGCAGCGGTGCCAGCAGCGCGGCGGCCGTGAATCCCGCCACCAGGACCAGACCGGTGACACCGGCCGGGTCGCGCAGCAGCCGGCGCATCGCGCGGCCCCGCGCGGCCGGCGCCGGGCCGGTGACGGCCGGCGCTCCCGTGGCGTCGACGCTCATCGGACACCTCTCTTCACCCCGCGGCCGCTCGGGACGGCACGCACGCGGATGCGCGGATCGACCACCGAGTACAGGAGGTCCACCGCGAGATTGACCAGGATGTATCCGGCGGCGGCCACCATGACCGCGGCCTGGATGACCGGGAAGTCCCGGGTGAAGACCGCCTCCACCATGAGCCGCCCGAAGCCCGGGAGCACGAAGATCTGCTCGGTGACCACCGCCCCGGAGATGAGCCCGCCGAGCTGCAGGCCGAGGATGGTGAGCACGGTGATGAGACTGTTGCGCAGCGCGTGCACCAGAACCACGCGGTGCGGCGGCATTCCTTTGGCCCGGGCGGTGCGGATGTAGTCGGCGCCGAGCACCTCGATCATCGATGAGCGGGTCTGGCGCATGATGACCGCGGCCAGCCCGGTGCCGAGCACGATCGCCGGCATCACCATGCCGGCGAGGTTGGCGGCCGGCGACTCGGAGAACGGCACGAACCCCGACGCCGGCAGCCACCCGAGCGCGACGGCGAACAGCAGCACCCCCATCAGCCCCATCCAGAAGTTGGGGACCGACATGCCGAGCAGGGCGGCGGCGTTGGCCAGCCAGTCGGCGGGCCGGCCCTGCCGCACGGCCGCGACCACGCCAGTGGCGATGCCGATCAGCGCGGCGACGAGCAGGCTGAGCGCGGCCAGTTCCAGGGTGACCGGGATGCGGGTCCAGATCGTCTCGGCGACCGGCAGGCCGGTACGGATCGACTCGCCGAAGTCCAGCCGCGCCATCTGGCCCAGCCACAGCAGGTACTGCACCACGAGCGGCCGGTCGAGGCCGAGCCGTTCGCGGATCGCGGCCACGGTCTGCGGATCGGGGTCGTCACCGGCGAGCAGCAGCGCGGGGTCGCCGGGGATGGCGCGCACCCCGGCGAAGATGACCGCGGAGACCAGGAGCAGGGTGAGCGCCGACTGCGCGAGCCGGCCGAGCAGGTAGCGTCCCATCGGGTCACTCGCCTCCCTGTTCGCTCGCCACGTGGCCGGCGGAGCGGACGCGGACGATGCCGTCGGGGTACACGGTCACGCCGGCGACTCCGGCGCCGTGCGCGACGTAGACGCGGTTGCGGTACAGGTAGATGACGCTGTTGAAGTCGCGCAGCCGTGGCACGAGGTCGGCGTAGCGCTCGGTGCGGCGCTCCGGGTCGGTCTCGGCTGCCGCGGCGCGGATGAGGTCGTCGGTCTCCTCCGTGGAGAACCCGCTGTAGTTCTGCGCGCCGCCGGTGAGGTAGAACTGCGCGATGTTGCCATCGGGGTCGGGGCGCCCGGACCATCCGGACACGTAGGTCTCGAAGTCACCGGCCCGGGCGGCGTCGATCGAGGTGGCGAACTCGGTGGGCCGCAGCCGGACGGCGAAACCGGCCTCTCCCGCCATCGCCTGCACCACCTGGCCGAGCCGCAGGTTGATGGGGTCGTTGGGGATCATCAGCTCCACCGGCACCGGGGTTTCGGCGCCGGACCGCTCGACGAGCTCCCGTGCCCGGTCGGGGTCGAACGGCGGGCACTCCTGGGTGCGCTCGGTCGCGTAGGCGCTGCTGGGCGGGATCGGGCCGCAGGCGGGCTGGTAGAGGCCGCTGAAGACCACCTCGTTGATGGTCTCCCGGTCCAGGGAGAGGGCGAACGCCTCGCGGAGCCGGTCGTCCTCGGCGAGGGCGCCCTCGACCGGGCCCGCCGGCTCGCCGACGCCGTCGGCGTTGCCGATGTTGACGGAGATGCCCATGTACTGCACGGAGGGCTGGTTGAGAAGTTCCAGGCCGCTCTCGTTGGACACGGTGGCCACGTCGTCCGGGCCGACCTCGGTCATGACGTCGAGCTGGCCGGACCGCAGGTTGGCGAGCCGGATGGTGTCGTCGGGGATCGCCCGGTAGACGAGGCGGTCCGGCATGACCTCGTCGGCGGCGTAGTAGTCGTCGCTCTTCTCCAGGACGATGCGGTCCTGGGCGACCCGCTCGGCGAACCGGAACGGGCCGACGCACACCGGGTGCCGGCCGAAGTCCTCGCCGAGCTCGTCGAGCTGGGCCGGTGACATGATCATGCCGGCGCGGTCGGCGAGCACCGCGGCCAGCGGCGCGTAGGGGCGGGACAGTTCCAGCCGCACGGTGTGGTCGTCGACCACCGCCACGCTCTCGACCGCGTCGAGTTCGGTGGAGCGCACCGATCCCGGGAGTTCGCGGTGCCGGTCCAGGCTGGTCTTGACGGCGGCGGCGTCGAAGGCGGTGCCGTCGTTGAAGCGCACCCCCTCGCGCAGCGGGATGGTGACGCTGCGCCCGTCGGCCGAGATCTCGGGCGGGCCGGCGGCGAGCTGCGGGACGATGTCGAGGTCGGCGTCGGTGTCGTACAGCTTCTCGCACATGCTCGCGAACACCTGACGGCCGACCAGGGTGCTGGCCAGCGTTGGGTCGAGCATGTCGGGTTCGCTCTCCAGGCCGATCACGAGCTCCCCGCCCGCCTCGACGGGCGCCGGCACGACGCTGCGCTCCTCGTCGGCGGCCTGCTGCGGGTCGACGAGCGGTGCGCAGCCGCTCGCGGCGGCGGCCGCCAGCGCGAGCGCCAGGGCCGCGTGGCGGGGGCGTCCCCGGTTCGATTGCGGTCGCCGTCCTCGTATCCTGCGCGACGGCAGCGGCACGGACCTCACGCCGGTATCACCCCCTACGGCCGCCCGGCCGGCGTACCGCCGGTCCGGTGGCCGAGCTCACCAGTTACGACTTCCGGCACGCTACCGCGCATTTGGGCTATGGCATACAGTGTTCACAAAAGTCATAAAAAGGTAACGTGGCGACAAAGACCCCATCCGTCACTCTGGTACCGCAGACCTGGAGGCTGTCCCCCCATGCCCAACTTCACCACCCGGCCGGAGCTGCGCGGCAATGTCGGCATGGTGGCGTCCACGCACTGGCTGGCCAGCGCCGCCGGCATGGCCGTCCTGGAGCGGGGCGGCAACGCGTTCGACGCCGCCGTCGCCACCGGATTCACGCTTCAGGTGGTCGAGCCGCACCTGAACGGCCCGGCCGGTGAGGTGCCGATCATCTTCCAGCCCGCCGGGGGCACGCCGACCGTACTGTGCGGCCAGGGCCCGGCACCGGCCGCCGCCACGCCCGAAGCGTTCGCCGGACTGGACCGCATCCCCGGCAGCGGGGTGCTCCCGGCCTGCGTCCCCGGCGCGTTCGACGCCTGGCTGCTGCTGTTGCGCGACCACGGCACGCTGCCGCTGCGCGAGGTGCTGGCGTTCGCCATCCACTACGCACGGCGCGGTTACCCCCTCGTCCCGCAGATCACCGCGAAGATCGACTCGGTACGCGAGGTGTTCCAGAGCTGGTGGCCGTCCTCGGCCGCCCTCTACCTGCGCGACGGCGCCGTCCCGGCGGCCGGCTCCATGCAGGCCAACCCCGCGCTGGCCGACACCTACCAGCGCATCGTGGAGGAGTCGGAACGCGCCGCGCGCACCCGCGAGGGCCGGATCGACGCCGCCCGCCGCCTCTGGCGGGAGGGCTTCGTCGCCGAGGCCATCGTCGACTTCCTCGCCGCCGAGATCCCCGACGGCACCGGAGCGGCGCACCGGGCCCTGCTCTCCGGTGACGACCTCGCCTCCTGGCGCGCGGGTTATGAGGACCCGGTGAGCGTCGACTACAACGGCCACACCGTGCACAAGACCGGCCCGTGGGGCCAGGGCCCGGTCTTCCTCCAGCAGCTACGGCTGGCCGAGGCGCTGGGCACCGGGGAGACCGACGTGCTGTCCGCGGAGTTCGTGCACCGCGTCACCGAGGCCGCCAAGCTCGCGTTCGCCGACCGCGAGGCGTGGTACGGCGACCCCCGCTTCGCCGACGTCCCGCTGGCCACACTGCTGTCGGCCGGCTACGCGGCGGAGCGCGCCGCCCTCGTGGCAGAGCGGGCCAGCCTGGAACTGCGTCCCGGTTCGCCGGACGGCCGGACGCCGCACCTGCCCGAGCTGCGGACGGCCGGCAGCACCGGGCCGTCCGCGGGGACCAGCGGCGAGCCCACGGTGGACCGCGCGGGCGAGCAGCGCGGCGACACCTGTCACCTCGACATCGTGGACGCCCAGGGCAACATCGTCTCGGCCACCCCGAGCGGCGGCTGGCTGGCGAGCTCCCCGGTCATCCCCTCGCTGGGCTTCCCGCTGGGCACGCGGGGACAGATGTTCTGGCTGGACCCCGCGAGCCCGAGCGTGGTGGCGCCGGGCAAGCGGCCGCGCACGACCCTGACCCCGACGCTGGTGACGCGCGGCGGCGAGGCGGTCATCGCCCTGGGGACGCCGGGCGGCGACCAGCAGGATCAGTGGTCGCTCACCTACTTCCTGCGGCTCATGCACGGCGGGATGAACCTGCAGGAGGCGATCGACGCGCCGATGTTCCACACCAACGCCTTCCCCAGTTCCTTCCACCCCCGCGAGACGGCCCCCGGCGAGGTCGTGATCGAGGACCGGATCGGCGCGGACGTCGTCGCGGAGCTGCGCCGTCGCGGCCACCGGGTCGTGGTCTCGGACGCGTGGTCGCTCGGCCGGCTCGCCGCGGTCGCGCGCGACCCGGAGTCGGGTGTGCTGCGCGCCGCCGCGAACCCGCGCGGGATGCAGGGGTACGCGGTCGGGCGGTGAGCCGCCCCGGACGGTGAGGGCACCGCGGAGGGACGGCGGAAGGGCGGGAAACGCGCGGAACGCTGAAAATCCAGAACGGCGGCGCGGGGCGAAACACGGTTGATATGCGGCAATTCACCGCTGTTTCGTCCTGTATCGCACCAGATACGCCGTTGTAGCGGGTTCTCGACACTCCTCTTGCCAAAAGAACCGTGCGCTGCTTATCTTGGCGCGAAAGAAATCGCCGCTCCGTTCGTCAGGATGCCGCGCGATGACCGAATAGCTCCACGCGGGGCGGTTTTCACTGGCACCCCCTCCCTCAGTGAGGCGCCCCGCTCCCCCTCCTGCCGAGCCGGCCATCCCCTCCCGGCCGACCCGTGCCAGGAGACACCGAGGGGGCCACGCCGGCGCGGCGTGGCCCCCTCGCCTGCTGTCGTGGCACCGGCCGGACGGCGGGCGCGGCCGTTCTCAGTCGGCCACGCTGACCCGCACGACCCCGGCCAGCCGGTCCGTGCGGACCTCGGTCACCTTCACGACGTCGCCGGAGCGCGGCGCCTCCAGCATCATGCCGTCGCCGAGGTAGATCGCCACGTGCGAGATGTACTCGGGGGCGGTGGGGTCGGACCGCCAGAAGACCAGGTCGCCGCGCCGGGCGTCGGCCAGCTCCACGTGCTCACCCGCCCACCACTGGTCGTGCGTCACGCGGGGCACCGCGACCCCGGCCTGGGCGAACGCCCACTGGACGAGGCCCGAGCAGTCGAAGGAGTCGGGGCCCTCCGCTCCCCACACGTACGGCAGGCCGAGCCTGGACTCGGCGGCGGCGATCATCTCCTCGACCACGGTCTCGGGGACCGCGGCGCCCTCGGCACCGGACGGGCGCGGCGCCGGCTCATCGGCGAGCAGCTGGAGGCTCGTGTCCTCGCCCAGGACCTCCTCCAGCCGGTCGCGCAGCTCCCACAGGTCGGCGTCCGGGGCGGAGACGATCACGCCGTTGCCGCGCGGGAAGCCGAGCTCCCGGGCGGCCGATCGCGAGATGACGCCGTCGATGCCGGCCACGCCGGAGGTGGCGTGCGTCCACACCTCCTTCCGCACCTCGCCGCGGCCACCGGCCACGGTGACCGTGCCGCCCACGTCGAGACCGCGCTGCGTGCCGACGTCGTTGGACAGCGCGATGCGCCCCTCGGCGACGCCCTGCCAGATCTCGTCGGAGCGCGCGGACGGCGTGGGGGCGTAGTTACGGAACGTCGAGGGGTTCACGCCGAGCACCGAGGTGGGCTCGCCGTCGATGGTGACGCGGGCCGCGTCGACCACCTCCACGGCCGCCACGCCGTCGAGCTCGGCGACGCGGCGCAGCGTGTCCCGCGAGAGCGTGCCCGGCGCCACCGCGAAGTACTCGCGCGACCGCGCCCGGCCGAACGGGGCGACGTCCACGTCGCCGGACAGCTCACCGGGGTCGGCGACCTCGGGAGCGGGGGCGTCCCGGGGCGACTCGCCGGACGGGCGGTCGGAGGGACGCTGCTCGGCGAGCGGCGGCCGGTCCTGCACCCGCGGAGTGGGGTCCGCCCACGCCGGGCCGGCGCCCAGCGCTCCGAACGCCACCGCGACGACCATCGACGTACCGCACGCCGCCAGACGTTGCCGCACCGCCGTACCTCACCTTCACCGGCCCGGGTCAATGGGTACCAGCATCGGGGCAAAACCTCCGTCTTTCAAGCGAACCCGACGTTAACAGCGGGCTTTTGACCGGCATCGTGGGCGGAGCCGGAGGAGGGCCACCGGCGGGCCTCAGGCGTCGGCGTAGCAGTCCACCACCGCGATGTCCAGCGGGAAACGCACCTCGGTGCCGGTGAACAGCAGGTGGCGGGTCTCCTCCACGGCGGCCCGGAGCACCTCGACGCAGGCGTCGGCGAGCGGGCGGGGCACGTGCAGCACCAGTTCGTCGTGCTGGAAGAACACCAGCTGCGGCGCGCCGTGGGTGGTGTCGAGCTCCCGGATCCGGCGCCGTACCGCCGCCATGAACACCAGCGCCCATTCGGCGGCCGTCGCCTGGATCACGAAGTTGCGGGTGAAGCGGCCTCGCTCGCGCGCCAGCCGTGCGCCGTCCGCGGTGCCGCCGGACGCCGCGCCAAGGCCGCCCTCCGGGCCGCCGTAGACGATGCGCCGCCACATCGGCGAGGGCGGCGGACAGGTGCGTCCCAGCCAGGAACGCACCAGCTCGCCCTCCTCACCGGCGCGGGCGGCGGCGTCCACGTACGCCAGCGCGGCCGGGAAGTTGCGGTGCATGGTGCGCAGCAGCGGGGCGGCGTCTCCCGACGTCTGGCCGTACATGGCGGCGAGGAGGCCGATCTTGGCGCGCTGGCGGTCGCCGTCGAAGAGCGGGGCCAGCCGTTCGTACAGGTCCTCGCTGCCGGCCGCCGCGGCGAGCGCTCCGTCGCCCGAGACCGCGGCGAGGATGCGCGGCTCCAGCTGTCCGGCGTCGGCGGTGATCAGCGTCCAGTCGGGGTCGGCGCGGACGGCGCGCCGCACCACCTTGGGGATCTGCAGCGCCCCACCGCCGCGCGTCGCCCACCGGCCCGAGACGACCCCGCCCACGACGTAGTCGGGCCGGAACCGGCCGTGCCGGACCCAGGTGTCCAGCCACGCCCAGCCGTGCGCCGAGTGCAGGCGGGCGAGTTCCTTGTAGCGGAGCAGCAGCGGCACGACCGGGTGGTCGACCCGGCGCAGGTCGTGCGAGCGGGTCGACGGCACGGGGTGCCCGATGGCCGCGAACGCCTTCATCAGCTGCGGCGGGGAGTCGGGGTTGACCGGGCGGCCGAACTCCGCGGAGATCCGCTCGGCGAGGTCGGCGAGCACGGGCGGCCGCATCCCGGTGGGCGGCCGGGGGCCCAGCTGCTCGCTGAGCAGCCGGTCGTGCACGTCGATCCGCCACGGGATTCCGTCGTGGGCCATCTCCACGGCGGCGAGCGCGCCGGCCGACTCCACCGCGGCGAGCAGCGCGAACCGGTCGGGGTGCGGGAGTTCGGCGATGCGGCGCTGCTGGTCGGCGTGCACCTCGACGAGCGCGGTGAGCCGGTCGACGCCGGGGGGCAGCGAGCTGCGGTCGGGCTCGAACAGCGCCTCCTGGACGTCGATCCCGGTCGAGCCCTGGCGGGGCGCCAGGTCGGCCGGGACCTCACGGCCGTGCAGCCGCGCCCAGGCCGCGCCGAGCGACCGTGCCTCGCCGAACCGGCCGTGGTAGCCGAGCAGCAGCGCCTCGACCAGGGTGACGTCGTGGCAGCGGCTGATGCGCAGGGCGTGCTCGATCAGCGGCGGGTACACCTCGTCGGTGGCGGCCCAGATCCACCTGGGCGGCTCGGAGGTGTGCTTCTCGTAGTCGGCCACAGCACCCGCGAGGTCGCTGACCCGCCAGAGGCTGCCCTGGGACACCCCGTCGGCCCCCAGTTCACGAAGCCGCCCCCCGCCCTCTCCGTCGGAGACCACAGCGATGCGCATATCACCAGTGTGCCCCCGCGGGGTGACAAAACGCCTGATCAGCGCGGAAGCTCTCCTGGGGGCCCGGCGGCGCCGCGTCAGCCGCCGGCCGGCTCCAGCGGCACCGGGTTGGCGAGCGCCTCACCGGCCGCCCAGCGCCGCAGTTGCTCGTCGACGAACCGCCGCGCGCGCGGGTAGAACGTGGCCGATCCGCCGGCCACGTGCGGGGTGACGAAGACCCCGGGGGCCGTCCACAGCGGGTGGTCGGCCGGCAGCGGCTCGGGGTCGGTGACGTCCAGCGCCGCGCGGACCCGCCCCTTCTCGGCGAGCAGCGCGCCGGTGTCCAGCACGGGGCCGCGGCCCACGTTCACCACGAGGGCGTCGTCGCGGAGCAAGGCGAGCTCGGTGGTGCCGATCAGGCCGGTGGTCTCGGGCGTGTGCGGCGCGACGACGACCACGATGTCGGCCTCCGGCAGCAGGGCGTGCAGGTCGGCGATGCCGTGCACGCCCTCATCGGGGCGCGGCCGGCGGGCCACCCGGACGACCTCGGTCTCGAAGGGAAGCAGCCGGTCCTCGATGGCCGCGCCGATGCTGCCGTAGCCGACGATGAGCACCCGGCAGTCGGCCAGGGAACGGGTGTAGTGCGGGCGCCACAACCCGCGGCGCTGGTCGTCGGCCCACCGGGGCAGGTCGCGCTGGGCGGCCAGGATGAGCGCGACCGCGTGCTCGGCGGTGCTGGCATCGTGCAGTCCACGCCCGTTGTACAGCGCGACCCCCGGTGGGAGGACGTCCAGGACGTGCTCGTATCCGGCGGTGAGCAGCTGGACGGCGCGCAGCCGCGGCATCCGGGACAGCAGGTCGGTGGCCTGCCGGCGCCCGTAGGGAAGGACGTAGAAGCCGACGTCGGACAGGTCGGCGGGCGGCGGCGAGTCACCGTCGTAGACGTCCACCCGGAGAGCGGCCGGGGCGTTCGCCCGGTTCTCCTGCCAGGGCACGAGCACCCGTCCGTCCACAGCGTCCCCCGTTCACGTCGCCGCCGGTCTGCCGGCACGAAACTACCAGCCGCGGTCGCGGGCGCTCCGCCCGCGGCCCGAGCGGGTGAGAACCGGGCGTTTCGGGGCAGGAACCGTCGGGCCGGACCGTCCGGCCGGACTCGCTCACGGAGGTGCGCCATCCTCGTCATCGCCACTTCTCGGGCCGGGGGCGTGGCCGGCGACCGGCTGGCGGAGGTCGTGGCCGAGCTGGGGCCGGACGCCGAGGTGGCGGAGTGCGCCGGCCCCGCCGATCTCGACGCCGCGCTGGACCGCGGCCACGACACGCTCGTGGCCGCCGGCGGAGACGGCACGCTGCACACGCTCGCCGGCGCCCTGTACCGGCGTGGCGAGCTGGCGAGCCGCACCGTGGGCCTGATCCCGATGGGCACCGGCAACGACTTCGCGCGCGGCGTCGGCATCCCGCTGCGGCCGGTGCAGGCCGCCCGCGCACTGCGCGCCGGTACCACGCGCGCCCTCGATCTCATCGTCGACGACACCGGCGTGGTCACCGTGAACGCGGTGCACCTGGGCACCGGGGCCGACTCCACGAGGGCGGCGTCGTGGCTGAAGCGCTGGCTCGGCCCGGCGAGCTTCCCGGTGGGCGGCCTCATCGCCGGCTGGGCCGCGCGCGGGTACCGGCTGCGGGTCGAGGCCGACGGCGAGGTCGTCATCGGGACGGACCACCGGGTGCTGATGGTCGGCCTGGCGAACGGGCCGCGGATCGGCGGCGGCAACGCGATCCTGGACCCCGACGCCCGCCCGGACGACGGCCGCATCCGCCTGGTCGTGTCGCGCTCCCGGGGCCCGGCCGCGCGCCTGGTGCACGCGGTCCGGTTGCACCGCGGGACGCACCCGATGGAACTGGACGTGCACCGCCGCGCCGCGTCCGTGGTGCGGGTGAGCGGCGAACCGTGCGCGGCGACCTCCGACGGGGAGATCGAGGAGGGCGTCGCCGCCCGCACCTGGCGGGTGCTGCCCGGGGCGTGGAACTTCGTGCTGCCGGCTCAGTGTGACCGGACGAGTTCGTAGCAGGCCACGGCGGCGGCCGCGGTGACGTTGAGCGAGTCCACGTCGCGCTCGGCCATGGGGATGCGGACCCGCACGTCGGCCTGATCCAGCCACCGGGAGGACAGTCCCTCGCCCTCGGTGCCCAGCAGCAGCGCGTGGCGGTCGTCCGGAGCGGCGCCGGCCAGCGCGTCGGGCAGCAGGACCGAGCCCGGCGCCGGGGTGAGCGCGAGCAGCCGGAACCCGCGCTCGCGCAGCTCGGACAGGCCGCCGTACCAGTCGGTCAGCCGGGTGTAGGGCAGGGTGAACACCGCGCCCATCGACACCCGGACCGCGCGGCGGTACAGCGGGTCGGCGCAGCGGGGAGCGAGGACGACGGCGTCGACGCCCAGACCCGCGGCGCTGCGGAAGATCGCGCCGACGTTGGTGTGGTCGACGATGTCCTCCAGCACCACGGCCGTGCGCGCGCCGGCCAGGACGGTGCCGAGGCCGGGCAGCGGCATCCGGTGGAAGGAGCCCAGCACCCCTCGGTGCAGGTGGAAGCCGACCACGCCTTCGGCCACGGACTCGGGCACCACATAGACCGGAACGGCCTCGGGGCCGGCGGCGAGGTCCGCCGGGAGGTCGGCGGCGATGCCGGGCAGCACGCCGCGCCGCCGCTCGGTGAGCAGCAGGGAGCGCGGCCGGTAGCCCGCGTGCAGGGCGCGGCGGACGACCTTCTCCCCCTCGGCGAGGAAGAGGCCGTGCTCGGCCTCCAGGCTCCGGCGCAGGTTGACGTCGCGCAGCCGGAGGTAGTCGGCGAGCCGGCCGTCGGCGGCGTCGGCGATCTCGATGACGTTCACGGAGGTCCAGTATGGCGCCGTGGCCGTCGCGGGTTACTCCAGCGGGTCGGTGAGGGACTTGAGCCGCTGCCAGCGGGCCTCTTGGCAGGAGCCCTGCCGGTTGAGCTCGGTGTCGACCGGCGCGCCGTTCCAGGTCCCGGTGACGGTGGCGCGCTGCACCCCGTACGTCATCTCGGTGCAGATGGCTCCGGGCGCGACCTCTTCGAAGGGGTTCGCGGCGTCGTCCCGCTCCGCGTGCCGGGCGAGGTCGGCGCACGCCATGGGGTCGGCCTCGGCGTCGCCGGTGCAGGTGAGGCTCTGCTCGTACACCTGGTCGCCGTCGTCCACGACGACGCGCAGCGACCCGATGGGGCCCGACGGAAGCCCGCTCATCGCGCTCATGCTCCGCACGTCGTGCACACCGGCGGAGGCCACCGACATCGACACCAGGGAGGTGCCCACCACCAGGAGGTAGCCCACCGCTCCACCGCAGCAGAGCGTCCCGAGCACCACGGTGCCGATCGTGCCGGGGGATTGACGACGGGGGTTCAGCTTGAGCATGGCCGCCACTCTAAGAAGTTGACCTTGACACGGCGCCGCACCGGACGGTGATCACGGTGCGGACCTCGCGCGGTCCCCCCCGTGCGCGCGAGCCGGTTTGCATCCTAGCCCCGATCCGGCGAAGGGATCATCTTTCCGAAAATGTTCGATCACGGTTCGTATCCGGGCGTTCGTCCAACCGTTACCGGACGCGTGTGCTCCGGCGCGGCCGACAGCCGTTATTACGGGACACGGCCCTGGACTCCGCGCCGCTGGGCGCGGTGATCACGATCGGGCGTCGGATTCCGCCCGCGGTGGCCCGGCCGAAATCCCAACCGGAACCAACCGGAATACCTCCCGTACCGCGACTCGCCCCTTTTATCCGGATGCCACGTTGAGTAGCGTTCCGTCCCACACCGACGGCACCGACCCCGTGAGGAAGCCTTGGGACGCCACCGCGGAACCCCCCTTCCCGACGACGCTTCTGACACGCCGCGCCGGTCCGGGCCGGACCGGCGCCGCCGCGGCCGCGGCGGCGCGTTCGCCGCGCTGGCCGCCGCCTGCGCGATCCTCCTCGCGCTCGGGCTGTGCGGCTGGCTGCTGTTCGAACGCCAGGGCGGCTGCGGCGGAGAGGACATCCCGGTCACGGTCGCGGCGGCCCCCGAGATCGCCCCCGTGCTCTCGGACCTGGCGACCGCCTTCAACGATGAGCGGCGCGCGATCGAGGGCCGGTGCGTCCGGGTCGAGGTGCACGCGGCCGACCCGGCCGACGTCGCCTACGCCATCACCGGAGCGGGGGCGACCAGCGGCCGGACCGACTCCGACGTCTGGGTCCCCGACTCCACGCTCTGGCAGCGGATCGTCCAGCGCGACTCGGCCGACTCCGAGGTCACCGGAACCGGCACCTCGCTGGCGCGGTCGCCACTGCTGCTCGCCCAGGGGCCCGGCGCCCTCGCCACCCCGGCGGAGGACGCCGACCGGGCGGTGTCATGGGAGACCCTGCTGCCGACCGCCGCGCCCAGCGGCGAGGACCTGGGCGTGCAGGTGGTCGACCCGCTGCGCAGTTCCTCCGGCCTGGCCACCCTCGCCCTCGTCCACGGCGCCATCGGCGGCGGCGACACCTCCAGCCCGCAGCTCATCGCCGCGCTGCAGAACCTCCAGCGGGAGGTCGCGGCGGACGAGACGTCGGCGTTCGAGGCGCTCCAGGACGGCAGCGCGCCGCTCATGGTGCTCTCCGAGCAGGCCGCCCTGCGGTACAACGCCGAGCACCCCGACTCCCCCGCCCGGGTCGGGTACCCGCAGGACGGCACCTATACCCTCGACTACCCCTATCTCCTGCGCACCGACGACGCGCTCGTCGCGCGCGGGGCGGAGATCTTCCGCACCCGGCTGATCCGCCAGGAGGCCCAGAGCGCGGTCCGGGCGGCCGGCTTCCGCTCCGCCGACGGCAGCGCGAACGCCTCCCAGCTCGACGGCCAGTACGGGTTCCGGCTGACCCCGCCGGACGACCTGCCCACACCGAGCAACGGCGCGGTGACCTCGCTGCTGCGCGCCTGGAACCGGCTCCAGCTCAACAGCCGGATGCTCACGGTGCTGGACATCTCGGGGTCGATGGCCGAGGTGGTCCCCGGCGCCGGGCTGACCCGAATGCAGGTGACCACCCAGGCCGCCACGCAGGGCCTGGAGATGTTCCCCTCCGACGCCGAGATCGGCCTGTGGGAGTTCTCCGTGCGGATCGACGGCGACCGTGACCACCGCGAGCTGGTGCCGATCCGTCCCCTCGGCCAGGAGGTCGACGGCACGACCCAGCAGGAGGAGCTCGGCTCGGCGCTGGCGGAGATCGAGCCCGAGCCCGACGGGGACACCGGCCTGTACGACACGATCCTGGCCGCCTACCGCGAGATGACCGACAGCTACCGGGCCGACCGGGTGAACACCATCCTGGTGCTGACCGATGGCAACAACGACGACGACCAGAGCGTCTCGCTGGAGGGGCTGCTGGACACCCTGCGGGAGGAGTTCGATCCGGACCGGCCGGTCAGCGTCATCTCGATCTCCTTCGGCCCCGGCGTCGATCCGGAGCCGCTGCGGCAGGTGGCCGAGGCCACGCACGGCGCCGCCTACACCACCGACGACCCGACCGAGATCGGTGACATCTTCCTGGAGGGGTTCGCGCTGCGGGTCGCCGAGGACGAGTAAGGCGAGTAAACGGCACGGCGGGTGGCCACACCTGGCCGCGCGCCGTGTTGCGCCATTCGCGGTGGCCACGGAGATCGGGCAGAGCGCCCTTCCCCCTCCCACAAGATGACAGCCGGGGACACCTATGGACTTACCGGGCGTCATCGCGTACTCAAGGTGGTCAGAGCACCTTCACCTGCGAACGCTGAGAGGTGGCTGTCGTGGCGAACGCGTGGATGCCCGGCGCCGGACGAGTCCGCGGCGCCGCTCCGGGATCCGCCCCCCGCGGAGGGGCGCCCCGGGTGGTCTGGCAGACGACCGAATCCGACCCCGGCACGCTGTCGGCCCGATCCGTCGCCCAGCGTCTGGCCGGCGACGGGCACAGCGCCCATCTGGTGTGGAACCCGTTGAGCGGCCAGGTCGTGCAGCTGCTGCCCGCGACGCTGGCCGCCGCCGGTCAGCTCGTCTGTTCCGACTCGGTCGACCGCGCTCTGGAAGGCCGGGTCTGCATCCTGATCCGCGTGGTCGGCCGGGCGTCACGGCCGATCACCGACGGCCGGCTGGCCGGGCTCGCCGGCATCCTGGAATGGCTCGACTCCTGGGGCGTCGCCCGTAGCTGGCCGGCCGGACCGCCCCCCGACGCGGCCGCGGTCCGCGGCTCCTCCGCCGCCGGCGTCCGTGACTGGGCCCAGGGCGGGCACTTCGGCCACTCCCAGGTGCCGGCCAGCCAGGCGGCGGGGCCGGGCGCGTTGGACGTCCGCCGGATGCTCGGCCTGGACGTCCCGGCCCAGCGGCCGGACCCGGTGGCGCCGCCCCCGGCACCCGAACCGGCGCGTCCGGCCGAGACCGGCAACGGCGCCATCCGGCCGCACGCCGCCACGGCTTCGTGAACCGCTGGTGAACCCCGTCCCCCGACCGGCTGCGGACGGCCACCGGAACCGGACCCGTGGTTATCCACAGTCCGAAAACCCCTTAGTCTGTCCGCCATGGGTGGATCGATCGAGCCTGGCTGGTACGCGGACCCACACGGCGAGGAAGGACGGCTGCGCTGGTGGGACGGCAGCGCGTGGACGACGCACGTCCGTTCGCTCACCGAGCTCCGGGAGGCCGCCGCCGAGGGGACGGGCGGACGCCCGGCCGAGTCGGCCGATGCCGAGGCCACCGGCGACCTGACCGGCGCGGCACGGCAGCAGACCGGCCGCCCGGCCGAAGCGCCGGACGAGGCCACCATGGACCTGAGCGGCGCCGCCCCGGCCTCCGGCCCGGAAGCCGAGCCCGCCACCATGCGTTTCGACCCGCCCGCCCAGGCCCCGCAGCCGGTCGAGCCCGTGGACGACGCCCCCGCCACCATGCGCATCGACCCCGGCGACCGGCCACGCCGCCCCGTCGACCCGGTCGACGACGCACCGGCGACCATGCGCGTCGACCCGCCCAGCCGGCCGCGCGCGTCCTCGCCCGGCCCGGAGCCGGAACCGGCCACCATGCGCATCGAGCCCCAGGACCGGCCGCGCACCCCGGCCGCGGAGGGCGAGGACGAGGACGACCCGACCGCCGACCTCAGCGATATGCGCGGACCGTCCATCGACGAGGACGACGAGGCCGACCCGACGCGCGACCTCACCGGTGAGGCGTCCGGGGCCCCCGCGCCCAAGACGGCCGTCTTCAACCCCGACGACCCGCTCTTCACCGCCGCGGCGGCCGCCGAGGCGGCCCAGGACGCCCCGGCCGAGCAGCCCAAGAAGAGCGGCTTCAAGCTCAACAAGTTCCTCGGCGACCTGAAGGAAGGTCTGCAGGACTACCGGTCCGACCTCGCCGCCGAGCGGGAGAAGCGCCAGGAGGAGCAGCGCAAGAAGGCCGAGGAGGAGGCCAAGCGCCGGGCCGAGCAGCAGGCCAAGGAAGAGGAGCAGCGCCGGGAGCAGGCGGCGCAGGCGCAGCAGGCCGCGGGTGCGGCGGGCACACCGGGGCCGTCCGGAACGCCCGGCGCCTCCGGAACGCCCGGCGCCCAGGGAGCTGCGGGAACCCCGTCGGCCGCGGCCGAGTCGGGCACCCCCGGCGCCACGCCCCCGGCCCCCCCGGACACCGGCGGCCAGCCGGCCTGGCCGCAGCAGCAGTCGGGCGGCCAGCAGCCGGGCCAGCCATCCGCCTTCCCGCCCGCCCTCCCGCAGCCGCCGTACTCGGCCCCGTCGTCCGGCGCGCAGCAGCCCCCGGCCGCACCCCCCTCCGGCCCGTACCCCGGCTACCGCCCCCAGGGCGCACCCAGCGGACCGGGCTTCCCGCCGCCTCCGCCCGCCCCGCAGCAGCAGCCGCAGCAGCCTCCCGCACACCGCGGCCGCGCCGCCCAGCCACCGGTCCCCCAGGGCTACCCGCAGGGCGGACCGAGCGGTTACCCGCCCGCCGCCCGCCCCCCACACGCGGGCCCGCCCGCGGCCGGCCCCTACCCCGGCCGCCCCGGCCCCGGCGGCCAGGGCCAGTGGGGCCGCCCCGGAGCCCCGACCCCGTACCCCGTCCCGCCACCGGAGAAGAAAAAGAAGCGCGGCTGCGGCGGCTGCATGGGCTGCCTGATCTTCGTCCTCCTCATCGCGTTCCTGCTGATCGTGGTCGTCGCGCTGTACTTCACCGGCGTCATCGACCTCGGCGGCCTCTAGCCACCCCCGGCCTCCGAACGCCCCCGGCCCGCCCCGCAGATCCGGGGGCGCGTCCGGGGGCGCGGCACGCCCACCACCGGCTTCATTGCTGGAAAGTCCTAAGCTGTCCGGTATGAATGACAGCTTGGTGTGGATCGACTGCGAGATGACGGGGCTCGACCTCGAACGAGACGCGCTGATCGAGGTCGCCTGTCTGATCACGGACGGCGATCTCAACCAGCTCGACGAGGGGATCGACGTGGTCGTCCGGCCGCCACAGGCGGCCCTGGACCAGATGGGGGACTTCGTCCGGCAGATGCACACCACGTCCGGCCTCCTGGAGGAACTGGACAAGGGCGTCTCCCTGGAGGAGGCGGAGGACCTGATCCTCAACCACATCAAGCGCTACGTCCCGGAGCCCAACAAGGCCCCGCTGTGCGGCAACTCCATCGCCACCGACCGCACCTTCATCGCCCGCGACCTGCCCGCGATCGACCAGCACCTGCACTATCGGATGGTCGACGTGTCCAGCATCAAGGAACTCCTGCGCCGCTGGTACCCGCGCGTCTACTTCGCCAGCCCCGACAAACACGGCGGCCACCGCGCCCTGGCCGACATCACCGAGAGCATCCGCGAACTCCGCTACTACCGCGCCGCCGCCTTCGTCCCCACCCCGGGCCCCGACACGGCCACGGCCCGCGCGATCGCCGCCGACATCGTCAACGGCGGCACCGGCATCCTCACCTCCCCGGAGAGCCCCACCGAAAAAGGGTGAACGATCCGTTCCGCAAACCCGCTAGAATCATCTCGGACGCAGACGCGGGGTACCTGACCGCACTGCGACGTGGTGGGTGTAGCTCAGCTGGTAGAGCACTTGGTTGTGGTCCAAGATGTCGCGGGTTCGAGTCCCGTCACTCACCCTGGTAGAAGGACAGGCCCTGACCTGCGGAAACACTCCGCGCGGTCAGGGCCTGTCTCTGTTCGCGGGTGCACCGCCTCGATCTGATCCCGTCACTCACCCTGGCGGGGGCGGAAAGAACGCCGAGGTTCTCCGCCGGATTCCTTCGGTGGCCACCCGAAACCGAGCGATGGTGCTGAGTATGGCGACCATCAACAAGCGGCCACTGCAGGACGGGTCCATCCGGTATTGGGAGAAATGGCGGCTTGGCGGGCATCGCGGCGGCGCGCCGCAGTCCGAACCCTTCGACTCCCGTGTCGGCGCCCACACCTTCCGCCTGCACGTAGAAGAAGCGGACCATCAGTGGCCAGAGAACTGGATCCCACGCCAAGGATGGGGCACCCGGCTGGGTGCCGGGCGTGGGCTGGATCAAGGTCGACACCGGAGACGGCCCCGAACCGGTCTACTTCCGCGAGTACGCCCTCGAACTCATCGCCTCGATGACCGGGATCGAGGCACGCACCAAGGCCGACTACGAACGCGACGTGCGCCGCCACATGCTCCCGACCTTCGGGCACCTCGACATCCGCGACACCGAAACCTTCACCCACAAGACCGGCCGCGCCTGGGTCGGCCAGCTCCAAGACGGCATCCCTGACCCACGCGTGCTGACGCACCCGCACACCGGCAAGGACACCTCGAAGGCCAAGAAGGGTCGAGGCAAGCGCCAAACCACCTGGCTGCGCCCGCCGCTACGCCCGAAGAGCATCCACAACCTGCACGGCCTGCTCTACCTCATCTTCCAGGCGGCCGTCGAGGAAGAACTCCGCCCGACCAACCCGGCGGCGAGGACGAAACTTCCGCGCCTCGACGACGGCGAAGGAGGCGACGACATGTGCTTCCTCACCCGCGAGGAGTTCAACCTCCTGCGCGACAGCGCGCACGAAGACGTCCGCGACATGCTGGAGGTCTCGTCCTCACCGGCTTGCGCTACAGCGAACTCACCGCGCTGCAGGCCCGCGACATCACCATCCGAGACGACACCGGGTTCCTGGAGGTACGGCGGGCATGGAAACGCCACCCCGACAACACCTTCAAACTCGGCCCACCCAAGACCGTCCAGTCACGGCGCCGCATCGCTTTGACGCCCCGAACCATGGCGCTCCTCCAGCCGCCCGGCCCGGTCATCCCGCCGACCCGCAGATAGACCAGGTCGAGCCGGTTGACACCCAGACAGCGCAGATCCGCCTCGACCAGACCGCGCAGCTGATCAGCCCTCGCCTGCCCGCTCGGCACACCGTTCGGTCCGGGCAAGAGGCCGCGAGCGGCGTCCGCCGCCTCCTCCGAGCTTTTGACGCGCTCGACACGGGCGCCGGCCTCACCCGCGGCTTCCGCGAGACGGTCCATGTCCGCGCCCTCCCCGACCGCCACCACGACATCAGCACGGCCGCGGTCGACGGCGTAACGGCCGACCGCCGCGTGCTCCTCCCCGGAGGCCGGGCCGATCCAACATCGCCCCGAGAACGGCCACCCGGCGTTCGGCTCGCAGCAGTCGAAGCGAGTCGAGAGCCGCCCGCATGCTGTGCGGATTGGCGTTGAAGGCGTCGTTCATGATCACGGCGCCGTCCGCACGGTGCGTCACCTGCATGCGCCCCGGCGACAGCGGCACCGCCGAGCACAACTCCGCCGCGATGTTCCTCGTCGGCACCCCGACCGCATGGGCAACCGCTGCGGCGGCGAGCGCGTTGGACACCTGGTGACGCCCGTACAACCGCAGCCGCACCTCCGCCTCCCCCTCAGGAGTCGTCAGCAGGAACCGCGCACGGCCGGCATCGTCCATCGTCACCGCCGACGCTCGCACCGCCGCCTCGGCCGACTCCCCGAAGGTGAGAACGCGCGCCCGCGTACGCCTGGCCATGGCCAGCACGTGTCCGTTGTCGGCGTTGAGGACCGCAGTGCCGCCCTCCTCGGCCGACGGGAGCGCCTCGACCAGCTCCCCCTTCGCTTGGGCGATCGCCTCAACGCCGCCGAACTCGCCGGTGTGCGCCGATCCGACGTTGACGACGACGCCGATGCGCGGTGGGGCGATCGTGGTGAGGTACCGGATGTGGCCGATGCCGCGCGCCCATCTCCAGCACGAGGTGCTCGATCCCGTCGAGTTGGGCGTTGGCGACCGTGGTGGGCAGGCCGATCTCGGAGTTGCGGGAGCCGGGCGTGAAGACGGTGGCGCCGGCCGACGACAGCATGTGCCCCGTCAGGTCCTTCGTGGTGGTCTTGCCAGCGCTTCCCGTGATCCCGATGATGGTCGCCCGCGGAGCGCGGGTGGTGATCAGGTGTCGGGTAAGTCGGCCGAGCGCATCCTGAACGTCGTCAACCATGACGGCCGGGGCGGCCACCTGGCGTTGGGCGAGCACGGCGGATCTGGTAGGGCTGTCGGCGATCGGCATACGGCCGTTCCCTCTTTCTCTTCGCCTCCCCGGCCGCCGTCTCACGTCATGCCCTCCAAAGAGTCCACAGATCGCAGACCGACTGGCGGAGAGCCGGGACTGTCTCAGGAGCAGTGCAACCCGTCGAGGATGACGCGGAGCGTGCGCAGTCCCCGGGCGGGGTCTGCAGGCAGGCCCAGGAAGCATCCGGGCGTGACCGCGGCCTGCGCCAGGAACGGCATGTCCTGCCAGTCCACGTCGTCCCGGAGCGCGCCGGCCTGCTGGGCGCGCTCGGTGGCCTGCTGGATGAGCTCCAGGAGGCGATGGCGCAGCGCGGCGATGTCGGGGCCACCGTATGCGTCGAGTGTTCCGGACAGGCCCGCGTTCTCCGCTGTGCGGATGGCCAGGCCGCTGAGCAGCCGGGTGAAGCCCTCCCACGGGTCCGTGCATTCCACAGAGGCTTCGGCAGTCCGGATCAGTTCGTTCAGAATGTCGCGCAGCACGGCTGCCATGAGTTGGTCGCGTTCCGGGAAGCGGCGGTAGACCGTGCCGACGCCCACCCCCGCTTCGCGGGCGATCTCGTGGTAGCTGACGTCCAGGCCCTTGGAGGCGACAGCGCGCCGTGCACCGGCCAGGACGAGCGCGGCGTTGCGCTGCGCGTCCGCGCGGGGCGCCTTCCGGTCTACCGCGTCGCTCGTCGCTGGCTGTCGTCGTGCGTTCATGATGTCACCGTAGACCAAAATGGACAGACATTGTCCGCTTCCGTTAGCCTGGCGAAACGGACACGTTCCGTCCGTTTAGCTGGAAGAAAGCAGGCGTGCCATGACCTCGCCCTCACCGGCTCCCCGGGAGGAAACCGACATGCCGTCTCGTGGGAACACCGCGGTCGTCACCGGCGGAAGTGACGGCCTGGGCTACGCCATCGCCGGAGCGTTGGCCGCCCAGGGCGCCGACCTGATCCTCGTAGGACGCGATCCCCGCAGACTCGGCCGCGCCCGCGAAACCCTCCTCGGGCACGGCACCGCCGTCCACACGGTGCCCACCGACCTCGCCAGGCCCGGCGCCGCAGAAGCAGTCGGCGAGGCCGTCCGTGCACTGACTGATCGCGTTGACACGCTCGTCAACAACGTGGGTGCCGCGCACTTCGCCCCCCTCGCGGACACCACACCGGACATGATCGATGCCATGCTGCACCTCAACGTCAAGGTGCCGCTGCTGCTCAGCCGGGCGCTCCTCGCTGAACTTACAAGGGCCCAGGGCAGCATCATCAACATCAGCAGCTACTGGGCACGCAGGATGACGGCCGGCCGCGCCTCGTCCGCCTACTCCGCGACCCGCGGAGCCATCGACTCCATGACCATGGCCCTGGCCAACGAACTCGGCCCCGACGGCGTGCGGGTCAACGCTCTCGCACCGGGCGCCGTCCACACCACCACCTACCAGCACTCCTACCTCGACCCGATGACGCCGCAACAGCGCGCGGCGCACGACTCCGGCATCCAGGCCGCCTATCCGTTGGGCCGTATCGGCACCCCACGGGACGTCGCCGAGGCAGCCGCCTACCTGGCAGCCGCACGCTGGACTACCGGCACCGTACTCACCGTCGACGGGGGGCTCACCGTGCGCTAAGTACTGTCTGGCAACTGCTCTTTGGTGGGTTCGCGGAGCCAGAGGATGAGTGAGGCGAGCTGGACTCCGGCCTTGTAGCGGGCGGCCAGTTTGTCGAAGCGGGTCGCGATCTCACGGAACTGTTCAATGCGGTTAAAGCAGCGTTCGACCACGTAGCGGGCCTTGTAGAGCTCACCGTCGAAGACCGGCGGTCTGCCGCCAGCCCGGCCGCGTCGCCGACGGTTGGCCTTCTGGTCGACCCGCTCGGGTATCACGGCCCGAATGCCCCGCCTGCGCAGGCTGCGGCGGATCGCCCGTGATGAATACGCCTTGTCCGCGAGGACCGCATCAGGTCTGCGACGGGGACGCCCGGCTCCTGGGCGGGGCACCCGCAACTCGCTAGGCCGTCTGCCACGACCCATAGCGTTCCGGCAGGTCACGCCACGGAGCACCGGTCCGCAGCCGCCACAGCACCCCATTGATCACCTGCCGGTGATCCCGCCGCGGCCGCCCACGACCATCATCGCCGGGCAGTAAAGGCGCTGTCCAATCCCATGCCACATCCGTCAGCTCACTACAACCCACCACAAGATCAATTATCAGACAGGTCTTACCCCACTCTTTTTGGAGCACGCAGAAGCCCCTTCCAGCCTGCTGAGAAGGGTCTTCTGCGTTTCGCGGCTACAGGTTGCGCGTCTTCACTTCGGCGAGGAAGGCGTCCCACTCATGAGCGGGGAAGGCAAGGTGGCCGGCCTCAGGGTGCTGGGAGTCCCGGACGGCCGCGCCGCGCGGAAGGTCGGCGACCTCGACGCACTCCTGCCCACCTCGGGCGGCAGCTTACGGAAGGCGGACTCGTCGATGATCGCCCACAGGCGCGGCGCGTCGGCCCGGTTCAGGATGTGCTGACGCATCATCCGTACCCCGACACGGCGGGCGAGCTCGTCATCGTTGGTGACGCCACCGGCCCGGGTGGAGGCGCGGGCGTAGTCCTCGGTCTGGAGCAAGCCAGGAATATACAGCACCTGGTAGGTGCACACGCGTGAGGCTTCGGTCTCCAGATCGACGTAGGTTCCGGCGCCCAGGATGTCGCGGTAGCCAACCCACCAGCCGCTTTGCGCCGCGTCTCGGGCCAGCTTGCGGTAAGCCTCCCGCGCCTGTGGATCGGTGACCTCGTACACGTCGAGAAGGGTCTGGACGTCAGCGTCACGGATGCGCAGGATCTTCCGTGTCTCGATGCGTGTGATCTTAGCTTCGAACCAGCTCCCGAAAACGGTCGGCCAACTACTCAATAGCGGATTTCCCGCGCAAATCGAGCGGGGCCACACCTCGAAATGGTGCACCCGCCGGGTGCACGACCCCCAATACACCCCGGCCGAACCCGGTGCACCCTGGAAACGAATCCGCCGACAGCGTCGGCAATTCTCGCAAATCCGCAGGTCAGAATGGGTGCACGGTGGGTGGTTCGAGCCCCGTCACTCACCCTGGTAGAAGGACAGGCCCTGGCCTGCGGAAACGCTCCGCGTGGTCAGGGCCTGTCCCTGTTCGGGGGTGCACCAGCGGGTGCACCACCTCGGCCTCCGTGACGCGACGGGAGGCGTCGTCGGGTGACCGTGCTCCCCACAGTCGCTTCAGGGCAAGGACATCGAAGCCGAATCCCAGAAGTAACTGCACCAGTTCACTCCCCCATACCCCGGCCCCACAGGTCAGGCCGAAGCGCGAACCCAATCTGCCCGCTGTGGGGCCGCTCGTCGATGCCCAGCCGAGCCGTTCCCACCAGGTGGTCATCGCCTGTGACGACGGCGAGCATGTACACCCGCCGGTTCTCCGCCTGCGCATCGTCAATGGCCGACTCGATGGTGGCAGCGCACTGCTCGGGCGTACGCGGTGTGAAGGACAGATGGCGGACCGCGGTGTCGTCGCCGTAGACCTTGACGAGATCGTCGAGATCGGTCTTCCGGAGTTCGCGGACGCGGAGCCTGTCACCGGGCACATCGACGGGGGTCATGCGCAGCCGGCTACTGCCCGGCGGTCACGGCGGCGGGGCGACCGTACGCCTCGATCTCCTGCTGCACGCGTGTCGCCTGACGACTCCCGTGATACCGCCGGTTCACCGCGGCGCCGTCAGATGGCGACGAGTTCCATGCCGTAGTAGCCGCCTCCCACGGGGTAGGTCTTTTCGCGGCGCCATCTCGCGGACGCGAAAATCGCGTCGAATTCGTCCAGGTCGCGTTCCATGCCGTTCGTCATCGCCAGCATGGCCATGTCCGACAGGGTCGCGAAGTCGGGCTTGCCGATGTCACCGATGACCATCTCCACGACCAGCGCGCGCCCGCCGTCGTGCACGGCCGATCGGCAGTTGCGCAGGATGGCCGTGCACTGCTCATCGTTCCAATCGTGCAGGACCGTCTTCAGCAGGTAGAGGTCCGCAGCGGGCACCTCGATGAAGAAATCGCCGGCAACGGCGGAGAAGCGGTCGGACAGGCCGCGGTTCTCGGCCTCCCGGCGAGCTCCCTCCACGACGTGCGGGAGATCCACGACCTGCCCGCGCAGTCGGGGTTCGGCGGCCATGAGTGCCAGGACGAACTGTCCTTCCGCGCCGCCGACGTCCACCACGGTGGCGACATCGGTGGCATCGACCGCGGCCACCACGCCCTGCGTGACCAGAGTGGACATCTCGCCCATCGCACTGGAGAAGAGTGCCGCCTCTTCGGCGTTCTCCGGCCGCGCGAAATACTCGAAGACGTCCGCGCCCAGCGCTTTCCTGGCCTGGCTGGTGCCATGACGCACCGCTTCGGGGAAGAGGCCCCACAACCGCCAGTGCGCGGGTCCGGTCTGGACCAGAATCTGAGAACGCAAGGAACCCGGAACGCCGTCACGCAGCAGCCGGCCGCGACCGGTGAGGCCGAAGCGGCGATCACCCTCATAGCTCAGCACTCCGAGCGAGGCCGCCGCGCGCATCAGGCGATAGGTGGCCTGTGCGTGGCTGCCCGCACGCTCGGCCACCTCTTCCGCCGTCAGCGCGCCGTCGGCGAGGTGATCGGCGATGTGCAGCGCGGTCACCGCGTGCAGGATCTGGGCAATGCCGCCGCCGGCGAGCAGGTCCATAACGGCGGTGGCATCCGCCGCTGGATCGCTCCGCGCGCTATCGGCGCCGGGCGTCTCATCGGTCATGATGGTCGGACTCCTTCCGTCCCGCTTGGCGGAATCTCACCCTAGGAAGATCTGTGCGGCGTACGCTTGTCCCGCAGCGCCGTCCTGATGGAACATCAGCGCCGGACCGGCCGACAGGTAGCAAGTGGGATCGACGAGCGGTGGGCAGCAGCACAACGAACAACGGACCGGCGATCGGCGGACCGCGCAGGACCTTCGCCGTGGACGTCACGGATCCGAGCACGGGCCGGGACGGCTTCGACGCCTTTCGGCGCGGGTGGGACGCACAGGTCGGCGGGGCGTTCCCACTGCCGCCCTTCGACACGGGCGCGACCGGTGAATTCCGGGTCGGCGTTCACGCCGCCAAGGTGCACGACACGGTGATCGCGGACCTCCACGGCGCGTCGATCGTCGGCCGCACTCAGGGGGTCCGTGACCGCGTTGACGACCGGGTGCTGATACATGCACTGCGGCGCGGAGCCTGGCGCTTCGCGGGACCGCACCTCAGCAGCGAGATCACCGTGCCGGCCGGGCGATTCATCGTCCGGAAGAACGGCCTACCCGCGCAGTTCGCGGTGGAGCCGCACACGAAGGCGACCGTGCTGATCTTGCCCGCCTCGGCGGTCAGACCGTTGGTCGGTGACCGGCCGACCGTCGGGGCTGTCGTCTCGACCGAGGTGCGCGTGCTCATGGCGCACGCCGGAATGGTCGCCGAGTCCGTGAACGACTTCACCCCCGCCGGTGCGCGAGCCGCGCGCGATGCCCTGATCGAGCTGGTCAAGGGGGTGCTGAGACAGGAACTCGACGATAAGGAGCCGCGGTTTGCCACCGCACTGGCCCAAGCGGCGAAAGACGTCATCGACGCCCGCTTGGACGACCCGCATCTCTCGCCCTCGTCACTGGCCCGCGAACTCAACATCTCGGTCCGGACACTGCACCGGGCGTTCGCTGCGGCCGAGGAGTCGGTGGCGACCTACATCCGCCGCCGCCGACTGGAACAGGCCCGGCTCCAGTTGGCCGCACCGTTGGACCGACCGAGCGTCTCCGAACTCGCAGCGCGCTGGCAGTTCGCGGACAGCAGTCATTTCATCCGGGCCTTCAAGCGGCAATACGGCCAGACCCCCGCCCGGTTCGCCCGGTCGAGCAGCCACACACCAGAGTCGCCGCCGACACGTCGAAAACCGATGTAGCCGGCTCGTGGCTACCCGGATGGACGCTCCGACGGGCCTTCAGGCGGCACCCAGGCGGAGCCCGGGATGGATGCCGCAATCGGTCCCGGTTTCGACCGATGCAGCGGCGGGCCGGTGCAGGTCACCTTCGCCCCGTCACCGCAGGAGACCGGCGGCTAGTCCGCCCGTCTCCTGAGAACTGCCGACCAGGAGAATGCAGGCGCCTCACGTGCTCCACCAGGGGTCTTTCCGTCATCGCCGACGGGAACGCGAGGACACAAGGGCCACTCCCGGGGGAGCCGGATTCCTGATGCCGCCGTTCCTCGTGGTGCTCGGGCTGCGCTGGCCAACCCGGAGGACCGGTGAATGCTGCCGGCCAGAACGCGGACGTTCTGGCCGGCAGTCGGACAAGCCGGTCAGCGGAGGTGACCGTCGTGGCGGGTGTCCACGCGGAAGGTGCTGAGCACGGCCTTGTGATCGGTCGGCCAAGTCCAGCTCGGCTTCCAGAACTCCTCCCGTCCGGACTCCTCCACCCGCTCGTTGCGCACGATCGTGGTGGACGGGCCGACTATCACGCTGTCGAGAAGGCGGATCCGCCGGTCGGGGTGGTAGAAGATGAAGTCGATCCGGTCCCGCTCGTCCGCTTTCGGAGCCCAAGTGAGCTGCCCCGGCTCGGCATCCGGGTTGTCGCTGGGCCAGGTGAAGCCGGGCGAGCGAACCGGGTCGGGGTAGATGTCGCGGAAGCTGTCGCGGAAACCGGCTTCCTCGATCGCCTTGGTCGTCGACCACTCGACGACGGTGCCGTTGTGGTCGAACAGGTTCCGGGTCCGGTGGGTCCAGTCCCGGTGCGACGGCTCGTTCAAGTCGCCGGCCAGCATGGTGAGACGTCCCCGGCGGCGCTCCTCCGCGGCGTCCGCCAGCACCGTCTTCGTCACCTCGGTACGCCCGGACGCCTCGTTGATCCGGTTGATCAGACCGACGTCGGTGATCGGACCGGTCGGGATCTCGCCCCAGCCGTACTCGGACGTCTCCAGGGGCTTCGGAGTACCGCCGCCGTACCCGCGCGGGAGGTAGTTGGCGTAGTAGCGGTACTCAAGGTGCCCGGAGTAGACCGCGAGCTCGGTGCCGTCGACCGAGATGACCGCCTTCGACCAGTACGAGAAGGACCGGT
The DNA here is from genome assembly GCF_042664915.1 of Marinactinospora rubrisoli. Lineage (NCBI taxonomy): Bacteria > Bacillati > Actinomycetota > Actinomycetes > Streptosporangiales > Nocardiopsidaceae > Marinactinospora > Marinactinospora rubrisoli. Next base: position 367,900 of record NZ_JBHTBH010000006.1, read on the forward strand.
GCCCGATGATCGGGTAGCGCGAAATCACCGCCGGATCGGTCGGGTTCTGGTTGTCGTAGAAGGTCAGGCCGCGGTCGGCGAGGTCGGACAGCAGGTCGGCGACCCGTTCCGGCGTCGACTCGCTGAGCATGACCACGTCCGGCTTGACCGCGGCGATGGTGTCGGCGATACCGGCCCGGCCGCCCGGAACCTGGCTGCCCCCCATCCAGATGTTGAACTGAAGGACCTTGAGCGTTCGGTGCGTGGGACCGTGCCGCCCCGCTGTGCTCTGGGACTCGGCCTCGGCCGTGCCCGTCCCCAGCACTCCCGCTCCGAGGGTCACACCCACAATCCCGAGCAGCTCACGACGATTGACCATGCTTGACCTCCGCGATCGCTGAATGCCAGTGCCCGGAAGGAACTGGCCACTGGCCGAAACAAAGCATCAAGGCGCCTCGCGTACGACTCGTGAACCCCGCCGGAACTTTGCGGGTTCGCTGCGTTGTGCAGCGCAGCGATGGCGCAGTGACGCCGCCGCGGACCACACGGAGCTGGCCGTGACGTTTTGCTCGGGCAGCGTTGTCTCGCGCTGAGCAAGCGGACACTCGGTCCCAGTGCCCTCCGGTGCGTTGAGTGACCCTTTGCACGTTGCATGAGTGAGCATTCACTCATAGCCTCCACGATGTGAATCACCAACAATCCCGGCGCCGGGCGTCCGCTATGGCCCCGAACGAGCGACGCGAAGCGATCGTGCAGGCGACTCTCCCATTGCTGGCCGAGCACGGCGCCAACATCACCACCCGGCAGATCGCCCAGGCCGCCGGGATCGCGGAAGGAACCGTCTTCCGCGCGTTCAAGGACAAGGACGAACTGCTGCACGCCTGCGTGACGGCGGCCTTCCGCAGCGACCGGGTGTGCGCGGCGATCCGGCAGCTCCCCCGCGAAGGGGATGTCGCCACGCGGCTCTCTGAGGCCGCATTGCTCTTCCTCGACCACTTCATGCGCCTCGGCGACCTGATCCAGATCCTGGTTACCAGCGGCCACGACATACGCAAGCACGGACCGCCCCACCACGGCGATGGGCCCGGTCCCGAGCCTCCCGTGGAGTTCATCGACAACCTTTCCGCCGCGATCGCGTCCGTGCTGGCGCAGAGCGGCGAGCGGTTCCGCGTTCCGGTCGACGACCTTGCCCGGATGACGATCTCCCTCGTGGCGGGGACGAAGTTCGATTCGAAGCGTGAGGATCCCCGGGCCTCGGTCCGCACCCGCGTCGACCTGCTGCTGCACGGAGCTCTGGCAGGCACCGAGAACGACGACATCCCAGGAGCGTCCCGTTGACCACCCCCATCATCGAAGTCAGTCACGTCAGCAAGCGGTTCGGCACCGTCACCGCGCTCGACGACGTCAGCCTGCAGCTGCCGCAGGGCAGTGTGCTCGGCCTGCTCGGCCACAACGGCGCGGGCAAGACCACACTGATCAACATCCTCAGCACGCTCCTGCCGCCGAGCAGCGGCACCGCGCGGATCGCCGGTTTCGATGTGGTCCGGCAACGCCACGAGGTCTGCGCACGGATCGGCCTGACCGGCCAGTTCGCCTCGGTGGACGAACAACTGTCCGCACGGGAAAACCTGGTACTGATCGCGCGGCTGCTCGGCGCAAGCCGGCGGGAGGCGAGGCAGCGCGCCGACGAACTGCTGACGATGTTCGACCTGACCGAGGCGGCGAAGCGGCCGGTGGGCGGCTATTCCGGCGGCATGCGGCGGCGTCTCGACCTGTCCGCAAGCCTGGTCGGGCGTCCGGACGTGATCTTCCTGGACGAGCCGACCACCGGGCTCGACCCGGTGAGCCGGCTGAACCTGTGGCAGATCGTGGAATCGCTGGTCGCCGACGGCACGACCGTGCTGCTGACCACCCAGTACCTGGACGAAGCCGACCGGCTGGCGGACTCGATCACCGTACTCTCCGCGGGCAAGGTTGTCGCCGCGGGAACCGCCGCGGAGCTGAAGGCGCAGGTCGGGCAGCGCACGGTGACGGCCACCCTCGCCGGGCCGCGCGACGTGGCCGACGCGCTGCGAGCGCTCACCGCCGCCGGCTTCACCCCCACCCCTGACGAGCAGCGCAACGCGCTCACCGTGCCGGTATCCGCATCCCGGGAACTGGCCGACGTCGTCCGTGCCCTGGACGAGTCCGGAATCGAGGTCGGCGACCTCTCTCTCGGTGAACCGACCCTGGACGACGTCTACCTCGCGCTCGCCCACCAGGCCAACCGAGCCGCGGCCTGAACCCGATGGGAAACCCGATGATCACCACGAGCACCGCCCCCGCAACGAACGAACGACCGGCGTCGGCGCACCGCAACTGGCACGGCGCCGGTTTCACCACCCAGATCAGCGTGCTCACCGGCCGGTCCCTGCGCGCCATGATCAAGGACCCGCAAGTTGTCGTCTTCAGCCTGTTGCAGCCGCTGATCATGCTGGTGCTGTTCAGTCAGGTCTTCGGCACGGCAATGCTCGGCAGCGTCGCCGAGCAGGGCGGCAGTTACATCAACTACCTGATGCCCGCGATCCTGGTGACCACGGGCATCGGTGCCGCGATGCAGTCTGGTGTCGGGCTGATCAGCGACGTGAAGAACGGTGTGATCGCCCGCTTCCGGTCATTGCCCATCCGCCTGAGCTCGGTGCTGATCGCTCGCAGTCTGTCCGATCTGGCCCGGACCGCGGCACAGCTCGTCATCCTGCTGCTCGTGGCGACCGCGCTGTTCGGGTTCGACCCCGCCGGCGGCCTGCCCGGCGTACTCGCGGCCCTGCTCCTGGCACTGCTCGTCGCCTGGTCGCTGACCTGGGTCTTCCTGGCGATCGCCACCTGGGTGCGCAAGGAGGAGGTGATGCAGAGTATCGGCTTCCTGGCCATGTTCCCGCTGATGTTCGCCTCCAGTGCCTTCGTCCCGCTGGACACGCTGCCGACCTGGCTACAGGTGATCGCGCAGATCAACCCGCTCACCTACGCCGTGGACGCCTCCCGCGACCTCTCGCTGAGCCTGCCCGCCGGCAGCGGCGTCATCTCCGCCGTGGCCACCAGCGCCTTGCTGTGCGTGACCGGAATGGCCTTCGCCGTCCGGGGTTTTCGCCGACCGCTCTGATCAGTCCCGCCCGAGCCGGAAAGAGACACCCATGCATTTCGCCTTCGTCACGCTGCCCGCCCACGGGCACGTCAACCCGACGCTGCCGCTGGTGCGGGAGCTCGTACGCCGCGGCCACCGCGTCAGCTATGCCGTGCATGAGCCTTTCCACCGCACCATCGAATCCGCCGGGGCGGCACCGATCGCCCTCCCGGGCGAGATGCCGGTCCCTCCGCCCGGCGGAATGCCCAGTCGCCCGTCCGATTTCAACCTCGCCGGCATGAGCCGGATGCTGGACTACTTCCTGACCGCCACCCGCGATGGCGTGGCCGCCCTGGAGGAACACTTCGCGGCCGACCGGCCCGACGCGGTGTGCTACGACGCGATGGACACGGTCGGCCGGGCCACCGCCGAACGGCTCGGCCTTCCCGACGTCGCACTGCACTCCACCCACGCCAGCCATGAGGACCTGTCACTCCTCGAACTCCTGCGCAGCGAATCAGGCGAGACGTCCGGCGTCTTGCCGATCTTCTCGATGATGCGGCAGGTGAGCGAGCAACTCGCCGCCGATCTCGGCATCAAGCCGACGGCCCCGTTGAACGGCACACCGGCACCGCTCAACATCGTCTTCATCCCACGCGAGTTCCAGATCGCCGGGGACACCTTCGACGAGCGCTTCCACTTCGTCGGCCCCTCCATCGGCGCCCGGGCCACCGACGAAAACTGGCAGGCACCGCAACCGGGCCGACCGCTGCTGTTCATCTCACTCGGCACCGCCTTCAACAACCAACCGGACTTCTTCCGGGAGTGCCTCAAGGCGTTCGGCGACGGCCAGTGGCGGGTGGCGATGGCGGTCGGCGGCCATCTCGACGCTTCCGAACTCGGCCGGGTGCCGGAGAACTTCGACATCCGCCCCCGCTTTCCGCAGCTTGCGGTGCTCAGCCACGCCGACGTGTTCCTCACGCACGCCGGAATGAACTCCACAATGGAATCCCTGTACTTCGGCGTCCCGATGGTCGCAGTGCCGCAGATGGCCGAGCAGGACGCGAACGCGCGCCAGGCCGAACGTCTCGGGTTCGCGCTCCGGCTCGGCAAGGCCGACATCACCGCCGACCTGCTGCGCCGCAGCGTCGACCAGATCCACGCCGACCAGCAGGTCCGCGGCAGTGTCACGGAAATGGGTAGGAAGCTCCGCGCCACCGACGGTGCCGCTGCGGCGGCCGACGCGCTCGAAGCCCACCTGGCGGACTGAGGCGGTCCATGTCGACTGCCCTATCAACACTAGAGGAACATAAATTCAAATTACATCAAGCCATTTCTTGAGATAAGGAAAATTCCAGAATCCGTTTATTGCGAACCACATCCCAAACTGGCTCATCTTCTACATCCGCAATCCACTCATCGAACGCCCGCCCTTCATCAGCGAACCACCAGGACGTGCCACTGCCGAGTTCCCGAAAGTCCGGGTCCATATGGAAGCACAGCTCCATTTGGACCTGAAGATAACTTTCATGTTCACCTTCAATATCGACCTTTTCGAGTTGTCGAGTGAACCCCACAATGAAAGCCGGATACGCCAACCAACCGGCCTCCGTATACTCAAACAGAAACCCGTCCGCCTCACATTCATCAGGAACATCGAATTCTATTCGAGCAAACCTCCGGACGACCGCGATCAGCTCCTCCTTACCAGCCGGCTTTCCACCCTCGCCCACATGGAGCTCCTGAACAACTGAATGTGCGATCTGTCCAGCCTGCTCGATCGAGCATTTCACCACATTGACCCCCAACCGCCCAAGAAAGGGGTGCAGCCCAACTCTTGTGTCAGCGCCCCCGCTCCGACCCCCACCCCCGTCAAGCCGACAACTGTTTCCGCGCTTCGGTATACGAATTACCCGGGGCCAGCTCAGACATTCGGTCAAAGAAGGCCACTCCAGCAGAGTTAACGACATCGACTAGATCAGTATACGTAGCATATGCCGCCCTGACTTCCTCACCAATTTTGGCGACCAGCAGGACACGATGACCCACAGATCGAAAAGAGAGCATGATCGGCTGATCCGGAAAATACGTCTCCGCATACCCGGAGCGTTTCAATTTTTCCACCATTTCAGCGATATAGCACCAGAGTTGATCAACGTAGTCCCACTCCGTGGTGCCGATCATTTCCACTCCATCGACGGAAAGCCGGATGGCACCCTCGATATAGTCGATGTCCGGCGGGCTAGCTCGGCAAGCCTCCACTCTAATGAACCTGCCGTCTACACCTTTCAGGAAAGACTCAATTTCAACCACGCCACAGCCCTTACAAGAATTCCGGATAGAGCCTAATCGGACTCCGCGGTCACGGCTCCCGGGGCTCCTCCGGACGGTGGGGGCCGGGGGCGCCGTCGTCCACGAGCGCCTGGAGGGCACGATCCCATCGGTTCTGGTGAGCGCGGTAGGCGGGGATCGCGATCTCCGCTGGCAGGAACGGCAGGCCGGCTCGAAGCAACAGGCCGTCCAGTTGGAGGTGACGCAACGGGTTCATGCGGATCTTCATGGGGTGTGAGCGCCCTCGTCGACCCCCGCGCGCGATCCGGGGGCCGCCTGCCATCGCCGCCCACGGCGTCCTGCCGTTTCCGCGAACCCTCACCGCGCGGAGTCCTCGCCCACCACGGCCAGATCATCCCCCAGGGCCGCGGCGATCTCAGCAGCCCGGGAATGGTCGGCCAATCGGCGCGTGAGGTACGCGGCGGAGTGGTGGTGCCGCCGCGACCACCAGGCGGCGGAACCACCGATCCCGCCCTTGGCGATCTTGCCTCGGTCGCGCACGAAGCCCAGTGTCCAGGTCACCTCGGTACCGAAGACCTCATCGAAGCCGGTGACCTGGGGAGCGAGCAGCTCGGTGTGCAGCCGCGGGCCGAGGAGGGCGTGTACCGGGCCGTCCTCGCTGGTGAGGCGGGCGAAGAAGCCCGCCATCGCGGTCGCGGTCGTGTGCAGGTTGACCGCCCCGAAGACCGACTGCCGCCACGCCCGGGAGTTGGTCCGCTCGACATCGAGGGCGCCGGCCGGAATCGTCAGCCAGGGCGCCGCGTGCAACTGTCGTGGCCAGTCGGGGTCGGCGTATTCGAGGTCGGCGACACGGTCCAGTTCGGCGTCCGGCACCCCGAACCAGGCGTCCAGGTCCAGCGCGGGGCGCACCACGTCGTTGAACATCTCGCCCAGGGTGGTTCCGGCGGCCGCGCGCAGGATGCCGTCGACCAGATGCCCGTAGGTGAGCGCGTGCTCCCCCAGCGACGTGCCCGGGACGTACTCCGGAGCCGCCTGGGCCAGGCTCTTCCGCAGCCGCGCGTCGTCCAGCAGGTCGACGTCAGCGGCCCCGGCCGGGAACCGCGGCTGCCCGGCCCGATGGGTGAGCACGTGGCGGAGCGTGGTCTCCTCTTTGCCCCGGACACCGTACTCGCGCCAGTGCCCGGCGATCGGCTCGTCCAGCCCTAGGGCTCCGTCGCGCACCGCCACGAGCGCGGCGAGCGCGACGAACGTCTTCGACAGCGAGTACGGCTGCACCAGCGTGTCCGCGCGCCACGGGCGGCTGCGCCCGGCGTCGGCCCACCCGGCCTCCAGCCGGACCACCTCGTGCCCGTCCCGCCAGACCGAGAGGCCGGCCCCGGTCTCCCGTCCGTCGCCGGCCAACCGCTGGAAGACCTCGCGCACGGCCTGGTACCCATCCGCGGCGAACCCCGTGACGTCCATTGCCCCTGCCTCCTCGCCCGGTCCGGATCGCCCGGACACTCGCATGAAATGTACCCCCGGGGGGTATATGACGCAACGGGTGACGGCCCGGCGGGCGAGGGGTGACAGGGGCGCGCCTCGGGGCGGCGGGCGGCGGCCTCGTCGCCCCGAGGGCACCTGCCGCCGGAGAACACTCCCCCGGCGGCAGGTGAGCGGTCAGGGCCGGACGGCTCCGACGAAGTGCTGAGCCCAGTAGTCGGCGAGGTTCACCACGGAGACCGTCTTGCCGCTGCTCGGCGCGTGCACCATCTGGCCGTTGCCCACGTACATGCCGTTGTGGCCCAGGTCGTCGAAGAAGAACATGATGTCCCCGGGCTGCAGATCCTCGTAGGACACCTTGTTGGGCAGCTCGAACTGGGTGTAGGTGGTGCGGGGGATGCTGACCCCTGCGGCACCCCAGGATGCCTGCATCAGGCCCGAGCAGTCATATCCGTTCGGGCCGGTCCCGCCCCACAGGTACGGCGTGCCGATCTTGCTGAAGGCGAAGTCGACGGCGGCGCGGGCGTTCCCGGTCGCGGATCCGGAGTAGGAGGCTCCGCCGGCGTTGTCGCTCGTGCCCGCGATGGGATTCTCGCCCGCGAAGCCGGCGAGCAGTTCCTCCTGCTCGGCCAGCTTCTCCTCGATCTTCTCCTGCTGGTCCGCGAGTTCCTCGGTCTGCTCCTTGGCCGCGTCGCGGGCGTCCTCGGCCTCCTGTCTGAGGGTGAGGAGGCGTTCGGAAGACCCGGCGAACTCGTCGAGCCGGGCCTGCTGGCTCTCGGAGAGGTAGGACAGGTCCGCCGACTGGTCGACGACGTCCTCGGGGTTCTCCACGCTCAGGATCGTGGTCGTGGAGTCGAGGTCCCCCGACTTGTAGGCGGCTGCGGCGAGCTCCGCGATCTCGTCACGGAGTTCGGTGTAGCGGTCCTCCTCGTCGCCGACCTGCTCGTCGAGCGCCTCCAGCCGCTTCTCGGCGGCGTCGAGGTCCTCCTTGGCCTGGTTGTACTCCTGGACCAGGGAGCTCGACTCCTCGGTGAGCTCCTCGATCCGCTGCTCCACCTCCTCCTGGGTGGGTTCGGGTTCGGCGTGGGCGACGCCGGCGGGCAGGATCAGGCTGCTCGCCGCCAGGACGCTGACCCCGGTGAGGACTCGGTTCTTGACGCTCCCGTTGTCGGTCACGGGTGGTTCACTCCTCGATGCTGGAAATTCCGGGCAGGACGCCACAGCGCCGGGCCGCGTCCGCGATCCCGTCCCTGGTCGGAGGGCGGGCGCGGGCACGCGGCGGGGCGGGGGCGATACGGGAGTGAGACGGCGCGCTCGGCCGGGAGCCATGGGCGCCCCGCGGGCGGGCCTAGGGGCCCGTCCGGAAGACGCGGCGGTTCCCGGGCGCGGCTCCGCCCCGGGAGCCCGGGGCGACACCGCGGGCGCGGGCCGGGTGCGCCGTCCCGGCGGAGTCGGCCTAGACCCGGATCACGCAGAGGGTGAGCAACAGCCGCGTTCCCGGACGCGGCAACGCGACGCGTGTGAGAAGCCGGCGCGGCACGTCGGCCTTCGGCGGGGCGAGCCAGACCGCCGCCACCAGCGCCAGGCCGAGAGCGAGCAGAGCCAGCAGCTTCGCGGCACCACCCGAGCGCAGGTCGGCGCCCACGGCTCCGCCGTCGTCGCAGTGCCGGCTCTCGGCGTGCTCGTGTGCCGCGTCATTCTGCGGCCCCGCCGTCTCCACGAGCGGGCCTGCGGTGTGCGAGCCGGGATCGGAGGCGGTGGCCGCGGACGCGCTTTCGACGTGGCAGATCGAGCAGAGGAGGACGACGCCGACCAGCAGTGCCGACAGCAGGCCCCTGACCAGGGGCTGCCGCGGCACGCTGGAAGTCGGGTCGAACACGGAGGAAGCCTACACAATCGCCAGAAGCCGGATGCGCCGCTCCGCGAACACCGGCGCCGAGGAGGGCGGCACCGCCCGAGCCTGGTCGAGGGCGGGTCCGCTCATCACCAGCCCCGGAAGGTCGCGCCTGCATCGGTGGAGCGGGTCACCCGGTGGTCGGCGACCACCAGGATCTGGCCGCCGTCGGCGTACAGCGCCTGCGGTTCGCCTTCGACCGCTCCCGTGCGCGTCCAGTCCGCGCCGGCGTCCGTGCTGCGGTGCACCCCACCATCGACCGCCACTCCGTACACGGTGCCGGTGCCCGCGACCCAGGCGACCAGAGCCAGGGCCGGAGCGTCCGGGACCGGCGTGAAGGCGGTGCCGCCGTCGCTCGACCGGCGCAGCCCCTGGGCGGTCGTGGCGAGCAGCGTGGCGCCATCGTCGGAGACCGCCAGCGCGAACGGCTCGACGCCTCCGGCGAGGTCCTCCCAGGTCCGGCCGTCCTCGGTGGCGCGCAACCGCCCGTCGAAGCCGACCGTCCGTTCCGCCCCCGAGGCCAGAGCGTGGAAGTCGGACTCTCCCTCCAGGGACAGCGACCGCCAGCTCCGCCCACCGTCCAGTGACTCGATCAGTCCAACGGGGTCGGGCATGTCCGTGCCCGGGCCGGGATGCCCGCTCGCGATGAATCGGCCGGGACCCGCGATCGAGAACCCCATCAGGTCGATCGTCGGACCGATCTTCTCCGGACTCGCCGGCTCCGCGCCGTCGGCGGCGCCGGGAGCGGGGATGCGGTACAGGCCGTTGTGCGTGGCGACGAACACCTCGCCCGTGTCGGGATCCGCGCCGACCCCGTGCACGTGTGCGGCCTCGCCGGGCAGGGAGACCCCCACGTCGCCGCCGGAGGTCCCGCCGCACGCGGAGACGACGGCGGCCAGCACCGCCATCGCTCCGAACCGCACCACCCTGCCCCGAACGCCTGGCCGGGCACGCCGGATCTTCGGCTCTTCCGCGGTCAGGAGAATTCTCGTCATCGTCATCGTCCGTGCCTTCTCGCTCGCTTGAGCACCCGGGCACGGCGGTGCCCGGGTCCACACCTCTGGTTCTGGTTCCGGTTCGGGACGCGGCCGGCCCCGGGGCGCCGCACAGCGCCCGCGACCAGGACCGGCCGGCCGCTGCTAGATCCGCAGCACCGACAGTTCGGCCAGATCGGGTGTGGGAGGAGGGGCGCACATCGGCGGTGGCACGAGGGGCCTCTCCCGGCCCGGCGGGGTGAGAAGCTCCGCGAAGGTGAGACGGCCCGGCGGTGGGAAGGCGATGTCGGATTTCGCGCTCAGGCACATCGCCGTTTCGGTACCGCAGACCGCTACGTCGGCGGCATGGTGCGGTGTGGTCCGCGTCGGCTCTCCGTCCGTCCCCATCGCCGTGGAGAGACGCCCGAGCCCGGCCGCGTGCGGCGCGAACACGTCCGGCCGGACCACCCCGTGGTGGCCGAGGAACGCCAGGATGACCAGGAGCATGGCCGCCATGAGGGCGATGCGCCCCACCAGGGCCGGGGGACGCCGCTCATCCGAACGGCGGCCGAGGCGATGACCCATGTGCCGCACCTCGCCACCTCCGCCACTTCGGCCGTTCGCCCGTCATCTTAGGGGTGGATCAAGGCGGCGCTCCGCCGCCCCCCGCAGGTCGCGCGGTCCGGCCCTGAGGGCTCCCCCACCGGGAAGTCGTCGCGCGGTCGCGTCGTCCCATCACCGCGCACCGCCCGAGCCCGGTGCGGCCGGCGGCGCCACCGGCGCCGGACCGGCCTCCCACGAGGACGGCTACACCTTGGCCAGCGACACCCGGACGCTCCCACCCGGCCGAGCGGCCTCCTACACGTTCACCATCACCGGCCCCGATGGACGGCCCGTCACCGACTTCGCCGTGAGCATGACGAAACGGCTGCACTTCTACGCCATCCGCTCCGACCTCACCGGATTCCAGCACGTCCACGGCCACATGACGCCCGACGGCACCTGGACCGTGCCCTTGGCGGCCCTCACCCCCGAATCATGGCGGGTGTTCGCGCAGTTCACCCCCGGCAATGGCCTCGGCAAGGGGCAGGACTTCGTCCTCAGCCGGCCTTTGACCGTGCCCGGGACGGCCACAACCTCTCCCCTGCCGGCTCCCTCTTCCTCGGTCACGGTGGACGGTTACACGCTCCTCTTCGAGGGCGACCTTGAACACGGGTTGGAAAGCCCGCTCACCGTAACGGTGGGCCGCAACGGGGAACCCGTCACCGACCTGCAGCCGTACCTGGACGCCTACGCCCATCTGACCGCCTTTCATGAGGGCGACCCGGCCTTCGCGCACCTGCACCCGCTGACCGAGGTGGCCGGCGGGCGTGGCGGCCCCGTCCTGCGCTTCATGGCCGAATTCCCCAAAAGCAGGAAACCAGCGGCTGTTCCTGCAGTTCAAGACCGCTGGGACGCTCCACACCGCCACCATCGGCCAGCACGTCTCACCTGACCCGTCAGGCCGATCGCCCGACGCCGGAACGGCCGCGCCCGGCTCGCCGGCCCGGTGGTCGGCGGGCGGGCTCGTTCGGCGGGCCGCCACGCCCGGCGCCTGGCGGTCCGGCGGTCCCGGAGCGGCGCTACAGCGTGAACCTCTCCCGTTCCAGCAGGGGGCGCACGCGGTCGGTGAAGCCGCCGGTTCGGAACGGGCGCTGCAGCAGCCCTGGACGCAGGTGTTGGGCGATGGCCGCGGCGATCATCCCCTGGTCCAGGACGAGGATGACATCGCTGACCACGCCGCTGCGCACGTCGATGGAGTCCCGGAAACCGTACGCCTCGTCGTACACGTCGAAGTCGCGCGCCATCGCCGCGAGGTTGGCGACCGCCTCGCCCGGTGCCTGCTGCAGGGCCAGGAAGGAGGCGTGCGGTGTGACGACCCCGTGGGATCGGTATCCGCCGACCAGCATCCCGATCTCGTCGACCCCGTACTCGGAGTACCCGCCCTCGGGAACGCTCGCGGGCGAGAAGCCCCAGTAGCCGTAGTTCTCCGCCGCCAGGCCGTGCTCGATGTGGCTGCGGACGTACCGCTCGTGCGCCACTCCCCACGCCCGCGGGGACCATTCCGCCTCGGGGACGAACAAGGGCACCATCAGCGCTTCGAACATCGAACCGCCCCAGCTGGGAAGCACCCTGCGGCCGCGGTAGGTGTAGTGCCCGTTCCACACCCGGACCCCGTCCACCTCGGTGTACTCTCCCCCGGGCTTCTGCTGCTGCTCGTGCTCGGGGCGCATGGTGCGCAGCAGGTGCCAGTAGTGCTCGGGCGGCAGCGTGCCGTCGCCGATGCCGAGGTAGCTCGCCATGCGGGGCTCGGTGTTGAGCGCGCCGTAGTGGTGGGCGGTCGGCTCACCGGTGTCCGTCCACACGCCTCCGCGCAGCTGGCCGGGTTCGGCGTCGGGATTCTCCTCGTCGTAGGGCGTGTAGAAGAACGACCAGTCCGCGTCCGCGAGGAGCCGCGCGATCCGCGGGCGCAGCGACTCCTCGGCGTCGGCGGCGATCATCAGCCCGGTGACCAGCCAGGCATTGTCCACCGTGGACAGGAAGGGCCGCACCGGGTCGCCGCTCTCCGGCCACGTGGTGAGCAGGGAGCCGTCGTAGGCGTCGTACCAGTTGGCCCAGAACCCGGCGAAGCGCTCCAGGCGCTCCACGGCCTCGACGGCCGCGGCCAGCCGCCGGGCCGCCCGCTTCGCGCTGATGACGCCGAGCCCGCGCGCGGCGACCGTCGACCACAGGCCGCAGCCGATGTTCGTCGGGGAGGTCTGGCGCGAGGGGGTGGCGCCGGCCGTGACGACGTCGAGCTTGTCGGCGGCCAGGCCGAACTCGGTGGTCATCGCCTCGATGGACCGGTAGGTGGCGGCGAACCAGCGGCGCAGGAGCGCGGTGTCGCCGGGAGCGGGCCGCGGCCGGGACGAGGCGTGCGCGGTCGCGGGCAGGCCGAGGGCGAGGGCCGTGGTGGCCCCGGCGGAGAGGAAGGCGCGACGGTCCATGCGGGCAGTACCTTTCGAGGTGGGAACGAGGATCGGCCGATGGGGCCGGCGCCCGGCCGTGCGGCCGGGCCGCACACCGGAGCGCACCGGGCACGCGCTCCCCGGCGCCGGGGAGCGCGGTCTCAGGAAGCGGCGCGGGGGAGTTCGCGGGTGCGGCCGATCGCCCCGAGCCACCGCCCGGACGGCTTGGGCGTGCGCTCGAAGGACCGCGCGTCGACCGCGATGAGCCCGAACGTGGGCCGGTAGGAACCCCACTCGTAGTTGTCGAGCGCGCTCCAGGCCAGGTAGCCCCGGACGTCGAGGCCGTCGTCCAGTGCCGAGGCGACCTCGCTCAGGGCTCCGGTGTAGTAGTCGATGCGGCGCGCGTCGTCGTCGGTGGCGATGCCGTTCTCGGTGACGATGAGCGGGACGTCCCCGGCGACCGCGGCGGTGTGGCGGAGCGCGTGCCCGACCGCGGGCGGGTAGTACTCCCACTGCGTCAGCGTGCGCTCGGCGTCGCCGGGCGCGGGGATCGGACCGTCAGGGCCGATCCTGGTGCGGGTGTAGGACTGCACGCCGATCCAGTCGTCCTCGCGCGCCGCCTCGATGAACACGTCCTCCCTCGGGTAGCGGTAGGCGGCGGTCACCTCCTCGGCGCCGGGCAGTGGCTGGTACACCTGGTTGGCGATGGTCCATCCGATCAGCGCGCCGGGGGCGGCCACCCGCAGGGCCGCCTTCGCCGCGAGATGGGCGGCGATGACCGCCTCGGTGGTCTCCTCGTCGGGCGTGGGCAGCCCGGCGGGCGGAAAGCCCACGTCGCCGGCCTTGGCGGCGCCCGCCATGACGGCGATCATGTTGGGCTCGTTGATGGTGCACACGTGGCGCACTCCTTCGGAGACCACGGCGCCGGACCGTTCGGCGAAGCGGGCGAACAGCTCGGCCGAACCGTCGGCGGTCCATCCCCCGCGCTCCTCGAACCACTGGGGAACGGTGAAGTGGTGCAGCGTCACCATCGGACGCAGCCCCCGCTCGAGCGCGCCCTCGACCATGCGCCGGTAGTGGTCGAGTTCGGCGCGGGAGAAGTGCCCGGGCGCGGGTTCGATGCGGGCCCACTCGATACTGAACCGGTAGTCGGTGAACCCCAGATCCGCCAGCAGGTCCATGTCCTCGCGCCAGCGGTGGTAGCTGTCGCAGGCGTCCAGGCTGGGCTCGGCGATGCGGGTGCCCGGGGTGTGCTCCTTGCGCCACCAGTCGCTGTTGGTGTTGTTGCCCTCGATCTGGTGCGCGGCGGTGGAGGCGCCCCAGAGGAAGCCGTCGGGGATCCGCGTCGCGGTGTGAGTCATCGTCGGTTCCGTCTCTCCCATGGTGGTGGGGCGGGGCCGCGTCGGTCTGGGCGGCCCGCCGCGTGCGGTGCGCCGCGGCGTCACTTCAGGCCGGTGGTCGCGATGCCCTGGGTGAAGTGGCGCTGCAGCAGGATGAAGACGAGCAGCACCGGGAGCACGACCAGCAGCGAGCCGGCCATGAGCATGCCGTTGGAGCCTGCCGACTGGTTGGGGTCGGTGGCGAAGGTGGCCAGGGCCACCGGCAGGGTGTACTTGTCGGGGTCGTTGGTGGCGATCAGCGGCCAGACGAAGTTGTTCCAGGAGCTCAGGAAGGTGAGGACCGCCAGTGTCGCCAGCGCCGGTTTGACCAGCGGGATCACGACGCGCCAGAAGATGTACCACTCCGAGGCGCCGTCCATCCGGGCCGCCTCGATGAGCTCGTCGGGCAGTGACAGCATGAACTGGCGCATGAGGAAGACCCCGATGGCTCCAGCGGCGAACGGCAGCACCAGCGCCGCGTAGGAGTCGAGCAGCCCGAGCCGGCTCATCAGCACGAACAGGGGCAGCAGCATGAGGTTGCCGGGCACCATCAGCGCCCCGAGGACGAGGGCGAAGATCTTGCCGCGCCCGGCGAAGTCGAGCTTGGCCAGCGCGTAGCCGAGCATCGAGCAGAACACGAGGTTGCCGGCCGTGACGAGCGCGGCCACCAGCGCCGAGTTCAGCGTGGAGCGCACCATGTCCAGGCGCTCCAGCAGGCGGGCGAAGTTCTCCAGCGTCCACTCGGTGGGGATCCAGACGGGTGGCGCGGCCGTCAGTTCCGGTCCGGTCTTGAAGGAGGACAGCGCCATCCACAGGAACGGCGCGGACATGACCAGGAGTCCGGCGGACAGCAGCAGGTAGGTCAGCGCTCTGCGCGCACGCGCGGCGAGTGCGGGGCTCATTTGGTGTTGTCCTTCAGTAGCCGCAGCTGGAGCACCGTGATGGCCGCGATCACCAGGAAGAGGACGTAGGCCATCGCGCTCGCGTAGCCCATGTGGAAGAAGCCGAAGCCTTCGCGGTACATGTGCAGGGACACGGTGAGGGTGCTGTCGGAGGGGCCGCCCTGGGTCATGACGAACGGCTCTTCGAAGACGTTGAGGTAGCCGATGGTCGTGATCACGAGCGCGTAGAGCATCGTGGGGCGCAGGAGGGGCACGGTGATGGACCGGAACTCGTGCCAGATACCCGCGCCGTCGAGCCGCGCGGCCTCCCGCACGTCGGCCGGGATCGCCTGCAGGCCGGCGAGGAAGAGCACCATGGCCGTGCCGAGGTTGCGCCAGACCGCCATCGCGATGAGCGACGGCATCGCCAGCGTCTCCGAGCCGAGGAAGTCCGGGGCGGTGCGGCCGAGCTCGGCCGCCAGGCCCGCGATGAGGCCGTCGGCCGGATCCAGCACGAAGCGCCAGACGATGGCGACCGCGACGATGCTGGTCACCACGGGGGTGTAGAAGCCCGCCCGGAAGAAGGTGCGCGCGCGGCCGATGCCGTTGTTGAGCAGCACCGCGATCACGAGGCCGCAGAACACGGTCAGCGGCACACCGAGCACGACGAAGTAGCCGGTGTTGAACAGCGCCTTGCGGAACTTCTGGTCCTCGAAGAGCCGGAGATAGTTGTCGAAGCCGACGAAGCGTGCGCTCAGCGGGTTGGTGACCTGCGTCAGCCCGAAGTCGGTGAAGCTCATCAGGAGCGTGGCGGCGATCGGGAACGCCATGAACGTGGTGAAGATCGCCAGGAACGGGGTGGCGAAGAGCCACCCGGCGGCGTTCCTCCTGCCGGACGGCCGGCGCCGTGCCCCACCGCCGCGTCCTGCGCGGCCCGCGGGACCACGGCTGGGCGCGGCGGCGCGCGGGGCCGCCGCCGTCACGCTGCTCACGACACCTGCTCCAGCAGCGTTTCGATCTCCTGGTCGGCCTCGGCCGCGGCGTCCCGCGCGCTCTTGGTGCCGCGCGCCACCGCTTCGATGGCGGTGTCGGCCTGGGCGCTGATCTCGGTCCAGTTGGCCAGGGTCGGGGTGGCGATGGCGGACTCCATCTGCTCCCGGAAGACCTGCAGCACCGCGTTGCCGGCCAGCTCCTCGTCCTGCCATGCCTCGGTGCTGGCGGGCAGGTTGCTGGTGCGGTGGTACCAGTCGGCCTGCGCCTCGGCATCGGTGAGCGCGGCGACGAACTCTTGGGCGGCGGCCTTGTGCCGGCTGCTCTGGAAGACCACGAGGCTGGAGCCGCCGGCCATGGACGTGGACGTCTCGTCCGCGGGCACGGGGGCCACGTCCCATCTGCCGTCCAGGTCGGGGTACTGCTCGTTGAGGGAGGTCACCATCCATGGGCCGGACAGGAACATCGGCACGTCGCCGGTGCCGAAGTCCTTGAGGACGTCGTAGCCGGGCTGGACGCTCCGGTTCGCCAGTCCGTCCTCGAAGTAGGAGCCGTATTCGGCGAGCGCGCGAACCGAAGCGTCGTCGGCGATGGCGGAACGCCCGTCGTCGTCGACGATCGCCCCACCGGCCGAGTAGAGGAACGGGAAGAACGACTGCACCGCGTCCAGGCCGCCGGGTTGCAGGGAGATCCCCCACCGCGTCCCCGCCTCGTCCTGGTATGCCCGGGCGGCGTCCCCGAGTTCCTGCCACGTGGCCGGGGCTTCGTCGATGCCCGCCTCCTCGGCGAGATCGGTGCGGTAGTACAGGACGCGCGTGTCGACGTACCAGGGCACGCCGTAGGCGGTCCCGTCGACCTCCACCTGCTCCCAGGCGGCGGGGAAGAACGAGTCCGGGTCGGCCGTTCCGCTGCCGACCGGCTCCAGGACGCCGAGCGCGGCGAACTCCCCCAGATACGTGCTGCCCATCTGCGCGATGTCGGGCAGTTCGCCCGCGGCGGCGGCCGAGACGAGCTTCTGGTGCGCGATGTCCCAGCCGATGGGGGTGACCTCGACGGTGATGCCGGGGTGGTCGGCCTCGTACGCCTGAGCGACCTCGGCCAGCCGCTCGCCCTCGGCGCCCATGGCCCAGACGGTGATGGTCTGCTCCTCGTCGGCGGCGACCTGGCCGCCTCCGGAGCCCGCGCACGCGGATGCGGCGAGCGCCAGCGCGATGGCCGCCGGCGCGGTTCTGGCGGCACGGTGCATGACCGCTCCTCCTCGGGTGCTGAAAATGTATGCGCTTCCTGTAAGCGCATACATCACCCTCCGGCAACCGGTCCGAGATCGTCAAGAGAGAGGCAGGTCACACTCCCGTAACACCACGGCCCGGCACCGGCCGGCCGGCGTGCCACCCGGGGCACGACCCCGTAACGCCGGTGACCTGCCGCGTTCCGCCGTCCGGCACGGTCGCGATCGCGCGGCCGGACGCGCCCTCGCCCGAGGCGCCCGCCGCGCCTCCGGGGAGCGGGGGCGCGAGCCCGCCGCGCCGGGCTCGCGCGCTACCGCTCGGGCGAACCGCTCACCGGGGCGCGGTCCCGCATCCGCAGCTCTGCCGGCGCACCAGGGACACCGGGAGCACCTTCGACACGCGCTCTCCCGCCAGGCCGCCGTTGAGCCGCCCGACCAGCAGGTTCACGGCCTCCTCCCCCAGCTGCCGCATGGGCTGGCGCACCGTGGTCAGGCCCGGGCGCACCAGGCGGCCGAGCGGTATTCCGTCGAAGCCGGTGACCGCGACGTCCTCGGGGACGCGCACGCCGCGCCCCTCCAGAGCGTGCAGGGCGCCCACCGCCATCTGGTCGTTGGCGAACACGATGGCCTCCGGCGCTCCTCCGGCGCGGTCCAGCAGGATTTCGGCGGCCCGGGCGCCTTCGGCGCGGGTCATCATGCCCACCCGCAGATCAGGTTCGGACGGCGCGGGAAGGTCCGCCGCGAGGAGAGCCCTGCGGTACCCGCGGAAGCGGGCCTCTCCGTCCGGAGATTCCGCGCCCGCGCCGACGAAGGCCGGCCGGCGCACTCCGTGCTCCTCGATCAGGTGGCGGGTGATCTCCTCCTGGCCGTCCTCGTTGGCGACCTCGACGTGGTCCAGCAGGTCGGTCCGCCGCTCCCCGCCGGGTCCGGCCAGTACGACGATCGGCATGCGCCGGGCGATGGCCGCCAGCTCCCCGGCGGGGACGGTGCCGGCCAGCACGGCGAACCCGTCGACGCGCCCGGCGACCTTGTGCACCAGTCCCTCCGGCCCCTCTTCCAGGGACGCGGCGATGAGCAGCGCGTAGCCGTTGCGCCGCGCGGCGCGCTCCATGCCGCGGATGATCTGGTCGGAGTAGAGCATGGCGTCGTCGTCGGACTCGCCCGCCTCACTGGCCTCGGCCTCGGCGCCGGGATCGGCGTAGTCCGGGAAGCAGAGTCCGAGCACCCCGGTGGAGCGGCTGGCCAGGCCCCGGGCGTTCCCGCTGGGCACGTACCCGAGTTCGCGCGCGACCCCCAGGACGCGCTCACGGGTCTGCTTCCGCACGGACTCGGGTTGGCGGTAGACACGCGAGACGGTCGCGATGGAGACTCCGGACCGCTCGGCGACGTCGTACACGGTGGCAGCCGTCCCCACCTGCGGACCCCCTGACCGAATCTCAGTGAAAGCGCATTCATCCTATGAGGGCGCCGCACCCGTGTCGACTCGATCCCGGCGCCGGTGACCCGGCGGGCGGCAGGCCGCCAGACATGTTCGCGCCGAGCCGCGGCCGCCGAGGCCGATGCCGCCTTCACCGTGGCGCCGGGCTTCGGCTCGGCCTTTGCGGACCCCGGCCAGATCCCCCTCCTCGCCCGGCTGGTCTGAGCGCGGCCGGGCCGGCGGAGCGCCCGGGCGGCTCCGGCTCAGGCCGGAGGCGCCCACCACACGAGCGGGGCGGCCGCCCGGGCCAGGGTGCCGCCGGGGAGAAGGCGCAGGACGGTGTTGCGCAGCGTCTGGCGCAGGCCGCCACCGAGGTCGGCCCCGAACCGCGCGTTGACGACCGCCAGCCGGGCGATGGCCCGGCACCGGGGGCGCCGGATCGCGTCGAACTTCGCGAGCGCGTGCCGCAGGTCGCCGCCCCGCGCGACCGGCGCCCCGACGAGCGCGCCCACACAGGCCGCGTCCTCAAGGGCGGTCGCCGCGCCCGCGCCCATGGTGGGCAGTGCCGCGTGGGCGGCGTCGCCGACCATCACGACCCGGCCCCGGATGTAGGTGGGCAGGCCGCCCGGCAGATGGTAGACGTCATGGCGCATCAGCCGGTCGGGATCGGTGGCCGCGAGTTGCCCGGCGACCTCTGGCGCCCATCCGGAGAACCGGGCACGTGCCGCGGCGAGTTCGTCGCTGAAGGCCGTTCTCTCCGCGTGGCGGAAGTAGCCGTACCAGTAGAGTTCGGACTCGCTGACCGGCATCGCCCCGAACTCCGCGCCCGGGCCCAGGTACTCCACGAGAGCGTCCTCGAACCCGTTCTTCGGGATGATCGCGCGCCAGCTGGTGCTGCCGCTGTACCGGGGCCGCGCCGCTGGGAAGAGCTCGCGGCGGACGGCGCTCCACATTCCGTCCGCC
This sequence comes from Marinactinospora rubrisoli, assembly GCF_042664915.1. Classification (NCBI taxonomy): domain Bacteria; kingdom Bacillati; phylum Actinomycetota; class Actinomycetes; order Streptosporangiales; family Nocardiopsidaceae; genus Marinactinospora; species Marinactinospora rubrisoli. Next base: position 387,463 of record NZ_JBHTBH010000006.1, read on the forward strand.
CCGACCACCAGGTCGGACTCCACCTGCCGTGCGGTGCCGTCGTGCTGCCACGTCACGGCCGCCGGGGGCCCGCCGGGCTCCCCGGGCCGCACACCGGTGACGCGGGCGCCCGGCACCAGCTCGACTCCGGCCTCCTGGGCCCTGCGGAGCAGCGCGGAGTGCAGCCGCCGCCGGTGCACCCCCAGGATCGTGATCGCCGGGCGGGTGTCCGTGCGGTCCGGGACGCGAAGGAGCGGGCGGCCGAGCCGGTCCCGGAAACCCGCGTGAACGGTCGCATGGCCGACCTCTCCGATGAGCCGGTCATCGAATCCGAGGGCGCGCAGGGCGGTGACCCCGTTGCGGGGCAGGGCGACTCCGGCGCCCTCCTCGCCGGGCTCCGGCCGGCTCTCCAGCAGCGTGGTCCGCCACCCCGCCCGTGCGAGCGCCGTCGCCGAAGCGAGTCCCGCTATCCCTCCACCGGCCACCGTGGCCGTGAACTCCCGCATGGCTGCTCCGTCATCTCTCACGTCGCGATCGGTGCACGACCGGCCGCTATTCACTACCATCGTAGTGAATGCTATCCGGCACGGCGGCCCCGCCGGTCCGAGGGGCCGGTAGTGCGCGGCACCAGGCGGGCCGTCATCCCGGACGCGCGACCTAGACTCGACCCATGCCCGCCGCCAACCCGCGTCGCCGGCGCGCCCTCGCGGACGCCGCCGTCGCCCTTCTCGCCGACCAGGGCGCGCACGGCCTGACCCACCGGTCCGTGGAACGGCTCGCCGGTCTTCCCGCGGGGACCGCCTCGAACTACTTCCGGAACCGGGAAGCGCTCCTGGTGGCGGCCGCCGAGCGGATTCTTGAGCTGCACATGGCGGACATGGCGGCGGCCACCACGGGCGGCGATGACGGCACGGGCGCGGCCGGGCCGTCGCGGGAGCACACGGAGCGGTGGACCGCCGACGAACTGGCCGGCCTGCTCGCGGACTCGCTCTGGACGGCGGCGACGACACTGCGCGAGCGCTACCTGGCGGTCGTCGAACTCCAGCTCGCGGCACGGAGCCATCCCGCGCTCGCCGCCGTCCTCGCCTCGCTGCTGGACAACGCGCTCGCCGTCACCCGCGAACTGCACGTCAGGATGGCAACGCCGGTCTCACCGGCCGGTGTCCGCACACTGGTCGACCTCTACAGTGGCGCGCTGTTCACTCTGGTGGCGCGCCCCGTCGGCCAACTCGACCGCGCGGCGGTCCGCGATCTCGCGACCGCCATGGTCCGCGGAGCGGTCCAGGTCGGCGGCTAGCCGGCGCGCGGAGATGCGCGTCAGCACGGTTTCACGCGCCGAACGCCGTCCGGAGTGGCCGATGCGCCGTTCGGTGCGGCACGGAGTGCCGCTGGGAGATGACGGCGGCCGTCCCCGCGCGCGGCGTCATCGCCATGACGGGGGCCGCGCTCGCGGGCGGCCGGACGCGGGCCGGGCGCGGTGCGCGCCCCGATCAGGCCAGACGGCTCGCGAGGACGCAGAACTCGTTCCCCTCAGGGTCGGCGAGCGTGACCCAGCTCTCCTCCCCGGTTCCGCCGACGTCGGCGTACCGGGCGCCCAGGTCGAGCAGGCGGCGGACCTCGTCGTCCCGCTCCCGGTCGGTCGGGTTGATGTCGATGTGCAGCCGGTTCTTGACCGACTTGCCCTCGGGCACGCGCGCGAACGTCAGTGCCGGCGGCACCGGGCCGGGGCGGTCCGTGGCCGCCCCGGGAGGGCCGATCGTGACGACCCCGTCCTCTTCGCCGTGCACCTCGTAGCCGAGGACCGAGCACCAGAAACGGGCGAGAGCGGTGGGATCGGCACAGTCGATCGCGAGCTCGGTGAACTTGCCGGCCATGTCAGGACCTCCCGGTCACGTAGCGGGTCAGCCAAGGGCCGCACGCCGGCCGCCGTGTTCGACGGCGAGGTGGGCCACGCGCGGCGTGCGTGCGCCGAAGGCCGGTGGGGCCGCCATCGACGCGCTGCCGCCGCTCCCGTCCCGCTTGAGCGCGCGCTCGCGGGACACCACTGTACGACCGCCGTTCCGGAACGGATCACTTCCGCCATGGAGATCCGGCCCGCGCGCCGTCACGTCCCCTCACTTCCCCTCATGTCTCCTCATGGTGGTTCAGCAGCGTTCGCAGCTGCGCGCGCAGGGTGGCACGGAGGCGTTCGACGCTGAGGGAGCCGTGCGGGGTGACGGTGTCGATCGTCAGGCCGCCGATGAGCGCGGTGATCTGGGCGGCACCGGTTTCGGGGTCACGGACGCCGAGCGCCGTCAGAGCGTCGAGGACGACCCGGCCGAGGTCCGCGGCCATCCGCTCGGAGATCGGCCGGAACACCGGCCGGGTGCGGGCGGCGAGGATGAGTTCCAGGACGACGATCGACTCGTCGCGTCGCTCGTCATCGACCGGCAGCACCTCCTCCACGAGCGCCTGGAGCGCGTCCAGGGCGGCCGCGCCGGTCAGGCCGCGCAGGCCGTCCACCGGGTGGTGGGCGAGCCGCCGGCCCATGCGGTCGCCGGCCTCCTCCGCCGCGGCGGCGAGCAGGTCCTCGTGTCCGTTGAAGTAGTGCCGGACCGAGCCGATGTTCAGTCCGGACTCGGCGGCGACCTTGCGCAGCGACAGGCCGTCGATCCCCTCGGCCACGACGAGCCGGAACGCGGCCTCGACCACGTGCCCGCGCCGCTGCCGCGGGTCGATGCGTGCGGGCATCGTCAGCTCCTCTCCGGTACCGCGGGGGACGTCTCCCACACCGGCAGGCCGGATTCGTGGACGTCGCCGTCGGCGCCGAAGACGAGGTACCGGCCGAAGTCGCGGGCGAACCACCTGTCGTGCGTCACGGCGATGACCGTCCCCTCGAACGCGCGCAGCGCCTGTTGCAGCGCCTCCGCGGACGCGAGGTCGAGGTTGTCCGTGGGTTCGTCGAGCAGCAGCAGGGTCGCGCCGCCCAGTTCGAGCAGCAGGATCTGAAAACGTGCCTGCTGGCCGCCGGAGAGCGAGTCGAAGGTCTGCTCGGCGGCGCGGGCCAGCTCGTATCTGGCGAGCGCGCGTGACGCCTCCTCGCGGGGCATCCCGGAGCGGTGCTCGTCGCCGTGGTGCAGGATCGACAGCAGGGTACGTCCGGCCAGGTCGGGGCGGCCGTGGGTCTGGGCGAACCAGCCCGGCCGCACCCGCGCGCCCAGCCGGGCCGTCCCGCTGTGCGCGACCGGTTCGATCGTCAGGTCGGTGACGGGCCGGTGCTCCGGGGAGGGGTCCGAGCCTCCCGCGGCGAGGAGGCGGAGGAAGTGGGACTTGCCCGAGCCGTTCGCCCCGAGCACCGCGACCCGGTCGCCGTACCAGGCCGCGAAGCCGAACGGCCGCATGAGCCCGGACAGTTCCAGTTCCTCACAGACGAGCACCCGCTTCCCGGTGCGGCCGCCGCGCAGCCGCATCGCCAGATTCTGCTCGCGTGGCTGCTCCTCCGGCGGCCCGGCCTCCTCGAACCGGGCGAGCCGGGTCTGCGCGGCCCGGTACCGCGAGGTCATGTCGGAGTTGTAGGCGGCCTTCCGCTTGTACATCTGCACGAGGGCGCGCAGTTTGGCGCGTTGCTCGTCCCAGCGGCGGCGTAGTTCGTCGAGCCGTTCGAACCGCTGCGCGCGTGCGCGGTGGTAGGTGGCGAATCCGCCCGGATGCACCCAGGCGGTGCTGCCCGCCGCTCCCAGTTCGAGGGTGACGATGCACCCGGCGGTACGGGCCAGCAGTTCGCGGTCATGGCTGACGTAGAGCACGCTCTTGCCGGTGTCGAGCAGCCGGTCTTCGAGCCAGCGCTTGCCCGCCACGTCCAGGTAGTTGTCGGGCTCGTCGAGCAGCAGCATGTCGTCCGGCCCGCGCAGTAGCGCCTCCAGTGCCAGCCGCTTCCGCTCACCGCCGGACAGCGTGGCCACCGGGCGGTCCCGGCACTGCTCGAACGGCACGCCGAGCGCGGCGGTGGTGCACACGTCCCACAGCACCTCCGCGTCGTAGCCGCCGGCGTCGCCCCACGCGGCGAGCGCGGACGCGAAGGCCAGTTGTGACTCGGTCGTACCGTTCGCCCGCATCGCCGAATCGGCCCGGTCGAGCGCGGCCGAGGTCTCCCGGATCGCGGGCGGCGCGACCGACAGCAGCAGATCGCGGACCGTACCACCGGCGATGAACTGGCGCATGATTCCGAGGCTCCCGCCGCGTGTGACCCCGCCCGAGTCCGGCGCCAGCTCGCCGGTGATGATCCGGAGCAGCGTGCTCTTGCCCGCGCCGTTCGCCCCGATCAGCGCGACGCGGTCCCGCTCTCCGACGCGGAACGACACCTCGTCCAGCAGTGGGCTGCCGTCAGGGAGCGAATAGCTCACGGAAGCGACGTCGAGATGTGCCATGCCCGCAATTTATCACAGCCGTGATAAATAACGGCGCCATCCATGGCACCCGACCCACCCCGGCCCTCCGCGCCGGCAGCGCCGCGATGCCGGGCTGCACCGGATCGCGCCCCGCCCCAGAAACGGCCGACACCATACCTGACCTGCGATGACCGCCCGGCCGCACCATGTGGCGCCACACATGGCACACGATTTGAGCCACGCTGGCTTGTCTTTGCGCCATCAATGTGCCAAAGTGATGCCACACCGCAGGGCGCACTGGAACCCGGGGCCGATCACCGCACCGCAGCGCGCCACTGCCCCACGCCACCTCCCCGGACCGCGGGGACGGCTCACCCACCCGAGATGCGGAGACGACCATGCCGACCTTCGAAACGCCCGAACCGATTTCCGTCACCCTCGAACTCAGCGTCGGCGACGTGCGGATCACCGCCGGTGACCGGACCGACACCGTCGTCGACGTCCGCCCGAGCGACGCCGCCGACGAGTCCGACGTGCAGGCCGCCCGGCAGGTCCGTGTCGACCACACCGGCGGCGTCCTCCGGATCATCGGCCCGAAGTCGCGGGCGCTCGACTTCTCCCGAAAGACCAGGTCCGTCGAGGTGACCATCGAACTCCCCAGCGGCTCCCAGGTGTCGGCCGAGACGCAGGCCGGCGACTTCCACTGTGGCGGCCGGCTCGGGGCGTGCGTGTTCACGACCTCCGCCGGCAATGTCCAGCTGGACCGGACCGGCCCGCTGCGCCTGGACACGTCCGCCGGCCACGTCACCGTCGGCGGCGTCGCGGGCGACGCCGACATCTCCACCGGCTCCGGCAAGGTCCAGATCGGCGAGATCGAGGGCTCCGCGGTGGTCAAGAACTCCAACGGCGCCACCACGATCGACACGGTCACCGGCGACCTGCGGGTGCGCGCGGCCAACGGCGACATCCACGTCGGGCGGGCCCAAGCAGGTGTCGATGCCAAGACGTCCGGAGGCGGCATCCGCCTCGGCGAGGTGGCCCGCGGCTCGGTCGTGCTCGAATCCGCGATGGGCGACCTGGAGATCGGCGTCGCCGAAGGCACCGCCGCCTGGCTGGCGGTGCACACCGGATTCGGGAAGGTGCGCAACCGGCTGGAGAACGCGGCCGCGCCCGGGGCGTCCGACGAGACCGTCGAGGTGCGCGGACGCACCTCCTACGGCGACATCACGATCCACCGTTCCTGACCCGCGTCCGGCCCTGGAGAAAGGGAAACCATGACCACCGAGCTGTCCCGGCCGGCGATCGCCGCGACCGGGCTACGGAAATCGTTCGGCGACCAGATCGTGCTCGACGGCCTCGACCTGAACGTGCGACCCGGAACGGTGTTCTCCCTCCTCGGCGCGAACGGCGCCGGGAAGACCACCACGGTAAGGATCCTGTCCACCCTGATCCGCGCCGACTCCGGTGACGTCCAGATCGCCGGGCACGACCTCGCCCGCGAACCGGACGCGGTGCGCGCCGCGATCGGAGTCACCGGCCAGTTCTCCGCGGTGGACAACCTGCTCACCGGCGAGGAGAACCTGCTGCTGATGGCGGATCTGCACCACCTCGCCCGGGCCGAGGGCCGGCGGCGCGCCGCCCGGCTGCTCGAACGGTTCGGCCTGACCGAGGCGGGCCGGAAACCGGCCTCGGTCTATTCCGGGGGCATGCGGCGGCGGCTCGACCTGGCGATGACCCTGGTCGGCGACCCGCGCGTGATCTTCCTCGACGAGCCGACCACCGGCCTCGACCCGCGCAGCCGCCGGAACATGTGGCAGATCATCCGGGAGCTGGTGGCCGGTGGCGTCACCATCTTCCTGACCACGCAGTACCTGGAGGAAGCCGACCAGCTGGCCGACCGGATCGCGGTCCTCCACCACGGCCGGGTGGTCGCCGAGGGAACCCCGGCGGAACTGAAGCGCCGCATCCCCGGCGGACACGTCCGCCTGCGGTTCACCGACCCGCAGAGCCTCGACGCGGCCATGAGCGTCCTCGGCCGGACCTCGCGCGACAGCGACGCGCTCGCCCTGCGGGTGCCCGGCGACGGCGGCCTGCGTTCGCTGAAGACCCTGATCGGGCGGCTGGACGACCACTCCATCGAGGTGGCCGAACTGTCCGTGCACACCCCCGATCTCGACGACGTCTTCCTCGCCCTCACCGGCGGCCCCACCGACGACTCCACCAACGAGAAGGCGACCACCCGATGAGCACCCGTCCCCTCGCCGGCCCGGCTCCGGCGGCCCTCCGTTTCCATCCGCTGCGCGATTCGGTGACGATGCTGCGGCGCAACCTCAGGCGCATGGTGCGGTATCCGTCGATGACCGTGCTGCTCGTCGGGATGCCGGTCGTCTTCCTGTTGCTGTTCGTGTACGTGTTCGGCGGCGCGTTGGGCGCGGGGCTCGGCGGGCCGGTGCACGACGGCGCGGCGGACGCCCGTGCCGGATACGTCGACTACGTGGCGCCCGCGATCATCCTGATGACGGTGACGGCCACGGTCCAGGGGACCGCGATCTCGATCGCCATGGACATGACCGAAGGCGTCATCGCCCGGTTCCGCACCATGCACATCGCCCGCGTCTCGGTGCTGACCGGACACGTCCTGGGCAGTGTGATCCAGGCGGCCATCAGCCTGGTGATCGTGATCGGCGTGGCGTTACTGGTCGGCTTCCGGCCCGCCGCCGGGCCGGCGGGGTGGCTGGCCACGGCCGGTTTCCTGGTGGCGGTGACCTTCGCGCTCGTCTGGCTGTCGGTCGCGCTCGGCCAGGTGAGCACGAGCGTCGAGACCGCCAGCAACCTCCCCATGCCACTGATGCTGCTGCCCTTCCTCGGCAGCGGGTTCGTGCCCACCGATTCCATGCCGGCCGGGCTGCGCTGGTTCGCCGAGCACCAGCCGTTCACCCCGATCATCGAGACCCTGCGCGGCCTGCTGATGGACCAGCCGGTCGGGAACAACGGGTGGATCGCGCTTGTGTGGTGCGCCGTCATCGGACTGGGCGGCTACCTCTGGTCGAAATGGCTGTTCAACCGGGAGGCGTCCCGCTGAAAGACGCCGGCGACGTCGCACGATTCGCCGCCTCTGCCACTTCTCCGGTCCAAGGACAGACCCTGACCCGCGGCGACGTTCCGCGGGTCAGGGTCTGTCCGCGCGTGCGGGCGCCGGTCCGGGACCGGTTTCGGAGGGCTCGGACGTGCCCGGAGAGAACGCCGCGGGGCGGCGCCGTGCGCTGTGCCGGCCCTCAGGTGAACGCGGGCATGATCCGGTCGTGGATGAGACGGAGCTGGGTGTTCACGCCGGCCACCTCGGGCAGATCGCGGCCGGTGAACGCGCGAACGAGCGTGCGGTCGGTGATGGCGCAGATCACGTGGTTCACCCCGCTGGGTGCGATCTCCCGCTGGATCTTCTCCCGGCACTCGTCGGGTGTGCCGGCGATGGAGAGGCGGTCGGCGAGCTCCGGTGTGGTCAGCTCGACGCCGCGGGCGAGGTCACCGGCGGCGATGGCCTCGATGATCGGAGCGAGCTCGCCCGGGTCGACCCCGTTGCGGCGCAGCTGCTCCGCGGGCATCGAGGAAGCGTAGATGCCGACCATGCTGCGCGCGGCTTCCTTGGCGGTCGCGGAGTCGGGTCCGGTCGCGACGACCACCCACGCCCCGATGTCGAGCGTCCGCCAGTCCCTGCCGGCACGCTCCGCCCCGGCGCGGATGTGCCGGACCGCGTAGTCGTAGGCCTCGCGGGTGTAGCTCAGCGCGTGGTGGCATCCGTCGGACAGCTCGCCCGCCGCCTCGAAGGACTTCGGCCCGCGCATGGCCCCCAGCTTGAGCGGTACCCGGCTCTGGACGGGGCGGGCGAAGGTGAACAGCCCGTTGTAGGAGAAGAACTCGCCGTCGTGGGAGATGCTTCCCTCGTCCAGGAGGGTGCGGACGACGTGCAGGGCCTCCTTGACCCGGGAGAGCGGCCGGGTACGGGCCCAGTCGATGCCGTACTGGGCCAGCAGCCCGAAGTTGCCGCTGGACAGCACCCCTTCGGCGCGCCCGCCGGACAGTTCGTCCAGCGTGGCGAGCGCCTGGGCGATCAGGGTCGGTTCGCGCAGCGTCACCGGGGAGACGCTCGGGCCCAAGCGGATCCGGTGGGTCCGCCCGGCGGCCACGGCGAAGAGGAGCCACAGGTCCTTGTGCCAGGTTTCGTCGGCGGCGTAACAGGCGTGGAAGCCCAGTTCGTCGGCGAGCCGGATCGAGTCCAGTGACTCGGCCAGGGGGTGGTCGGGGAGCATGGCATAGCTGAACTTCACAGGTGCCACCTTCCGGGGCTGGAACAGCGGTACTGGATGTGTCGTGCTCGCGCCTTCCCCGATGATGGGGACGGCGCCCCCGGCTGTCCAGTGCCGCGGGTCCGTCGGCGTCGCGCCGCGACGGCGGGCGGCGGCCGCCGGGCCGGGTGACGTGGCCGGCGGCCAGGGCGCGGGCCGCACCCCGCGGACGCGCGGGTGGGCGCGTCCGCGGGGCGATGCCGCGGTCGGTTCACCCGGCCGTCTCGGCCTGCGGAGCGTGCTCGCCGGGGCGCGGCCGGGAGCGTGTCAGCCGGCCGGTGATGAGCATGGCCGCCGCGGACGCGGCGAGTCCGTAGGCGACGTAGGGGACGCCGGTGTCGAGGGCGTGCGCGATCCCAGCGGCGAGGACGCCCGCCACGACTCCGGCGATCCCGGTGTAGGGCCCGACGAGGTCGGTCCGGCGGAGAGCGAAGCCGAGGAACACAGGGAAGAACAGCCCGACGGCGGAGTAGGCGTAGGAGGACACGATCCAGTCCAGGGCGGAGGGGAACGCGAGCGACAGGACGAGTGCGGCCGCCAAGACGACGGCGGAGAGGATCCGGGACAGCCGGAGGATCTCCCGCGAGGTGACGTCGCGGGCGGTGTAGTTCTTGTAGATGTCCTGCGTGATGTTGACGACCACGGACTGCACGGCGCTGGTGACCGTGGACAGCAGGGTCTGGCAGATGAAGGCCGAGTAGGCGACGCTGAGGATCAGCGGCATCCCGGCGATGATGGTCCCCGCGGCGTCTTCGGGGTTGCCGAGCCGCGGGTTCAGCGCGAACGCCGACATGCCCAGGACGGACGCGTAGACCTTGGTCCCCAGCAGCAGGGCCGCGGTGCCGATCAGCGACACCACCACCGTGCGCAGGGTGTTGGCGGCGTAGATCCGCTGGAAGTACATCTGGTTGGTCATGGTCCCGGGCGTCAGCGACATGGCCCAGAGGCCGATGGTCAGCAGGCCCGGAGCGACGAACCCTTCCCATCCGGCGCGGGCGGGGGTGGCCGCGGCGGCGACCTCCGGCCAGCCGCCCGCCGCGTGCAGCGCGTAGAAACCGACCACGAAGGCCATGATCAGCATGAACGCGCCGAAGACGGCGTCGCTCCAGGCGACCGAGGTCATGCCGCCGGGCAGGACGAAGAGCAGGCCGACGATGGCGAACGCGACCGTGAGCGCGGTGGAGTTGACGCCGGTCAGCTGGTGGAACAGGTTGGCGAACGCGACGAGCTGCGTGCACAGCCAGCCGAACGGGACGACCATGGTCATGAGGGTGACCACCGTCATGAGGACACGGTGGCCGCCGTAGATCTTCTTGATGATGTCGGGCAGGCTCACGAAGTCGTGCCGGCGGAGCCATCTCGCCAGGAACAGCAGGGCGAGGACGCCTCCGGCGGTGAAGACGCCGTAAGTGACGGCCCCCCAGCCGAACTGGTACCCGAGACCGACCTGGGCCACCAGCATGCCGCCGCCGGATGCGGTGGCGAACTGGGTGAGGACGACGACGGCCAGCGGAAGGGAACGGCCGCCGACCGACCAGCCTTCCGCGGTGCGCGTTCGCCGGCTGATCCACAGCGAGAAGCACACGGTCAGCACGAGGGCCAGCGAGTTGACGAGGATGATGAGGACGGGCTCGTTCATGACGGTCTCCCGGGTACGGCGAGCTGCCGGCCGACGAGCAGGCCGGTGGGGTGAGTGGTAGGGATCGCGCGGGCCGTTGGAGGCCGGCGACTGCGCGGCGACCGCGCAACGCGCTGCTGCGGGGCGACCGGTCGCCGCCTGCCGGAGAATCGGGTTCCCGCTCGGCAGGTCCGTCACCGGCCTGCCGTCGCGCCGCGGGAACCGCTGTTCCGGCGAGGATCGCTCGCCGGAGCGCGGATCGCCGGGCCGCGCGCCCGTTGCCGGACGTGTCCCCGCCCGTTGTCACCCGGGAGGTCGCCGTCCGCTCTTCATCTTGTGGACGAAGCGGTGCTGAAGCCTGAGGTGCGGCGCTACGGCGGGCCGGTCACGCCCTGGTCCGGTCGTCGCGGGCCCGCCCCGCCGCCAGCTCCCTCGCCCGGGCGCGCAGCGATTCGGCGGCCCGCCGCTGCGCCGCGACGACGCCGTTCAGGTGCGCCTCGTCCTCGTCGAGCACGTGGCCGAGCCTGCTGAGCTGACGGCGCACCTCACGCGGGGCGGGGCCGCCCTCGGTGGTCCGGGCCGCGACGTTGGCGTGCGGGGCGAGGCTGCGGGCGATCAGCTCGGGTGAGACGTCGAGGCGGCGCCCGAGCACCCGCAGGGAGGCGGCGGCGAGGGCGTCCGGGTCGATGTCGCGTGCCGTTCCCCCAGCGGCCAGGCGGTCGGCGACCACGGCGCCGACGATGTGGTGCGCGGTCCGGAAGGGCAGCCCATGGTGGCGGACGAGTTCGTTGGCGAGTTCGGTGACGCAGCTGAAGTCGGCGGACGCGCGCTCGCCCGCGAGCCGGGTGTCGAAGGTCAGGCTCGTGATGGTGTGCTCGAACAGTTCCACGGCGATCCTGGCCTCGGCCACCCCGTCCCAGACGAACCGGAGCGATTCGACGCTGGACTCGCGGGAGTGGGAGTACCCGGAGCTCTTGAGGGCGCCGAGGCAGGAGATCCAGCACGCCTGCAGGTGGGCCGCCTTCGCCTTGATGTGTTCGAGGGTCACCGGGTTCTTCTTCTGCGGCATGATGCTGCTGGTGACCGCGATGGCGGAGTCGACCTCCACGAGGCGGAACTCGCCGCTGGCCCACACGTAGAGGTCCTGGGCGAACCGGCCGAGGTTGTTGGTGAGGATCGCCAGCGCGCCGAGCACGTCGGCCAGGTAGTCGCGGGCGGCGACGCCGTCCAGTGAGTTGCCCATGACCGTCTCGAAGCCGAGCAGTTCGGCGGTGACCGAACGGTCGATGCCGAACGTGGTCGAGGCCAGCGCACCGGAGCCGAGTGGACTGGAGTTGACGTCGGCCAGGCACGCCCTGAGCCGGGCGTGGTCGCGCTGCAGGGTGTGCGCCACCGCCGACAGGTAGTGGCCGACGGTGATCGGCTCGGCGGCCTGCAGGTGGGTGTAGCCGGTGATGACCGACTCGGTGTGCTCCGCCGCGAGTTCCAGCAGCCGCCGGCGCAGGGACAGCAGCCGGGAGCAGACGTCGGTGAGTTCGCTCCGCAGGCGGAGCCGGGCGACGGTGGCCAGCATGTCGTTGCGGCTCCGGGCCGTGTGCAGTTTCCCGCCGGCGTCGGCGCCCGCCCGGTCCATGAGCGCGGCCTCGATGTTGAAGTACAGGTCTTCCAGGGCGGGGTCGATGCGCAGCGCGCGGGGACCGGCCCGGCGGATCTCCTCCGTGGCGGCCTGAACCCGTGCCGCCGCGTCCGTGTCGACGATCCCGGCGTCGACCAGCATCGCCAGGTGCGCGGTGTTGACGTCGAGGAAGTACTCGAAGTGGTGCGCCAGATCCCGTTCGATGCCGGGTTCGATGACCAGCCGGCGGACGACCTCGTCCGGTGACTTCTCCAAGCGTCCGGTCACAGGTGCTTCCCCTCGCGACGGTGCGGACATGCGAACGACTCAGGTGACGGGCAGCGTGCGGTGCCGCCGGCCGGGCGGCGACGGGCGCCGGGAGCGCCGGTGGCGGGCTGCGCACCCGCGTGTACCGGCGCGCCGTGTGCGCCGGTGCTCCCGTGCCGCGGAGTGACGCCCGTCACTCGTCGCGGCCAATCGGAATGTAGCGTGGCCAACAGAAGGGTTCATAATGAATGTCGTGAACCCGACAGAACTGTTGGACGGCCCCAGTTTCACCGAACGGATCACCGCCCGCGCCGGTCAGCTGACCCGCAGCGAGCGCACGGTCGCGCAGTTCATCCACCGCGACCCGGATACGGCGGTCGTGTCCTCGGCGGCGGCGCTGGGCCGCCTCACCGGGACCAGCGACGCCACCGTCCTGCGGACGGTGCGCGCGCTCGGCTACCGCACACTGCCGGAGCTGCAACGCGCGGTGGTCGCGCACCTGCGCCGGCGCACCGATCTGACCATCCAGCTCGCCGCCCGGGCCGAGGCGATGTCACCGGCCGCGCCGAGCGTGCTCGACCAGGTCCGCGCGGACAGCGAACGGCTGGTACACGACCTGAACGCGCACATTCCGCCGGAGAGCTGGCGGAAGTGCGTCGAGCTGGTCGGCTCCGCGTCGCACGTGCTCTGTTTCGGAACCGGCCCGTCGGGTGCCATCGCCCAGCACCTCGCGCTGTCGCTGTCACGGGTGGGCATGCACGCCAGCGCCATGCACGACAGCGGTGTGCAGCTCGCCGACGCACTGACCGCGGTGCGCCCCGACTGGACCATCGTGGTGTTCGCGCCGCTACGGCTGTTCCGGGAGTTCCCGGCCGTGCTCGACCACGCCCGTGATGTCGGTGCCCGCACGATCGCGGTCACCGAGATGTTCACCAGGGAGCTCCGCCGGCACGCCGACGTCGTCCTCACCACCCCGCCGAGCGTCGAGACCACGGGCAGCGAGACCCTCGCCCCCCTGGTCCTCGCCCACGCGCTCGCGCTGGAGGTGGCCCGGCTCCGCCCGGCGGAGGCCACGCGGCGCACCCAGCTCATCGAGCGGCTGCGGCTGCAGATCACCGGCCGCGCGGGCCGGTAGGGAGCCGGTGCCGTCCGGCGTCATCACGATGGGCGTCGGCTCGGATCCGCCCGTCCCGCGGCTCGTCGATCGCGATGTGGTGCGGGCCCGGTACAGGCCGACGTAACGCTCCGCGATGACGTCGGGGGCGGCATCCGGGCGGCCCGGCGCGCCAACCTGCCGCCCGGATCGCCCGCCGTGGGATTGGGCCGGGCGCCAGCGGTTACTGCATCGGGTGAGGGCCGTGCCCGCGACCGGACGGCGCCGCCGTGGGCGGACACGACACCGGGGAGGGAATCGCGATGGGGCACTCTTCGGGACGGCAGAGCCGGTATCTCCCGATCGCCGACCACGGCCTGATCGGCGACCTCCGCACGGTGGCGCTGGTCGGCAGCAACGGCACGATCGACTGGTACTGCTACCCCTCCTTCGACTCCCCCAGCGTCTTCGCCGCCCTCCTGGACGCCGACCGGGGCGGCGCCTTCGAACTCGCGGCCGTACCGCTGAACGGAGTGCCGGCCCGCACCAAGCAGTTCTACTTTCCCGACACCAACGTGCTGATCACCCGGTTCTTCACCGATGAGGGCCTGGGCGAGATCCAGGACTTCATGCCGATCTCCCCCGGCCCCGCGGCCGCCCGGCACCGGCTGATCCGGCGGGTGGTGTGCGTACGCGGGACGATCGCGTTCCAGGCCCGGGTGGCACCCAGGTTCGGTTACGGCACCGAGCCGCACCGGGTACGGATGCTCGACGGTGCCGCGATCTTCGAGGCCCCCGCGCTGGCGCTGGCGCTGACCGCCACGGTGCCGCTGGCGGACGACGGCCGCGACGTCCGGGCCCGGTTCACCCTGCACCAGGGCCGGTCGGCGGTGTTCGCGCTCGACCAGGTCGGCGTCGGCCCGGACGGCCGGTCCGCGGTGCTCGGCTGCCCGACCCAGGAGGCCGAACACGAGTTCTCCGCCACCGTGGCCTACTGGCGGCGCTGGCTGGCGGCCTCCCGCTACCGCGGCCGGTGGCGGGAGATGGTGCACCGCTCCGCGCTCACCCTCAAACTGCTCACCTACTCCCCCACCGGAGCGATCGTCGCCGCCCCCACCACGAGCCTGCCCGAGCAGATCGGCGGCACCCGCAACTGGGACTACCGGTACCTGTGGGTCCGCGATGCCGCGTTCTGCGTGTACGCGCTGCTCCGGCTGGGCTTCACCGAGGAGGCCGAAGCCTTCATGGGCTTCCTCACCCGCCTCATCGACGTGCGCGCCGACCGGCCGTCCGGGCCCCTGCAGATCATGTACGGGATCGACGGGCGCACCGACCTGCCGGAGCGCGAACTCGACCATCTGGAGGGCTACTGCGGCTCGGCACCGGTCCGGGTCGGCAACGCCGCCGCCACCCAGCTCCAGCTCGACATCTACGGCGCCCTGATCGACTCCGTCTACCTCTACGACAAGTGGGGCCAGCCCATGTCCAGTGACCACTGGGAGGCCGTGTGCGCCCTGGTCGACTGGGTCTGCGAGCACTGGGACCAGCCCGACGAGGGCATCTGGGAGACCCGGGGCGGCGCCAAGAGGTTCCTCTACTCGCGGCTGATGTGCTGGGTGGCCATCGAACGCGCCATCCGCACCGCCCGGCGCCGCGGCCTGCCGTGCCCGCTCACCGATTGGGCCGCTACCCGGGACGCGATCTACCGCCGGATCATGGAGCGCGGCTGGTCACCGGCCCGGCAGGCGTTCGTCCAGCATGAGGACGACAGCGTGCTGGACGCCGCGGTCCTGATGATGCCGCTGGCGAAGTTCATCTCCCCCACCGATCCCAAGTGGTCGGCCACGCTGAACGCCCTCGCCGAGGACCTCGTGACCGATTCCCTGGTGCACCGCTACGACCCGAACGCCAGCCCGGACGGTCTTGAGGGTCAGGAGGGCACCTTCTCCATCTGCTCCTTCTGGTACGTCGAGGCTCTCACCCGCGCCGGCCACCTGGACGAGGCGCGCCTGGCCTTCGAGAAGATGCTCACCTACGCCAACCACCTCGGCCTGTACGCCGAGCAGATCGGCCACAACGGCGAACAGCACGGCAACTTCCCGCAGGCGTTCACCCACCTCGGCCTCATCAGCGCCGCGTTCAACCTCGACCGCGCCCTCGGCTGAGCCGGGGCCGCGGCGCGGCGGAAGCCCGCGCCTCGGCCGTCAGCCCCTACGGAATCTCGGAGTGACCCACACCACCGACTGACCAAATGAATGAATTGGTCAGTACGTCTTATAGTGGAGTCGTTCGCCTCCGTTGAAGGGACAGACGAGATGACGAGTGCGAAACGGACTCCCCGTGCCCTGGTGGTCGGCCTGGGGATCGCCGGCACCGCGGCCGCGCTTCGGCTGCGCCAGATCGGGTGGGAGCCGGTGGTGATCGAACGCGCACCCGGGCGGCGGTCCGGTGGGTACTTCGTCGGCGTCTTCCCGACGGGCGTCGCCACCGCCGAACGGCTGGGCGTCCTCGACCGGATCTCCAACCGCGCCGACCCCACCAGCGCCGTCTACGAGATCGACCGGGCGGGCCATCGCCACAAGGGCATGGGGTACGACTCGCTCCCCGGCGCCCCACGCATGGTGCTGCGCGGCGACATCGAGAGCGCGCTCTTCGACTCCCTGCCCCCGGACCTGGAGATCCGCTACAACACGGTCCCCGTCGACATCCGGCAGGACGCCACGGGCGCGCGGGTGACCCTGCGCGACACCGCCCACGACACCGAGACCACCGAGGACTTCGACCTCGTCATCGGCGCCGACGGGATGCGCTCCACGGTGCGGCGCCTGGTCTTCGGGCCCGACGCCAACCACATGCACGCCCTGAACTACATGATCGCGGTCTGCCTGATGCGGGAACAGGTGGCCGGCTTCCGCCCCCAGGACGGGCTGGTGCTGGCCGAGCCGGGCCGCTCGGCGTGGACGTTCCCCTTCGTGAACCGCGAGCCCGGCCTGCTGTTCTCCTGGCGCACCGAGGACATCGACGCCGAGTTCCGCCGCCCGCCGATCGAATCCGTCCGCGCCGCCTTCGGTCCCGAACCCACCGGTCCTATCCTGGGGCAGCTGATGGAGCAGTTCGAGAAGGCCGACGACTTCCTCTTCGACTCGGTCCACCAAGTCAAGCTGAAGCAGTGGCACCACGGCCGCGTCGTCCTGCTCGGCGACGCCGGCTGGTGCCTGACCCTGTACTCGGGAATGGGCGCCTCCACCGCCATGGCCGGCGCCGAACTGCTGGGCACCATGCTCCAGCGCCACCCCGACGACCTCGACCGGGCCCTGGACGACTGGAACCGGCGGCTCGCCCCCAACATCGCCCACCAGCACGCGACCGTCCAGCAGGGGCGTTCACTGTTCACCCCCCACGACCGTCCCGAACACCTCCGGCGTACTGCGATGATGCGGTTGATGCACGCGCCGCTGGTCGGCCCGATGCTGACCAAGCAGATGTCCAAGAATCAGGACTTCCACATGAAGTCGGTGGACATCGCCGCCCCGTGAGGACCCGCACGTGACGGCCCCCGAGCGGTCCGGTCCTCCGGATACCGCCTCGCTGTCAGGAAGGACGGTCGCTGTGACCCGGTTGATCGAGCACGACTCGCCCAAGGCGTCCCGGATCCTCAACGCCACACGGGAACTCGTGCTCGAACACGGCATCCGGAAGGTCACCATCGCCGAGATCGCCCGCGCGGCGGGCGTGGGCAAAGGCACCGTCTACCTGTACTGGCCCGCCAAGGAGGAGCTGCTGCTGGACCTGTTCGGCCGGGATTTCCTCGTCGGCCTGGACAGCATCCGTGCGGCCCTGGCGGCCGACCCGGACCTGGTGCGGCCCGCCCGGCTGGCCCCCCTCGTCCTGCGCACGATGCGGTCCCGCCCGCTGCCCCGGCGGTTGCAGATGGGGGACGAGGACGTGCACCGTCTGATGTCCCACCACACCGCGAGCCGGGAGGTGTTCTCCCGGCTCAGCCCGAGCGCGCTGTGCGCCGCGGTGCTGGACGGCCTGCGCGAGCACGGGGTCGTGCGTCAGGACCGTCCGGCGAACGAGCAGGCGTACGCGCTGCACACCCTGCTGGTCGGCTCCTTCGTCACCGAGACCGTCCCGTTCTTCGAGGGACCCGCCGTCCAGCGGGAACCCGACCAGATCCTCGCCGAAGCGATCGGCCGGCTCCTCGCGCCCAGCGCCGAGGTAGGCGAGCAGGCGCTGCGCGCGGCGGCGACGGACGTGCTGGCCACCTTCGACCGGCGACGCGAGGACGTCCTGGCGCACCTGCGGGAACTCACGGTGGCCGCCACCGGCTCCTGACGGCGCGCCGGCCCGCGCGGGAAGCGGGCGGCGGGTTCCCCCGTCGCCCGTTCCCGGCGGCCCGCGCGGCCCGTCAGGTCACCAGGCCGTGGCGGTAGGCGTAGACGACCGCCTGGACGCGGTCGCGCAGTCCGAGTTTGGCGAGGATGCGGGAGACGAAGGTCTTGACGGTCTCCTGGCTGATCACGAGCGCCCCGGCGATCTCGCTGTTGGACAGCCCGTCCGCGATGAGACGGAGGACCTCCAGTTCCCGGGGGGTCAGCGGGACCTCCCCGGAGGTGCCTCCGGCGGGCCGGATGCGGGCGGCGTAGCGGCCCACGAGCTGGCGCGTCACCTCGGGGTCCAGCAGTGCCGCGCCCGTGGCCACGGTCCGGATCCCGTGCAGCAGCTGGGCCGGCGGCGCGTCCTTGAGCAGGAAGCCGCTCGCGCCCGCGCGCAGCGCCTCGTAGACGTACTCGTCCAGGTTGAACGTGGTCACCACGAGCACCTTGACGGGGTGCGCCACCCCGGCACCGGCCAGCCGGCGGGTGGCCTCGATGCCGTCCAGCACCGGCATGCGCACGTCCATCACCACGACGTCCGGGCGCAGCCGGCCGGCGAGGTCGACGGCGGTCCGGCCGTCCCCGCACTCGCCCACGACCTCCAGGTCGGGTTGCGCGTCGACGATCGTCACCAGCCCGGTGCGGACCAGCACCTGGTCGTCGCAGATCAGGACCCGGATCGGCGCGGTCACGACGGGCCACCTGCGGGGATCCGTGCCCGCACGACGAAGCCCCCGTCCGCACGCGGGCCCGCGCTGAAGTCGCCGCCCAGGACGCCGACCCGTTCGCGGAGCCCGGCGAGTCCCCGCCCGCCGCCCTCGGGGAGCCCGGCCCGCGAGCCGGGACCGTCCGTGGCGACCTCGACGGTGATGTCCCGGCCGCCGTGGTGCACCCGGACCGACGTGCGGCTGCCGTTGGCGTACTTGAGGGCGTTGGTCAGCGCCTCCTGCACGACCCGGTAGGCCACGAGGTCGGCGCTGCCGGTCGACTCCGCCGGGGTGCCCTCCTCGGTGAACTCCACCGGCTGCCCGGACCGGCGCGCCTGCTCCACGAGCGTGAGAAGCCGGCCCACCGGCGGGGTCCGCGCCCCGCCGCCGTGGTCGGGGTTGAGCACGTCGAGCAGGTGCCGCAGGTCGGTGATGGCGCGCCGGCCGGTGTCGGTCACCGCGGTCAGGCTCTGGTCGAGCCGGTCCGGTGCGGTGGTGAGATACCGGGCCGCCTCGGCCTGCACGACCATCGCCGTCACGTGGTGGGTCACGACGTCGTGGAGTTCACGGGCGATGCGGGCGCGTTCGGCGGCGCGGGTCTCCTCGGCGACGCGGCGACGGCGCTCCGCCTCCGCGATCCGGGTGGAGCGCAGCCACGCACCGATGCACCACACGAACACCAGCGCGAGGTAGAAGAGGACGAACTCGCCCACCGGTTCGGTGCCGAGTCGGTACAGCGCGACCGCCAGCGGCACGAACGCCGCGGAGAAGAGGAACGCCATGGCGCGCCTACGGTGTTCCAGGTGCGCCCCCGCGCTCAGCACCGCGATGGACAGCCCGGTGCCCGCGAGCGAGTGGTAGCCGCGGAGCTGGTCCACGGCGAAGCCGAGGGCGGTGAGGGCCAGGCAGACGGCCGGCCACCGGCGGCGGACGGCGAGCGGGAGGCACTGGAGGGCGACCGCCACGACGGCCAGCGCGTCGAAGGGGCGGTCCGGCAGGCCGCCGACCTGGGTGCCGTAGTTGTGGAACGCCGGCACGAAGGAGCCGGTGAGGAGCAGCAGCCCGACCGGGAGATCCCGGACCGTGACGTCCAGTCGGCGCCACGAGTCCGGGAGCCGCCGAAGGTTCATCACCGGGGAAGTGTAGCGGTGGCCCGGCCCCGGCCGTCGCGCCGGCGGAGGGGGACCAGATGGCCGCGCCGGCGGGCCAGCCACATGAACACGATCGTCGCCAGGACGCAGAACACGATCGAGTACAGGCTTCCTTCCGGGCCGAACTCGCCGCCGGTGAGCAGCGCCGGGCCCGGCATGGTGGCGTCCAGCAGTCCCTGCGCGGTGTCGTTGCCCGAGACCTCGGTGCTGAAGATGGCGGACGCGGCGAAGTTCCAGCCGAAGTGCAGGCCGATCGGCAGCCACAGACTGCGGGTGGCGACGTAGGCGGCGGTGAGCATGCCACCGGCCTCGATGGCGATCGCGATGGCGCCCCACAGGCTGGCGTGCGGGTTGAGCAGGTGCGCCAGGCCGAACAGCAGGCCGGTCAGGGCCAGCGCGATCCACGTTCCGGTGCGCTGCTCGACGATCCGGAACAGCACGCCGCGCCACATCAGCTCCTCCGTCACGGCGGCGGCGGCCATGAAGCCGAGCAGCCCGGCCACGCCCGTGACCGAGCCCAGGCCGTGGACCTGGTAGCCGCCGAGGAAGGCGATGTTCACGATGACGGTCGCGAATATCGCGACGCCGATCAGCGTCCCCAGGCCGGTCGCGGTGACGGCGCCCTTCCCGGCCAGCTCCGTGACCGGGCGATGCTCGGTGCGCCGCACCACCCACCGGTAGACGGGCACGGAGACCACCGCCGTCAGCAGGCCGATGGCCAGCGTGAGCCACGGGTTCCCCTGCACGGCCATGACCCCCTGACCGCCGAGGAAGGCGACCGCCGCGACGGCCGCGAATTGCCAGACCAGCCTCATGAAGACCCCTTCGCAGGATCCGCGGCCGGAGCGCCGCGGCTGCATGAACGCTACGGATCCGGCGGCCGGAGATCGTCACCACGCGGTGGACACCTGCGCGTAGCTCCTACGGGGGACGGGTCCCGCGGGCGAGCCCGGCGGGAGCGACCGGAAACGTGCGCCACCCCGCGGGTCCGGCGGTCCGGCGCCGGGTTCCGGGAGCGGGGGCTCGGTGCGAGACCGCCCGGCGCGCTCCGCACCGCCGGGACCGGTGCGGTGTCCCGTTCCCCGCCCCGCGCCCCGCACCTGGATGGCACGTTACGTTTCCGTGATCCGATGCCGGGAACTCCGCGGCTTCGCCGCCCGACTCCTCGTGCCGTGTGGCCCGTGTCAGCCAGGTCGTCGCCTGCTGCGTGGGCCGGGTCGGACGGCCGAGCGGAGGAAGGCGTGCAACCAGGCAGGCGGCGGGCGGGGCGGACCCGGCGATCGTGGGGGTGGCAGACGGCGCGCGTCATGGCGGTGATCGCGATGGGGACCGCGGGCGTGCTCGGGGCGGGGACACCGGCGCTCGCGCACGACCGGCTACTGTCGTCCACCCCTGAGGACGGCGCCGAACTCGACGCCGCCCCGGACGAGATCACGCTGACGTTCAGCGGCGAGATCATGGAGATCGGTGCGGCGATCACCGTCCTGGACGGCCGGTCCACCCCCGTCACCGAGGGCGAGATCGTCATCGACGGGCCCGAGGCGGCCCAGGCCCTGGCGCCGGATCTCGCCGACGGCGGTTACGCGGTGCGCTGGCGCGTGGTCTCCGGTGACGGGCACCCCATCAGCGGCGGCTTCACGTTCACCGTCGGCAATGGGGTGGCCGCGCCTCCCGCCCCCGCGGCCACCCCCGGCGCGACGGCGAGCGCGCCCGCCTCGCCGCCGGCCGGCGCCGCGGCCCCGGGGGAACCGGCGATCCCCGCGCGAACACCGGTGCTCGCCGCCGCCGGAGCGGCCGCCGGTCTGGGGCTCTACCTGCTCGTCGTCGCGCTGCTCCGCCGACGTGCCCGGGCGAAGTCCGGCCGTGCCGCCTGAACCGGCGGCCGGACACCCGTTTGCCCACCATCGGAGAAGACCGGAGGACATTCTCATGCTCACGTCCATCACCCGCACCGCCGCGCTGGCCGGCTGCGCCGCCGCGGTGACGCTCGCCGTCGCGGGCTGCGCCGGAGAGCCGTCCGCACCTGAGGAGACCTCGCCGGCGGCGGGCGCCACGGCGGCCCAGGCCGACGGCTTCGAGATGACGGACGCCTGGATCAAGGCGGTGCCCGAGGAGGAGGGCATGACCGGCGCGTTCGGCGTCCTCGGCAACTCGGCGGACGAGGACATCATCGTCGTGGCGGCCACCGCCTCGGTGGCCGGCATGGTGGAACTGCACGAGGTCGTCACGAGCGACGACGGCAACTCCGTCATGCGGGAGAAGGACGGCGGTTTCGCGGTCCCGGCGGGCGGCACGCACGTGCTGGAGCCCGGCGCCGACCACATCATGCTGATGGACCTCGGGGAGGACCTCGACCCCGGCAGCGAAGTCCGCATCGAACTGGAGTTCTCCGACGGCTCCACCTCGTCCTTCACCGCCCCGGTGAAGGACTACGAGGGAGCCAACGAGAGCTACGACGACGGCTCCGGCCACGGCACGGAGCACTGATGGCACCCGACTCCCCAGGCAGCGCGGCGGCGCCGGAAGGCGGGCGGCCGTCCCGGCGGCGACTGCTGCTCGGCGGCGGGGCCGCCGCCGTCGGAGGCGCCGCGGCGCTCGTGGGCGCGGACGCCGTGCTCAGGGGCGGCACCGGCGGCCCGGGCCCCGCGCCGCCGGAGGAGCGCCTGAACGGGCAGGCGACCGTGCCCTTCCACGGCCGCCACCAAGCCGGCATCGAGACGCCTCCCCAAGCACACGGCCGGTTCGTCGCCGTCGACCTCGGCGACGACGCCGACGCCGAGGCGGTCCGCCGGCTGCTCCGGCTGCTGAGCGACGACGCCGCCAAGCTCACCCAGGGCGACGCCGCGCTGGCCGACTCCGAACCGGAACTCGCCACCGTCCCCGCCCGGCTGACGGTGACCTTCGGGTTCGGCCGCGGCCTCGTCCAGCGCGTCGCCCCCGAGCGGGTGCCGACGTGGCTGGGGCCGCTCCCCGAGTTCTCGGTGGATCGGCTGCGCGCGGAGTGGAGCGGCGGCGACCTGCTGCTGCAGATCTGCGCCGACGACCCCGTGACCGTTGCGCACGCCGCCCGGATGCTGACCAAGGACGTCCGCGCGTTCGGCACGGTGCGCTGGGTCCAGGACGGGTTCCGCCGCGCCCACGGCTCCGAGGCCGGTGGGACGACCATGCGCAACCTCATGGGCCAGGTCGACGGCACCGTCAACGTGGCCCCCGGGAGCGAGGACTTCGAGCGGATCGTGTGGGACCGGCGCGACAACCCCGAGTGGCTGCGCGGCGGCACCGGGCTGGTGATCCGCCGGATAGCGATGGACCTGGACAAGTGGGACCGGCTGGACCGGCCCGGCCGGGAGGAGGCCGTCGGCCGGCGGCTGTCCGACGGCGCGCCCCTGACCGGGGAGAACGAGCACGACGAGCCGGACTTCGACGCGGTCACCCCGCTCGGGTTCCCGCGGATCGCCGAGTACGCGCACATCCGGCGGGCGCGATCGGCGGACCCGTCCGAGCGCGTCTTCCGGCGGGCCTACAACTACGAACGGCCCGCCACGGAGCCCGGAGAGCCGGACGCCGGGCTGCTCTTCGTCTCCTACCAGGCCGACGTCGACCGGCAGTTCGTCCCGATCCAGCGGCGGCTCGACGAACTCGACCTGCTGAACGAGTGGATCAGCCCCATCGGCTCGGCCGTGTTCGCGGTCCCGCCCGGCTGCGGCGCGAACGGATTCGTCGGCGAGACGCTGTTCGCCTGAAGCCGCGCACACCGAGCCCCGGCCGTCGGCCGGGGCTCGGTGTGCCGGGTGGGGACGCGGGCCGGTACCGGTCAGGTGGTTCCGGTGATCTCGTTCGGCGCCGCCGGCAGCTCCGTCTCCTCCCGGACCTCGCCGGACGCGATGTCGACCGCGTACAGCCGCCGCTCGCCCGGGTCCGTCACGTAGGCGGTGTCATCGCGCACGTACAGCGTCGGACGGGCGTCCTGCCATTCCAGGGGCTCCGTCCACTCGCCGATGACCGGGAAGGAGTCGGTGACCTCGGCGGACTCCATGTCGATGACGTGCAGCGCGCCGTCGGTGCCGAGCACGAGTCCCTCGCCGCCGGGGCCGCGGCCCAGGGAACGGAAGCTGTAGCTGGCCCCCAGGTCGACGAGTTCCAGGCCGCCGTCTTCGGTGTCCACGACGGTGACCCGTTCGGGGCGCTCCAGCTCGGCGTCGGGGTCGGTCTTGTAGTCGCCCAGCACGTAGGGCGAGTCCTCGTGGCCGGCCTGGTTGCCGATGCGGCCGTACTCGTCCGGGCTGTCGACCTTGGTGATCTCGCCGTCGGCGTAGACGAGCACGCCGTCCTCGCAGCCCACGACCACGGCCTCGTTCATGGCGGCCGCCTCGCCGTGCACGCCGGGGCACTCCTCGTTGCGGGCGATCTCCTGCCGTTCGGCGTCGAGGACCTGGATGCCGGGGCGGTTCTCCTCGTCGCCGAGGGTCACCACCATCTCGCCGTTCTCCAGGACCAGGGCGACACCGTGGTGCGGGTGTTCGGTGGTGTGGGTCTCGGTCTCGGGGAGTCCGTCGCCGAGATCGGCGGGGTCGAAGACGGTGATCTCGCCGGTGCCGTCGGAGAACAGCACGGTCCGGCCGGCGTGACGTACCGCGTGTCCGGGCTCGGGCGCCGGGAACTCGTCGTCGGTGAGCCGGGCGCCGGTGGCGTCGAGGACGCGGAAGCCCGTCGACGTCGACACGAGCACGTGCCGCCCGTCGCCCGCCGGGTTGAGCCGGTTGAAGCCGTCCAGCGGGATGTCCTCGACGACGTCGAGCGTCTGGCCGTCGATGACGAGGATGCCTCCGTCGTAGGTGGCGACGAGCGGGCCGGCGACCTCGGTGGCGGCGGCTTCCTCCGCGCCGCCTTCGCCGCTCGCGTCCCCGCAGGCGGTGGCGGTCAGGCACAGCGCCGCCAGGGCGGACAGCGCCGCCCAGCCGTGCGTCCGGCGGGACCGGTGGGGATGGTGTCTCATGGTTCTCTTCCGTTCTCGAAGGGGATGGGCGTGTGGGGCTGTGGGGAGGGGCGGCGGGCGTCTCAGCCGGTGAGGCCGTCCACGATGGCCGCGGTGTTGTGCCGGGTCATCTCCAGGTAGGTCGCCGCGCCGCCGCCCTCCTCGGTGAGGGACTCCGAGAAGAGCGGCGCCACCTCGATGTCGAGACCGGCCTCCTCGGCCATCACCTGGGCGAGGCGGTCCGGCTGCGAGGAGTCGGCGAAGACCGCGGCGACCCCGGCCTCCTCGACCGCGTCGGCCAGGGACTTCAGGTCGGAGCCGCTCGGCGAGGCGAGGGTGGTGCCGCTGGGGATGACGGCGCCTACCACCGTGAAGTCGTAGCGCTGGGCGAGATAGCCGAAGACGTGGTGATTGGTGACCAGGCTGCGCCGTTCCGCCGGGATCGCGGCGAAGCGCTGCTCGGTCTCCTCGTGCACCTGCTCCACCTGCTCCCGGTACTCCGCGGCGTTGGCGCGGATCCGGTCCGCGTCGACGCCGCCGACCTGGGCGATCACCTCATCGGCGATGAGGCCGACCGCGTCGGCCACGCGCACCGGGTCGGTCCAGAAGTGCGGGTCGGGCCGCCCGGCCGTCTCGCCCTCGGTGTAGGCGATCGGGTCGACGCCTTCGCCGACCGCGAGGCCGTGCGCGCCGGCCTCCTCGGCGGCCTCGACGTTGCGCAGCACGCCCTCCTCCAGGCCGAGGCCGTTGTACACGAGCAGTTCGGCCTCCGCGAGTTCGGCGGCCTGTTGCGCGGAGACGCCGAAGGAGTGCGGGTCGGCGTTGGGCGGCATGAGCACGGTGACCTCGGCCTCGTCGCCGACGACGTTGCGGGTGAGGTCCCCGAGGATGTTGGTGGTGACGACGATGCCGGAGCGCATGTCATCGAAGGCCGCGCAGCCGGCGAGGGCGGGCAGGACGAACAGGGCGAGCGGCAGCGCCGCGGCGCGCCGGGAGAACCGGGAACTCACCGGCATCGTGGTCACCATCCCGTCTCGACCATGAGGTCGGGGCTGAAGCCGAGGTCGAAGGTGCGGGCGAGCCGGAGGTCGTCGTTGTAGTCGATCTCATGGACCGCGTCGGCTTGTGGGTCGTTGACGTAGGCCCGGGCGGTGTCGATCCGGATGCCCGGCGCGGGCGCGCCGTCGCCGGGCGGCTCCATGAGGCCGGTCTCGGCGAGCCGCTCGCCCGAGGACGGGTCGTAGGACCGCAGCGTGCCGTCCGCGCCGAGGACGAGCACCGGCATGTCCTCCCCCGCCGCGCTCACCGCGACGGCGGGTCCGGTCTCGATGTGGACCCACTCCCGGGCCCCGACGTCGAGCACCCAGACTCCGCCGTCGCCGGCCGGGCCGGCCACGACCGGGGAGCCCGGGCGGTGCTGGAACGAGCGGACCGGTTCGGCGCCGGGGTCGTCCGGGTAGGGGATGCGCTCCGCCGAGAACGTGCCGTCGTCCTCGGTCACCAGCAGGGCGCCGTCGGCGCAGCCGATCACGGCGCCGCGCCGGGTCACGGCCTGTCCGCGCGGGTCGGGGCACCGTTCCCCGACGGCCGGGGACGCGGGCGCACCGTCCCGGTCGAGCACGTCGACGGCGCCGTCCGCCCTGGCGACCAGCAGCCGCTGACCGTAGGCGAGGGCGACGCCGTCTCCCTGCACCACGGTGGCGCTGAGCTCGCCGTCTTCGAGCGCCGGGCGGTCGAGGATCCGCACGCCGTCGTCCGAGGAGAGCGCCGTGATCGCCGGATCGGCGACCGCCTGGAGCGCGCCGCCCGACTCGGTCTCGCCCACCATCCGCGGTTCGGTGCGGTAGTAGTGCACGTGGTCGCCGTGGTCGACCGTCCAGGTGCCGCTGTCCAGCACCGTCACGGCGCCGCCGGTGCCGAAGAAGGCGAACCGGCCGTCGGTCACGGCCTCCTCGACGCCGGGTGCCGTTCCGGCCTCGGTCACCTCCTCGGTGGCCGGGTCGAGCATGTGCAGCGTGCCCGCCGCAGTGTCGGCCATGACGAGGCGCCATTGCGGCTCGGCGGTCTCCTCCGCCCCCTCGACGTAGCCGTGCGGGGTGGCCGCCGCCTCGTCGGGTGGTTCGGCCGCGCCCGATCCGCACCCCGCGGCCAGCAGGACGGCGGTGGCGCCGGCGACGGCCGGCCGGATTCTCCTTGACGACATCATCGGGTGAACTCGTGCTCCTTGTCCGGGATCTGTGCTGGAATCGCCCCCGCGCCGGCCGGCCGGCGGTCCCGCACCCGGGCCGCCAGCGCGGAGAGGAAGAAGATGGCCACGGCGACGGCGGCGATGGTCGCGCCCGCCGCGGTCCCCAGGTGCCAGGACAGGAGCAGGCCGGCGAAGGTCGAGGCCGCGCCCAGAACGGCCGCGCCGAGCGTGATCAACGGGATGCGTCCGCCCCACAGCGCCATCGCCGCCGGGGGCGCGATCAGCAGCCCGAAGACCAGCAGGGTGCCCACGACGTGGAAGGACGCGACGATCGCGAGGGTCACCAGCCCGAGCAGCGCGACGTGGGCGAGGCGCGGGCGCAGGCCCAGCGTCCGAGCCTTGCGGGGGTCGAACGCCAGCGCGACGAACGCCCGGTGCCCGAGGAGCGCGACGGTGGCCGCCACCGCGGCGGCCACGGCGAGGACGGCGAGGTCCACCGGCCGCACCGCGAGGACGTCGCCGAAGAGGAAGCCGGTCAGGTCCACGGCGAAGGACCGCGAGTGCGACACGATGATGACGCCAAGCGAGAGCATCCCGACGAACAGCAGCCCGATGGCGGTGTCCTGGGAGAGCCGGGACCAGCGGGTCACGGCGGTGACCCCCAGCGCCATGGCGACCGCGCTGACGGCGGCGCCGAGGAACAGGTTCCCGCCCAGCAGCGAGGCCAGGGCCACGCCGGGCAGCATCCCGTGCGACATCGCGTCGCCGAGGAAGGCCATGCCGCGCAGCACGACCCAGGTCCCGGCCAGGGCGCAGACGACCGAGACGAGAAGTCCCGCCCAGAGCGCCCGTGCGACGAAGGACACCTCGAACGGGGCGAACAGCCATTCCATGCGATGACCGTACCTTGAAAACGGTTATCATTGTCAAATGGAACGAAGCGTGGACCACCGCACACCGGCCGCCGTCGCACTGCGCGGGGTGACCGCCGGCTACGGCCCGAGAACCGTCCTCCGGGGAATCGACGCCGACATCGCCGCCCGCCGGGTGACGGCCCTCGTCGGCCCCAACGGCTCCGGAAAGTCGACGCTGCTCGGTGTCGTGTCGGGGGTGCACGCCCCCGCCTCCGGCACGGTCGAACGCTTCCACCGGGAGCGGCCGGCCCTCGTGGTGCAGCGCAGCGCCGTCCCCGACACCCTGCCCGTGACCGTCCGCGAAACCGTCGCCATGGGACGCTGGGCGCACCGGGGCCTCTGGAGACGGCTCACCGCCGACGACCGGGCCATCGTGGCCGCCTGCATGGCGCGGCTGGACATCACCGGCCTGGCCGACCGCCCGCTCGGTGCCCTGTCCGGCGGGCAGCGCCAACGTGCCCTGCTCGCGCAGGGACTCGCCCAGCGGTCCGACTTGCTGCTGCTGGACGAGCCGACGACCGGCCTGGACGCGGCGGCCCAGGCGGCCATCCTCGGCGTGCTGGCCGACCTGCGCGCGGACGGCGTCACCGTGATCTTCGCGACCCACGACGCGGAGGCCGCCGCGTGGGCCGATCACCGGCTGCACCTGCGGGACGGCCGGCTCAGCGGCGGCGACCGGCACCCGGTTCCCGCGCCGGGCGGCTCCGCCGCCGGGTAGCCCGCCCCCGGCCGGTGCCCGGGGCGGCGGACGGCGGGGACCGCGTCACCATCCGGCGACGGGCGGGACCATCCGCCCGGTCCTCCCCGGGGCGCCGCCCGGCGAGTCCTCGTCGGCTCCGGACTCCTCCCCGTCATGATGGTCACGGGGTTCACGGAGGAACGCGCCCGCAGCGTGCCGGTGCCGTGGCACCGGCCGGGCACACCCGCCCCGCGACGGCGGGGGCACCGGCGGCGACGGTGCTTCCGGAAAGGATCACGGACGACCGCGCAGGAGGCATCGCATGCACACCGCCGAGGTTCTGGCCGACGCCTACGGGCGGATCAGGGAGTGCGTCCACGGCGTCGTCGACGGGTTGTCCCAGGAGGAACTGGACCGGCGTCCCGCACCGGCGGCGAACACCATCGCGTGGCTGATCTGGCACCTCGCCCGCGTGCAGGACGACCACCTGGCGGACGCCTCCGGACGGCCGCAGGTGTGGACGGCGCAGGGGTGGGCGGAACGCTTCCGGCTGCCGCTCGACGCCCGCGACATCGGGTACGGGCACACCACCGAACAGGCCGGTCTGGTGCGCGGGGTGCCCGGCGCGGATCTTCTGGGCTACTACGACGCGGTGCACGCGCAGACGCTGGACATCGTGCACGGGCTGTCCGCACCGGATCTGGACCGGATCGTCGACGCGAGCTGGGACCCGCCGGTCACGCTCGGCGTGCGGCTGGTCAGCGTCGTTTCCGACGATCTCCAGCACGCCGGGCAGGCCGCATACGTCCGGGGGCTGCTGCGGTCCGGCTGACACCGTCCGCCGCGGCCACGCTCGCCGAGGGGCGGCGCCGTTCCCGGCGGCGTGGCCCTTCGGCCGAGGCGGTCGATGCGGACGCCGTTGGAGTAGCACAGGTCGACGTGACGCCGCCCTCTACGAACGAGTCCGGGCGCCGTGGGCATGGATAAGAATCTTGGGGCTATCCAATTCGATCTCTGGTTCGGCATATCAATGCCGACGCGACGGTAATGGCGAATTGAACATGCCCCTTCACCGCCGAACATCGCTCAAAGTCACCGAACGGTTCTGCCGTCAGGTGGCCAAAACAGACTTCGTCCGCCGAATTTCACGTGATCCGGAAGAGATATCCCTCGTCGCCCGCCAGGAAGGGCGGGGAGCGCCCTCAAGGCTGGACGAACACTACATATAGCCCCGAACGTGGTGCAAGTCATTTACTGTCCGAAAGCGGCCAGCCGCCGATCTCAAATGAGCGGTCCACGAACAGATGGCGGCGATCACCGGGCCTCCATCGGCCGGCCGCCACCACCCCGAAGCCGCCGAATATCCCGGTTTCTTGATCACGTTTTCGGCCACCGGGAGGCTCGCCGCCGCTTTGCGCCGCCATGCGAATCCAGCGGCCATATCCACCCCCGGAAGACCGCCACCGGCCCCTCCGACCTAACGAAGTCCGCCAGAACGCCCGGCAGGCCCGGCGCAGGACACCCCCCGGACAACTCGCGGGTTCGGTAGCCGCTCTTGACTACCGGATATTTCGGGCTTACCTTCTTTCCTCGGGAGATAAGGATGAATTCCCGCCCGACGACGCCCCGTTGATCTCGCACCCGCGCTCCGGCCGTGGCGTTCCATGTCCACCGTTATCCGGCCACCAGATAATCCATCGCGGCGATCGCCGTCGGCATCCCCACCACAATCGCCGAACAAAGGAGTTCTCGTGTCCCTGCGTTTCCCGTCGGCAAAGCAGGCGCCCGCCGTCCGGCGTATTCTCGTCAGCACCATTGCCGGCCTCTCGGCCCTCGCGGCGGCGGCGCTGCCCGCATCCGCTCAGACCTCGGTCTCCCCCGCGCCCGAGACCGCACAGGAATGTCCGTTCACCTCGACCCTGTGCCTTTATGACGAGGCGGGTTTCGGTGGCGAGCGATTCACCGTCAGTTCGGCGAATCCCGGGGTGGGAGTCTGCGTCGATCTCGTCGAGCACGGGTGGGGCGGACGGGCCCGGTCCGCGATCAATACCAACACGAGTTCCGCCGCGATGTTCCTGAGCGACGACTGCACGGGACAGCCCGCGCAGATCCCCTCCGGCCAGACCCCCAGCCTGACCTTCGCGCCCAACAGCGTGTTCGTCTCCTGACGATGGGCGGCGGCACCCGGCGGGGCGCTGCCGGCCGACGGAGTGACGGGCCCGCCGGGCCGGCCGGGAACCGTGGGGAACACCCGGCCCGGCCGCGGCGGCCCCGCGGCGCTCCGGCGGAGGCCACCGTGGCGTCGTGACCGCGCTCGGGCCCCCGCGCTCACTCGGGTAACCAAAGTCACACGGCACGCGGCCGGCGGAACGCCGAACACCGCCTCCGCCGCGCCGGCCGGAGGAAATCCCTGCGTCGCGCGGGCGTCACACCGGAAAAGCTTTGCCGGAAAGATCATCCGGAT
Organism: Marinactinospora rubrisoli; assembly: GCF_042664915.1. Classification (NCBI taxonomy): domain Bacteria; kingdom Bacillati; phylum Actinomycetota; class Actinomycetes; order Streptosporangiales; family Nocardiopsidaceae; genus Marinactinospora; species Marinactinospora rubrisoli. The sequence goes on from NZ_JBHTBH010000006.1 coordinate 418,202, forward strand.
TCCGTGCGGGAGATCCGCCCGGGGAGGCGGAGAACCGCCCGTCAACGGTTTCACCTCGGCAAGAACACCGGACCGGGGATTACCCCGGCCCGGCATTGACGTGCCATGATTCGCTGAGTTAGCGTCAGCAACCGGCAAGATGCCGACCAGCACAATGGAATGGCCGGGGTGCATATTGTTCGGATCCGACGTCCACGCCCAGGTTCGCGCTCTCGAACTCGAACACAGAGAGATCTACGAAAGTTTGGACCCCGATCGGATCGAAGCCTGGCTCGACTTCGCACCCTTTGACGGCGCATATTCCGACGACTTCGGCTCCAGCGCGTCGGGCGGCCGCGGTGAGAGTTATGTCGCGGCGCAGCGCGCCACCTTCAACCGGGTCACGGGGATCACCGCGATCCTCGACATCGTCGGCCAGCGCACGGCCGCGTCTCCCCTCGTCGTCGATCTGCTCGGCGGCGACGGCCTGATCAGCAGGGTGGCCGCCGCGCTCGGCCGTACCGAATCCGAGATCGTCACCTGCGACGCCTCACCGTTCATGGTGGAGGCGGCATGGGCGGCCGGAATACCGGCGCTCCTGCAATACGCGCAGTTCCCGCTTTTCCGTGCGGGATCGGTGGGCGGCGTGATTCTCGCGTACGGGACCCACCACATTCCACCGCAGGAGCGGGCCACGGTCGTCAAAGAAGCGCACACCATCCTGCAGCCGGGCGGCGTTTTCGTGCTGCACGACTTTCTCGTCGGGTCGGCGATGGAGCGCTGGTTCGGTGAGGTCGTGGACGTTCACTCCGTCACCGGGCACCGGCATTCCCATTTCGACCGCGCCGATATCGAATCCTATCTTCAGGCGGCCGGATTCGCCGAGATCGACGTCATGCCGCTGGACGACCCATTCGTCGTCCGGGCGCCGAGCGCCGCCGCGGCGGAACTGGCCATGGGCCGGCACCTCGTCGAGATGTACGGGCTGACCCGGCTGGTCGAGGAGTACGGCGAGACCGGTGCCTACCGCAGGGCCCATGAACTGGGCCGCGCCATCTTCCGCGACGAGACGGCGGGCCGGGCCTCCGGTGCCGAGCCGTACTACGCGGCCGACCTCGGCGCCTGGACCCTCACGCTGGGGCGCAGCGCCGTGGTGGGCCGCGGCGTGGCCTGACGGCCGCGGCGTCCGCCGCCCACCCCGGGCGAACCCGGTGCCCGGGTGGCGGCGGAACCGGCGCTGCGCGCCCGGTCCTGCCGGGCCCGGACTCCGGCGCCCGGCCCCGGCGACCCGGGACGTGCGGAGGCGGAGCGCCGTGCCGGTCCGCGCGGACCGCAGTGGCACGCCCGGTTCTCACCGCGGCGACACCCGCGTCTCCTCGTCCAGAAGGCGCAGCAGGTAGTCGCCGTAGCCGCTCTTGAGGAACGGGCGGCTGAGTTCGCGCAACTGGGCGTCGTCGATGTAGCCGCACCGCCAGGCGACCTCCTCCACACAGCCGACCTTCAGCCCCTGCCGCTCCTCCATCACCCGCACGTACTCCGACGCCTGCACCATGGCGGCGAACGTCCCGGCGTCCAGCCAGACGGTGCTGCGGTCCAGGACGGTCACCGCCAGCTCGCCCCGGCGCAGGTACTCCTCGTTGACCGCCGTGATCTCCAGCTCCCCCCGTCTGCTCGGCCGGAGGCGGCGGGCGATGTCCACCACCCGGTTGTCGTAGAAGTACAGGCCGGGCGCGGCGTACCTGGACTTCGGCTTGGCGGGTTTCTCCTCGATGGACACGGCGGCGCCCTTCTCGTCGATCTCGACGACCCCGTAGGCGGAGGGGTTGTCCATCGGGTAGGCGAAGATGCGGCCCCCGACGAGGTCGGTGTGCGCGCGCAACCGGGCGCCGAGGCCGCCGCCGTGGAAGATGTTGTCTCCGAGGATCAGCGCGACCGGGCCGTCACCGATGAAGTCGGCGCCGAGCAGGAACGCCTGCGCGATGCCCTCCGGCTGCTCCTGAACGGTGTAGGCCAGCCGCAGACCGAGATGGGAGCCGTCGCCGAGCAGCCGGCGGAACCGGCCCTGATCCTGTCCCGTGGTGATCACCAGGATGTCGCGGATACCGGCCATCATCAGCGTGGACAGCGGATAGTAGATCATGGGTTTGTCGAAGACCGGCAGGAGCTGTTTGGAAACCGCCTGCGTGACCGGCCAGAGGCGTGACCCGGTTCCGCCGGCCAGCACAATGCCGCGCATCAATGTCTGAGGGGCGCCCTGGGCCGCCTCCGCAGTTACCGCCTCCATTCGAAAGTGTGCAGGATCGCGATTCGACGCCGTTTCCACAGTGATGTACATATCACTTCCATGAGGCATTTGCGGCACGTATCTTTACTGCCATGCGGCTTCTTGTGACCGGCGGCGCCGGTTTCATCGGTTCGGAATTCGTCCGCTCACTTCTCCTCTCTCCTCGTACCGGCGATGTCCGGATCACCGTTCTCGACAAGCTGACCTATGCCGGAGTGGCGGCGAACCTGGACCCGGTGGCCGGGCACCCGCGCTACTCGTTCGTCCACGGCGACATCTGCGACGCCGACCTGGTCGACCAGGTCATGCCGGGTCACGACGCGGTGGTGCACTTCGCCGCCGAATCCCACGTCGACCGTTCCATCTCCGGTGGGCGGCCGTTCGTGACGACCAACGTCATGGGAACCCAGGTGCTTTTGGAAATGGCGAAAAAGCATCGGGCCGGCCGTTTCGTCCATGTGTCGACCGACGAGGTGTACGGTTCCATTCCGTCCGGTTCGTGGACCGAGGAAACGCCTCTCTCTCCGAATTCGCCGTACGCCGCCACCAAGGCGGGTTCCGATCTCCTGGCCCTGGCCCACCACCGCACCCACGGCCTCGACGTGGTGGTGACCCGCTGTTCGAACAACTACGGGCCGTACCAATTCCCGGAGAAGATGATTCCGCTTTTCGTCACCAATCTGCTCGACGGCGGGAAGGTGCCGCTGTACGGCGACGGACGCAACGTCCGGGAATGGCTGCACGTCTCCGACCACTGCCGCGGGGTCGAACTGGCCCTGCGTCGCGGACGGGCCGGGTCGGTGTACCACATCGGCGGCGGCACCGAGCTGACCAACGCGGAGCTGACCGGTCTGCTGCTGGCGGCGACCGGTTCCACGTGGGGCAGTGTCGAGCGGGTGCCGGACCGCAAGGGGCACGACCTGCGGTACTCGCTCGACTGCGACCGGGCGGCCACGGAGCTGGGGTACGCGCCCCGGGTGCGGTTCGAGCAGGGGCTCGCCGAGACCGTCGCCTGGTACCGGGACAACCGCTCCTGGTGGGAGCCGTTGAAGCGGGGCACGGCGCGTCCGGCCGGGCCTCCGGCCCCGCGGGCGCCGGACACCCGGCTCCCGGCCGCCGCGCCGCCCGGAGCACGCTGACGGATCGTGGCCGGCCGGCCCCGGCCGGACCGCGCCCGGCCGGCCGCCGCACCGCGCGGCCGAGCG
>NZ_JBHTBH010000007.1:0-395573 GCF_042664915.1 Marinactinospora rubrisoli
AGTTCAGTTCGGACGCGTTGGACGCGATCGCGGAGCAGGCGATCATTCGGGGTACGGGTGCGCGGGGGTTGCGGGCGATCATTGAGGAGGTGTTGTTGTCGGTGATGTACGAGGTCCCCAGCCGCGACGACATCGCCCGCGTCGTGGTCGACCGCGATACCGTGCGCGACAACGTCAACCCGGCCCTGGTACCGCGCGACCGCCCGGCCGGCGGCGAACTGCGGCGGCGGTCGGCCTGACGTCCGGCGCCACCGTCACTCCCGCGCGGCGGTGACGCCCCCGTCGCCGCCCACTGTGCGGACGGCACGTGGGGGCGTCAATGAGGGCGTCAGTGCGCGCCGCCCAGTTCGATGAGCAGGACGCCGCCGGCGATGAGCGCGATCCCCAGGCCCATGACCCTGGTCAGGGGCTCACGGAACAGCACCCGGGACGCGAGCGCGGCGAGCGCGACCCCGCAGGCGACCCAGATGCCGTAGGCGACCCCGATCCCCATGCCCGCACGCAGGGCCAGCGTGAGCAGGCCGAAGGCGGCCAGGTAGCCGGCCGCCACGGCGGCGAACCACGCCGGCCGGCCCCCGGGCCGCGACCCCATCCGCAGCGCGAGGGTGGCGGCCACTTCGCAGCAGATCGCCGCCGCCAGAAAGAGCCAGCTCACGGGGCCACCTCCTCGTTGTCCCTCTGCCCGGCGTGCGCCGCCTGGGAGCCGAGTTCGACGCAGAGGACGCCCCCGATGACCAGGGCGATGCCCAGCCCCATGGTGGCGGTCAGCGGATCGCCGAAGAACACGGTGGCGAACACCGCGGTGAGCGCCACCCCGCTGGCGCCCCAGATGCCGTACGCCGCGCCCAGCGCCACGCCGGAGCGCAGTACGAACGCGAGCGCCACGAAGGCGGCGGGGTAGCCGATCGCCACGGCGGCGTACCAGGCCGGGTGGTCCAGCGCGGCACGGAGGGAGAGGGTCGCGGTGACCTCGGCGAGGATCGCCGCGGCCAGGAACAGCCACTTCGTCATGCCGCGGGTTCCTCCTTCAGCAGTTCACCGGCGACCGCCAGGAGCTGGGCGTGGTCGCGTTCCGGGGGCGGCAGCACGCCGCTGGCCGCGGCGGTCCAGAAGCCGTCCGCCAGCAGGCGGGCGGCGGTCAGGCGGCCGCGGGCCGGGGCGGGCAGATCGTCCGGCAGGGCGAGCCAGGGCTCGAAGCGGCGGACCCAGACGTCCGTGAACGCCTGGCGGTACAGGGCGTCGGAGTAGATCGCGAAGTCCGCGCGGTCGAACTGGACGCTGAGCGCCACCTCGACGTACACGCGGATCCGCTGGTAGACGGTGCTCTCGCCGAACGGCCGCCCGAGCCGGTCGAGCATGAACCGCTCCCACCGTTCGGCGACGTGGTCGACCACGGCGAGCATCAGGGCTTCCTTGGTCGCGAAGTGGTACATCAGCCCGGGCTTGGTCAGCCCGACCTGCCGGGCGGTCGCGTCCAGCGTGATGGTTCCGCCGCCCTCGACGCGCAGGAGTTCGAGCGCGCCGTCGAGGATGCGGCGTTTGGTGTCGGTGCTCACGGCCGCGACTTTACCATCCGGTCGGTAAAGTCGCGGCCGACCGCAGGCCGACGGCGCCCGGGAGCGGGCCGGAACGTCCGGAGCGCGCTCCCGGGCGCCCGGCACCGCACGTGGTCACCCGACCCGAAGCACGCTCCCCTCCCCGTTGGCCGAGAGAAGCAGGGCGCCGTCCGGGCCGACCGCGAGCCCGGCGAACCGGCGGGGCGCGCGGGCCGGGGCGGGGCCCGGTTCGGGCTCGGACCGGGAGACGCCCGGCGGCAGCCCCACGGCCAGGTCCTCGGCGTCGACCCGCCGCTCGCCCGTGGTCAGGGAGATCGCGTGCAGCCGCCGGCCCGCGACGTCCACGGTGAACAGCTCGTCGCCGCGCACGGCCAGCCCCTGGGGCGCGCCCAAACCCTCCGCCACGACGGTGACCGGCGCGGACGGCCCGTCCTCGATGCGCAGCACCGCGCCGCACCGGTCGTCGCTGACGTAACAGCGCCCGTCGGCGTCGACGGCCACGTCCACGGGATGGCCGAGACCATCGGCGAGGACCGTGACCCCGTCGGCGTCGTCGATGCGCACGACGCGCCCCGCGCCGGTCTCCGCGACCAGCAGCGAGCCGTCCGGAGCCACCGCGATCCCGAGGGGCCGGTCCAGCCCGGTCGCCCGCACCCGCGTCGTCCGCCGTTCGGGATCGTGGGTGCGGACGTCGCCGGACTGCGAGGTCAGGTGCAGCAGCCCTCCGTCTGCGGCGATGCCGTGCACGAAATGCAGCAGCTCGTGCGTGACGACGCCACGGGACTGCGGCCCGGCCGCGTCGGGCCCGGGCGGCGCGGGGCTCGCCAGCCGGTAGTGGTCGGCCGCGTACACCGTGCCGCGTCCGTCGATGGCGACGCCGTACGGCCCGCAGAACCCCTGTGGCACGATCTCCCGGGTCCGTCCGTCGGGGTGCATCTCGGTGACGCCGCCGCTGGCGAAGCTGGAGACGAACATCCGGTTCTCGCCGTCGAACGCGGCGTTGTCCAGCCCCGCGATGCCGCTCACGACGAGCGTCCGGGAACCGGAGCCGTGCAGGTCGATGCGGGTGACGATGCCCTCCGCACCCCGGGACAGCACGTGCAGCACGCCGCCCCGGTCGAAGCGCACCGCGACCGGCTCGTGCACGTCCTCGGCGACCAGCTCCGGCGCGCCGCCGTCGGGAGGCGTCCGCCAGACCTGGCCGCTCAGCATGTGCGGGTAGTACAGGTGGCCGTCGGGGCCGAGCTGCATGGCGTTGCCGAAGGCCAGGTCGTCGGCGAGCACCACCGGGTCGCCGCCGTCCGGGAACAGCTCCAGCAGACGGCCGTCCATCCGCATCTCGTTGACGAAGAGCCGGTCGCCCACGCAGGCGATGCCGTTGGGCGCCACCAGCCGGTCCGAGACCAGGGTGAACTCGCCCGCCGGGCCGCGCCGCCACACCCGGCCGGGGGTGAGGTCGGTGATGTACATCGAACCGTCCGGCCCGAAGGCGAGGTCGTCCGGCGCCTGGACCGGGCCGTCCAGGGGCACCACCACGTCGACGTCCCCGGTCGCCGGGTCCACCGCGCTGATCTGGCCGGCGAGGAACTGGGCGACGTACAGCCGCCCGTCGGGCCCGAAGGCGACGCCGTTGGACCCCCAGAGCGGGTTCGGCGGATTGAGCCGCCGCGCCTCCCGGGCGCCGCGTGCGGCCTGCCGCCGGCCGGTGTGGTCGAACCGGTTCGCGCGGGCCGGCACCGTCCGCCCGCTCACTCGGCCCCGGCCAGTACGTCGTCCATGCCGCCCTCCGCGCGCCAGCGCCGCAGCAGTTCGTGGAACGCGACCGGCCCGTCGCCGAAGGATCCGCTGCGCTTGCGCGGCATGCCCTCGTTGTTGTAGTAGCCGGGCGTGCACTCGGCCTGGAACGCGTGCAGGTCGGCGGCCTTCTCCTCGATGACCGTGGCCCAGGCCGTCGCCGCTTCCGGGCTCGGCTCGACGTAGCGGGCCCGGCGCCGGCGGGCCTCGGCCACCACCTCCCCGATGTGGCGGGCCTGCTCGTCCAGGATGTGCACGAAGTTCACGGCGCTGGCGTTCTGCAGCGGGCCGAGGTGGAAGAGGTTGGGGAAGCCGGGGCTGTAGAAGCCGTGCAACGTCCTGGGGCCGTCCTTCCAGGACTCCAGCAGGCCGCCGCCGCCGCGGCCGAACACCGGCAGCTGCCCGGCCAGGACCCCCGAGACACCGACCTCGAACCCGGTCGCGAAGATGAGGCAGTCGACCGGGTACTCCACCCCGCCGACCACGACGGCGTTCTCGGTGATCCGCTCCACCCCGTGGGTGTCCGCGGTGTCGACCAGGGTGACGTTGGGCCGGTTGAACGTCTGCAGGTAGCCGTCGCTGAACGTGGGCCGCTTGCACATGTAGCGGTACCAGGGCTTGAGGAGCTCCGCCGTCTCCGGGTCCTCGACGATCGCCTCGACCCGGGCCCGGATCTCGTTCATCTTCTGGAAGTCGGCGATCTCGTACCGCAGCTCGGCGTCGGGGACGTCGGCGTAGCCGTTGGTGGGGACGAGCTTCTCCTGCAGGCGGCCGGTGGACGTCCACGCGTCGTTCACCAGGTCCTCCTGCGCTCCGCCGCCGTGGACGATCGACAGGAAGTTCTCCATGCGGCGCCGCTGCCAGCCCGGCGTCAGCGACGCGGCCCACTCCGGGTCCGTGGGCCGCTGGCCTCGCACGTCGACCGAGGAGGGGGTGCGCTGGAACACGTACAGGTGCCCGGCGTCGGCCCCGAGGTGCGGCACGACCTGAATGGCGGTCGCGCCGGTGCCGATCAGGCCGACGCGCTTGCCGGCGAGCCGGTGCAGGTTCCCGTCGGCGTCGCCGCCGGTGTAGGCGTAGTCCCAGCGGCTGGTGTGGAAGGCGTGCCCCTGGAAGGTCTCCAGCCCCGGGATGCCGGGGAGTTTCGGCTGGCTGAGCGTTCCGCTGGAGACGACCGCGTAGCGGGCGCGGAAGCGGTCCCCGCGGTCGGTGGTGACGATCCAGTCCAGTTCGGTGTCGTCCCAGCGCAGTTCGGTCGCCCGGGTCTGGAAGCAGGCGTCCCGGTAGAGACCGAACCGGCGCCCGATCGCCATGGCGTGCTGCCGGATCTCCTCTCCCGGCGCGTACTTCCACCGGGGGACGTAGCCGACCTCCTCCAGCAACGGCATGTAGACGTAGGACTCGATGTCGCAGTGGATGCCGGGGTAGCGGTTCCAGTACCAGGTGCCGCCGAAGTCCCCGCCCTTCTCGATGATGCGGATCGACTCCAGACCGGCCTGGCGCAGCCGGGCGCCGGCGAGCAGGCCGCCGAACCCGCCGCCGATGATCACCGCGTCGACCCGGTCGTGCAGCGGCTCCCGCGTGAACGAGGAGTCCGCATAGGGGTCCTCGTCGTAGGAGCCGAACTCACCGGCCACGCTGCGGTACTGCCGGTTGCCGTCGGGGCGGATCCGGCGGTCGCGCTCGGCCCGGTAGCGGGCGCGCAACTCCTCGGGATCGAACCCCAGTTCCTCCGGGTCGAACGGGGTGCTGACAGGATCGCGGGGGGCGGACATGCGGGTGTCTTCTCCTTGACGCTCGATTACTAACGCGCGTTAGCGTACGGTAATCACCGTCGCGGGGAGGTGACAAGGAGTGACAGCTCACACGTGACCGGACCGCCCGAAGCGGAACCCGAACGGCGTCCCGCACGTTCGCGCGCGACGCGCGGCCCCTCCGGCGCCGGCGCCCGTATCATTGCGGAACACCTGTACGAGCGAGTCCGGATGGACGGATGGGCATGAGATCGCCGGCACGACGGGCGACCAGCGCGGACGTCGCGCGCGCCGCGGGGGTCTCGCGCACGACCGTCAGCTTCGTCCTCAACAACAAGCCGGGCCAGAGCATCCCGGAGGAGACCCGGCGCCGGGTCCTGGAGGCGGCCCGCAGCCTCGACTACCGTCCGCACGCCTCCGCGCGGTCGCTGGCCGCCGGACGCAGCGACGTCGTCCTCCTCTCCATCTCGCAGCTGCCGATCCCGGCCAACATCAGCCGGTTCGCCGAGGAGTGCGCCACCACACTGGCCGAGCGGGGCCTGACGATGGTGCTCCATCTGGACGTCCAGGGCCGTCCGCTGGCCGACGTCTGCGCGAGCGTGGACGCCTCGGCCGTGGTCGCGATGGGGGACCTGCCTCCGGAGACCACGGCGGCCCTGCGCCGGACGGGCGTGGCGGTCGTGCTCTCCGTCGGCGGCGACTCGGCCGCCGCGCACCGTGACGTCGGCCGGCTGCAGGCGGAGCACCTGATCGAGCGCGGCCACCGGCGGCTCGGCTACGCCCTCGCGGGGCAGCGGGTACCGCGCGCCATGGCATCGGAGCAACTCCTCGGCGTCGAGGAGGCGTGCGCCGCCGTGGGCGCCGAACCGCCCACGGTGCTGTCGGTCGCGCCGCGGCCGGCCGACGCCGCGCGGGCGGTCGCCCTCTGGCGGGATCGGTCGGTGACGGCCGTCGCCGCCTACAACGACGAGACCGCGCTGGCGGTTCTCGCGGGAATGCGCGAACTGGGCCTCACGGCGCCGGACGACCTGGCCGTCATCGGCGCCGACGACATCCGCGCGGCGTCGCTCGTCACGCCGCCGCTGACCACGGTCGCCTTCGACCTCTCGAACGCGGCGCGGCACCTCGCCGAGGTGGTGGCCTCCGCGCTGGCCGGCGGGGAGGCGCGGCCGGCCGAGGTCTCCTCCGGGCCGCGCGTGGTGCGGCGCGAGTCGGCCTGAACTTCTCGGGGCCGCTGTCGCGACGGTGGAACGGGCGTCGCCATGCCCGCGCCGGTTCGGTGTGGCGCGCGACGGTCCTGAGGGCCGATGACAAAAGGTACCCGTAGCCAACGAATCGGGACCTTCGGCCGATAACGGTACGGGCGGTGTTCTCCCTAGGGTTTCGGCATCCCGCCGATGCCTCGGTGCCGCCTGCGCGCACGGTCGGGCGGTCATTCGCCCCGTGCCCGCAGCTCGCGCGGTATGTCGCCCGGCCCACGTTCCGGGAGAACCCCTCCAAAGGAGAACGTCCCCCCATGTCCGCCACCCACCGGCGCCCTTCTGCCGTCAGGGCGCCAGGAAAGGCGTGTGAATTCGGCGTGCCCGTTCACCACCGCCGGTCGAATGATCCCACCTCGACGTCATCTTCCCCGGGAAAGGAGGGGCGCGGAACGGACGCGCCGGGAGACCACGACGCGCGTTCGCGGCCCCGGCGAGACGTGTTCGGTTCCGGCCGGCCCGGGACCCGCGCCGGCGCTCGGCAGAGGGGCCGCGGCTGATGGGCGCGCACGGTCTCACCAGTGATGTCCGCGGCCCCTCCGGGCCGAAGGAACGCCTCGTGTGGGCGGACGTCGCCAAGGGCGCCTGCATCGTGCTCGTCGTGCTGTGGCACGTCATCATGAAGCACTTCCTGCAGGTCCAGTGGAACATCCCGGTGCCGCTGGCCGGGGCGTGGGGCGCCGCGGGCGAGGTGCTGCTGCCGCTGCGGATGCCGCTGTTCTTCGCGATCTCGGGATTCTTCGCGGCAGGGGCTCTGGCGCGCCCGTGGCGCGTCGTGGGCCGTTCCAAGGTGGCCAAGTTCTTTTACCTGTACGCCCTGTGGCTGCTGATCCACACCGCGGTGTTCTCGTTCGTCCCGGAGGACTTCGACACCGCGCGCGCCGGGAGTTTCGGTGAGCTTCTGGCGCAGCTCACGATCTCCCCGACGAACCTGTGGTACCTCTACGCGCTGGCCCTCTACTTCGTGCTGGCCAAGGTGCTGCGCCCGGTTCCCCCGCTGGTCATGCTGGCGGTGGCGTTCGTGGTGTCCGCCGCGGCGTCCGCCGAACTGATCCCCACGCCCGGTGACCGCAAGGACCTCTTCGAGAACCTGCTGTTCTTCCTCGCGGGCGCCTACGGCAAGTCGTACCTGGCCCGGGTGGCCACCGCGGCCAACTGGCCGCGCTTCTTCGCCGTGGCGGTGCCCTACGTGGGAATCCTCGCGGTGACCTACTACCTCGGCGCCGACACCTGGTTCGGGCTGATGCCGACGATCTCCTTCGTCGCCGTGTTCCTCGGAGTGACCGCGGCCAGCCTGATCACCCGCTGGGAGGCGCTCGCCAACGGCCTGGTGAGCCTCGGCCGGCGGACGCTGCCGATCTACGTGATGCACATGCCCGTGCTGGCGCTGCTGCACGCGGTCCTCGTCGGCCTCATATCGAGCGCCGGCCCCACCGTGCAACTGGTGGTGGCGGCCGTCGAGCCCTTGGTGCTGACGGCGGTGGTCGTGGCCATCTGCCTGGGCCTGTACCGGATCCTGCCGACCAAGTGGCTGTTCGACCTGCCCGGGGGGCCGGTCCGGACGCCCGCGAAGGAAGGCGCCGGCCGGTAGCGGCCCCGCCCGCGTTCGAGGAGGGGGCCGGGACACGACTCAGTCGTGTCCCGGCCCCCTCTGCATGTTCGTGCCGGGCGGAGCGGGCGGTCACCTCACTTGGACTCGACCCGCCCGAAGGCGCCGGGGCCGGACGTCAGCGCGGCACGCGCCGTCTGCCAGGCGGAACTCCCGGGGTAGAGCTCGGTGTGCAGGTAGGCCCAGGTGAGCCGCTGGACCGCGGACACCCGCTCGGGATTCTCGTCCGTGGTCTCGGCGACGTCGTATCCGGAGATCCCGCCGAGCCCGTGCTCCGCGCCGAACAGCGTGAGCAGCGTCTTGCGGCCCGGGGACAGCACGTAGGGATCGGTGTGCCAGGCGGCGCCCCGAACCGTCAGGTGGGCGGATTCGTCCTTGTCGCCGGCGACCACGAGCGCGGGCGTCGACATCCGCGAGAAATCCGTGGTGCGGAGGAAGGAGTAGTTCTCGACCACGAACTCGGTGAGGGCGTCGCCGCCGCTGCCCGGTGCGGCGAGCAGCACGCCCGCCTTGATCCGGGGCTCGGTGAGGTCCACTTCCGTTCCGTCGTCGGGGTCGGTGAGCCGCGCACCCAGCAGCAGGCTCGCGGTGTGGCCTCCCATCGAGTGCCCCGCCACGGCGACCCGGCTCGGGTCCAGGCGCCCGCGGAGCTGCGGGACGGCGGTCTCGATCACATCGAGCCGGTCGAGGATGCGCGTCATGTCCTCGGCGCGCGATCGCCAGTACAAGGGCGCCCCAGGGGTGCCGGGGTCCAGACTCAGCGTCGCGGAGCTGAGGTGGGTGGGCTGGATGACGACGAACCCGTGCGCCGCCCAGAAATCGGCGAGCGGGGCGTAGCCGTGCAAGGAGGAGAGGTGGTTGGAGTGGCCCTGCCCGTGCGAGAGCAGGATGATCGGGAGTTCGGCCCCGGTGACGGGTGCGGAGACGCGCATCTCCAGGTCCACGGCCCGGCCGGGAGCCGGCAGCACCACCGGGCCGACCGAGAGCACGGGCACGGGCGGGCCGACGATGTCGGCCGGGTGGGTCGTTCGACTCATGACGTGTGTCCCTTCAGGGGCCTCCGCCGCCGGCCGTGACGTGGTGGCGGCGGTCGAGGCGGTGAGAAGCGTCCCGCGCGGCACCGCGCGAAGCGGAACGTTGTTCCGGTAAGAACATATGGAACGATGTTCCGGTTGTCAACGCGGTGGCGGAAGCGAGCACGGTGCCCACGACAGCCGGTCCGGGAACGCGCGCCCCCAGCGCGCGCGCCGGCGCGGGTGCGCGGCGAGCGGGCGGTACCCGGTGCGGCCGGTGCTCAGCCCACCGTGACGAGCACCACCGCGGACGTGGCCAGGAGGAGTCCCGCGCCTTGGGCGCCGGTCAGCCGTTCGCGCAGCACGGTCAGCCCCAGTACGGCCGGAATCGCCGGGTACAACGCCGTCAGCACCACGGCCAGGGTCACCGGTTGCTGCCGCTCGGCCAGCGCGAACAACGCCAGCGCCGAAGTCCCCACGGCCCCGGCCGCCATCGCCGTCGCCGCGATCCGCGGCGGCATCCGCGCGAGGGCGCGACGCGGGAGCGGCAGCAGCGCGATGACCGCCACCGAGGTGATCCGGCCGGCCGCCAGGGGCCACGGTCCGGCCGCCGTCCCCGCCTGGGCGAGGGCGAGGAACTGCACGGCGAATCCCACACCCGAGACCAGCGCGAGCAGCGTGCCCGACGCGGAGTCCCCTCCGCTGGACGCGTCCCCGGTTCGGGAGACCAGCCACATGGCGGGCAGCGCCGCGCCGATGCCGCACCAGGCCCACGGTGTGGGCCGGTCGCCCAGCACGGCGACTCCGACCACCACCGGCAGCGCCACCGTCGCCACGTCACTGAGCGGCACCACGACGCTGAACTTCCCCACGCCCATCGAGCGGTACAGGCAGGCCACCCCCACCGCGGTGCCCACGCCGGAGAGAGCGCCCCAGGCCAGCGCCGGCGCCGTCATCCCCGCCGCCGGTACGGCCGGGGCCACGGCCAGGATCAGCAGCGTTCCGCCGATCTGGGCGGCCAGCGCCACGGCCATGCCGTCGGCGCGCCGGGACAGGAGGCCGCTGACGAAGTGGGTGAGACCGAAGCCCCCGGCCGCCGCCAGAGCCAGTAGTTCACCCGTCATCGGGCTGCCGGGCGCGGGAGTCGCGTTCGGCCTGGCCCACGGGGCAGACCCGCCCCAGGTGCACGCAGGCATCGCGATCACACAACCGGCACAGCCGATCGGCGTCGCCCGGTGTCCGGTGCAGGGCGCCCAGCACCTTGGTCAGCAGCCGGTCGAGGTCGGCCCGCTCGTCCTCCTCCAGACCGTCCACCACCTCCCTGAGGGCGTCGGTGCGGGCGGTGAGGAGACCACGGGCCGCCCGCGTGCCGGCCTCGGTGGGCCGGACGGCGACCCAGCGCCCCCACGTGCGCTCCCGCCGCACCAGCCCGTGGTGTTCCAGCCCGTCGACCATGCGGGCCGCCGCAGGCTGGCTCAGCCCGACCCGGCGGCCGAGTTCGGTGACGCTCAGCCCTGGGGAGCGGTCCAGGATCACCAGCGCGGCCGCGGCGCTGGGCCCGACCGCCGCCGCGCTGGTGACGGACGCCAGGAACAGATCGCTCACGGCCAGCGCCGTCGCGCCCAGCAGGTTCGCGGTACGTGCTTCATCATGCATGAGTCATGCATGCCCGAGGTGGCCTGCCTGAAACACGGCGTGGCCCTGAGGAACCCCTCGGTACCGGAACGCGCCGCGCGGAGCCGGATCAGCCCCGCAGGCCGTAGAAACGGATCGGGGAGTTCGGCACGAAGCCGATACGCGGGTACACCGGCGCCCCGGCGGCCGTCGCGTGCAGCGTGGCACGGGTGAGTCCGGTGGCCCGCCCGCCCTCGTACAGCGCCTTACGCGTGACCGCCTCGCCGTAGCCTCTGCGCTGCCACTCCGGGACGGTGGCGACGAGCGCGACGAAGAGCCGACCGTCCGCCGCGAACGTCCCGGCGCACGTCACCGGAACGTCCCCGCGCATGCCCAGGTAGGCGTGCACCTCGGTCTTCCAGAGCGTGGAGCCGAGCAGTCCGTCGCGGCCGTCCGCCAGGGGGAAGCCGTAGCCGCGCGAATTGATGTCCGCGTACGCCCGCAGGTGCTCGTCGGTGGTCACGCGCACGAAGGACAGGTCGGGGTGGACCGGTTCGGGGAGGGGGAGCAGGTCCCCCGCCATGCCCGTCCCGGGAAAGGCGTAGGCGAGGCCGGCCCGCTCGGCCGCCGCCCCCAGCGCGGACCGGGCCTCATCGTCGAGCAGGCCGTCGAAGAGCCACAGGAAGCCCGGGTGCCTCTTCGCGCGCATGATGTCGGCCGCCTGGCGCAGCCGGCGCCCGAGGAGCCGCGCGTCCCCGCCCACGTCGGTCAGCGTGACGCAGTTCCAGAACGCGAACCGGCAGTCGGCCCAGCGAACGGCGATACCCGGAAGGTCGCGCACGTCGGCCTCCGGATCGCGGTCGAGCACCATGGCACGCCAGACGACGGCGAGCTGTTCCGCCGATTCGATGGACTCCGCACGATCGGCCACCGTCACCCCGCAAACCGTCGGCCTCCAGTAACCCTCGGTCATGTCGTACACGAATCCGGTGCCCGGCGCACCGGAATCCCCGAACCGGCGGATCGGAATCCGCCGCGGGAACGCCGTCCCGCGCCGACCCCTGCCCCCGGGAACGGGTCCGCCCGATCGGGAATCGCCCGTGACCGGTGCGGTCCCGGCCGGCCCGGATGTCCAGGGTCAGGAACCCGTGAGAACGACCAGCCGCCGGGTCGCCCGTGTCATCGCGACGTAGCGGTCGACCGCCCCTTCGATCCCCGCACCGAACGCCTCCGGGTCCACGAGGACGACCAGGTCGAACTCCAGCCCCTTCGCCAGTTCCGGGGTCAGGGACCGGACGCGGGAGGTCGCCCGGAACGTGGGATCGCCGATGACGCAGGCGGTCCCCTCCGCGTTCTCGGCGAGCCAGGCGTCGAGCACCGGGCCCAGGTCCGAAACGGCTCCCTTGACGACGGGGACGCCGCCGCTGCGGATGGAGCGCGGCACGTTGGCATCCGGCAGCGCGGCCCGGATGACCGGCTCGGCTTCGGCCATGACCTCCTCCGGCGTCCGGTAGTTGATGCTCAGGGAGGCCAGGGTGATGCGGTCGAACCCGACACGTTCGAGCCGTTCCCGCCACGACTCCGTGAACCCGTGCCGGGCCTGGGCGCGGTCACCGACGATGGTGAAGCTCCGGGACGGGCAGCGCAGCAGCAGCATCCGCCACTCCGCGTCGGTCAGTTCCTGCGCCTCGTCCACGACGATGTGGGCGAACGGGCCGGCCAGCGGGTCCGGGTCGGCGCCGGGCAGCGCCGCCTCGTCCACCAGGCCGTCCTGCAGGTCCCGTCCGCGCAGCATCGTCACCACGCCTTCGCCGTCGTCGTCCGCCTCGACCAGGTCCTCGATGACGGTGGCCATGCGCGCGCGTTCGGCGGCCACGGAGGCGTGGTAGCGGCGGTTGCGCCGTGCCGCCTCGGGGTCGCCGAGCCGCTGCCGGGCCGCGTCCAGGAACGGCAGGTCGGAGACCGTCCAGGCCTGGGCGTCCGCGCGCTGCAGCTTCCGGATCTCCTCGCCGGTGAGCCAGGGCGCGCACATGCGCAGGTAGGCCGGCACCGACCACAGGTCTCCCACCAGGTCGGTGGCCTCCAGCAGCGGCCACGCGCGGTTGAGGGTCCTGATCAGGTCCGCGTTGCGCAGCAGCGACGTCCGGAGCAGGCCGGGCGACACATCCCCATCGTCGTGCCCGCCGTGCCGGTCGGCCAGGATCGCGGCCAGCTCCGCGAGGATCTGCTCCCGTGCTTCGTTGTGCGGGGTCCCCGGCTCCACCGCCTCGAACGCCTCGGCCCAGTCGCCGGCGCTCAGCCAGACGTCGGCCCAGGGCGTCTGGACCGGCATCCCCTCGGTGGGCGGCCGTTCGTAGAACCGGACGGCCGGTTCGATCGCCGTCACCAGTTTCGCGGCCGACTTCAGGCGGGCGGCCTCCGGGTCGGCCTCGGCCGTCGCAGTGGCCCCCTCGGGAACGAGGTCCCGCAGCGTGCAGGTCTGCACGCCCTCCTCGCCCAGGCTCGGCAGGACGTCGGCGACGTAGGCCAGGTAGGGCTGGTGCGGCCCGACGAACAGCACGCCGCCCCGACGGTGACCGAGGCGCGGGTCGGAGTAGAGGAGATGGGCGGTGCGGTGCAGGGCGACGACGGTCTTCCCCGTCCCCGGGCCGCCGTCGACGACCAGGGCGCCGGCGGACCCCGCGCGGATGATCGCGTCCTGGTCGGCCTGGATGGTGCCGAGCACGTCCCGCATCCGGGCCGATCGGTGGGCGGCCAGGCCGGCGATGAAGGCGGACTGGTCGTCGAGCGCGGCGTGCCCGTCGAATCCGTCCGCGGTGAACACCTCGTCCCAGTAGTCGGTGATCCGGCCATCGGTCCAGCGATACCTGCGGCGGCTCGCCAGGCCCATCGGATCGGCGTGCGTGGCGGCGAAGAACGGCTCGGCCGCGGGAGAGCGCCAGTCGACCAGCAGGCGGCGCCCCGCGTCACCGGTGCCGTCGGTCAGGCCGAGCCGTCCGATGTACACCGGTTCGGAGCCGTCCGCGCCGACGATGCGGCCCAGGCACAGGTCGAGGCCGAACCGGCGCAGCGCGCGCAGCCGCGCGGTGAGCCGGTGGATCTCCAGGTCCCGGTCCAGCACCTCCCGGCCATTGCCGCGGGGCGCCTTGCGCCTGGCGTCGAGACGCTCGGACAGGTCGGCGATCGTCCGTTCGAGGCTCGCCGCGATGGCCGCGAAGTGCCGCTCGTCGGCGGCGATCAGCTTCGGGTCGGCCTTGGCGGAGCGGGGGCCGGAAAGGTGGAAGACGCTGGTGACCTGGGGGTTCACGTCGTCTCCCATGCCATGGGTTCTGATCACGGTCGACGATTCTGCGGCATGACCGGGGTCTTGCCGCAAGCCCCCAGGTGCGCTATAGATTTTCAGTGGAGGGGAGTGGCCGGAATCCTCCGCGACCACTCCCTGATCCGTGCACCTTCGACGGACGGCCCGCGGCGACGCGAGGCCGCCGGGAGCCGCACGGGCGGGTCGGCGGCACGCGCCCGGTCCGGTCAGGCCGCGGGGTACTCCGCCGCGACGTCGAGAACCCAGGTGACCCCGAAACGGTCCGTGAGCATCCCGTACAGCGGCGACCACTGCGACGCTTCCAGCGGCGCGACGACCGTGGCGCCGTCGGACAGCTTCTCCCAGAGTTCGGTGATCTCCTCCTTCGAGTCACCGCGCAGCGAGACGAAGAAGGGATCGTCGCCCCGGCTCCAGGGGCGGCCGGCCGGCACGTCGTAGGCCATGACGTGGAAGCCGTTCCCGGCGCGGACCTGCCCCCAGACGACCCGGCCGGCCTCGGCCGGGTTCTGGACGGCGCCCATATCCCCGTAGGTCATGGCCACCAGTTCCCCGCCGGAGACGGACCGGTAGAACTCAAGTGCGGCGCGGGCCTCGCCGCGGAAGTTCAGGTGGACGACGGTGCTGACGGTCACGGAACGCTCCTAGCGTGCGGTGGGAATCCGGGTGCCGGTCACCCGGTGGGCGGTCACTCTTCCGGGAGAAGAGGTCAGGTACCGGCCGCTTCCGATGGCCGCGGCAGTGGCCTGCGTTACACCGGTGACGCCGCCACGCGGACGCGGTGCCGCGCGCCCTCGGACAGGAACGCCGCCAGGCCGCTTCCTTCCTCGGCGACCTCGGCGCGCTCGGCGCGGGACAGGCGGCGCAACGGCGTGACGACGACCGTCCCCGCGTCGACGGTCCACGTCGCGGCGACCCTGCCGTCGACGAGAACGGCCCGCTCACCCGCGACGGACAGGCCGCGGTGGGCGTCGTCGACGATCCGGCCGCGGTCGTGGTAACCGAGGAGGGCGTTGTCGAACGCTGGAAGGAACCGCACCGGGGCCGGGGTGTCCGGGTCGGGCCGGGCGGCGTCCGGGAGGTCGAGCAGTTCACGGCCGCGCTCGTCCCGGAACGCCACCAGCTCGCCGCGCACCGCGGCCACCGCGCGCGGCAGCCCGGCCAGGCCGCACCAGGCGCGCAGGTCGGCCGAAGCGGCGGGACCGTACGCGGCGAGGTAGCGCCGGACCAGCGCCTCGCCCACCGGATCTGAGCCGTCCGTGGCGGGCGGGGCGGCCGGACGGCCCAGCCACGACGACAGCCGGACGTAACGCGCCCCCGAGGTCATGCGCCACACCCCGCGCGGCGGGATCTGGACCACCGGCACCAGGGCGGCGACCACCGTCTCGCCCAGCGGGCGCGCCCCCGCCTCCGGCCAGCGGGCGGCGAGCGCGCGCCCGATCTCGCCCATCGAGCGCGGCTCACGGTCGGCCAGCACCGCCGCACCCGCCGCCGCGAGTTCGCCGAGGTCGATCCCGTCGAGGTCACGGCGGTACACCCCCAGCATCCGCTGACGCAGCATCGCCGCATGCCGGGACCGCCAGGCCAGCGCGTCCTCGGCGGTCACCAGGTGGACCGTCCGCCGCATGAGGTGCGTCCGTACCACCCCGCGCTCGACGAGCAGGCCGGACAGCATCGCCGGGGTGAACACGCGCAGCCGCGACCAGAGCCCCGTGAAGGGCTCCTGCGGCTCCTGAGCCTGCAGGCCGCACAGGTGCGCCACGGCGTCGAGCACCCCGACGTCCGCGCGGTCGAGGAGGAACTGCCGGGCCAGCGTCGCACGGTTGAGGGCCCGGGCGCTGAGCCGGGTGGCCATGGCGGTCACGCGGCGGCGCGGTCGGCGAGCGTGCGGCGGCGCAGCTCCGTGCGCTCCACGGCCGGCGGCGCATGGACCACGTCGAGCTTGCGCTCGTCGGTCATGTGCCGGGGCGCCCAGCGCATCCGCGCGGCGTGCGCGTCGGACGGCCGCCCCTTGCGGTGCCGGCCGGTGAGCAGCCCCATGGCCAGAGGGCTCCACACCAGCGTGCCCATCCCGTAGCGCCGGCAGACCGGCGGCACCTCGCGCTCGATGCCGCGGTTCAGGATCGAGTACGGCGGCTGCTCGGTGCGGAAACGCTCCAGCCGGCGCCGGTCCGACACCCGGTGGGCCGCCACGATCTCCGAAGCCGGCAGGCCCGAGCAGCCGATGCCGCGCACCTTGCCGCCGCGCACCAGGTCGGTGAGGGCGGACAGGGTCTCCGCGATGTCGGTCGCCGGGTCCGGGTGGTGGACCTGGTAGAAGTCGATGTGGTCGGTCCGCATCGTGCCGAGGCGGTAGGGGCTGACCCGGATGCCGGTCCGCCCGAGAGCGCGTGTTCGCAAGGTGATCGTGTTCCCTTCGAGTTCGGCGTGCGCCGCGGGCCGGTCCGGGGGACGGTGCAGCGGAGCGGCCGGGGCGCACGGACCCCGGGCCGGCCCGGCCTGCGGTGCGTGTGCTCACTCTCGCGGGAGAAGCGGACAGGAACGGTCCGCTATATCGGCATGATGGATGCCATGCGTCACACTTCCGGGCGGCTGCTCGCCCTGCTGTCCCTGCTGCAGGCCCGGCGTGACTGGCCGGGGCCGCTCCTGGCCGAGCGCCTTGCCGTGAGCCCGCGCACCGTGCGCCGGGACGTCGACCGGCTGCGCGAGCTGGGCTATCCGGTACGGACGATCAAGGGCCCGGACGGCGGGTACCGGCTCGACGCGGGCACGAACCTGCCGCCGCTGCTCTTCGACGATGACCAGGCCGTCGCGCTGGCGGTCGCGTTGCAGCTCGCCGCGGCCTCCGGGGCCGACATCGGTGAGGCCGCGGAGCGGGCGCTGGCGACCGTGCGCCAGGTCATGCCGTCCCGGCTGCGGCACCGGATCGACGCGCTGCAGGTGACCGCCCTCGAGCGCGACGCCCCTCCCCGGGCCGATGCCGCGGTCCTCAGCACGCTCGGCGCCGCGGTCCGGGCCCGCGAGGTCCTGCGGTTCGACTACCGGCCTGCCGCCGGAACCGGGGACGAGGCCGCGCCACCGCGCCGCGCGGAGCCCCATCACCTCGTCGCCCGGGCAGGCCGCTGGTATCTCCTCGCCTGGGACCTGGACCGTGCGGACTGGCGCACGTTCCGCGCCGACCGGATCAGCCCGCGCACCCCCACCGGCCCACGGTTCACCCCGCGCGCCGTGCCGGGAGGCGACGTGGCGGCGTTCGTGGCGGGCCGGTTCCGCGGCGGGGGCGAGCAGGGCGCCTGGCCGTGCCGGGGCGAGGTCGTCCTCGCGCTCCCCGCCGCCGACGTGCTCCCCTACGTCGGCGACGGCGTCGTGGAGGAGCTCGGCCCGGACCGCTGCCGGCTCGTGCTCGGCTCGTGGTCATGGACGGGGCTCGCCGCCGCCCTCGGCCGGTTCGACGCCGACATGGAGGTCGTCGGCCCGGCCGAGCTCCGGCAGGCCGCCGCCCGTCTCGCCCGCCGCTACGCCGACGCGGCCGGCTGAGCCGGCCCGGCCGCGTCGAAGCCGGGACCGCGCGCCTCCCGCCCTCGCGGCACCCCCGCGCGGTCAGTGCCCAGGGGCCACGGCCGCCCGCCGTACGTCAGCCGGTCAGGCCGCCGGCGAACGGCGTCGCCCGCCACCGGTCGATGGCCGGCTCCAGGTACTCCGCCAAGTCGGGCAACTGCGGGGTGAGCGTGAGGACGGCGATGGCCCGCAGCATGCCCACCGCGTTCACGAAGCTCATGACGTCCGCGTTCAGCGCCCGCATGCCGTTGCGCCGCGCGCCACGATCGTAGGCGGCTTCGAGATCCGGCCCGAGCGCGGCCAGATCCCACTCGACGGGACCCAGTGTCACCAGCTCGAAGTCGGCGTAGCGGTCACCGTCCACCCCGGGGAAGATGTTCGCGGGCGGGGAGTCGCCGTGGATCGGCTGCACGCCGATCCCGGGGAACGCGCTCTCGAACGCCGCGCGCGAGCGCACGAGCGGCTCGAGGACCCGCCACTCACGGCGCGCGCGGTCCAGATCCGCCGCACCGATGAGGTCGGGGCGTGCCGCCAGGAGCGTGAAGCTCTCGGTGACGAACCGCGGTTCGGCCGCGGACAGGAACGACAGCCGGCCGGGGTAGCCGCGCATCGCGGCGTGCAGGTCGGGGACGATCTCGCAGTTCGCCGCGTAGTCGGGCTCCTTGCCGCGGTCCTCCGCCACGAACTCCCAGAACGTCATCGAGAACCCGTCGCGCCGAACGGGTTCCCGTGGCACCAGCGGGCTGGGCGCGATCACGGGAACCCCCCGGTCCGCGAGCCACCGCGTCACGCCGAGTTCCGCCCGCTGACGGCGCGCCTGGACATCGAGGTCCGTGCCGTGCGGCAGAACGGTGGGAACCCGGACCACGACCGGTGCGGGGGAGAGGTGGACGACGACCGAGAACAGGTCGTGGAGCACCACGGCGTCGGTCACGGTCAGCCCGAGATCCCGCCCCGCCCCGACCGCCGCGTCGACCGCCGCGCGGGTGCGGCGGGTGCTGGGGAGTGCTGTCACGGCATCGCTTCCGGTGTGAGTCGGGAAAAGAACGGGGGCCGGGCAGCGAACCCGGAGTCCGTGTCAGAGCCCGCCGGTGATCCTATCCGTCGCGACCTCGCCGCGCCCGGCCCGCAAGCGTGCGGACGGGACCGGGGAATTCCCGGCCCCGAACGCGCGGCGGCGAAGCGAAGCACTGATGGGCGTCAGGCAGCGGCTCGAAGCGGGCTCGAATCGGGGGAGACGTGGCGAGCCGAGCGGGCACACTCCGCCGCCGCCGGATCAGTACGCGAGCTGCCCGATGCCGCCATCAACGCGCAGCACGGTACCGGCGGTGTAGGCGGACTCGTCCGAGGCGAGGTAGACGGCCGCCTTCGCCATTTCGGTGCCGGTTCCTATGCGATGGAGTGGCACCGTCCGGCGCAGTTCGTCGTAGATGGCCGCTTGGCGCTCGGCACCGAGGTGCTCGAAGGTATTGGTGACGGTCGGCCCCGGGCTCAGGCCGTTGATCCGGATACCCCGATCCTTCAACTCATAGGTCAGCCCGCGGGTATAGGACAGCAGGCCCGCCTTCACCGCGCCATAGACCGCCGCGTTCTCGTGCCCGATGAAAGCGGAGACCGATCCGACGAGAATGATCGAGGTTCGATGTGAGAAGAGCGGCAACAGGGCTTTGATGAGGAAGAACGGCGCTTTGAGATTGGTGGCGACGATCCGGTCGAATGCCGCTTCGTCCCATTCCTCGATCGGAAGATGGGTGACATCGGCGGCGTTGCTCATCAGGATGTCGAGTTTTGGCCACTCGGCCCGCAGCCGCGATGCGAGCGCCGCTTGGCCGGGAACGTCGCCGGCGTCGCTGAGGATGGGCAGCAGCGGACCCTCCAGTTGCCGAGCGGCCTCGTCCAGCCGCTCCTGTGAGCGGCCGGTGATCGCGACGGCCGCTCCTTCGGCGAGGAACTCGCGGGCCGTTTCGAGGCCGATGCCGCTGGTCCCACCTGTGATCAATGCGTGCTTTCCCGCAAGACGGCCCATGAATCCACTCTCCTTACTCGGCGCCGAGGCGCGTGGCCGGATAAAGCCGACGGGCCGTTCCCGTCGGCACGAGGCGCCATTCGGCCGGTGGCCGATCTCGACTCAGATCGCGGTCCGGCCACCGTCGGCGGCCACGATCGCCCCGGTCACATAACTGGCGCGGTCGCTGGCGAGAAAAGCGACCACGTGCGCCACTTCGGCCGGGTCCGAGGTGCGCTTGAGCGCGGTGGCCAGGCCCATGCCGCCCATGTCCGGCCCCATCGCCGCGACCACCTTCGAGGTGCGCATCGGGCCCGGGGCGACGGTATTGACCCGCACGTTCGACTCGGCGAATTCCGCCGCCCAGGTGCGCGTCAAAGATTCGACCGCTGCCTTGGTAGCGCCGTAGACCGCCATTCCCGGCGTGCCGAGGCCGGCCGCGGTAGAGCTGACGTTGACGATGCTGCCGCCGCCTTTGGCGGCCATTTTCGGCGCGAGGAGTGCGGTGAGCAGGAACGGCGCGCGCACATTGACCGCAAAGGCGGCGTCATAGCGCGCGATGTCCTGCTCGGTGGTCGGGCCGAACGTCATGATGCTCGCGTTGTTGATCAGAATGTCCACCGCTCCGGCGTCCTCGGCCAGCCCCTGCACGGCCGCCGGGTCGGCCAGATCGGCTGCGACGAAGCGCGCCGTCCCGGTGGCCTCATCACCGGCGGTGCGAAGGTCGGCCACGACCTGGGCACCGCGCTCCGGATCGGTGCCGGTGATGATCAGGTCGGCTCCCTTCGCGGCGAGAATCTTGGCCGTCGCGTGCCCGAGACCGCCGACCGCGCCCGATCCGGTGATGAGTGCCGTCTTCCCCGCGAACTCCATCGCTTAGCCCCTCGTGTCCGGCAAGTGATCGGCCGACTTTTGTGCGGCCGTTCCAAAAGTCACGCGATGGAACGTACGACTTCTTGAACGCCCTGTCAAGAAGTCGTAGGCTCGGCTGGTGGCACGAACCGGACGCCCTCGCCAGTTCGACAAGGACCAGACGCTGGCGCGCGCACTTGAGTTGTTCTGGTCCCGCGGCTACGGGGCGACATCGATCCAGGACCTGGTCGACGCACTGGCCGTCGAACGCGGCAGCCTCTATGGAACGTTCGGTGACAAACGCCGCTTCTACCTCGATGCCGTCAGGCTCTACTGGGACGTGTACGAGCGGCGCCTGATCGACGCACTCGACACCTCGCCACTCCTGCCGGCACTTCGGGAGATCCTGACCCACCCGGCACGCCTGGACGAGTTCATCTCCGACATGGGCGAACCGCGCGGCTGCCTGGTCGGCAACACCACCGCCGAACTCGTGCCCCACGACAGCGACGCCACCGAAGTCGTCGCCCGCTCCTACCGTCGCTTCACCGACATCGTCACCGACGCGCTCCGCCGCGCACAGGCCACCGGAGAAGTCACCGACAACGCCCCTCCCGAAGCCCAAGCCCAGCTCCTGCTCTACGTCGTCCAAGGGCTCTCACTCGTGTCGAGGGCGGGCCTCGACCGGACCGCGGCCCTGGCCGCCATCGACGCCGCGATCGACGGATTGCGGGCCGTGGCCCCGCCCTCCGACCTGGCGTGAAACCCGCAGCGGGTACCCGGTCCACGTGCCCGGCGGGCGTGACCTCGTCCGGTCCCACGGAGCGGTGCGGTCCGTGCGGAGCCGCCGACGAGCCGTGGCCGGTGATCCGGGTGATCGCCGCCGGTTCCCAGGCCGTTAGCCGCCTGGCCGGGCCGGCCCCCTACGGTGCACGCATGGAAAAGGACAGCAGATCGCACGCCGCCACGTGGTCGCGCCGGGCCGTGCTCGGGGGCGTCGCCGGTGCCGTAGGGGTGGTCGGATTGGGCGGCTCGGCATGGGCATCGCCACGGCCACGCCCGCTCCGCGTACTGATCGCGACGAACGAACCGTGGGGGACCTATCACGTTCGGCCGCTCCTGGCCGAGGCCGCGCGCCGCGGCTTTCGGCTGACACAACTGGTCCCCGACGTGTCACAGATCTCGCCGGACGACCCGGTGCCGGTCGCGGCACCGGCCGACGCGCCGCCCGCCGACCTGCTCGTGGTGACCGGCGCGGGCGACTGGCCGCTGGAGTGCGCGGCGCGTTTCCGGCGGCCGCCGACGGTCGCCAGTTCGCTCGCCTATCTCGGCCCCGGGGAGGCCCCCGGAGCCCGGCGGCTCCGAGGGCGGCTACGCGCCATCACGTCGTCGTCTCGGGCGGAAGCCCGCGCGTTCGCCGGCTACCTCGGAACCCGGCGCCCCGTACGCGTCGTCGGCTCACCGCAGACCGACACACTGCCGGTGCGGACACCTGAGCCGGGATCGGTGCTGGTCGTCACCAGCGTGACCCACCCGGACGGCACCGGTGGCGCGGCGCCCGGCACGGAGTTGCTACTGGCGTCCGCGAAGCGACTGCAGGAGTCGGGGAAATCGATCCTGGTCGGCCTCCACCCCCGAGAGGACCGTAGCCTCTGGGACCAGTACGAGATCAGCTCGGTGCCGACGCTGGAGGCATCGGCGCGCGCCGAGGCGGCCATCGGTATCCCGGGCACGGTGTTCCCGATGGTCACCGCTGTCGGCACCCCGGTGGTGGGGTGCGTCGATCCCGCGCTGACCGTCCCCGACCACCTGCTCGCGGTGTGCTCGTCCACGATCGACGACGCCGCGGACGCGGTACCGGCGATCGAGGCGGCGCGTCTCCCGGACGCGGCCACACTGGCCGACAGCGTCGGCCCGATCGGCGGTTCCGCAGGCCGACTGCTGGACGTCTGGGCACACGCGGCCCACGGGCGGGCCGACTAGACTCCCGGTCCCGCAAAGCCGGCCCACCGGGTGAGCAGCGTGTCCCCGACGTCGACCTCGAAGGTGCGGTCGCAGCCTTGGTGGTCATCTGCTCGGCCCGATCAGGCCGCCACTCACGAAGACCTTCAATGGGTCGCGGACGCCGCCCTCCGCAACTCGCCGCCGGTCTGATCCGCTGCCGGCCGGGCCTCGGCCATGCGGCGGAACTCGCTCGGGCTGGTGCCCCGGAGTCTCTTGAACGCCACGCTGAACGCGAACGGATCGGTGTAGCCGACGGCGCGGGCGACATGAGCGACGGTCGAGGATTCCTGCTCGACCAGGAGATCCGCCGCCAGCGTCATGCGCCAGCGGGTCAGATAGGCCAGCGGCGGCTCGCCGAGCAGATCGGCGAATCGTTTCGCCAGTGTCGAGCGGGACACCCCCGTACGCCGGGCCAGCTCGCCCACCGTCCATGGCGCCGCGGGCTCGGTGTGCAAGAGGCGCAGCGCGTGGCCGACCACCGGGTCCTTCTGGGCGGTCCACCAGGCCGGGGGGTGACCGCCGGGCCGGTCCAGCCAGGTGCGCAGCGTGCAGACCAGCATCCAGTCAAGGAGCCGGTCGAGCACGACCTGCTGGCCCGGCTCGTCGCGGGCGACCTCGGAGGCGAGGTGGTCCAGCACGGGGTCACCGGTATCTCCGGCGTCCACGCGCAGCACGACGGGCAGCGCTTCCAGCAACGACCGGCTGATCTCGCCGTGGACCGGATAGGCGCCGACCACCAAAGTCGTCGCACCACGGTCGTCACCGCCCCCTTCGCCGGGATCGTGCCAGCCCAGACGGTGCCGCGTGCCACCCTGCTCGGGCGTCGCGCAGTGCTGCCCGCAGGCGACGGGCTCTGCCGTACTGCCGGGCTCGTCGACGAAGGTGAATGTCGTCGGACCACGCACCACGATTGTGTCGTGGCGGCCGAGACGTTCGGGCGGATGCCCCTCCGGCACGATCCAGCCCGCCCCGGTGAGAGCGGTGCACAGGGTCAGCGGCGCACCGTCCACGAAGTGCAGTGACCAGGGCGGTGACAGCGTCGAACTACCGAACAGGGAGCCGCGAGCCCGCACCCCGCGGAGGAGGTCACTGGTAACGTCCACACCCACATGATAGACGATCGCAAAGGTATTGCCGCTTCTTGCCCATGTAATCGTGTGGCCGGTACGTGTTCAGTGGTCGTCATGACGCAGAAGCCCCACCTCGTTCCCGGTGCGACCGGCAGGACGGTCGCGGAATCGCCGCTCGACCCCGGCTGCGCGACACACCGATACGAGCCGCCTCCAGGCCGAGCCGGGTCCGGTTCGATCGGTCCGAACCTCACTCGATACTTCGACGGAGACGGCCTTGAGTCCACCCGTGGACGGAGGCACTGAGATGAGCACTGACGACAGCAACGCACTCACCCTGCTGGTCACGGCACACGCGGACGCCGACTCGCTGACTCACCACGTGGCAGAACGACTCGTCTCGGCCCTGCGCCCTCGGGCGGTCGAGGTGGCGGACCTGCACCGCGAGCGATTCGACCCCAGGTTCACGCCGGGAGACCTCCGGGCCTACCACGAAGGCGGCGACCACCCTCCCGATGTCGCCCGCGAACACCGCCGTCTCGACCGCGCCACCGACCTCGTCCTGGTCTTCCCCGTGTACTGGTGGTCCATGCCGGCGCTGCTGAAGGGGTGGATCGACCGCGTGTTCGTCAACGGCTGGGCCTTCGAGTTCTCGGCCGAGTCGGGTCTGCGCCCGAAGCTGCAACGGCTCACGACGCATGTGCTACCCATCGCCGGCGCCGACTCCGGCACATACGAGCGTCACGGATATGAACAGGCGCTGCGGACGCAGATCGAGCACGGCATCGTCGACTACGTCGGAAGCCGCCGTGGCGCCACCGCATTCGTTTACGAATCCGAGCAGCCCTCCGCCACGGCCACGGCGGCGAGCGTCACACGCGCCGTACGCGCCGTAAGCGAAGCCATCCGGGCCGACTCGCGCGTGCCCTCTCCAGTCCCGCACAAGACAGGAGCCCCGTCGGCAGGACAAGGGTGAGCACCCCGGCGAACCACATGTGGAATGCCGGTCAGGGACGGCAGGTGTCGGGGGCGTTCGGAACATACGTCCCAACACGGCGCTTTGCAGGGCCTGACCGACCAGTGCAAGGAAGAGGGGCGCCCGGCTTCCGGGCATCCTTCTTCTGCCATCTGGTGCCCAGACCATGTGGCCTCGACGGCCGAGTCGGCGCCGCCACGCGCGAAGGCGCTGCCAAGCCGCGTCGACGAGGCGAGCCACGCCGAGGGCCCACGGGGTCGGCTGCTCCGCTGGGCATCCGCTGTGGTAGCCCGGTTAGGTAACCGAGGGTGGTTAATGCTGGCTTCGAGCCGGGGCCACCACGGGCCATTAGCTCAACTGGCAGAGCAGCGGAGTTTTAATCCGCGGGTTCAGGGTTCGATCCCCCGAAGTCACCGCGACAGGGGTAGTACTGGCTGCGCCAGTCCCCTCGTACGACCCAGCGGTGCCGGTACGTGCGCGTTGAGGTGCTCGCGCTTCGTTCGGATTCTTCGATGCGGGCGCGTCACAGTTCGATGTAGCGGACGGGGGTCGAGATCGGGCGCCTGCGGTTCATGCGCCGACGAGCGGCGCGCGGTGCCGTGAGGTTGTCGGAGCGGACGAGCGTCTGTTCCATCAACAGTCACGTGGTCAGATTGCGCCCCAGCGCCCGGCGCACCGCAGCCGCCTGCTGCTCCTCGCCAATGTGTCCGGGCGTGGTGATCTCGCCGGGCCAGCCGTGCATGTCGGTGAACTCTATGTGCGTGGTCCCGTGCCGGTCGTAGCCGTATGGCGTGGCGAAGGACGGCGGGACCGGTGTACGGCGCAGGCGGGGCGAGCGGGCGGAGGCGAAGAGGGCGAGGCGTTCCTCCGGCGTGGGCAGGGCGTCGGGCTCGGAGGGCGGCGATGACGCGGCGCGTTCGGCTCGTCGGAGGGCTTCTTCGTGGGGAAGCCTCGCCAGGAGCCGTCCGAAGTCGGCGATGCCGGTGGAGCGCGAGAGGCGCACCCACCGGTGGCCCTATAGGCCGCCGCCGCGGCCTGGCCCCCATCCGGCTTCGGGCCGAGAAAGAACCGGAACCGGTTCGACGCCCCGTCGGTCCCGGGTCGCGTGACCGCGCCGTCATTCGCGGGGATGTCAGGCATCTCCCGCGCGGTCACCCTAATGGGCATGGAAAAACCTTTCATTGGCGGAATAGGGAAACCAAGAGAAGCCGGAACGGTTCGCTTTTGTAATTGATCGCGCGAAGCGGCCAGCCGGCTTTTCTCCGGTCAGGGCTTCGGCTACGCCGTCGACGTGGGTGAACAGCGACCTGGGGCATCCCGGCCGAGATGCCGCGGCCAGGACACCGCTTGCGGCACACCACGATGTAGGTGAGTGTTCACGGGTGTGCCCGCCCTTCCTGGCCGGACCTGGCCAGTTCGGAAAATCGCCGCGGTAGACGGGTTCGGCAGAATCAGGGACATGCGGTGGATGTGGGTGTGGGTGGGCGGATCGGCGACCCTGGCGTGTGCCGGGCTGGCCGTGGCCCTCTCCATGACCGATCTGGAGCGGCTCTCCTGGATCGCCGGGGCCGGATCCTTCGTCACCGCGGTCCCTTCGCTGGTACTCGCCGTGATCCTGGCGCGCGCCCAGCCGCGCCCCGAACCCGCCCGACCGGAGGATGCGGCCACCTCGAACCGGATCGGCTCCAGCAGCGGCAGCGCGGCGGTGCAGGCTCAAACGGTGCACTCACCGGTTCAGGAGGCCGGCCGCCACGGCGACACCTACCACGCCGGGCACATCCACATCACCCACGCACTCGCGGAGCCGGCGCCCGAGGCTGGGCAGAGAGGGACGGGGTGGGCAGGGCGTGCGGTGCGGGTGGCCGAGGCCAGCCCACGTGCGCTGGGGGTGCACCCGGCCCGACGCTCCGCGGAGGATGGCACCGATCTGCCGCCCTATGTCCCCCGCGATATTGACGCCACGTTGCAGCGGTTCCTGGCGCGTGCGGGTGAGCGGGGTGGGGCGGTGCTGGTGGAGGGCGACTCCACCGCGGGCAAGACCCGCGCCACGCTGCACGCCCTCCAGCAGACCCTGCCCGGTCGTCTCCTGTACGCCCCCACCCCGGGAGATGACCTGCGCGACCTCGCCGCCCATCTGGCCGCCACGCGTCCTGCGGAGGGGGCGGTGGTGTGGCTGGACGATTTGAACCGCTTCCTCGGTTTGGGCGAGCACGGGCTGACCGAACGTCTGCTGAATGAACTTCTTCGATGTGGGGTGGTGGTGGCGGCCACGCTGCGCGCCGAGTACGCCGACACCTACCGCGACATCCCCCTCCGCGATGACGGGTCCCGGACAGGGACGCGGAGTGAGCGGGAGACCGCCGCCGCGCTGCTGCGGCGCTTCACCCGGGTGAACCTGGACCGGGTCTGGAGCCTGGAGGAGGTCGCGCGCGCCGCCGCGGCCGGGGACGAACGACTGTCCGAGGCAGCGGCCCGCCATGGGCTGCACGGCATCGCCGAATACCTCGCGGCCGGGCCCGAACTGGTGAAGGCGTGGCGTGAGGCCCGGCGTTCCACCGCGCGCGGCGGGCATCCGCGTGGGCATGCCGTGGTCGCCGCCGCAGTGGATCTGGCCCGTACCGGCCTGCTCACCGCCCCCACCCGCGCTGCTCGAACAGATCCATGAGGTCTACATGGCCGAAGCCGCCGTGCTGCGCCCCGAACCCTTCGGCCAGGCGCTGGCGTGGGCCTGCCGCCCGGGAGACCTGGGAGCCAGCGGCCTGCTCGTCCCCGCCGAAGGCGAGGGGTGCTGGCGTGCCTTCGACTACCTCGTCGAAGCCACCACCGCCCCTGTCCCGCTACCGGTTTGGGAGGCCGCGTTCGACCACGCCGCCGGCGTGGTCGAACGCCTAATCATCGCCCTCAACGCCGACGACGCTGGCCACCACGACCTCGCTCTGGCCGTCGTTGAACCCCTCGCGCACACCGGGGAGCCCGGTGCGATGCAAATTATGGGCTACTGGGCTGAGCATGACGGCCGCCTGATCGAGGCCGAGGATTGGCACCGCCGCGCCATCGACGCCGGCAACACCTACACGCTGAACAACCTCGGCCTCCTGCTCGCCGACCAGGAGCGCTTTGAGGAAGCCGAAGAGTTCTACCGCCGCGCCATCGACGCTGGCGACAGCGACGCCCTGGTTAACCTCGGCAACCTGCTCGCGGACCGGGGACGTTTTGAGGAAGCCGAAGAGTTCTACCGCCGCGCCGCCGACGTCGGCGACACCGAAGCGCTGTTTAACCTCGGCCTCCTGCTCGCCGACCAGGAGCGCTTTGAGGAAGCCGAAGAGTTCTACCGTCGCGCCGCCGACGCCGGCCACACCAGAGCGCTGAACAACCTCGGCAACCTGCTCGCCGACCAGGAGCGCTTCGAGGAAGCCGAGAAGGTCTACCGTCGCGCCGCCGACGTCGGCGACACCAGAGCGCTGAACAACCTCGGCAACCTGCTCGCCGACCAGGAGCGCTTCGAGGAAGCCGAGAAGGTCTACCGCCGCGCCATCGACGCCGGCCACACCAACGCTCTCCTCGGTCTGGCGCTCGTGTGCTGGCAGCAAGGGCGGCGAGGTCAAGCAGTCGAGTTGGTGGAGCGGGCGGTAGCCGAGTTCGCCGGGGCGGGGCAGGAGAAGTTGCGGGTGCTTGCTGCCGGTCTGCTGGAGTTGTGGCGAGCCGAGGGCGATGCTGGCTGAACCACCGCGCCGGGGCCGGCCAGCGAACATGGGGCGGCGCGGGCGCGGCCCCCGCCTCGGCCAGGCAACGCGTCAACCGCCGAGACTGCTGGCCGAGCTGGTGACCTTTGGCGAGAACAACCACAGGGGCGACCACGGCAGCCGCTGTCCGGATCATGGCGAATATGGCGCCCTGAAATCACAGAGCCGTCTCTGTGCCGCATCCAAGTCCGGACCGGAGTTCTTCTTCGACAATCAGTTGAAGAATGATGGAGACCGGCTGGCTCGGGATGCTCTGTGGAGAACAACCTCAGGCTTTGCGGCGCTTTCCCGCACCAATGCAATCAGTATTGGTGAACGAAAGAGCAACCTGGAGCGACCGGCAATGAAGACCGAAGCCTTCAACTCAAGCCGCATATGCTCTGACCTGCGAGAATAGGTGGGCCACCAGGGGATCGAACCCTGAACCCGCGGATTAAAAGTCCGCTGCTCTGCCAGTTGAGCTAATGGCCCGTGGTGGTCTCGGCTCGAAGCCAGGATTCACCACCATCGGTTACCTTACCGGACTACCACAGCGGATGCACAGCGGAGCAGCCGACCCCGTGGTTCCCCGGGCGTGGCTCGCCTCGTCGGCGCGGCTCGGCGGTATGACGGCTCCAGCGGGGACGCGGGGGCCACGGGGGGCGCGGCGCCGGGAGACGGCGGGAGGGTGCCCGGGCACCGGGCGCCCTCTGCGGGGGGGGGGCCTACGCCGTCGCGGCGCGGATGGCCGGCGCCATGGCACCCGCGATCACGGCCGGGATCATGCCGTCGCAACGCGCGACCGTCTGATCAGCAGTGACCTCGTCCGCTTTTTGCGATATCCGGGATCGCGTCCCTCCTGCTCATCGTCAATCCCGGGCTGTGGATCCTGATCGCGGTCACGTCCATTTCCGGTGTCCTCGATGCATATTCGATGCCGGCCATCGGTGATCTGCCTCCCTATCTCACGACCGGGGACCAACCGGCGCGTGTCAAAGGGATGCGTGCCATTGATCGATGGGTAATTGCCCATGTAATGAGACCAATACGTCTTGGAACACATGACACTGGCCGGAGTCGGTATCCGGGGCCGAGCCGAAGCCCGACGGTGAATCTGATGTACCGTTGTCGTCCGGCTCGGCAACGGCTGAGGTGATGATCGGCCGCGCATGCCGGGCGTTCGGGCAGGTGCGCCGGCCGGTTCGGGTTCCGGCGGGGGTTGGTGATGGCATCGAGGCGACGGCTCGTCATCACGCTCGCGGTGCGGGGGCGCCCCGATCGGGTGGGCGTGTTCGGGGGTGTCGGTTCCGCTGAGGGGGTGCTGCCGTGACACGGCAACCGGATGTGACCCTCACGCAGCTTCGCTACTTCGTCGAGGCCGCGACCGTGCTGAGCATGACGAAGGCGGCCGACGAGCTACGGGTCGCCCAGTCGGCGGTCTCGGCGGCGGTCGCGCAGCTGGAGCGGCAGGTGGGCACCCCGCTGTTCATTCGCCGGCACGCGCGGGGGCTCGTCTTGACCGCGGCGGGGGAGGAGTTCCTGCGGGATGTGCGCGGCCTGCTCGCGCACCTCGGCGAAGTCCTGGACGCGGCGCGCGGACGTGGTGACGACGTGCGCGGGCACATTCGGCTGGCGTGCATGGTCACGCTCGTCCCGTTCGTCATGCCCGACCTGCTCGCGGAACTGAGCGCGAACCGTCCGGGGCTCGAAGTCGAGGTGCTCGAACTCGAAGCGGCCGCCGTGAGCGCCGCGCTGCGCAGCGGCACCGTCGAGGTGGCCGTGACCTACGACCTGGGGCTCGGGCCCGGGGTGGCGCGCGAGGTCATCGCTGAGGCGCCGCCGTACGTCATCCTGCCGCCCGGGCACCGGCTCGCGGAGCTGTCGCGGGTCCGGCTGCGCGACCTGGCCGATGAGTCCATGGTGCTCCTCGACCTGCCGCACAGCCGCGAGTACTTCCGCGAGTTGCTGGCCGCCGCCGGTGCGCAGCCCCGTGTCGCCTACCGGTCGCACAGCGTCGAGGCTGTCCGTGGGATGGTCGCCCGAGGGCTGGGCTTCTCGCTGCTGAATCAGCGGCCGGTGCTGGACGGCACCTACGGTGGCGGGCGTGTCGAGTCGCGCCCCATCGCGGACGACGTGCCGTCGCTGTCGGTGGTGGTGGCGTGGATGGAGGCGGTGCGGTGCACCGCCCGGGCCCGTGCCGTCACCGACAGCGCCCGAGCGGTGGTCGAACGACTCGGGTCGGCGACCGCCCGGCCGGGTGGGAACGCCCGCGCTCCGCACTCCTGATCCGGCCGGT
The DNA here is from genome assembly GCF_042664915.1 of Marinactinospora rubrisoli. Lineage (NCBI taxonomy): Bacteria > Bacillati > Actinomycetota > Actinomycetes > Streptosporangiales > Nocardiopsidaceae > Marinactinospora > Marinactinospora rubrisoli. The sequence continues at coordinate 30,402 of NZ_JBHTBH010000007.1, forward strand.
CCGCGCGATCCGGCCGGCCGAAGCGTGCCCGATTGCATCGGCGAATCCGATGCACGGGTTCAAAAACATGTTCTGGCCTGTTGCATTGGATTCCCCGAGACTCGGATGGTCGGCGGTCGCGTCGCCGGTGCGGCTCGCCGCGGCGCGAAAGTCGTGACCAGTGGAACGGAGAATCACATGGCGGATTGCGAGACCGAGGTTCTCGTGGTCGGCGCGGGACAGGCCGGGGTGGCCATGAGCGAGCACCTGGGCGCGCGCGGCATCCCGCACCTGGTGCTGGAGCGTGATCGCATCGCCGAGCGCTGGCGCACCGGACGCTGGGACTCCCTCGTGGCGAACGGTCCGGCCTGGCACGACCGCTTCCCGGGTCTGCGGTTCGAGGACGTCGATCCCGACGGTTTCGCCGCGAAGGACCAGATCGCGGACTACTTCGTCGCGTACGCGGAGAAGATCGCCGCGCCGATCCGCTGTGGCGTGGAGGTCCAGCGGGTGCGGCGGAACATCGGACGGCCCGGCTTCCGGGTGGAGACCTCGGACGGCACGATCGACGCCCGGTTCGTGGTGGCGGCGACCGGACCGTTCCAGACCCCGGTCATCCCCCCTATCGTCCCCGAAGACGCCGACGTGACCCAGTTGCATTCGAGCTCCTACCGCAACCCGCGGCAGCTGCCCGAAGGCGCCGTCCTCGTGGTCGGGGCGGGATCGTCGGGCGTCCAGATCGCGGACGAGCTGCAACGCTCCGGCCGGAAGGTCTACCTGTCGGTCGGCCCGCACGACCGGCCGCCTCGGCGGTACCGGGGCCGTGACTTCTGCTGGTGGCTCGGAGTGCTCAACAAATGGGACGCGGCGGCTCCGCCGCGCGGGGCGGAGCACGTCACGATCGCGGTCAGCGGGGCCCAGGGGGGCCGGACCGTCGACTTCCGGGCCCTCGCGGCGGGCGGCATCACCCTCGTCGGCGTGACCCGCGCGTTCGACGGCGGGCGGATGCACTTCGCGGACGACCTGCGCGAGAACATCGCGAACGGCGACGCCGGCTACCTGGCGTTGCTCGATGAGGCCGACGCCTACATCGCGCGCAACGGGCTCGACCTGCCCGAGGAGCCGCAGGCCCGCGCGCTCGGACCCGATCCGGACTGCGTGGCCGACCCGATCTTCGAGCTCGACCTCGCCGAAGCCGGTATCACCACGATCATCTGGGCGACCGGCTTCCGGTCCGACTACGGCTGGTTGCAGGTCGACGCCCTGGACGACAACGGCCGGCCCCGGCACTCCCGCGGCGTGTCCGCCGAGCCCGGGGTCTACTTCCTCGGCCTGCCGTGGCTGTCGCGGCGCGGGTCGAGCTTCATCTGGGGGGTCTGGCACGACGCCGCGTACGTGGCCGAGCACATCTCGATCCAGCGCGGTTACCTCGCCTATGCCGGCGACGCGCTCGACCCGCACTCTCCCGGCGCCGCCGCCTCCCGGCTCGACCGGCACCCCGAACCGACCGTCAACCCGACCGGAGCAGCCTGATGCCGACCCACATCCGCATCCGCCCGTTCAACACCCGCGACACCTATCCCGAGCAGAACCTCGACAACGACCTGTGCCAGGCCGTCGTCGCCGGCAACACGGTCTACGTCCGGGGCCAGATCGGACAGGACCTCGACACCAGTGAGTCGGTCGGGATCGGCGACGTCGGGGCCCAGGCCGAGCAGGCGATGGCGAACATCGACACGCTGCTCCGGGAGGCGGGCAGCCGGATGGAACACCTGGTCAAGCTGACCATCTACCTGGTCGACCCGCGCTACCGCGAGACCGTCTACCGGACCGTCGGCCGCTGGACCAAGGGCGTCCACCCCGTCTCCACCGGTGTCGTCGTCTCCGCGCTGGCACGCCCCGAGTGGCTGTGCGAGATCGACGCCATCGCCGTCATTCCGGAGGACGGCCGATGACCTTCTCCATCGCGGCCCGGCAGGACGGACGCTTCGGGATGGCCGTCAGTTCCTCCAGCCCCGCGGTGGCCGCACGCTGCCTCCACCTGAGGCCGGGTGCCGGCGCCGCGGCCTCGCAGAACGTGACCGACCCCCGCCTGGGCGGACGCATCCTCGACCGCCTGGCCGCCCACGGCGATGCCCCGCGGGCCCTGCGGGAGGTCGGCGAGAGCGCGACCGATCTTCAGTACCGTCAGCTGACCGCGATCGGGCCGTCCGGGCCGGCCGCCTGGTTCAGCGGTGCGCACACCCTTGGTACCTCCGGTGCCGCCGTCGGTACGCATTCGGTGTCCGCGGGCAACCTGCTCAGCGGCGCCGAACTCCCGGCCGTCATGGTCGACGCCTTCGAGTCCGCGACGGGCGAGCTCGAAGAGCGGTTGCTCGCCGCGCTGCGGGCGGCGGCCGAAGCGGGCGGCGAGGAGGGGCCGGTGCACTCCGCCGGTCTCGCGGTCGTCGCCGACGTGGAGTGGCCGGTGACCGACCTGAGGGTCGACTGGGCCGCGGAACCGATCGACCGGTTGGCCGAGGCACTGGACGTCTGGCTGCCGCAGCGCGACGACTACGTCCGGCGCGGGCTGCGGCCCTCGACCGCCCCGTCGTACGGCGTCCCCGGCGACCTGTAGGAGGTTCCCATGCCGAGTGCGGTCACCCGCGAGAAGGCCGCGGTCCGTGCCGCCGTGGACCGGGCGGCCGAGGAGCTGATCGGGCTGTCGGCGGCCCTGCACGCCCGGCCCGAGACCGCCTGGGAGGAGCACTACGCCGCCGCGACGGTCCCGCGGCTGCTCGATCGCCGCGGCTTCACCGTGACCGCGGCCTACCTGGGGCTGGAGACCGCGTTCCTCGCCAGGTACGGCTCGGGGCCGCTGCGGATCGCGTTGTGCGCCGAGTACGACGCGCTTCCCGGGCTCGGGCACGCCTGCGGGCACAACCTGATCGCCGCGTCCTCGGTGGGCGCGGCGCTCGGCCTGGCCCAGGTGGCCGACGATCTCGGCCTGACCGTCGAGGTGTACGGCACACCGGCCGAGGAGGGCGGCGGCGGCAAGATCGAGATGCTGGACCGCGGCGCGTTCCGCGACGTCGACCTCGCGATGATGGTCCACCCGGCACCGGTCGACGTCGCGGAGGCGCGGCCGTTCGCGGTCAGCCACTCCCGCATCTCCTACAGCGGCAGGTCCGCGCACGCGGCGGCCTATCCCGAGGACGGGGTGAACGCGGCCGACGCGTTCACCGTCGCCCAGGTCGCCATCGGCCTGCTCCGCCAGCAGCTCCCGCCCAGCGCGCGGGTGCACGGGATCGTGACCTCCGCCGGCTCGGCGCCCAACGCGATCCCGGAAACCGCCTCGGGACGGTGGTACGTGCGCGCGGAGACCCTGGCCGAGCTGGCCGAAATCGAGCCGAAGGTGCTGCGCTGCTTCGAGGCGGGCGCCCTGGCGACCGGGGCCACCCTGCAGATCCAGCCGGAGAGCAAGCCGTACGCCGAGTTCCGCACCGACGAGCGCGCGCTCGCGGCGTACCGGGCCAACGCCCTGCGACTGGGGCGCGAGTTCGCCCCCGACGGGCTGGCGGGCCGGATGAACAGGGCGTCGACGGACATGGGCAATGTGTCGCAGGTCGTGCCGGCCATCCATCCCTACATCGGGATCGGGTCGCTGCCGGCCACCAACCACCAGCGCGAGTTCGCCGCGCACTGCGTCGGCGCGCAGGCCGAACGCGCCCTGCTCGACGGAGCGGTGGCGCTGGCCTGGACGGGCGTGGACCGCGCCCACGGCGCCGGCCCGGCCTGACCTCCGCGCCGCTTGCGCGCCTCCCCGACGCCCGGATCGGCTCGCCGCGCCGCACGCCCCGGAGGCGTTGACCGGACGGCGCACGGTCACCTGATCGGCCGGGCCGGTCGCGGCGGGTTATCGCGCCCCGTTGCATCGGATTAAGTGATGCCCCAAATCGGCAAAGCGTGTTTGAAAGATACCTGGGGAGAGCTTTAGATGATGGGAACATGACGGCCCTCCGACGCGTGTCTGAACTGGCCAGGAGCCGTCCCGGAAGGAGTCCAGTGACTCGATCGACACGACGTGGGGGATCGGCGATCCTGCTCGCTGTGACGCTGCTGCTCGCCGGATGCGGTGTCCAGAACGACGCCGATTCGCACGGACGCGACCAGCTGACCCTCGGCACGGTCGTCGACATCCCCTCCTACGACCCGGCCGAGCTGCGTTCCAACGGCGAGTATCCCCAGTTGTGGGCCCCGGTCTACGACACGCTGCTGGAGCGCCGCCCGGACGGCTCCGTCGCCCCCAACCTCGCCACCGAATGGTCCTGGGACGCCACGCACACCGAGCTCACGCTCACGCTGCGCGAGGGGGTGCGGTTCACCGACGGGACCCCCTTCGACGCCGCCGCGGTGGCCGCCAACATCGAGCACTTCCGCGCCGGAACCGGCAGCGACAACTACCTGGCCGCCGCCATCACCGGGGTCGACGCGCCGGACCCGGCCCGAGCCGTCATCCGGCTGGACGAGCCCGACCCGACGCTGCTGGCCAACCTCGGCGGCTCGCTCGGCGCGATGGCCTCCCCCGCCGCCCTCGACGATCCCGCGATCGCGCTGTCCCCGGTCGGATCCGGGCCCTACGAGCTCGACACCGCCCGCACCGTGCGCGGGGAGCGTTACATCTTCACCCGCAACCCCGAGTACTGGAACCCGGACGCATGGCCCTACGAGCAGGTCGAGATCCGCGTCCTGGCCGATGTCAACGCCCGGCTGAACGCGCTGACCTCGGGCCAGATCGACGGCGGCCGGCTCAATATCCAGGTGATGGACTACGCCGCCGAAAGCGGCCTTGAGATCCATCCGAACCGGGTCGACTGGGTCGGGCTGGCCATTGTCGACCGCGCCGGTGAGGTCGCTCCGGCGCTCGCCGACATCCGCGTCCGGCAGGCGATCAACCTGGTCTTCGACCGGCAGGCCATGCTCGACGCGCTCGACCTCGGGCAGGGGGCGGTCAGCACCCAGATCGTCGGGGCGACCAGCCCCGCCTACGACCCCGACCTCGACAGCGCTTACGGGTACGACGTCGAGCGGGCCCGCCGGCTGATGGCCGAGGCGGGCTGGGGCGAGGGGTTCAGCGTGCCGATGATGGACTACTCGCGCTACCGCGTCTACCAGCCGTTCGTCGAGCAGGCGCTGGCCTCGATCGGCATCAGCGTCGACTGGCGGTCGGTGCCCGACCAGATGGCCGTCGACGCCCAGTCCAGCGGCGAGTTCCCGCTGCTGATCCTCAGCCAGCAGGCCCCGACGTCGGCCTGGGACGGGCTCAACCTCGCCTACGGCAACGCGCTCAACGTCTTCGACAGCACCGATCCGGAGTTCGAGCGGCTCATGCAGACCGCCCGCACCGCGACCGGTCCCGCCCAGGAGGCGGCATTCCGGGAGGCCAACGCCTGGCTGGTCGAGAACGCCTGGTTCGCCCCCTGGTACCAGGTGGACCTCGTCTACGCCACCGACCCGGCGACCGCGCTGCAGGTCGAGCCGGGCAGCGCCGGCCCACCCCTGCGCTACTACGCGCCGGCCTCGTGACCCGCCTGCCGGCCGCCCCGCCCGCCCGTTGCCGGCCCCGCACCGAGGGGAACCCCTGATCATGATCCGCTTCCTATGCCGGCGGCTCGCCTTCGGCGTCGCGCTGCTCGCGCTCGTCACCTGCGCCACCTTCTTCACCGTCTTCGGCAGCAGTGACAGCGTCGTCCGCTCCCTGGTCGGCGAGCAGGCCACCGACGAGCAGATCGCCGAACGCGCCGCCGAGCTCGGCCTGGACCGGCCGGTTCTCACCCAGTTCGCCGACTGGGTCGCGCACGCCGTCACCGGCGACCTCGGCCAGTCCTGGTTCACCTCCGAACCGGTGGCCACCGCCGTCGCCAACCGGCTGCCCGCGACGCTGGCCCTGATGGTCCTGTCGATCCTGGTGCTCGCCGCGGCCAGCGCCGTGCTCGGCACCCTGGCCGCGGTCCGCGAGGGCGGCGTGCTCGACCGGACGCTGCAGGTCGTCACCGAGACCCTGAGCGCCGTGCCGAAGTTCTGGCTCGCGCTGATGCTGGTGATCGGCCTGGCGATCAACGTGCGGCTGTTCCCCGCCACCGGTTACGCGCCGATCGGCGACGGCGCCGCGACATGGGCGCTCGGCCTGGTGCTGCCGACCCTGGCGATCGTGCTCGGGGAGCTGCGCGTCACCTCGATGGTGCGCGGCGCCGTCGCCGACGAGCTGGGCAAACCCTACGTGCGCACACTGCGGGCCCGCGGGCTGTCCCGCACCGAGGTGCTGTTCCGCCACGTCCTGCGCAACGCCGCCTCGCCGTGGCTGTCGCTGATGTCGATGAAGGTGGTGGCGCTGTTCAGCGGCACCGTCGTCATCGAGAAGGTGTTCGCGGTGCCCGGCATCGGGTCGCTGGCGACCACCGCCGCCATCGGCGGCGACGTACCCGTCCTGATGGGCGTGGTCGTCGTGACCGTCATCGTCATCGTCGGCGTGTACCTGGTCTTCGACCTGGTGCAGGCCTGGCTCAACCCGAAGGTGCGCCTGTCATGAGCATCGAGACCGGCGCGGCCGTCCCGGCGGCGCGTCCCGGCGCGCTGCGCCGATTCCTGCGAAACCCCCTGGGCGTCGGCAGCGCGCTGCTGCTGATCGGTGTCGTCGCCATGAGCGTGCTGGCCCCCTGGATCGCCCCACACGATCCGCTGGCGCCCGCGCTCGACCAGGTCAACGCCGCCCCCAACGGCGAGTACCTGCTCGGCGGCGACGGCGCCGGGCGCGACGTGCTCAGCCGGCTGATCTGGGGCGGGCGTGACACCCTGGCCGGGGCGGCAGTGGTCGTCGCCGTCGCCGCCGTGGTCGGCATCGGGACCGGCCTGCTCGCCGCCTATTTCGGACGGTGGACCGACGGCCTGCTCACCTGGGTCTCCGAGGCGCTGCTCGCGATCCCCAGCCTCGTCGTGCTGATCGCGCTCTACGCCGCGATCGGCCCCGACGTGACGCTGTCGATGACCGTGTTCGGAGTACTGATCTCGCCGTTCCTCTACCGGCTGGTCCGGGCGATGGCGATCGAGGTGAAGAACGAGGCCTACGTCGAAGCCGCGCGGGTGTCCGGCGTGTCGCCGCTGCGGATCGTGTTCCGCCACATCCTCGTGGTGATCCGCGGCTCGATCATCGTCATGCTCGCCGACATCACCGCCACCGCGATCGGCATCCAGGCCAGCCTGGAGTTCCTCGGCCTCGGCAGCGCCGACTCGGTGACCTGGGGATCGATGGTCCAAGACGCGTTCGTCGCGATCTTCCGCACGCCGCTGAGCGTGGTGTGGCCGGGCCTGCTGCTCACCGTGACCATCGGTGCGTTCGCGCTGCTCGGCAACGCGGTGCGCGACGCTCTCGCACCCGGCGCCCCCGCCCGGCCCCGTCGCCGCGCCCGCGCCGCGGCCACCGCGGGCGGCACCGCCGCCGCTCCCGTGACCGGCTCCGCCGCCGATGCGGCGGCAGGGGACTCCGGCGACGCGGGGTCCGATCCGCTGCTCGGCGTCTCCGGACTGACCGTCGCCTACCCGCACGGCGACGGGCTGCGCACCGTCGTGGACGGCGTGTCGTTCGCGGTGCGCCGTGGCGAGGTGCTCGGTCTGGTCGGCGAGTCCGGATCGGGCAAGAGCCAGTGCGTGTTCGCGGTGCTCGGGCTGCTGCCGGCGCAGGCCGTCGTGACCGCCGGGCGGATCACCATGGACGGCGCGCCGGTCACCCCCGGCACCCTGCCCGGGCTGCGCGGACGGCGGATCGCCTACGTGCCGCAGGAACCCATGAGCAACCTCGACCCGTCCTGCACCATCGGCCACCAGCTGGCCCTGCCGCTGCGGCGGCTGCTGGGCATGGATCGCGCCCGGGCCCGGGCCCGCGCGCTGGAGTTGCTCGGCCGCGTCGGCATCCGTGACCCCGAGCGGGTGTTCGGCCTGTACCCGCACCAGATCTCCGGAGGCATGGCCCAACGCGTGCTGATCGCCGGTGCGATCTCCACCGACCCGGACCTGATCGTCGCCGACGAGCCGACCACCGCCCTCGACGTCACCGTGCAGGCCGACATCCTGGAGCTGCTGCGCGACCTGCAGCGCGAACGCGGCATGTCCGTGCTCCTGGTCACCCACGACTTCGGGGTGGTCGCCGACCTCTGTGACCGGGTCGTGGTCATGCGCGACGGTGTCATCGTCGAGCGGGGGGACACCGCCTCGCTGTTCGGCACGCCGCGCCATGAATACACCCGTACCCTGCTCGACGCGTCGCTGGAGGACGCCGAACCGCGCACCTGGACCGCTCCGGCGCGGAGCACCGAAGGAGCCCCGCGATGACCCACGCCGACCCCCTGCTCGACGTCCGCGGCGTCTGCGTCGACTACCCGAACCGCTCCGGCGGGCGGCGCGGCATCACCCGGGTACTGGACGACGTCTCGCTCACCGTCCGCCCCGGCGAGACCGTCGGCCTCGTGGGCGAATCCGGCTCCGGCAAGTCCACCCTCGGCCGCGCCGTGCTCGGGCTCACCCCGATCGCCGCGGGCGAGATCCGGCTCGGCGGGCGCGTGATCAGCGGGTTGACCGGCGCGGCCCGGCGCCGCCTCGCCGGCGAGCTGCAGGTGGTGTTCCAGGACCCGCAAGGCTCGCTGAACCCGGCGATGACCGTGCGCGACATCGTGCTGGAACCGGTCATCGCGGCGGGGATCCGCCGCGCCGACGCCGAACGCGAGCTGCGCGTGCTGCTCGACCGAGTGCAGCTGCCCGCCGACACCGGGGACCGCTACCCGGGCGAGTTCAGCGGCGGGCAGCGCCAGCGGATCGCGATCGCCCGCGCCCTGGTCCGCCGGCCACGGCTGATCGTCTGTGACGAGATCGTCAGCGCCCTGGACCTCTCGACCCAGGCCCGCATCCTGGACCTGCTGATCGAGATCCAGAACGACACCGGGGTGGCGCTGCTGTTCACCTCGCACGACCTCGCCGTCATCCGCGCGATCTCCCACCGGGTGGCGGTGCTGTTCCGCGGCCGCCTGCTGGAGTTCGGCGACGTCCGCGACGTGACCGGCTCCCCGGCCGACCCCTACACCCGGCGGTTGCTCATGGCCGCACCCGTCGCCGACCCGGCACGGCAGCGCGAGCGCCGCGCCGCCTACCAGGCGGCGTTCGGAGGCACGGCGGCGAGCAGGTGACGCCGCCGCCTCGCCTCGCTCGACCCCGACCCGATCCACCTAACGTGGCTGGAGACCCCGCAGTGCAGACCGACCTCCCCGCCGGCGGCGAGCCCGGCGCCCCGCACGATGAGCGCCTCGCCGCGCTCGACACGGACGAAAAGATCGCGCTCGTCTCGGGCAACGGGATGTGGCGGACCCACGGGGTGCCACGGCTCGGGATCCGCTCGGTGGTGATGGCCGACGGCCCGAACGGGCTGCGCTTCTCACCGGAGCAGGCCGCCGAGGACGGGGGCGGCAACGCCGACTTCGCCGACTTCATCAGCCTCGTCACCCGCCGCGGTGCCGCCGCCGCCCACACTCGCGGCCCGGAACCGGCGACCTGCTTCCCGACCGCCTCGACGGTCGGGGCGACCTGGGACCCGCGGTCGGCCCGCGAACTCGGCCGCGCCTTCGCCGCCGAGTGCCGCTCGTTCGGCGTCGGCGTGCTTCTCGGCCCCGGCATGAACATCCGCCGCACCCCGCTCGCCGGGCGCACGTCCGAGTACTACTCGGAGGACCCGCTGCTCACCGGGGTGATGGCCGCCGGCGTCGTGCACGGACTGCAGGAGTGCGGGGTCGGAGCGTGCGTCAAGCACTTCGCCGCCAACAACTCCGAGATCGAACGCACCTCCATGGACTCGGTGATCGAGGAGCGTGCGCTGCGCGACATCTACCTGCGCGCCTTCGAGCGCGTGGTGCGCGAGGCCGCGCCATGGGTGGTGATGAGCTCCTACAACCGGCTCAACGGCGTACAGGCCGCCCAGCACCCGTGGCTGCTCACCCGGGTGCTGCGCGATGAGTGGGGCTTCGACGGGCTGGTCGTGTCCGACTGGCACGGAATCACCGACCGCCCCGCGTCGCTGCTGGCGGGCAACGACCTCGACATGCCCGAGAGCGCGCAGCGCGTCGCCCGCCTGCGGGCCGGCGTCACGTCCGGGGCCGTACCGCCGGAGGCGCTCGACCGGGCCACCGCCCGGGTCCTGCGGCTGGCCGACCGGGTCGCCGCCCACGAGACGGCGCCCGCACCGTTCGACGCCGACGCCCACCACGACCTCGCCGCGCGCATCGCGCGCGCCGGCACCGTGCTCCTCGCCAACAACGGCGTCCTCCCGCTGGAACCGGCCGCCGCCGGGAAACTGCTCGTCCTCGGCACCGGCGCGGTCGAACCGGTCGTGCAGGGGTTCGGCAGCGCCCGGATGGTCCCGACCCGCCTCGACGTCCCGCTGACCGAGATCGAACGCCGGTCCGCGCCCGGCACCGTGACGCACCTGCCCGGCGTCCCGGCGGGCCCGCACACCGATGACGAGCGCCGCGCCGCCCGCGCCGCCGCCGTCGCCGCCGCGAAGGACAGCGACGTCGCGATCGTGTTCGCGCACACTCCGCAGAACGCCGATGGCGAGAACGCCGACCGCGCCGACCTCGGCCTCGAACCCGGCTACGACGAGCTGATCGCCGCCGTCGCCGCCACCGCGGCGCGCACCGTCGTCGTGCTCACCGTCCCCGACGCGGTGACCATGCCCTGGATCGACGACGTCGACGCCGTGCTCGTCCCGTTCTACGCGGGCCAGGCGATGGGCTCGGCCGTCGCGTCGCTGCTGTTCGGCGAGCACAGTCCCTCCGGCAAGCTCACGACGACGTTTCCGCGCCGCCTCGCCGACACCCCGTCGTTCCTCGGCTACCCGGGCGAAGGCGGCCGCCACGTCTACGTCGAAGGCGCGCTGGTCGGCTACCGCGGCTACGACGCCCGCGACCTCGACCCGCTGTTCCCGTTCGGATTCGGCCTGTCCTACACGACGTTCGCGCTGTCCGACGTCACCGTCGACTCCGGCACCGTCGCCGCTGGAGAACGGCTGACGGTGTCGGTGCGGGTGCGCAACACCGGCCCGCGTGACGGTGCCGAGGTCGTGCAGGTCTACGCCGCCCCCGAGCGGCCGCGCTTCCGGTCCGGTCCGCGAGAACTCGTCGGGTTCGCTCGCGTCGAGCTGGCCGCCGGGCAGGAGCGAACCGTCACCGTGCCGGTCGACGCCGACGACCTCGCCCACTGGGACGTGACCCGCGGCCGGCGGGTGCTGGACGATGGACCGGTGCGTCTGCTCGTCGGCACTTCGTCGCGGGATCTGCCGCATCAGGTGACGGTGCGGGCGACGACCGACGTCCCCCGCTGGGCTCCGCTGCGTCGCGACAGCGCCCCCGCCGCGGTGCTGGCCAACCCGCACGCCCGGCGCGAGGTGGCGGCGCTGCTCGCCCGCCGGCTCGGGGTCGACCCGGGCACGGCCGACGAGCTGCTTCAGGAGTGCCGGCGTTCGTTCGTCAACGTCTTCGACACCCTCGCCAACCGGTTCCGGCTCGTGCTCGACGAGTCGGAGATCGACGCCGTTCTCACGGCGGCGCGCCAGGGGGAGGCCCGCGGCGGATGAGCCGCGCCGCCGGGCGCCGGCCGGCGGTCGCCCGGCCTGGTACCGCAGGCACGCCGCCCATGGCCGCCGTGCCGCTCCGCACGGCGGGTCGCCGGATCATGGCCGTGCGAGACGACCCGGAGGAGCCGGCGGCGAGCCAGCCGGCTAGTGCTCGGGAGCGGCGAGGTGGCTGCGGTACTCCGCGCCGGTGACCCCGCTGTACTCGGCCTCGCGGATCTTGGTGTTCTCGGTCAGCGCGGTGTGCCAGGACTCGGGGGTGAAGCGCTGCCAGCGGCGGGTGGTGGTGTTGCCCATGGCGATCAGCGGGAGGAACGGCGCGATGTCGACCCGCTCGATGTGCAGGGCGTCGGCCACCTCGTCGCCCTGCATCAGACGGGTGAGGGCGGCGAGCATGGTGCGGGTCGCCGGTTCGGGGAGGGAGAGGCGGGCGCCGACCGGACCGGCGGTGACGTCGATGAGGGCGGTGACCAGCGCGCGGGAGTTGTCATCCGGGGCGGCGTTGGTGGAGTCGATCAGGTCGAGCAGCGCCGCCGCCGTGGCGTGGTCGTGGACGTGCCGGTGGAACTCGGGGGCCAGGCCGAGCAGGTGGGCGATGTGGTGCCAGTAACGGTAGAGGTCGGCCTCCTCGGTCTCGGTGAGGGTGATGCCGACTCTGGCGAGCGCCCGGAAGGGGACGAGCGTGAAGTCGAGCCAGGTCCGCGCGGTGTCGACCTGGTTGACGGGGACGCCCCAGGTGTCGATGTCCCAGCCACGGCGGAGCGTGCCGGCGCGGACCCGGGCGTGCAGCAGCCGTACCTGGAGGGTGTCGAGGTAGCCGGGGGCGCCACGCGTCAAGCCGCCGGGGACGCCGGCGTTCACCTTCCACAGGCCGGTCTCGGCGAGGCGGCGGCCGGCGGCGGCGGTGAGACGGCCGGTGCCGACCAGCACCCGGGCCAGGCCGGGCGCGCTGTAGGTGTGCACCAGGGAGCCGAGCGCGAACGCCATGGTGTTCCAGAACGGCGACACGGACATGCCGACGGTGTCGCCCCGCGCGATCAGCTCCGCGTCCGCCCAGGGCGACGGCGTCTCGGCCTCCCGCAGCAGCGCGGCGACGGCCGGGGGCGCGGAGTCGAGGGTGCCGAGGCCGTTGCGCAAGCCCAGGCGCAGGGCCTCTCGCGCCGGTGCGCCGAGCGCGTCGAGTTCGGCGATCACCGAATCCGCCACGGGGTCGCCGGCCCGCAGGCCGTCCGCCACCAGCCGCACCGCGTCCTCCCCGTGCCGGGCGCGCGCCGCTTCGGCGTTGACCAGGCGGTGGGGCGGGAACGGTGCAGCGTCGGACACGGCGACCTCCGAGGCGAGCGACGGGCGGGTGGCGCCACCGGCCGGTGGCAGGCCAAGGGGATGTCCCCGGTGTGCGAGCGTACTCCCGGACCACGGCGGCCCGATCCCGGTGCCCGGCAGGGCCTCCCGCCCGGCCGCCCCGGTGTCGCGCCCGGGGGGTCAGGGTCGAGTCAGGGGAGCGCCAGGGGCGTTCCGGATGGGAGGAGAGCCGCGGATCGGGCAGGGTGGATGCCATGAACGAAAAACTCGGTGGGAACCGGAAATCCCTGCGACGGAGCACCGACAAGCGCATCCTCACCGGCGTCTGCGGCGGGATCGGCGAGTTCGTCGGCGTCGACCCCAACCTGGTGCGGCTGGCCTTCGCCGTCTTCACCCTGCTCGGCGGCAGCGGCGTGCTCCTCTACGTCATCGCGTGGCTCGTGATGCCGGAGGAGGGAGCGGGCGGCTCGGTCCTGGAGCACATCATCCGCAATTTCCAGGGAAAGAAGTCGAACCTGTGAGCTGGACACTGCGCGCCTGGCCGGGGTACGCACGGCGGTCCGCCGGCGCCCTTGGGGCGGGGCCCGGCGAGCCGTCGCCGGGCTGCGACGCACACCGGCCGCATCGGGAGGCCGCGTGCCGGACCGACTCCACGGCCGGGGCGCGCGCCGACCACCGGGAGGGGTCACCCCGCGGCTGAACCGCCCTCCATGCTCTTCAGCGTCTCGGGGGCGAGCCGGGACCACGGCACGGCCAGCACCACCGCCGCGACCGCCCCGAGGGCCCCGGCGACGGCGACGACCGCGTACTTGTCGACGAACTCGGCCGCCAGGCTGGCGAGCACGATGCCCGCGCCCTGGGCGGCCTGCAGTCCCGCGGCGACCAGGCCGAACGCCAGCCCCCGGCCGTCGGACGGCACGCACAGCACGAACGCGGCGTTGGCCACGAACTGGTACGAGGCGCACATGCCCGACAGGGCGAGCAGCGCCACCATCGCCCACAGCGGCGGGTGCAGCACCCAGAGCAGCAGGGGCAGTGACGCGGCCACCGCCAGCGGTCCCACCAGCCGCAGGCGCGGTCCGGGGGAGATCAGCCGGGTGAGCACCAGGCCGCCGAGGATCGCCCCCATCGAGGAGCCGGCCATGATGAGGCCGGCCGCGGCGGCGCCGCCTCCGACGTCCGAGGCCAGTGGGTTGGCCAGCCCGTAGGGGACCATGTAGAAGCCGGCCAGCCAGCCGAACAGGGCGAGCGAGCGCAGCCGCGGGTCGCGGAAGACCAGCCGGGTGCCCTCGCGGGTGATCCGCCACAGGCTGGGCCGCGGAGCGTCGCCGCGCTCCGCCACGGGCGCCGGCCGGGCGCGCACGCCGATGGCGATCACCGCGGCCGACACCAGGAACGCCAGCCCGTCGACCAGCACCGTGGCGTGCGGGTCGAGCAGGGCGACCAGGGCGCCTCCGGCCACGAGCCCGACCAGGGTGCCCACCTGCGAGGTGAGGTTGATGATGGCCGAACCGGCGACATAGCGCTCACCCTGCACGATGTCGGTCATGAGAGCCGCCCGGGCCGCGCTGAACGGCACCATCGGCAGGATCGAGCAGAACAGCAGCGCCCAGATCACCGGGACCGGCAGCCCTGGGAGGCCGATGGCCGCGACCAGCAGCCCGCGGGCCACCTCACTGACGACGATGACGCGGCGCCGCGGGAAGAGATCGGCCAGCCCCGAGAGCAGCGGCCCGCCGATGATCTGCGGCAGGAAGGTCAGGGCCATGGTCAGGCCGGTGGCGAGCGCGGAGCCGGTTCGGCTGTAGACCAGCGCGGACACCGCGATGGTGAGCAGGTATCCGGCGCTCATCGACAGCGCGTGCGCGGCCCAGATGGCCTGGAACTCGCGGACCCGCACCACCTCGCGGTAGCTGCGCCGCCAGTCGCCGCCGTCCGGCGGCTCCGTGGCGGCTGCGGGGCGTTCGGGGACCGCCGGTGGGCGGCCTGCGGGCGGGCGGATCGCGGCGCCGTGCTCGGAGGCGTCGAATTCGGGGTTGTCCGTACGCGGATTGCCCACCCGGCGACTCCTTGATCATTGGCGCTGAGTGACTCTCGGTCGCTGCTGGGTAACATACCGTCCCCGTTCGGGGCGGCGCCGCGCGGTTGGATCAACGCGTTCGATGTCGGAATCGTCAACGGGTGCGGTGTGCGCCCGGTATGAGGCGTGCGAAGTGACCCGTCAGGCGCGCTCCCCGGTGGTCGATCCGCAACGAACGTGACCCGCGGGGCGCCGGTCACGGAACGTCACGCCCAGCCGAGTTCCGTCAGCCGGTCGTCATCGATACCGAAATGATGCGCGAGTTCATGGATGACGGTGATCCGGACTTCCGCCACCACC
Organism: Marinactinospora rubrisoli; assembly: GCF_042664915.1. NCBI lineage: Bacteria > Bacillati > Actinomycetota > Actinomycetes > Streptosporangiales > Nocardiopsidaceae > Marinactinospora > Marinactinospora rubrisoli. The sequence continues at coordinate 45,710 of NZ_JBHTBH010000007.1, forward strand.
TGTTCCGGTGTGTCGCATATCGCGCAGATCTCGCGCTGGTAAATGAAGATCTGGTCGGGCAGCACCCCCGCGTAGCCGTCGCCGCGCTCGGTGAGCGGGATGCCCTCGTACAGCCCGAGCAGGCCCTCCGGCGACTCGTCCTGCACGGTGACGACCACGTTGTCGATGTGTTGCGCCAGCTCCGGGGGAATGGTGTCCAGCGCGTCGGCGACGAGTTCCTCGAACTGGGCACGCGTGAGTTCGACCACGCCTCACATTCTGCGACAGGCGGGCGCGCGCCGGCCCCCGGGGTCGGCCGGCCGGCCGACCGGCGTTGACGCGCCGGAATCCGGGTGACCGCTTCCGGAGCGCCACCGCGGGGGATGATGGAGGCGTGTTCTCTCGGTTGAGGTCCACGCTGCGTTCCCTGTACGAGTTCGCACGCCGCCGGCCGCGACCGCGCGCCCTCGCGGCCGGGTTCGCCCGGCTCCGGCGCGGACGCGTCTGGCGGGCCGCGGCGGTGCTCGCCGCGGCGCTGCTCGGCGGCTGGCTCGGGCTCGCCCTCGGCGGCCAGGTGATGACCCCGGTGGGTCCGGCCGACGTGAACCTCAGCATGAGCCCGTCATGGCGCGGGGAGACCGTCGTGAACGTGGCGCCGCTCGGCAAGCTGGGCTTCGACACGCACCTGGCGCCGCTGCGGTTCGAGGCGACCATCTCGGAGATCCGGCTGGCCGCCGCCCAGGAGCTGTTCGAGAACCCCGAGGCCATCAACCGGCTGGCCGACGGCATCGTCGCCGACGTGCGGCAGGGGGTCGTCCACCTGTTCGTGCGCGCGGCGGCGGTCTCGGTCGCGGGCGCCGGGATCATGGGGCTGCTGCTGTTCCGCTCGTGGCGCCGAGCCGGGTTGAGCGCGCTGACGGCGCTGGTGCTGTTCGCCGCGGCCGGCGCGGGGACGGTCGGCACCTTCAACCCCAACGCCATCTCCGAACCGCGCTACACCGGCCTGCTGGCCGGCGCCCCCCAGGTCGTCGGCAGCGCCGAGGACGTGGTCAACCGCTTCTCCGAGTACCGGGGGCAGCTGGCCACGCTCGTGGGCAATGTCTCACGGCTCTATGAGGCGACCTCGACGCTGCCCGTGTACGACGAGGAGGACACCACCATCCGGGTGCTGCACGTGTCCGACATCCATCTCAACCCGGCCGCGTGGAACGTCATCCGCTCGCTCAGCGAGCAGTTCCAGGTCGATCTCATCATCGACTCGGGGGACCTCACCGACCGGGGCAGCGCCGCGGAGGACGCCTTCGCCGACGAGATCGCCCGGCTGGACGTGCCGTACGTGTGGATCCGCGGCAACCACGACTCCATGGGCACCCAGCGCGCGGTGCAGGACCAGCCGAACGCCGTCGTGCTCGACGACGAGATCGCCGAGGTCGGCGGACTGCGGCTCTACGGCGCCGGCGACCCCAGGTTCACCCCGGATCGCGCCCGGGACAACCCGGACGAGACGGCGGTCGCCGCGACCGGCGCCCGGCAGGCGGCGGCGGTCGCCGACGCCGACCCGCCGGTGGACGTGGCGATCCTGCACGACCCGTTGCAGGGGGAGGCGTTCAGCGGCACGGTCCCGCTGGTGCTCTCGGGCCACGGGCACCGCCGCTGGACGCGGCTCGCCGACACCGGAACGCGGATGTTCGTCCAGGGATCCACCGGCGGCGCGGGCCTGCGCGGACTCGACCCGGGCGCCGACCGGCCCACCCCGTACGCGGCGTCGGTACTGTACTTCGACCCCGAGAGCCGGCGCCTGCAGGCGTGGGACGACGTGACCCTGGGCGGCCTCGGCCTGACCTCCGCCCAGATCGAGCGGCACATCGAGCAGAACCCGGACCGCGAACTCACCCCCGCGTCCCCGCCGCCCGCCTCGCCCACCGGAACCACGGCCACCACGCCACCCGCCTCCGGCTCGCCGAGCCCGTGACCGGCGCGCCCGACACGCCACGGAACGCGCCGGGGAGGGCGTGTCGAAACGGCTTTGGCAGTCGGTGCGGATCTCCCCTATGCTTATCCCGTCCCCGACGGCAGACGAAGCGGGAAATAGACGACTCGTTCGTCGTCGAGGCCCCCATCGTCTAGTGGCCTAGGACGCCGCCCTTTCAAGGCGGTAACGCGGGTTCGAATCCCGTTGGGGGTACGGGCTCACCGTCCAAAGTACTGCTGAAGGTCTGGCAGAATGAAGGACACGGAGCGCGGGACGCGAAACACCGGGTAAGATCGGGAATCGCGAAACGCACAACTGAACAAGGTCCTGTGGAGCAGTTTGGAGTGCTCGCCACCCTGTCAAGGTGGAGGCCGCGGGTTCAAATCCCGTCAGGACCGCTCGCCACACCGTACTATGGTGCGCGGGGCCAGGTAGCTCAGTCGGTACGAGCGTCCGCCTGAAAAGCGGAAGGTCGGCGGTTCGACCCCGCCCCTGGCCACCCAGTGTGAACATGCGGAACGCCCCGCTACCTGTGGATACAGGTCGCGGGGCGTCGTCGTTTTCCCTGGGCGGCCGGTACCCGGCCCCGTCCCGTCGCGCCATCAGGCCGGTGCCGGAGCGCTTCGGCCTCCGCCTCATGGCCCGCTCTTCTTCGCTCACCGGACGCGTCCGGGGATCCGCCTGCCACGCCGTGCCCGGCCCATGGGCGGGCGGAGTTCCGGGCACGCGGGCGGGCCCGAGAGCGTCGCCGGGTCGCCGGGGGCGTGTCCCCTACCTCCCCCGGACGCGAAGGCCGGCGCCTAGTGCGGCACGGCACCCGGCGGGTCACCGGTGATCGCGCGGTGCGGCGCCCTTGACCTTGACACGGTGACAACGCCTTTACTGCTGGCCAAGGAGGTGATCCCGATGACCACGACGCGACGGGACACGGACGCGATACGGACGCTTCAGGGCCTGGCGGACCCCCGTTCGTCCGTGCGGCTGCGGGCGGCCATGGCGGCCGGCACGGCGCCCGATCCGGGCTTCGTCGACACGCTGGTCGAGCGATGCGCGATCGAGCCGGAGTTCTTCGTCCGCGACATGCTAACCTGGGCGCTCACCCGCCATCCGGTGTCCGTGACGCTCCCCAGGCTGCTCCGCGACGTCCGCTCGGAGCGTGCGCAGGCGCGAAGCCAGGCGCTGCACACGCTGTCCAAGATCGGGGACCGGCGGGCGTGGCCGGCGATCACACCGGCGCTGCTGTCCGACGCCGACGACGAGGTGGCGCGGAGCGCCTGGCGGGCGGCGGTGGTGCTCGTGCCGGAAGGTGAAGAGCCCGATCTTGCCGCGGTGCTGGCGACGCAGCTCGGGCGCGGTGAGCGGGAGACGCAGCTGAGTCTCAGCCGGGCACTGGTCGCACTGGGCGAAGCCGCTCTGCCGACTCTGCGCGCCGCGACGGCGGCCCGCGACCGGCGCGTGCGCGCGCACGCGATCGCCACGGAACGGCTGCTGCGCGACCCGGACGCGGGAATGGAGTTCGCGATCGATGAGGCGAAGCGCGTCGTGGTCCTCGGCGAGGCCGGCCAGGAGGGACACTAGAACGTGTTGATCGGCGAGGTGGCGCGACGGTCCGGCGTCAGCGCCCGCATGCTGAGGCATTACGAGTCGCTCGGCCTGGTGCGGCCATCGGGGCGTACCGGCTCCGGCTATCGGGAGTACTCCGGCGAGGACATCCGGCGGATCTTCCACATCGAGAGCCTGCGGTCGCTGGGGCTGCCGCTGCGTGAGATCGGGCGCGCGCTCGACGATCCCGATTTCGCGCCCTCGGCGCTCGTCGGCGATCTCATCCGCCAGACGCGCCAGCGCATCGCGGCCGAGATGGAACTGCTCACGCGGCTCCGCCGGATCGATGCCGCGGAACCCGCCGACTGGAGGGACGTCCTCCAGGCCGTCGCCTTCCTCCAGGCGCTGGGGTCGAAGAGCGCCGACGCACGCCAGCGCGCGGCCCTTTCCTCGGCCGAGGAGGTTCCGGTGCCGGTGGAGGCGCTGGTCGAGGCGGTGCTGCGCGAGACGGAGCCGAACGTCGCCGGTGCCCTCCGGTGGGCGCTGGCGCGATCGGGCGACGGCGGCACGGCACTCCTGGCGGAGGGGCTCGGCTCAGCAGCGGCCGAGGTGCGGAAACGCGCCGTTCAGGCCCTCGCCGAGATGCCCGGTGGTGCGGCCACCGACCGGCTGCGGGACGCCCTGCCGGACCCCGACGCGGCGGTCCGCGGGTATGCGGCTCTGGCGCTCGGAACGCGCGGGGTGGCCGACGCGATCCCGACGCTCGTCGACATGATCGCGGAGGGACGGAACGACACCGACGCGGCCGACGCGCTGAGCGTGCTGGCGAGCGACGCCACCGCGGCGGATCAGATCGCCACCAGGCTCGTCGGCCGTCTCGCCCACGACACCACTGGAGCGCCCGCACGTGTCCGGCTGACCCAGGCGCTGGCGGACATCCCGGGGCCGACGGCGTCAGGGGCCCTCATGGAGCTGTCGCATGACGGAGACCGTGCCGTGGCGCTGACCGCGATGTACCTTCTCCGGTTGCGCGACGCACACTGACGGACCTCTCCCGCGAGGCCGCGCGCGGTCCGCCCGGCGTGCGGCCCGCCGCCCCGGTGTGACACCGGGGCAGCGAGACTCAAGAGCGGCATCTCACCGCCGGGCGAGCATGACTAGCGCACCCAGATGTCCCACCTGTCGCCATTCGGACGGCAGTCGAACTGGGTGTAGTCGTGGTAGTCGTGCGTGATGTAGTCGCGCCCGTCATCCCAGCACTCCTGATACGAGCGGTAGCCGCCTCCGGCCAGCACCCAGTCGGAAGCGTAAGCGGAGCCGGCGGTCAGCGGAATGCTGAGGGCCGCGGCACCGATGACGAGACCGGCGGTAATACGGGAACGCCAAGACTTCATGGAGCCTCCAGGTATTGATGGGGGAGAGTTTCCGTGATCGACGGCTCGCGGGAGTCGGAAAGGCGTAACGGCACCCTAGGTACTCGGCCGATGGTCGAATGGAGTCTCCGCCGACCTGGAAGTATGCGTACGCGCTGCCTCGGCGCCGCGTCGAGCGTCGTGGCCGCACCGATCCGCGCCCCGTGGCGCTCGGATATTCGGATATGCGGCGCCGAAATTAAAACAGTTCGGCTATGGTTCTCTCAAGTTGAAATGTTGTGCCGCATCTCACATGGGCGTTGGGTGCGAGTGAATCACATTGGTCGCGCGCCGCGTTGGGAAATGATAGGGACGCGAAGAAATCCGGCCGGTGCTCGCGATAACCCGGGGTCGGGCACGAGCGTGCTGAAGAATGAGGACGTCGATCTCCGCGGGTGAATCCGCAGGTCAGGGTCGGGCACGCCGAGAAAGGCGGGACCGCATGAAAACCGGAAGGCCAGCGGGTCGACCCCGCGGCGACGTCGCGTTCCTGCCGGTCATCGGGTCGCCCCGAGGCCGGTTCGCCCGCGCGGCGGCGACAGCGCCCGGTTGCGCTGTGCGGCCGATCGGCCGAATGGCCGGGGGACGGCGGGCGAGGTGGCCGGCCAGCGGCGCTCTCGGTCGTGCTACTCCTCGCCGCGGGGCTCGCCCTCGTTCCGCTTCTTGCCCGTGGCGCCGAACGCGACGCCGAAGGCGACGCCGATCCCGGTGCCCAACGCGATCCCGAGCGCGATGTTGTCCATCGTCAGCCCGAAGGCCACGCCGATGCCGATCCCCAGGGGCAGTCCGATCGCCATGCCGCTCTTCTGGTCCATCACGTTCCCCCGGATCGCCTGCCGTTCGCCGGGCGGCCACCGTGCCGCCCGTCGGATGGGACGCGCCGCGGTGGCGTACCGTTCCGTGCGCCGGCATGGGGCGGGCCGCGGCGCCCGGGGTGTTCACCGGGCGGGGGCCGGGCGCGACGCCGTCGCCCCCGTCAGCCGCCGCGCGGGGCGTACATGATGACCGCCACACCGGCCAGGCAGATGGCTGCGCCGATGACGTCGAAGCGGTCCGGCCGGAAGCCGTCGACGAGCATCCCCCACAGCAGTGAGCCGGCGACGAACACTCCACCGTAGGCCGCCAGGATCCGTCCGAAGTTGGCATCAGGCTGGAAGGTGGCGACGAGCCCGTACAAGCCGAGCGCTATCACGCCGCCGCCGACCCAGAGCAGCCCGCGCTGTTCGCGGACTCCTTGCCAGACCAGCCAGGCGCCCCCGATCTCGGCGAGGGCGGCGAGCGCGAACAGCACGATGGATTTGACGATGGTCACGTCGCCGCAGCCTAGGCGACGCCGCGACATGCGCCGTGCCCGGGGCCGGGCGCCGGCCGGGCGCCGCCCGGCGCCCGGGGAGCGTGGCCGCTACCTCCCGATCTCCCGCACGGTCTTCTCCGGCTTGCCGGCCTTCTCGCCCTTCTCGCCCTTCTCGGTTTTCTCGAAGGAGTGGCGGTGCGGCCGTAGCACGTGCTTCTCCTTGTCGGTGAAGAAGTCGAGGACCGTCGAGTGGTTCGTGACGAACCCGCCCTTGAACTCTACGAAAGCCGTCTTGGACGTGTTGTTGCTGAAGCGGATGGAGGTCTCCGCGGACGCGGCTCCGGCGAATCCGAGAACCAGCGGGAGAGCGAGCGTGGTGCCGACGAGGAAACGCTTCGTGTTGCGCATATGCGATCACACCCCAATTGACGAGTTTCCAGCGACGGTGCACTGGACCATCGATGGACGGGGTCGATTCTCTTCGGGAACCCGCCGCCGAGCGGCTTCCCAGCGGCGTACCTGTTGAAAGCCTGCCCAATCATGACGCTCGCTTTGATTTGGTGTAGCAGGCGACATGGGCCGCATGTGCGGGTGAATGCCGTCATATCGGGCGAGATGCGGCCTTCCGCGGGCCCGTTGCGGCGCGGACCGCGCACCGCCCTTGTGCTCCGGCTTCCGTTTTCTCCGGATTTTCCGCCGTGTCGTCGCGGTATTCCCGCAGGACCGAAACCCGGTCAGTGCACGCAATGTCCGCAAGTAGGCTTTCCGCACGTTGGTGAAGCCAGGACAGAGTGGAGTGGAGTTCTTCCTTGACCGTGCGGGACCATGCCCGGGCAATCGTGGACGCCCGGTGGTTTCAAACGTCCGTCATCACGCTCATCCTGGTCAACGCCGTCCTGCTCGGTGTCGAGACCTCGCCCCGCCTGATGGCCGTCCACGGCGAACTGCTGCACCGCATCGACCTGTGCGTGCTCGGCATATTCGTGCTGGAGCTCGGGCTGCGGATCTACGCGCACGGCCGGGCGTTCTTCCGCGATCCGTGGAGCTGCTTCGACCTCGCCATCGTGGCCATCGCCCTGCTGCCCGCCTCCGGCCCGTTCTCGGTGCTGCGCACGCTCCGGGTGCTGCGAGTCCTGCGGCTGCTCTCGGTCATCCCGACGCTGCGGCACGTCGTGGCCGGCCTGCTCAAGGCGCTGCCCGGCATGGCCTCGATCGCCCTGCTCGTCGGCCTGCTCCTGTACGTCTCGGCGGTCATGTCCACCAAGCTGTTCCGGGTGAGCGCTCCCGAGCACTTCGGGGACATCTGGACCTCGCTCTTCACCCTGTTCCAGATCATGACCGGCGACAGCTGGGGGGAGATCGCGAAGACGGTCATGGCCGAGCAGCCCATGGCGTGGATCTTCTTCGTCGGCTACATCCTGGCCTCGACCTTCATCGCCCTGAACCTGTTCATCGCCGTGGCCGTGGAGGCGCTGGAGCACGAGTCCGGCGACCGGGGGCAGGAGGAGCCCGCGGCACCGTCGCAGGAGGTGCTGCGGGAGCTGCGCGCGCTCCGGGCCGAGGTCGCCGCACTGCGGGCGGGCGTTCCGGTGGGGGACGGGAGGGTCTGATTCGTCCGCGCATCGGCGCGCCCGCGGCGGGCAGGGGACGGGTATGGGACATGGCACGGACATCACCGTCCGCCGCGTCTACGACGTCCTCAAAGAGGAGGCGGAGCCGCGCGGGCGGGTCTTCCTGGTCGACGCGATGTGGCCGCGCGGGGTCCGCAAGGCGGACCTGCGGGTGGACGACTGGCTGAAGGGGGCGGCGCCCAGCCGGGAGCTGCGGACGTGGTTCGGGCACGATCCCGAGCGGTGGCCGCAGTTCTGTGAGCGGTACCGCGCGGAGCTGGGCGAACACTCCGACGATCTGCGACCGCTGGAGCGGGCCGCCGCCGAGGGGCCGGTGACGCTGCTGTACTCGGCCCGCGACGAGCACCGGAACAACGCGGTGGTCCTGGCCGACTACCTGAAGGAGCGGTTGACAGCCTCCCGTGGCGCGTGAACGGGGGACGGTCTCCCGTGGCGCGTGAACGGGGGACAGCCTCCCGTGGCGCGTGAACGGAGGGCCGCCTCCCGTGGCGCGTGAACGGAGGGACAGTCTCTCCTGGCGCGTGAACGGGCGACGGCATCGCCCATGGAAGGCCGAACACCCTGGACCCGTCGGGCCCGAAGGCGGCGCGTCATCAGCACTCTTGGATACCCTAGGGGGGTATGGTACTTTCATGTGGTGGACGGGAGAAGCGCCCGTCCGCGGATCCGGTCACGAGCCCCCAGGCTCGGTTCACTGCGCGAGGAGATCGATGGCCATGGCCACCGCCGTATACACCGTCGAGGGAATGACCTGCGGTCACTGCGTCAGCTCGGTCAGCGAGGAGGTCGGCCAGGTCACCGGGGTGACCGACGTCCAGGTCGATCTGGCCAGCGGCGCCCTGACCGTCACCAGTTCCACGACCGTCGACGACGCCGCCATCCGCGCCGCCGTCGAAGAGGCCGGTTACACGGTGAAGGGGTAACGATGAACGTGCCCGCGAAGCTGGCCGTCTATGGGCTCGGCCTCGTGGTGGCGTTCGGCGGCGCGTTCGGGGCCGGCCGGCTGCTCGGCCCCGTCGCGTCCGCGACCACGCCCCCCGACCACGCCGCCCCCGAGCACACCCCGGCCGCGCCCGCCGCCGACGCGGACGCGCCGGCCGGCCTGCAGATCTCGGCCGGCGGCTACACCCTCGACCCGGTCGAGACTCCCGAGCAGGCCGGTGAGCGCGCCGACCTGGCCTTCCGCATCCTCGGCCCCGGCGGCGCGCCGGTCACCGACTTCGCCGTGGCGCACGAGAAGCGCATGCACCTGATCGTGGTGGGGCGTGACCTGGACGGCTTCCAGCACGTGCACCCCGAGATGTCCGGCGACGGCACGTGGCGCATTCCGCTGGAGCTGGCCGAGCCCGGGCCGTACCGGATGTTCGCCGACTTCGTTCCCGAGGGCGGCTCCGGCACCACGCTCGGCGCGGACCTCGCCGTCCCGGGCGAGTACCGGCCCCGCCCGCTGCCGGAGCAGGACCGCACCGCCGAAGTCGATGGCTACACCGTCGAGCTCGCCGGTGACCTGGTGGCCGGGACGACCAGCGACCTGACCTTCACGGTGCGCGAGACGGACTCCGGCGCGCCCGTGACCGACCTGGAACCCTACCTCGCCGCCTACGGCCACCTCGTGGCGCTGCGCGACGGCGACCTCGGTTACCTGCACGTTCACCCTGAGGGTGAGCCCGGGGACGGTGTCACCCCGTCCGGACCGGAGATCGGCTTCACCGCGGAGGTCCCCTCCGGCGGCACCTACCGGCTCTTCCTCGACTTCAAGCACGACGGCGGCGTCCACACCGCCGAGTTCACCGTGCCGGCGAGCGCCGGCGAGCGGAGCGCGCCCGCGCCCGAGGACTCCGGCACCGGCCACGGGCACTGACCAGCGCGTATCCTGCGAAGGAGTGAGAGACCATGGACGGCACCCGCGACGCGACAGGCACGCCGGACGGCCAGGTTGAACTGGCCATCGGCGGGATGACCTGCGCCTCTTGCGCGGCCCGTATCGAGAAGCGCCTCAACCGGCTCGAAGGCGTCACCGCCACCGTCAACTACGCCACGGAGAAGGCCCGGGTGCGGTTCCCGCTCGACGTCGCGCCCGAGGACCTGATCAGCGTCGTGGAGAAGGCGGGCTACACGGCACGCGTCCCCGAGCCCGAACCGGCCCCGGAGCCGGGCGGCGGCGCCGGGCCCGAGCCCGACCCCACCCGGGAGCTGCGCACCCGGCTGACCGTCAGCACGGTGCTCTCGGTCCCGGTGATCCTCATGGCGATGATCCCGGCGCTGCAGTTCACGTACTGGCAGTGGGCGTCCCTGGCGCTGGCGGCGCCGGTCATCGTGTGGGGCGCGCTGCCGTTCCACGTGGCGGCGTGGAAGAACCTGCGGCTCGGCGCCGCCACGATGGACACGCTCATCTCGATGGGCACCCTCGCGGCGTTCGCGTGGTCGCTGTACGCCCTGTTCTTCGGGACGGCCGGCGAGCCCGGCATGACCCACCCGTTCACGTTCACCATCGCCCGTACCGACGGTTCGGCCAACATCTACCTTGAGGTCGCCGCCGGGGTGACGATGTTCATCCTGGCCGGCCGTTACTTCGAGGCGCGATCCAAGCGCCGCGCGGGCGCCGCGCTGCGCGCGCTGCTGGAACTCGGCGCCAAGGACGTCCGGCTGCTCCGTGACGGGCGTGAGGAGCAGGTGCCGGTCGAGCGGCTGCGGGTCGGCGACCGGTTCGTGGTGCGCCCCGGGGAGAAGATCGCCACCGACGGGGTCGTCGAGGAGGGCAGCTCGGCGATCGACATGAGCATGCTCACCGGCGAGTCCGTCCCGGTGGAGGTGGGGCCCGGCGCCGCGGTGGCCGGAGCCACCGTCAATGCCGGCGGGCGCCTGGTGGTGCGGGCCACCCGGGTGGGCTCCGACACGCAGCTCGCGCAGATGGCGCGGCTGGTGGAGGAGGCGCAGAGCGGCAAGGCCGAGATCCAGCGGCTCGCCGACCGGGTGTCCGGGGTCTTCGTCCCGATCGTCATCGCCCTCGCCGCCGTCACCCTGGGCTTCTGGCTGGGGACCGGCGGGTCGGTCGCGGCGGCGTTCACCGCGGCCGTGGCCGTGCTCATCATCGCCTGCCCGTGCGCGCTCGGGCTGGCCACGCCGACCGCGCTGCTGGTCGGCACCGGCCGGGGCGCCCAGCTCGGCATCCTGATCAAGGGCCCGGAGGTCCTGGAGAGCACCCGGCGCATCGACACCATCGTCCTGGACAAGACCGGTACCGTCACCACCGGCCAGATGACGCTGCACGATGTCGTCACCGGCGACGGCGAGGACCCGGACGAGGTGCTCCGGCTGGTCGGCGCCGTCGAGCACGCCTCGGAGCACCCCATCGCCCAGGCCATCGCCGACGCCGCCGCGCGGCGGACGGGTGACCTGCCGCCCGTGGCGGACTTCCGCGCCCTCGACGGGCGCGGAGTGCGCGGGACCGTGGAGGGGCGCGAACTGCACGTCGGCCGGGCGGCGCTGCTGGCCGAGTCCCACGAGCTGCCCGCCGACCTGCGCGCGGCACAGCGGGCGGCGGAGGAGCACGGCCGCACGGCGGTGCTCGCCGGCTGGGACGGCCGGGTGCGCGCCGTGCTGGTGGTCGCCGACGCGGTCAAGCCGACCAGCGCCGAGGCGGTCCGGATGTTCCGCGACCTCGGTCTGGCCCCGGTGCTGCTCACCGGCGACAACCGGGACGTGGCACGGTCGGTGGCCGCCGAGGTTGGCATTGATGAGGTGATCTCGGAGGTGCTGCCACAGGACAAGGTGGACGTGGTCCGCCGTCTGCAGGGCGAGGGGCGGACCGTGGCGATGGTCGGCGACGGGGTGAACGACGCCGCCGCCCTGGCGCAGGCCGATCTCGGTCTCGCCATGGGCACCGGTACCGACGTCGCCATCGAGGCCGGCGACCTCACGCTGGTGCGCGGCGACCTGCGCGCCGCCGCCGACGCCATCCGGCTGTCGCGCCGCACCTTCGGCACCATCAAGGGCAACCTGTTCTGGGCGTTCGCCTACAACGTGGCGGCCCTGCCGCTCGCGGCGGCCGGTCTGCTCAACCCGATGATCGCGGGGGCCGCGATGGCCTTCTCCAGCGTCTTCGTCGTGAGCAACAGCCTGCGGCTGCGCCGGTTCACCGCACTGGCCGACACCGCCGCCCCGGCGAGGGCGGCGAGTCCGCGCCGTGCGGCGGACCAGGAGCCGGCCCGGGCGCGCTGATGACCGGAGGCGGGCGGGAGTCGCGGTACCGCGACTCCCGCCCGCCGCGGCGCGCACGGGAGTCGCGTCCGGCCATGGCCCGCGGCCGTTCGCGGACCGGAACGGTCCGCGATACGCCGTAGTGTCGCCCGCGTCGCATCCGAAAGAGAGGCCGGCCATCATGACCGACACGGGCACCATCACCCCGACCGACGAGCGCGCGGAACTGCTCTCCACCCTCGCCGAGCAGCGCAGCGCCCTGCTCATCACCGTGCGCGGGATCGGCGACGCCGAGTCGACCCGCCGCACCACCGCGAGCCGGCTCACGCTCGCGGGGCTGCTCAAGCACGTCGCCGCGGTGGAACGGAGCTGGACGGGGGTGCTGACCGGACGGGGCTGGGACTCGGCCGCCGATGGTGGGGCCACGGACGACTTCGTCCCGGCGGAGGGCGAGACCCTGGCGGTCCTGGCCGACCGGTACGCCGAGGTCGCGCGCGAGACGGAGCGCGCGGTCGCCGGGCTGCCGGGGCTGGACGTCGGCCGCCCGCTTCCCGTGCGGCCGTGGTTCCCGCCGGGCACCGTGTGGTCCGCCCGCCGGATCCTGCTGCACCTGATCAGGGAGACCGCCCAGCACTCCGGCCACGCCGACATCATCCGGGAGTCCCTGGACGGTGCCACGACCACTCCGCGGCTGCTGGCCGACATAGGAGGCACGCTCCCGGAGTGAACGAGGGCGGCCGGGCGTCGCGACCGGTGTGGGCTTGCGGACGTGGTGCAACCGGCATTCCGGACATCGCGGGCGTGGTGTGCGGTACTGTCGCCGCAGTTCAACGGCGGTGCGGCGAGGATCCCCGGGCGCTGACGGGCGCCGGGCGACCGCGGTGTGGCTCTTGCGGTGCCTTGGGGGCTTTTACACTCCCCAGAGTGGCGCCGCGATTCGCGGGCGTCCGCCTCCCTACCGAGGATCCTCACGAATGAGCACTGAGCAGTCTGCGCCCGATCACCTCCTGGCCGGGCGCTACCGGATGACCCGGCTGATCGGCGAGGGCGGCATGGGGCGTGTCTGGCAGGGCACGGACGAACTCCTGGACCGCCCCGTCGCCATCAAGGAACTCACCATCTCGCCGCACCTGCCGCAGCGCGAGATCGACGTGCTGCGCACCCGCATGCTGCGGGAGGCGCGCAGCGCGGCGCAGCTCAGCCACCCGGCCATCATCACCGTCTTCGACGTGGTGGAGAGCGACGACCGGCCGTGGATCGTCATGGAGCTGGTGCGGGGGAACTCGCTCAGCGAGATCATCAAGCGGGACGGCCCGCAGCCGCCGCTGCGGGTCGCCAAGATCGGCCTGCAGATGATCGCGGGCCTGGCCGTCGCACACGAGCGCGGGATCGTGCACCGCGACATCAAGCCGGGTAACGTGCTCGTCGCCCCCGGTGACCGCGCCGTGCTGACGGACTTCGGCATCGCCCGGCTGGAGGGCAGCAGCAGCCTCACCAGCACCGGCAACCTGCTCGGCTCGCCCAGTTACCTGGCGCCCGAGCAGGCCCGCGGCCGGCCGGCCTCGCCCGTGACCGACATGTGGGCCTTCGGCGTGACGCTCTACGCGGCCGTCGAGGGCGCTCCGCCGTTCCTGCGCTCGACACCCATGGCGACGCTCACCGCCATCGTCACCGAGGAGGTCCCGCCGCCGCGCTCGGCCGGCCCGCTGCTGCCCGTGCTCCGGGCGATTCTCGACAAGGAGCCGGAGAGCCGGGCGTCGCTGGAAGAGGCGCACGGCATGCTGTACGAGGTGGTCGCCGCGGGCGGCGGCATGGGCGCGTCGACGGCCAGGTCCGCCTCGCCCGCGCCGGCCGCCGCGAACACGCGCACCACGACGGCCCCCTTTGGGAGCGTGTCCACCCCATCGGCCGCCGCGGACGGACCGCCCCATCAGCCGGCCCCGGTCACCGAACCGGAGCACGCGGTGGCCCAGGCGGGTTCGGGCGGCCGGCGGGCCACCGTGCTGCTCGCGCTGGCCGCGGTGGTCCTGCTGGCGGTGATCGCGCTGACCCTGTGGATCGCCGACCGCTCCGGCACCACGGCGGAGGCCGACGGCGGCGCGACACCGTCGGAGTCGGCCGCGCCCGCGGCTGAGGCGGCCGACATGTCGCAGTCGCCCGCGGACGCCGAGGCGACGTCGAACAGCGAGTCCACGGAACAGGAGGAGCCGGACGGCCCGCGCGCCGGCATGGTGCGGCACGAGGACGAGACCGGATTCGTGGTGGACGTGCCGGAGGACTGGGAGATGGAGCGGCGCGACGGCGGCGTCTTCTTCACGAACCCCGACGGCGGCTACCTGCAGATCGACCAGACGGACAGCCCGGGCGAGAACGCGAGGGAGGACTGGGAGCGCCAGGAGGGCCCCATCTCCAGCAACTTCCGCGGGTACGAACGCGTGTCGATCACCGACCTGGACGAGCCGTACGTGGAGCGCTACATCAGCGCGGCCGACTGGGAGTTCACGTTCGACGGCTCCGGCGGCCGGCGGCACGCCGTCAACCGCGCCTTCCACACCGAGGAGAAGGGCTACGCGCTCTTCCTCGTCTCCACGGAGGAGGACTGGGCGGAGAACCGGGCACTGCTCGACGACATCACCGCCTCCTTCGAGCCCGCGGCATGACCACGGCTCCGGCCCCGGGGGAGCGGCCCCGGGGCCGGAGCCGTGGACCGGCCCGCTACTTCAGCAGCTGGCGGGCCATCACCAGGCGCTGGATCTGGTTGGTGCCCTCATAGATCTGGGTGATCTTGGCGTCGCGCATCATGCGCTCCAGCGGGAAGTCCTTGACGTAGCCGGCGCCGCCGAGCAGCTGGACGGCGTCGGTGGTGATCTCCATGGCGGCGTCGGAGGCGTAGCATTTGGCGGCCGCGCCGAAGAAGGACAGGTCGGCGTCGCCGCGCTCGGATTTGGCGGCCGCGGTGTAGACCATCTGCCGGGCGGTCTCCAGCTTCATCGCCATGTCGGCCAGCATGAACTGCACGCCCTGGAACTCGGCGATGGCCTTGCCGAACTGCTTGCGCTCCTTGACGTAGGCGACCGCGTGGTCGAGGGCGCCCTGGGCGATGCCGACCGCTTGGGCGCCGATGGTGACGCGGGTGTGGTCGAGCGTGCGCAGCGCGATCTTCAGGCCCTCGCCGACCGTGCCGACCAGCCGGTCGCCGGGGATGCGCACCTGGTCGAAGAAGAGCTCGCGGGTGGGCGAGCCCTTGATGCCGAGCTTGCGCTCCGGCTCGCCGACGGTGAAGCCCGGGTCGTCGGCGTGCACCACGAAGGCGCTGACGTTGCGGCCGCGCGGCCCGTCGGGGTCGGTGACCGCCATGACGGTGTAGTAGGAGCTGATACCGGCGTTGGTGATCCACGACTTCTGCCCGGACAGGATCCAGTCGTCGCCGTCGGGCACCGCGCGGGTGCGCATGCCCGCGGTGTCCGACCCGGCCTCGCGCTCGGACAGCCCGTAGGAGAACATCGCCTCGCCGCGCGCCACCGGCGGCAGGTAGCGCCGCCGGACCTCCTCGGAGCCGGCCAGGAGCAGCGGCATCGTGCCCAGCTTGTTCACGGCCGGGATGAGCGATGACGAGGCGCAGGCGCGGGCGACCTCCTCGATGACGATGCAGGTGGCGAGCGCGTCGGCGCCCGCCCCCTCGTACTCCTCGGGGATGTGCGGCGCGTGGAAGTCCCCGGCGCGCAGCGCGTCGTAGGCGGCCTGCGGGAAGGCGGCGGTGGCGTCGACCTCGGCGGCGTGTGGCGCGATCTTGTCGTCGGCGACGGCGCGGACGGCCTCGCGCAGGGCCTCGTGCTCCTCGGTGGTCCGGAACAGGTCGAAGTCGCTCATGGGGTCTCCCGGCGCTGTGGGTCGCGGATCCGACAGGCACCAGTATGGCACTCCGTGTCGAAAAACGGCATCGAGTGCCACACTGGAGCGTGCCGGCGCACGCGGTGCGGCGGGACCAGTAGGTTCAGCACGGAGAACGCGGTGGGGGAGGGGAGCGGCACCATGGGGGAGTCAGCCTGGCCGGTCAGGCCGGCCGGCAACGGGCGCGGCGCGGAGGCGGCACGCCGCCGGGCCGTCGCCGCCGCGCTGCGGCTGTTCACCGAGCACGGCTACGAGGCCACCACGATGGACGACATCGCGGCGGCGGCCGGGGTCAGCCGGCGCACCCTCTTCCGGCACTTCGGGTCCAAGGAGGATGTGCTCTTCGCCGGGAACGACGAGGTCTTCGCGAAGGTGACCCGGCACCTGGCCGCGTCAACGCACGACGACCCGGTGACGACCGTCTGCGCCGCGGCCCGCATGGTGTTCCAGGACTACGTGGCCGATCCGGACATCACCGTCCCCCGGTACCGCCTCGTGCGCGCCGTCCCCCGGCTCCGTGACCGTGAGATCGCCATGACCGCCCGCTACCAGGCCGCCTTCACCGGGTACCTGGCGGCCGAGGACACCGACGGACCGCGCGCACTCGCCGCCGAGGCGCTGGCCGCGGCGGTGATCGCCGCCCACAACCACGTGCTGCGCTCCTGGCTGCGCGACCCCGGAGGCCGCGTACCGTGGAACCGCCTCGACGAGGCGCTGGCGTTCGTCACCCGCACGCTCGGCCCGGTCGTCCGCGATCCCGGCCAGGCGCCCACGGTGCAGCCGGACGCCCGGCGCGGTGCCGAGGCGGACGCCGGGCAGCCGTTCCCGGCCGGTGCGGACGGGTCGGACGCCGTGCTGGTGGCCGTCTATCCCGCCCGGACGGACGGGCAGGACGTGCTGCGCCGGGTCCGCGAGGCGCTGGGCCATCCGGCCGGCTGAACCGGCCGCGTCCCGGCCGCCCCTATGGCGCGCGCGCCGGGCGCGCTCCGGCGCCGCCGCACGGCCGTCGCGGGTCCCGGGAGAACGGAGAGCACGGCGGCAGGTACGCGCGGCAGCGACGCATGCGGGACTTCCTGGCCCGGCACGGCGAGCCGGGGTGGGCGCGGGATCTCCCGGACAGCGCCCGCACGGCCGCGGCGGCGGCGACCGCGCCCGGAACGCTTCCGGCGCAGGCCGCCAGGAGCCCGGTCGGCCCCGCCGAAGCGGAGCCGATCCCGGTCATCGCCCCGGGGGCCGCCCGGGGCGGCACCGGCCGGATCGGCAGGTGCGCCGCCGCGCCGCGGACCCGGCCGGACGGCGGCGGGCGGTCCCCGGGTACGGGGTCAGTGGGTACGGGGTCAGTGGCGTCCCGGGCGCCGTCCGGAGGTGAGATCGTGGCGGTCCGCTGAGCCACGGCGGCGCCGGGGCGGACGCAGGTTCCGGCGGAACGCGATCCGCTGGGATCGGCGAACGGATTTGCGGGGTGCACCGGCCGGTGAACGCCGGATGAGATGAGCCGGCGGTGTTCTCGCCTCGGAATCGCAACTCCGGCCGCAGCCGTCCGAACTGCGTGGATGCCGCGATTACCGGCGATATGCATTCTTCGGACATTGATTTGCAAAAGGTCAGTAGTTCTGGATTGTCCTTCGGGGCGGCGCGGAAATGGTCTACCGTCGTCGCGGTCCGGGAAAACAGCCGGCCGTCCGCCGACGGGGTGCGAAGACGCTGCGTCGTCGCGCCCGTCGGTCGCCCACGTGTCCGCCCGCGAACTCGATCGGAACCAAGGAGTGCCGCCGTGCCGGAAACGTGCCGCGCGTCCGCGCCGCGCTCCCCCGCCGCAGAGCCGGGGCCGGTGCCCTTCTTCAGCCAGGAGGCGACCTTCGCCGAGGTGTGGCCGACCGTGCGCGCCCACTGCCGCGACGTCATCAACGGTGGCAGGTACGCCCGCGGGAGCAAGGTCGCCGAACTGGAGGAGGCCCTGCGCGCCTGGACGGGCGCGCGGCACGTCGTCGGGGTGAACTCCGGGACCGACGCCCTGGTCCTGCTGCTGCGCGCGGGCGGACTGCGGCCGGGCGAGGAGGTCATCGTCCCGGCGTTCGGTCCCGCGGCGACCGCCTCCGCCGTACGGCTGGCCCGCGGCCGCCCACGGTTCGCCGACATCGAACCGGCCGGCCACGGGCTCGATCCGGAGTCGGCCGACGCCGCCGTCACCCCGCGCACCCGGCTCCTCATGCCCGCCCACCTCGGCTGCCAGATGGCCGACATGGCCGGCATCGCCGCGGTCGCCCGCCGGCACGGCCTCCGAATGGTGGAGGACGGCGCCCGCGCGATCGGCATGCGGTGGAACGGCGTGCACGCCGGGCTGCTCGGCCTGGGCGGGGCGCTGTCCTTCTTCCCTACGAACACCCTCGGGGCGATCGGCGACGCCGGCGCCGTCCTCACCGAGGACCCGCGCGTCGCCGAGACGGTCGCCGACCTCCGTCTCCAGGGGCGCGCGGGACGGACGCTGGACCACGTTCCGGGCCTGTCCGACCTCGGCGTTCCGATCCGGGTCGACAGCAGGATGGACGACCTGCAGGCGGCGGTCCTGCTCGCCAAGCTCGCCCGGCTGGAGGCCGACATCGCGCGACGCGCCGAACTCGCCGCCGGCTACACCGAGCGGCTGAGCGGGGTCCCCGGTATCCGGCGGCTGCCCGGCCCCGTGCCGCGCGACGGCCACGGCTCTCCCGTGCACCACGCCTACCTCGTCGAGGTCGAGGACCGCGACGCGCTCATCCGCAGCCTCACGGCGGCCGGCGTCGGCAGCGAGGTCTTCTGCCCGGTCCCGCTGCACCTGGACCCGCGGTTCGCCGGGCTCGGCCACCGGCGCGGCGAGTTCCCCAACGCGGAGGCGGCCAGCGCCACCGCTCTCGCGCTGCCGCTCTACCCGGACCTCGCCGACGACGACGTGGAACGCGTGTGCGACGCGGTCCGCCACTTCTACACCGGCCGGCGGGCGGCGTGATCCCCCATCGGCCGACGGGCCGCGGCGGCAGCCGCCACGCGGCGCCGACCCGGCGAGCGGGCCGGCAGACACCAGAAGGGGAGGCATGACGAGAGTGACGTGGATCGGATCAACCGCGCGTGCGGCGGTGGCCGGAGACAGCCCGGCCGAAAGCGAGGACGAGCGGATCGTGCTGCTCAGCCCGGAGGGGGAGGCGATCGGCGTCGCGCCCAAGCGCGCGAGCCACCACCGGGAGACGCCGCTGCACCTGGCGTTCTCCTGCTACCTGGTGGACGACGCCGGCCGTGTGCTCATGACCCGGCGGGCACACCACAAGCCGACATGGCCGTCCGTGCTGACCAACAGCTGCTGCGGGCACCCCGCTCCGGGCGAGTCGCTGCGGGCGGCCGTGCGGCGGCGGGTGGGCCAGGAACTGGGTTTGCACGTCGGCGAGATGACGCTGATCCTGCCGGAGTTCGGTTACCGGGCCACCATGTCCAACGGGGTCGTCGAGTACGAACTGTGCCCCGTGGTGCGCGCGGCGGCCACCGGCTCGGTCGCGCCGGACCCGGAGGAGGTGGCCGAGGCGGAGTGGTGGGACTGGACGGACTGCGTGCGGTTGCGCAACGCGGAGGAGGCGTCGCCCTGGTTCCGCGACCAAATGGTGCAGCTGGTCCCGCTGGGCGGCCCGGCCGAGTGGCCGGAGGCGTCCGTGGACCGGCTGCCGCCCGCGATCGCCTGGTGAGGGGCAGCCGGTAATCCGCCGCCTGCGGAGGGCATGAAGGCCGCCGCGCCGTCCGCAGGCCGCCGTCACCTGGGCGGACCACGCCGCTGGACGACGCGCCGCCTCCCCTCTGAACCGGGGCGACCGGCGATCGGTGGCCGCTCGGCCCTGGGGGCGGTGCCGACCGGCTGTCCGTATCGGCGTTGCGGGCCGGGCCAGGAACATCCGGTCCGACGACACGCGGCCGGCGCGTACGGTGCCCCATCAGGTCCGGGACCGGCGGTGCCGGCCGAGCGTCCGTCGCTGCGTCCAGCGACGAGTGACCGGCGTCGCCGGCCCGAGATCCGCGCCCTGCTCGGGGCCCGCGACCCGAACCGTACGCCGACGGCCGCCAACGGAGCGTCCGCATGGCAAGAACGTCCCTGCGCGACCGTCGGCCGCCCGGCCCACCAGACCCCCACGGGCGTGGTGACCGCGGCCGGCCACAGAGCGACCGCCGCTCCCCCGCCGGGTCCCGCGCGGCGCTGGGGCGAGCGCCGGACCGAGGTGCACGCTGATGGCGAAGGCAGCGAACCCGAGCATCGGCGCATCGGGCATCGGATCCGTCGCGACGGCCATCGAGTCGGCCGCCCGGGCGGCCGGCCAGGGGCGGGCCGGAGGAATCGCCGGTCCTCGGCGTCGCACGCTCCTCATCCGGACGGCAGCACTGTGCGGTCCGAGCGGGGACGCCGACGCGGTGCCCGCCGATGATGGGCGGTCGCACTCCGGATGGACCTCTCCGGAACGCTCGGCAGTGGACCGGTTCGGCGGACCTTGGGGGGTGGACGCCGTTCCGGTGCCCGGACCGATGGGGACTCTGCGGCCGGCCACCTGGCGTCCGGATCAGTCCGGATCGGATTCGCCGCGACGTCAGGGACTTGGCAGTCGGCAGGCGCGGTGGATGTCGTCGTATCGCCACGTTGAGTAGCCGTCCCGGTGCATTATGGAGTCGTCGGTCCGGCGTGCGGTCTCGGCACCGGTGCGGCGGAGCACCGGCGACCGGACGGGGAGGGCGGAATGCGGCAGTTCGACGGACGGCAGGGCGGTACCGGCTCGCCTCGGGCGCCGTGGACGCGGCGGCGCCCGCCGGACGATGCCGACCCGCAGCGGCCGGCCGGCGCTTCCGCCGCGCGCCGCGCGGCGGGGCTGGTGCTCTGCACCGCCGCGACCGTGCTCGGCTGCCTTGGCGCCGCGCCCGCTCCGGAGGCGTCCGGAACGACGAGCGGCACGGGCACCGGGAAGGCCGCGGAGCGTCCCGGAGGGCCGCCTCCGGCGCCCGCGCCCGGTGACCGCGTTGCCCCGCACGCAGGTCGGCTCTCCCCGGCAGCCGGCCACGGCGGCGATGGTCCTGGCGGGTCGCACGAGCCGCCGCAGCGTCCGCCCGTTCCCGTACCTCCGGACGTCGAGCCCCCGGAACCGGTCGCTCCCCATCCCGTTCCGGTCCCGCCCGCCGAGCAGCCGCCGCCCCGGCCGGGAATGCCCGCGCCCGGCCCTCCGCACGCGCCCACCCGATCGGCGCGGCCGCAGCAGCCGGTCCGCCCAGAGCCCTCGCCGTCGCCGCAGGCCAGCCCCTCCGCGGTCGCGTCGCCGAGCGGCACGCCCTCGCCATCTCCGGAACCGGCCGGGATCGCAGCCGCGGTCGCGCGCCCGGCCCCGTCGCGGGCGGACATGCCGCCCATGGCTCATGAACGCGCCGACGACAGAACCGGCGGTCCGCGAACCGCGCACGTCATGGTGCTCGTCGCGCTCGTCGCCACCGCGGTGGCCGTGGCGGCCGCGGCGGCACGCCCCCGGGACGACGCCGACGGCACCTGACGAATGTCGCGCTCCGTCGGTCCCGGCCCGCACCGGGGTCCGCGTCCGGGCACGGTCGCGATGCCGATCGCCCGGAGAGCCGCCGAGGATGGGCCGGGGCCATGTCCGCGCGACGGCCAGCGTGACGGCCATCGTCGCCCGGGCCGTGGCGAGCGGGATCAGCGCGAGCGCCCACAGGGACGGCCAAGGCACCCACACCAGCCCGAGCGAGAGGACCGAAGCGACGACGGCCGCTCCGGCGACCGGCCAGGTCCGCCACAGATCCACCCGGCGCAGTAGCAGGCTCCGGCCCAACAGGTCCCGGTGAGGACGGCGACCGCCGTCAGCCCGGCCGAAGCCACGGCATCGGCTTCGGAAGCACGCGGTTGGGAGGCGAGCGCCGGTGAGAGGTACGCGCTGACGGCGTGGAACACGACGACGAACGTCAGTGTCCGGTCTCATTCAACCCGTGCGGTTCTCACCCGACCTCACCTGGTGTCTCACTCAATCCGGGCGGGCCGGCGCGCAGCGGCGGAACACGCGGTGCCCGGGAACCGGTCGTGGTCACCGCGCTCGCGCAGGTCGCCGAGGATTCACCGGTCACCGCCCGGATTGACTGAGACGGCCGGTGAGCAGCCCGATCAACGACGCCCCGAGGATGCCCGCCGTGGCCCCGAGTGGGTGCCGGACGCCGAGGGCGCGCAGTGCCCGCGACGTGACCACCGCGATCACCGCCAGCAGCACCACGGAGACCAGCACGCCGATGACGGTGTCCCGCCCGCTGAGGTGACCGAGGGCGGAGTAAGCCGCCTCCAGCAGCAGCGCGATCCAGCCGAGCCCCATGCCGACGACCAGCAGGCCCACGGCCAGCCCCACCGCCGCGCCGATGGCCGCGAGGACGGCGGAGGAGCGCCGGCCGTGCGGCCGTCCGGCCGCCGGCGCACCGTTCCCTTCGGTCATCCGCGCCTCCGTCGTCCCCGCGGGCCCCCGTGGGCACCGAAACTACGGGGCCGCCCCGCGCCGGCGGCAGGGTCCGGATACTCAGGCCGGCTGAGTAGCCGCGCGCGTCCGGTGCTCAGTGGCACACCGCCACCAGGTCGCGGAGCTTTCCGTTGCCGTGCTTGCGCTCGAACTCGTCGCAGGACGCGTTGAAGTCCGCGAAGTCGGCGAATTGCCGCACCAGCCGGGCGTCCTCCGGGTCACCGAGCCGGTCGGCGGCGGCCAGGTAGTGCTCGCCCATCCGGGCGACGTCGGCGTTCGGCAGGTAGCCGATGGCCGGAAAGCCCCAACTCGGGTACGGAAGGTCGAACGCGGGCGCCCCGGTGTACAGGAAGCTCTCGAGGAGCAGCTCCTTGGGTACGCCGAGCTCGGCCAGCTCGGCGCTGAGCGCCGAGAAGTAGCTGCTCGGCCGGGGGAACGGGCCGAAGTCGAACGGGTCACCCCCGGTGTTGTTCACCAGTGCCTTGAACGCGTAACCGTAGGCGGCACCGGAGTCGGAGTCCTTCGGGCGGCCCTCGATGATGTCCTCCAGCGCCCCGGCGATCGACCGGTTCTCGCCCTGCAGGGGCTCGTCGGGGGAACTGAAGTTGCGGCGCGCCCACTGCCGGCAGTTGCCGAGGTACGCCTGGTCGCTGTTCGCGACCCGCTCCTCGATCTCGGCGACGCTGACGCTGTGCAGGTGAAGAATGTAACCCATGACCTTGGCTCTCGGTTGACGGCAAGACGGAGCGCGTGTCCGTGGGGACGGCGCCGATGGCCGGTACGACGACGGGAGCGGCGCATCGGTTCCAAGGCCGCCCGGTGGATCCGCAGGTTGCCCGGCGCGCGCCTTTCCGGGGTGACTACACTGGGCACTCGTGTCCGCACGCTGCGTGCGGAAATCCCCGGTCGCCTCCCCACCCCCGACGCCCGGCCGCTGTGTCAGGCGGGCGCGGTGCGGTCCCCGCCGTCGTCGACAGCGTGCACAGCGGAGGGACATGATCGAGTTCTGGAGCCTGGCCATCGCGGCCGCGGCGGTGCTCGTCGGAGTGGGCTGCCTCGCCGGGTGGCGATACCGGATCACCGGAGCGGAGAGCGGCCGGACCATCAGCGGGACGGTCGCGCCGCCCCTGCTCGGCATCTACCTGGTCGCCGCCGCGCTGGGCGCCGTCATCGGCTGGGAGAACAACAGCACGGCGCGGGGCACCATCGCGGACGAGGCCGCGGTCGCCACCGAGCTGTACTGGACCGCGGGCGCGCTGCCGGAGCCGGACCGCTCGGCGGTACGGGCGGGCCTGCGCGAGTACCTGAGCACCGCGGTGGAGCGCGACTGGCCCGCCATGCGCACGGCCGGTGACCTGAGCGAGACCGCCACCGCGGACCTGAACCGGCTGCACGCCAGGGTGGCCGCCGTCAGCGCGCGGGACACCGCGACGGCGGCGTCCCGGTCGGCGGCGGTGCGGCAGGCCGGCGAACTGGTCCGGCTGCGGGTCGACCGCGACAACGCGGCCGGCCGCAGCATCCCGGTGGTGCTGATGGCGGCAACGGCCGTCGCCGGGCTGGCGGTCGCGGTACTGCCGTTCGCGGCCGGCGCGCGCGACTCCCGCGCCACGGCGTTCTGGGCCGGGGTGAATCTGCTGTTCGTGGCGGCGACGGTGCTGCTGCCGCCGTTGCTGGACAACCCGTTCGCCGGGCCGTTCGGGGTGACGTCGGAGGCGCTCCAGGAGGCGCTGGACCAGTTCGCGCTCGTGGACGGCGGTGGGCCGGCCCGGGGCTAGTGTGCTGAGTCGTTGATTCGATGAAGATCGGCGGTGATGGTCCCGAAGATCTCTTCGGCGGTCTTCACCCATACGAACGGCTCGGGATCCTCATCCTCATTCCAGTCGTCGATCCATGAGGGCGTCCAGGCCGCCGCCGATATAGCGGTCGCGCCATGTGTGCAGCGGCTGCGGCCAGAACCCGGTTCCCGGGCGGCCCGCGCATCGGATCCGCCATCGGAGCAGCGCGGGATGATTCGCGCGCACCGCGCCATGACCCGCGCCGATGTCCGTCGTCGTGCGACCTGCTCGCGTGTGCGAAATCGTTGTCACTGATCGTCAATGGTGGTTTCGCGGGGCCGGGATGTGCCATGCGGGCATCGCATCACCAACGAATTAACGACTCAGGACACCAGATCGCTGATCGGTGTTCGCCGGACCGTCCGTGGGCACGGCGAAGGACGCCGAGGAGCGGCCTGTGACGATCGGCCTGGACGCGCTTCGCGCCGGGATCCACGTCCATCCGGACGGCCGCGCCCTGCTCGCACCCCGGCCACACCGCGAACCCGGCCCTTCCCGGCACGACCTCCGCGCACGAGAGGACGCCCCGGTCCTGCCCACCTCCGCGATACGACTCCCACGAGCACGTCCCCCGGCACGACGCACCGCGGCCCGCCCTGTGGGCCAGGGCGGGGCAACGCGTCCGCGCGCCCAACGCCGGAACCGGCATGAACCGCCGGTCGGGCACCGGGGGACCGCCCCTCACCGGCCGGCAGGAACGGCACGAGATCTCCGGTGTGCGGGGTCGTCCCGGTCGCCACCGCCCCGGTATCGGCGGCTTCGTGCGGGTGCGGGGCGGCGCGCCTCGCTGCCGCCGACTCGGCACCGACCGTCCTGGTGGGACGGGTTTCCGAACCCGTCCCAAGGCCCGCGGGCGCCGAGCTCCGTCCGGTCGGCCGCGCCCTACTCCGGGCCGGGAGAGGTGAGCACGGCCAGCACGTCGTCGGCCGTCCGGCAGCCCGCCGTCACGAGGTCGAGGTTGGCGAGGGACGCCTCGTGCACCCCGTCCGCGGCGGCGGCGACGCAGTCGCGCACCACGTGCACGGTGAAACCGAGTTCGGTGCCGTGCCGCGCGGTCTGCTCGACCGTCAGGTTGGTCGCCACGCCCGTGATCAGCAGCGTGTCGATGCCGCGTTCGGCCAGCCAGTCCGGCAGGTCGCTGCCGGCCAGGCCGGACAGCTTCTGGTTGTCCACCACGCGGTCACGCGCGTCCAGCACGGACATCTCGGGGATCAGCCGGCTGCCGGGCGCGTCCGGGCGGAAGGACTCCTGGGCCTCCGCGACGGCCGTCATGAATCCGGTGTTGCGCACCAGCCGGCCCTCGTCCTCGGGGATCGTGAACCGGGTGAAGACGATCGGCGTTCCGGCGGCGCGCGCGGTGGTGTGGAAGCGGATCGCCCGCTCCACCACCCCGCTGCGGGCGACGGGCTCGCTCAGCATGGCGCCGAAGAAACCCTCCGGCTTGATCACGTTGACCTGCCAGTGCAGGGCGAGCACGGCGGTCCGTTGTGCGTTGAATGTCACGTCCTGATCCTGCCACGGAGCCGTCCGCATCGCGAGATCCGGACACCGGCTCCGGAACCGCCGGGAACTCACGCCGCCCGCAGCCGGGCCACCAGGATCGCGATGTCGTCCCCCCGCCCGGCCGGTGCCTGCTCGGCCAGGGACGCGACCGCCACCTCGGCGTCGCCCGCGGTCTTGCGCAGGCACAGGCCGGCCCGTTCCAGCCCCTCGTCGATCGGCATGTCGACGCTCTCCACCAGGCCATCGGTGCACATCAGCAGCGTCTCCCCGGGGACGAGGCGGCGCACGGTCTCCGGATACCCGGCGTCGCCGTCCACCCCCACCGGCGGGCCGGTCACCGGCTCCCAGACGTCGTACTCGTCGGTGGTGGCGACGATGGCCGGTGGCAGCCCGGCCCAAGCGGCCCGCATCTCCCCGGTCTCAAGGCTGAGGACGACGCACCCGCAGGTCGCGAAGATGAGCTCGCCGGTCTCGGTCAGCAGCCGGTTGGTGGCCGCCAGTACCCGGCCGGGGTGACGCTCGCTCGCCGCGTACGCGCGGAACGCCACCCGGATCTGCCCCATGGCGGCCGCCGCCTCGACCCCGTGCCCCTGGACGTCGCCCACGAGCAGGCCGACCCGGCGGCCGGGTAGCCGGGTGACGTCGTAGAAGTCGCCGCACACCCGCCAGTCGGCCCGCGCCGGCAGGTAGCTCGTGGCGACGTCCAGCTCCGGGATCCGCGGCAGTTGCGGCGGCAGCATGCGCCGCTGGATGGCGTCGGCCAGTTCCAGATCGCTCTGCTGGCGGCTCGCGCGCTGGAGCGCCTGGCCGGCCATGCCCGCGAGGGTGAGCAGTAGCGCGCGCTCGTCCGGCGTGGCGCGGCGCGGCTGCGCCCAGCTCACCGTCCACACCCCGAGCACTCGCCTCCGGTCGCCCAGGATCGGCACGAACGCCCACGACTGGCTCATGCTGGACCGGACCAGCTCCTCCACGGCCGGAAAGCGCTCCAGGACCTCGGCCCTGTCGCTGAAGAACCGCGGCTGCCGGTCCTGCGCGACGGCGCCGACCGGCAGTCGGGCGTCGTCGGCCGAGCGGCCGTCCACGAGCGGTGCCGCGCCGACCGGGGTGGTGGGCGGCGGCCGCAGCCGGAACACGCCCTCCTCGATGAGCAGCACGCTCGCCGTGTGCCCGCCGAAGATCGTCATGAACTGCTCGGTGAGCAGCGCCGCGACCTCGTTCACGGTCGCCGCCGACACCATCTCCGCGGCGAGCTCGGTGACGCGTCGGCTCTGCGCGGTCTCGATCCGGCGGCGATCCGCCACCTGGCGGGCGAGTACCGCGTGGCCGGTCACGTCGGTGACGACCCCGACCAGCTGGGGGTGCGACTCCTCGACGTAGCGGGCGCGGGCGTGCAGCCAGCGCTCCGTGCCGTCGTTGCCGAACATCCGGAAGTACTGTTCGAAGTCGCGGCCCTCGTAGCACGCCTCGATCCCGTCCCGGATGCGGGTGATGTCGTCGCGGTGCACGTGTGCGAGGAACTCCTCCAGGGTGTGCACTTCGTTCGCCAGCAGCTGCCCCATCTCCGAGGGCCCGTAGAGCTCGGTCACCTCGCCGTTGATGAGATCGAGCGTCCACAGCGCGGCGTCGGCGCTGCGGGCGTGCAACTCGTTCACGGTGCGCAGCAGGTCCAGTTCGGGGGAGAGCCGGTGGCAGAGGACCACGAGCCCGTCGGTCGGCTCCTCGGCCGGGCAGCAGGGACCGCGGAGCGGCCGGGGGTCGAAGGCGAACCGGTGCGGGTCGCCGTCCGGTCCCACCAGGGTGAGCGTCTGTGGCAGAGCGAGGGGCGGCTGCTCCAGGGCCTCGCGGTGCAGCGCCCACCCCTCCGGGGCGTCGGTGGCGGCGAGCAGTTCCGGCCACGGGCGGTCGAGGACCGTGTCGAGGCGGTGGCCGGTGGTGGTGGTGAACGCCCGGTTGGTCAGCAGGAGGCGTCCGGCACGGTCGGCGACGAACATGGGGAGCGGCGCATGACGGAACGCGGCGCCGGCGGGATCGGGGGCCGCGGACGCCGGTGTGGTCCCCGCCGTTCCGCCCGATCCGGCGGAGTCGTCGGCGGTGCCCGTCGTGCCGTTCACCTCGACATCATCCTCGCGTAGTGGCGGAGTGCGGATCGCCCGCGGAACGTCGCCGCGAACGTCCGATTCGGTTAAGTTTACCGAGCATGGAGGGGATTTGGGCAGGTCAGGGTGGGTTCGAAGGCGGAGTCCGCCCGGTCGCCGGGGACACCGCAGGCACCTACGAGCGTGGCCGTCCGCCTTCCGGCGCCCGCCATGCGGCCGCCGTGCCACCGGCCTGCCGGGGCGGTTCCTCCCCGACCGGGACGCGGCCCGCCTCGCGCCCGGTGGCCGCGTCGGCACGACCGGCCCGGTAGGAGGCCGCCAGCTCCTCCCGCGGCCAGCCGACGGTCACGCCGTAGATCACGAGGACGTCCAGGGCCATGACCACGAGCGACCAGGTGGGGGCCGCCACCACGAATCCGAGCTGGAACACCACGTTCACCCCGGCGAGCACGCACGCCAGGACCCGGGTCCACGTCAGCCCGCTCACCAGCGCTCCCGCCGTCGCCAGCATGACCAGGCCCCACGCCGCGAGCAGTGCCCCCCACCCGGTGAAACCGAGGAACAGCACCCGGCCGGACCCCGTGATGAACGCGGTGGGCATCACCACGGCCGCGATCCCCTGCACGATGTTGCAGGCGGCGACGATGAGCAGCATCGTCGCGGTGAAGACACCCCAGCCGCCCATGTACGTGTTGTTCATCGACATCCTCCCCCGCACGGATCCGCGGTCCGCCGGCGCCGCATTCCCATCGGCGCAGGTCCACCCGTTCAGGATCTCCCAGGCGAGGGAAAATCCGTGTCCGGTTCGGGGCATGAAAGTTTGACGCCCGGCCCGGGAGCCGGCCGGCCGTCGACGGCGTCCCATCCGTGGCCGGCGGCGACCGGCCCGAGGCGGCGGCCCCGCCGGTGTCCGGAAGGAGCACGAACTCATGGTCCTGCGCGGCCTCGCGGTCTGGGGTGTCAACGCGGCCCTGGTGCTGGCGGCTTCGGCGTCCTGCCAGACCACTTCGACGAGCGGAGCGGGTACGGCGCAGACCTCCTGCCAGAACCGTGACTGCACGGTCACCGTCACCGGCACCGGCGGATCGGGCGAACTGTGGGAGGTGGGCCGGACGACCATCGAATACCGCGTCGTGCTGCGCGACGACGCGGCGGCGGACGTGCGGGTGACCTCGCGAACAGGCGCCGGGCACGACTCCGACGACGCCACCGTACGCCCCGGCGAGAGCGCGGAACTGCGCGGCTACACGGTGCGCTACGCCGAGCATTCCGGCGACACCGCCACGCTGGAGTTCACCGCGCGGGACTGACCGGCACGCCGGGCGTCCCCCTTCGAGGCGTGCGTGCCGGAACGCGCGCTTCGAAGGGCAGGGCGGCCGGTACGGCCATGGAACGGCACGGCGGAGCCGGACCGGGCCGTCGGCGCCGGCCGGTCACGCCGTGCGGCGCCAGAACTGGCGCCCGCCCTCCTCCCGGACCACCAGGCCCAGCCGGCCGAGTTCGCCGCGCAGCTGCTCGGTGTCCTGCCGGTCCTTCTTCTCCACCGCCAGCGCCCGGGCCCGGAACAGGGCGTGCGCACCCGCCGTCAGGTCGGGATCGTCCGGAACCCAGCGCCGGTAGGCGTCCCGGTGCGGGTCCCCGTCCGCCCGCCACGGGTATCCGTGCGCCAGAAGGGTACGCGCCAGCCGCCGGCCGTCGTGGTCCCCGCCCTCGCGGGCCAGCTCCTCGGTCGCGCGGCCGAGCACCACCAGCTGCCCGCCGTCCAGGAACACGGCCGTGATCGCGGAGCGGTGCACGGTCCGTACCGACTCCCCGTGCGCGATGGTGACCTGTTCGTCGTCGACGGTCACCACCATCCGGTCCTGCTCGGCGAGGAACGCCACGACCACCCCCGCGACGACCCCGAGCACCAGTCCACCGATCGTGGCCTGCGGGTTCGGGATGGACGCCACGAGCTCCAGTGGTCCCTGGAACGGCACCCACCGCAGCGACGCCGCCCACGGCGCCAGGGCGGCGGCGAGCCAGCCGAGCCCGGCCCCGAGCAGCGGGAACCCCGCCCACACCACGACTCGGTCCGCGATCCCCGGCCCGACGACGCTGGCCCCGCCCGCCCGGCCGCCCGCCTCCCCGTCACCGACGCTCATCGCGGTTGGCCCCCGTCCGACTCGTCCGTCCGTTTCGCCGGGTCGGCTCCCCGGCCACGGATCGACGCTACGGCCGGGCCGCCACGGCGCACATCGGCCGTCGGCGCCGCCGGTCACGTCGTCGGTCGCGGGTTCGGCCCCGCCGGCCGGCCGAAAGTGCCGTCGGGACGAACTTTTGCCCGTCCGGGACCCGCGGCCCGGTCAGCCGCCGGCCACCGAGGGCAGCACCCGGACCTCGGCGCCGGCGGCGACCGGGGTGTCCAGCCCGGCCACGGAGCGGCAGTCCTCTGAGTCCACGTAGACGTTGACGTAGCGGCGCAGCCGGCCCTGCTCGTCGCGCAGCCGCCGGTCCAGGCGCGGGTAGCGCTCCGCCAGGCCGTCCAGCACGCGGCGCAGCGGCACGCCGCCGGGGTCGACCGCGAGCGTGACCCGGGACGCTCCGTCGCTCTCCGCCCGCAGCGCGCCCGGCAGGATGACCGTGACCTCTCCGGTGTGCACGGCGCTACACCTCGATCGCGCGCACGCAGAGCACGTCGGGCAGGTGCGCCGCGACCTGCCGCCACTCGGCGCTGTCGTCGGTGGTGGCGAACACGTCGCCCGCGCGGGTGCCGAAATAGAAGCCGGGAACGTCCGCGCCGTCGGTGCAGGCCGCGTCGCGCAACACGATGCTGTAGTACGGGTCGGCGGGCAGCCCCCGGCTCGCCGACCGCCACGTGCCGCCACCGTCGTCGGTGCGGAACACCCGCAGCAGGTTGTCCGGCGGCAGATGGCAGGTCTGGCTGACCACCGGGAAGTTCAGCACCGTGTCCGGCAGGTGCGGGTGCGCCACCATGGCGAACCCGAAGTCGGCGGGCAGCCCGTCGGCGATCGACGTCCAGCCGGTCGCGGGGTCGGCGCTGCGGTAGACACCGTGGTGGTTCTGCAGGAAGAAGACGCCGTCGGCGGCCACGGCCACCTTGTGCACGCACTGGCCGTAGTCGGGGTACTCGTCGGGCAGGAAGACGGCCCGGATTCCGCGGTTGGCGGGCGTCCAGCTCGCCCCGCCGTCCTCGCTCTGGTACACGCCACCGGTGGACATGGCCACCGTCATGGCCTTGGGGTCGGTGACCCCGGCGCGCACCCGGCCAGGCAGCACCGTGTGGACGGCGGCGCCGCCGGCGCCGGGGAACCAGTTCGTGCGGTGCGGGTGGTCCCACAGCGAGCGGACCAGCGTGAAGCTCTCACCACCGTCGGCGGAGTGGAAGAGCGCGGTGGGCTCGACGCCGGCGTACACGCTGCCGGGCTCGTCACCGAACGCGAACTGCCAGACCCGGGTGAACGCCGCGTCGACGTCGGTGGGGAAGGCGATCGGCGCCTGCGCGGGCTCGTGCCAGGTGCCGCCGAGGTCGTCGCTGAACCACACGCTGGGGCCGAAGTGCGAGCTCTCCGCACCGGCCAGGATCCGGCGGGTGCGCGGGTCGACACCGATGGCGTACACGCCCGCGGTGTTGGCGTAATCCTCAGGGTCGAGGCGGTGCGGGCCGCTCACCTCCCACGCGAGCCGATCGCGGCTGCGGGCGGTGAAGAGCCCCTTTCTTGTCCCGATGACCAGCAGAAACGCCATGGTGGCCTCCATGGGGAGTCGTTTCCGCCCACTCTGGCACACGGCTGTGACATTGACACGTCGCCATCCCCGTTGACCAGGGCGGACGTGGGCTTGCACCTGACGTAACGTCAGGTCCTAGCGTCGGACCCGTCGCCACGACCGTGGCGGCGTCAGGGAGAGAGGACGGGCGATGCACGAGCACGGCGGTCCGGTGTGGAAGGTCGGGGAGCTGGCCCGGCGCACCGGGCTGACGGTACGGACGCTGCACCACTATGAGCAGATCGGGCTGCTGCGCCCCGCGGCGCGGACGGCCGCCGGCCACCGCGTCTACGACGAGGCGGACGTGCGGCGGATCTACCAGGTGGTGGCGCTGCGCGAGCTCGGGCTCCCGCTGGACGCGATCGGCCCCCTGCTGGCCGGAGAGACCGACATCGCCGAACAACTGGCCGAGCACCTCGCCCGGGTCGAATGGCAGTTGGCCCGGTTGCGGTCGCTGCACCTGCGGCTCGCCACGCTGGTGGCCTCGACCGCGTCCACGGGCACCACCCGTCCCAGCGAACTCCTTGACCTGATCGAGGAGGTGGTCCGTATGCAGGACGTCATCAGCAACTACTTCTCCGAGGAGCAACTCGCACAGCTGGAGGTCCGCCGGCGCAAGATCGGCGAGGACGCCATCGCCGCCGTGGAGGCGGAATGGCCGGAGCTCATCGCGCGGGTGCAGGCGGAGATGACCGCCGGCACCGACCCGGCCGACCCGCGGGTGCGCGCTCTCGCCCGCCGGTGGATGGAGCTCGTGGAGGCGTTCCACGGCGGCGACGAGGGCCTGCGGGCCTCGCTGTTCGCGATGTACGCCGAGAACAGCGAGCGGATCCGCGATGAGCACTGTGGCCCCAGCCAGGAGATGATCGACTACATCACCCGCGCGAACGCGGCGGACTGACCGCGGCCCCGGGCGGGCCCGAGAGCGCCCGCCGGTGCGGGGCTCCGGTACGCTTCGGCGGCGTCGGCGTCCGGGGTCACCGCACGGTGGCCCCGGACGGCCGGGCGGCGAGGAGGAGCGGAATGCGCGATCGATCGCGGGCCGGACGGCGGTGGCCGCTGCGCGTCGCCACCGTGCTCGGCGCACTGGCGATCGCCGCGGTCACCGCCCTCGTGGTGGCCTACCCGTCGGTCGCCGCCATCGCCTGCCCCCAGTGCTTCGGGATGGAGACGGTGCGGCCGGGCCTGTACGTCGAATCCGGGATGCCGGCCGACCGGCGGAACAGGGCGGTGGCCGCCGTCGCGGAGGGACGGCAGCGGGGTCGCCGACGCCTTCGGCGGATTCGCCGCCTCGCCGCGGGTGCTGGTCTGCGCCACCGAGGACTGCTACCAGCGGATCGGCGGCGGGGGCTCGCGCGGGATCGCGGTCCTCAACCGCGCCGTGCTGCTGTCGCCGCGCGGCACCACCCCGGAGATCGCGGCGCACGAGCTGACCCACGTCGAACTCGCCGCCCGGCTGGGCCGCGCCGGGGAGGTGCCGCAGTGGTTCGACGAAGGGGTCGCCGTGCTGGTCTCCGAGGACCCGCGCTATCTGCGGCCCGCCGGCACCGCCGACCGCTGCCTGACCGAGACCACGGGCCCGCTGCCCGAGACCCTGCAAGAGTGGCTGACCGCGGCCGACGCCGACCCCGGGGTCTACGCGGCGGCCGCGTGCCGGGTGCACAGGTGGGTCGAGGCGAACGGCGGCCATGACGCCGTCCGGGACTTGACCGGCCGGCTCGCGGCGGGCGAGCGGTTCGGCGACATCGTGCCCGGTTGACGCCGGGACGTCCGCCGGTCAGTCGCCGCGGTCCTTCCGCGCCCGCGGCCGGGCGCGGACGTGCATGCGCTCGCCCTGCCGGCCGAACAGGGTGAGCAGCTCCACCGGCTCGTCACCGGCGCAGCCGAACCAGTGCGGCAGCCGGGTGTCGAACTCGGCGGCCTCCCCCGGCCCGAGGACCACGTCGTGCTCGGCGAGCAGCAGCCGCAGGCGCCCGGAGAGCACGTAGAACCACTCGTAACCTTCGTGGGTGCGCGGCTCCGGCTCCCGGCGGCTGGTGGGGATGATCATCTTGTACGCCTGCAGCGGACCGGGCGCCCGGGTCAGCGGCACGACCGTCGTGTCCGCCCGCCGGATCGGGGCGAGCCGGACCCGCGGGTTGCCGACTTCGGGCGCACCGACCAGTTCGTCCAACGGCACCTGGTGCGCCTGGGCGATGGGCAGCAGCAGTTCCAGACTGGGACGGCGCTGGCCGGACTCCAAGCGGGAGAGCGTGCTCTTGGAGATGCCCGTGGTCTCGGCCAGCGCCGTCAGCGTGACACTCCGTTGCAGGCGGAGCCGGCGCAGGCGCGGCCCCACCCCGGCGAGGACGTCAGCGATCTCCGTTCCGTTTCCCATGCCGCCATTCCACCCGGTCCGTCCCGGGAACGGCAACAAATGTTGCCGGTACCGCGACGTCCCGGCAGGGTGCGTGGCAATGGACGTCCACCCCTCGCGGGGTGGCGTACCGCGGGAACGACCACGTACGGAGCACGCGACCATGACCGCACATTCCCACGAGCACGCGCACGGCCACGCGCATGCCCACGAGCACGCGCACGGCCACGGAGAGCACCCCGATTGGGCCGCGCTCGCGGACCATCTCGAAAACGGGGCCGAACTCCACCTTCCCGCCCTGCGACAGGCGGCCGGCTGGCTGGCCGGCCTAATGGAGGGAACGCCGGTACGGCGGATCCTCGACGTGGGCAGCGGACCGGGCGTGGCGACCTGCCTGCTCGCCGAACGGTTCGAGACGGCCGAGACGGTCGCCGTCGACGGCACACCGGCCCTGCTGGAACGCACCCGGGACCGCGCCGGGCGGCTCGGGCTCGCCGGCCGCGTGCACACCCTGCCCGCCGACCTGCCGGGCGACTTCGGCGAGCTGGGCGTGGCGGACCTCGTCTGGAGCAGCCTGACCGTGCACCATGTCGGCGACCAGCAGGCGGCGCTGAACGAACTCGCCCGGTCACTGCGGCCCGGCGGGCTGCTCGCGGTGGCCGAACGCGGCCTCCCGGCGCGCTTCCTGCCCCGCGACATCGGCCTGGGCCGTCCCGGCCTGCAGGCCCGGCTGGACGCCGCCGTCGAGGACTGGTTCACCGCCATGCGCGCCGAACTGCCCGACAGCACCCCGGTCATCGAGGACTGGCCCGCCATGCTCGCCGCCACCGGCCTCGTCCCGGCCGGCTCCCGCTCCTTCCTCGTGGACCTGCCCGCCCCCCTGCCGGCACCGGCCCGCGAGTACCTGCACACCCAGCTCTCCCGCACCCGGCACAACGGCGGCGACCGGCTGGACGAGGAGGACCTGGCCACGCTGGACCGCCTGCTCGACCGCGACTCCGCCACCGGCATCCTCACCCGCCCGGACGCCTTCTACCTCACCGCGATCACCGTCCACACGGCCCGGGCCTGAGCGCCCCGAGCGTGACAGGCCACCGGCCGGGGCAGGTAGGCACCCCGGCCGGTGGCCGTGCGGTGCGGAGGTGCGGCGCGGGCGGCACCGTCGCGTGGTCCCGCCAGGTCAGGCGGCCGGAACCGGAACGCCGAGTGCCGCCGGCCGGCCGCGTCTCCGTCGTCATGGACGGTTCCGTAGACCGCTGACCGCGCTCCCGCCAGTACACGTCCCAGCGGATGTCCGGGAGCTGACCGTCAGCGGCATACGGCCTCAGCCCCCATCACATCAGCACCCCCGGCGACGGGCCGGTTCGCGCGGCTGGACGCTGGTACGGTACCGAGCCCGCCCGGCCGGGCCAGGGCGGCCGTGGGGGACAGGACAAGGGACTCCAAGGACGCCACGAAGGCGGCCCCGCGGACCGGAAGCGTGTGGCGAACCGCCTGAACGCGCGCACCGAGCGCTGAAAGAGCGAGCGGGACGATGACGGCCCAGCCGGTGGGCGAATTCCGAACGGCGCGCGAGCGCCACCCGAGACACCGGGAGGCCGGAGCGCGGACCTCGGACGGCGTGGCCGGCGGGCTCGCTAGTCGTGCAGGTTCGTCCAGATGGCGACGGCGGGCACCTCTCCGTGGTTGGCGATGCGGTGCGGGGTGGTCGACGGGAAGGCGATGGAGTCGCCCGGGCCGAGGGTGTGCCGTTCGTGGGGGAACTCGATGGTCAGGGTGCCCGTGATGACGCTGCCGGTCTCCAGGCCCGCGTGGGTGAGGTACTCGCCATCGCGGGTCGAGCCCGCGCCCGGGGGGTAGGTCGACTCGAAGACCTCCAGGCCGGGGATGGGGGCCGGGCTCAGCCGGCGGTAGCGGACGCCATCCCCCAGCGGCAGCTCGGGGACGTTCGTGCCTCGGGACACCAGGACGCCGTCGATGCGCGACGCGCCCGCGCCGGGAGGCACGCTGCCGCCGGCCGACGGGGCGGGCGCGGTGCCGGGCGCGGCGCCGCCGAAAGCGTCGGCGAGGGGTACCCCCAGCTCGGCCGTGATCTGGAACAGGCGGGACACCGACGGCCGCATCAGGCCGCGTTCGATCTGGGACATGGCGCTGGGGCTGATGCCGAGCGCGCCCGCGAGCGCGCGGAGTGAGATCCCGCGCGCCACGCGCAGCGCGCGGATGCGCGCCCCCAGGTCCGCGGCGTCGAAGTCGCCGTTCGCGGCGGGGAGCGGGGGCAGGGAGTTCGCCATGGCGCGCCAAGTATATGAGCCGGACCGTCGTGCGTCGGTGGTGACCAGCGGAAATGGTGGGCTCACCAGATGGTTACTTCCCGGAAACCACCGGCCGGGTGTTCAGTAATAGCTTCACGGTCGTCCGCTCCCGCTCCCAACTCCCGGGACCTCTCCCGCACGCAGGAA
Source organism: Marinactinospora rubrisoli (assembly GCF_042664915.1). Taxonomy (NCBI): domain Bacteria; kingdom Bacillati; phylum Actinomycetota; class Actinomycetes; order Streptosporangiales; family Nocardiopsidaceae; genus Marinactinospora; species Marinactinospora rubrisoli. Next base: position 82,148 of record NZ_JBHTBH010000007.1, read on the forward strand.
CGAGCAGCCCGAGGAAGGACGCCCATGGCCGCTCCGGACCCCCCTCGCTCCGCCGTCCCACCCCTGCCGACCCCCGCGCCCGAGGTGTCCCCACGCCTGTCCAACGAGGACCTCACCCCCGCCCGCGAGCGCACTTGGGGCACCTACAGCGTCTTCGCACTCTGGATGGCCGACACCCACGCCATCAGCAACTACACCTTCGCGGCCGGGCTGTTCGTGCTCGGTCTGGCCGCCTGGCAGGTGTTCCTCGCGCTGCTCGTCGGCATCACGATCGTGCACCTCGGCATGAACCTCATGGGCCACGCGGGACACCGCACCGGCGTCCCCTTCCCGGTCCTGGCGCGAGTCAGCTTCGGCGTCTACGGCGCCAACATCCCCGCGCTGATCCGGGCGATCATCGCCATCGCCTGGTACGGCATCCAGACATGGCTGGCGTCCGTGGCGCTGGTCGTGCTCACCGTGCAACTGGTCCCGGCCACGGCCGCCTACACCGAGAACGACCTCCTCGGCCTGTCCACGCTCGGCTGGGCCGCCTTCCTGTTCATGTGGGCGCTGCAGCTCGTCCTGCTCACCCGGGGCATGGAGGCCATCCGCCGGGTCCAGGACTGGGTGACCGGCCCGGTCGTCTGGGCGGTGATGCTGTTCCTGGCCGGCTGGCTGATCGTGCGGGCCGACTTCGACATCCCGCTCACCTCCGGCGCCACCGACCTCACCATCGGCGAGCAGTGGCGGCACGGCCTCGCGGCGGTCGGCCTGACGGTCGCCACCTTCCTGACGCTCATCCTCAACTACGCCGACTTCTCGCGCTTCACCGACTCGCACCGCTCGTACCGGCGAGGCAACCTGCTCGGCCTTCCGGTGAACTTCACCGCTTTCGCGCTGGTCTCCGTGCTCACCACCGCAGGCACCGTCGCGGTGTTCGGCGAGACGATCACCGAACCGGTGGAGATCGTCGCGCGGATCGACAACCCTTGGGTCACGGTCGTGGGCGCCGTCACCTTCGTGGTGTCGACCGTGGGCATCAACGTGGTCGCCAACTTCGTCTCCCCGGCCTACGACCTCGCCAACGTCGCGCCCAGGTACCTGAACTTCCGGCGCGGCGGGGTGATCAGCGCCGTACTCGCCGTGGTCGTGCTGCCCTGGCACCTGTACGCCAACCCGGCCGTCATCAACTACTTCCTGGGCGGACTGGCCGCGTTCCTCGCCCCGCTGGTCGCGATCCTGCTGGTCGACTACCACCTGGTGCGCCGCGGCCGGATCGACCTCGCGTCGCTGTACCGGACCGACCCCGGTGGTGCCTACCACTACCGCCACGGCGTCAACCCGGTCGCGCTCCAGGCGTTCCTGCCCGCCGCGCTGGTCTCCGGAGTGCTCGCCCTGGTGCCGATGTTCGCCGCCGTCGCCCCGTTCTCCTGGGTGTTCGGCCTGGTCCTGGCCGGGACCGTGTACTACCTGCGCAGCCCCCGGGAAGCCGCCGGGCCGCTGCCCAGGGCGGCCATCCCGGTGCCGCCGGAGCTCGGCGGCGCACAGCCGGACGTACCCCCTGAGCGGTGACACCTCCGCACCAAGGAGAAGCCGATGCGCATCCTGCTCGTGAACCCCAACCGCATCACCGCCTGCACCGACCTGCTGGCGGCGCAGGCCGGCCGGACCGCCGACCCCGGAACGGAGGTCACCGCTGTCAGCCCTCGGTCCGGACCGGTGGAGCTGTCCGGCCGCCGAGAGGTGCTGCTGAGCGCCGCCGGCGTGCTCGACACGATCGAGCGGCTCGGCGGGGGCGCCGACGCCATCGTGCTCGCCGGGTTCGGCGAACCCGGGCAGGAGGCGGCCCGTGAACTGGTGGGCGTCCCGGTGCTCGACATCACCGAGTGCGGACCCGTCGCGGCGATGCTGCTCGGCCGGGAGTACGCGGTCGTCACCTCCACGCAGGCCGCCGTGCCCATCGTCGAGGAACGGCTGCGCGAGCTGCGGCTGGACGGCCGCTGCCGTACGGTCCGCGCGGCCGGACCGGGTGTCCCCGGCCTCGTCGGCGGCGCGGCCGTCCGGGCGCGTGCGGTCGAGGCCGTCGCGTCCGCCGCCGACGGCGCGCCCGGCGAGGTGATCGTGTTGGGCTGCGCGGCGATGACGGGCCTCGCCCACGAGGTCGCGGCCACCATCGACCGCCCCGTGGTCGACCCGGTCGCCGCAGCCGTCCGCATGGCGGAGGCGCTGTGGCGGATGGACGCCGGAGGCGCCGCCTCCGCCACGGAAGGGCCGGCCCGCTGACCCGTCGCCGGAGCGGGGGGCGCCCGGGCCCGGACTCCGGTGCGCCGTGACCCGTGAGCGCCCGGCCGCCCGGTGATTCCGGCCGGGGAGCGGCGACACGCCGCGGCTCAGCGCGGCCTCGTGCCCGCCGAGCGGGGCGGCGTCAGGCCCGCCGGTCCGGATCCGGTACCGAGATGGCCGCCGCCTCCGACAGCCACCGTCCGGCCTCGGACACCTCTCTGACCCGTTCGCTCAGGGACTCGCGCAGCGCCTCGGCCTCCCCCTGCACCCGCTGGGCGTCGTCGGCTCCAGCCGCGCTCTCCGACGCGGCGGTGGTGAGAAGGCGGAGGTAGTCGTCGTGGCGGCGTTCGTTCTCCTCGCACTGGCGCAGTTCGTGGTGGGCCGTCACGGCGGCGGACGCCAGCGCCGCGTAGTCCTCGAACCGCGCCACCCGGGCGGCGACGGCGCTCCGCACCGCGTCCAGCGCCTCCTGCTGTGGCCGCAGGGAAGCGAGCACCCGCTCCGACACCGCCGCGCGTCGGCGCTCCTCGACGCTGCGCTGCAGGTCGCCGCACCGGGCGAGCGCGGACGCCATGGACCACTCCTGGCCGCGGATCCACGCCTCGTCGTAGCCCGCGCCCAGCGCGTCGCCGAGCACTTCACGGGCCCGGCGCACCGTGTCGATCGCCGCCTGGAGCCGGGCGAGCAACGCGGACTCCTCGGCCTGGAAGTCCTCTGGCAGCAGGTAGTGGCCGAAGTGGCGCTCACCGAGGCTCCGGGCGCCCCTGACGAGCAGGGCGAGCGCTCCGAGCGGGCCGGCGGACCAGAAGAACGCGGTGGCGCTGAGCAGCGCCACATCGTCATCGGCCGCCCACACCAGGAAGAACGGCCCCCATGCCAGCAGCAGGGCGAGGACCCCGCCCACCGCCCCCCGTGCGCGGAACCCCCACAGCACCAGCGCGGACAGCCCGAGCGTGCTGAGCACCCGGGTGGCCAGGACGGCGAACTCCGGCGCCTGGCCGGCGAGATGGCCGGCCGTCCAGAAGACGGCCAGTACGGCCGCCGCGGCGCTCCACCGCCACCACCGCGACCCGCGGCCCCGCCGTCGGGGCGCCCGGGAGCGGGGGAACAGCCCGGCCCGGTTCCGCTCCAGGCGGCGGCGGATCCGGGGCGGCAGGCCGGGATCGAAAACCGGGCGGGGCGGCCGTCGTGGCGACGTCCGTTGTCTCGTCACGCGCGCACCTCCCCGTTCCGCTCGTCGTGGTGGGTCAGCCGCCGGTTCCGCGGTCATCGGCCTCGCGCCTGCGGGCGAGCTGGTCGGACAGTCCGTGCGGGGAACCGTGGAGCTCGACGTCCCCGGACGGCCCGACACCGGCGGAGCCGTCGGCCGGGAAGCCCCGCCGCCGGTTGTGCTCGGCGATCGCCTCCTCCCAGAGGCGCGCGGACCGCGCGGCCGGGTCGTCGGCTTCGGCCCCGGACGGGCCGGGGCGCTGCGGCAGCGGCACGACGGGGGCGAGCCGCGGTCCCGTGTCCGCACGTGGCGGCCACGGCGGCAGCACCGGTCCGGGCTCCGCGGGCTCGGCGAACGGCGGTGGCGGAGGCGCGGGAGGCGAGAGCGGCGGGCGCGCCGCGGACTCCGGCACGGTGCCGGACGGCGGAGTCGGAACGGCCGCGGCGCCGTCCGGCCGGTCCGCGCCGCGCGCGGGCCGGCCCTTCTTGGGGCTCTTCTTGGGCGGCGGCGCCGACGTGTCCTGCTCGACGTGCCCGTCCGGGTAGACGATGAGCGGCCAGTCGCCGTCCACACCGCTCGTGGCGACCTTCACCGGGCGGCCGAGCTTCCGGGCGGTCTCCGCGATGCGGCGGATGATCTCCGTCCGGGCCTCCCCGGTGGAGGCCGCCGTGACGCGCTGGATCCGGCCGTTGACGGAGACCTCGCCGGTGCCGTCGGCGTGCGTGACCGCGGTGATCTTGGGAAACGCCGGTACCTGCTCGTGTTCGGTGGTCATTGGTCGTCGACTCCCCCCATCGAGTCAGCCCAGCTCGACTCCGACCTGGGACAGGAAATGGACCGGGTTGAGCACCTGGGCGCCGCGGCGTATCTCCAGATGCAGGTGGCACCCGGTCGAGGCGCCGTCGCTGCCGATCCGGGCTATCTGGTCGCCGCCTTCGACCCGGTCGCCGACCTTGACCAGCAGGCCGTTGGCGTACATGTGGCCGTACACGCTGGTCAGGCCCTCACCGTGGTCGATCCGGACCCAGTGGCCGAAGCCCGAGGCCGGTCCCGCGTCGATGACCGTCCCGTCCTGCACCGCCCAGATCGGGGAGTCGCACGGCGACCCGATGTCGACCCCCTTGTGACTGGTGCTCGCACCGACGGTCGGCGCGTTCCGCGCGCCGGGCATGCTGGTGATGGGCCCGCGCGCCGGCAGCGCCCAGCCCTCCGGGTTGACCGTGCCGGTCTCGGTCGGCACGCCGGTGCAGGACGACTGACCGGTGCCCGGCTGGACGTCGGGGACCTCGACCCCGGCCAGCGCCCGGACGACCTGCACGGCCGCGTCCCAGAACCGCGTGTAGTGGTTGGGGTCGGCATTGCGCTGGGTCCGGTGCGCGACGATCGTGGGCTCAAGTTCGTCCCGGTTCGGGATGTCCATCATCGCCCGGAAGAAGTTGGTCGCCGACGTGGTCGGGTCCATTCGGTCTTCATATGAGCCCCACGCGCCGTTGTCCCGCTGCTGGAAGAGGCCGCGGGAGTCCGGGCCGGCGTCATCGCCGTAGTCGATCACCCGCAGGCTGGACTCGCCCATCGCGGTCATCACCCCGATGGTCTGGTCACGGACCCCCAAGCCGAGCGCCTCGCCCGCGTTCATGACGAGGGCGGCGTTGCGGAGCTGCTCACCGGAGTACCCGGCGACGCTGCCGGAGGGCAGGCCGTCGATGTCGACGGTGACACCGGGGCCGCTCGGGCCGCCGCAGGAGGCGGCGTTGCCGCCCGAGGCGACCACCCCGAGCAGGACGATGGGCGCCAGGCAGCCTCCGAGAATGAGCAGCGGGACCAGCGCTATTCCGATCAGGCAGCCCGACGACGAGTTCGAGGACTCCGCCATCAGTCCTCCCCGGGCTCGTCCTCAGGCGGGGTCAGCCGCTCCACGAGCCAGGGCGCGTCCTGCGCGGTGCGGCTGAGCAGTACCTGGTAGGTCCCGGCGTCGGTGGGCACCTCCACCCAGGCGAGGTAGGCGCTGGAATCGTCGGTCAGCTCGCCGTCGCCGGTGACCTCGTCCGCCGCGATGTTCGCGGGGTCGGTGCCCTGGATCTCCAGTTGCGCCTGGGCGGAGAGATGGCCGCGCAGCCCGTCCCACCAGGTGTCCTCGTCGTCCTTGTCGGAGACGAACGCCGTTACCGCCGATTCAGCTTGCTGAATCGCGTCGCTTCTGTCACCAGTGCCCCACGTCGGATATTCTCCGGGATCTTGGAATTCCGCGTCCGGTACATGATGGTGGCCGGATCCGGTCAATTCGGTTTCGTCTGCTTCGGGCTCGGTCTCGGGTGCGCAGCCGGAAAGCAGGGCGATGCTCGCTGCCACGGCGGCACCTGCAAGAATTCCCTTGACGAAGATCATTTTCTGCGTTTCCCTGTGGGCACTCCACGACAGCTATCCGACCGGTGCGAAATAACATACGGCATGAAGAGATCAGGGAGCTGGGATGACGGAACACAATCCGTGGATCACAGTGGCCACACCCGTAACTTCCGAAGAAGAAAACGTGGGGGCCGCTCAGGAACCGCCCCGCGTCACGGGGCCACAACGGCCGCAGTCGGGAGTGCCCGTTCCGCAGGGCGGTGACCTGCTTCCGCGCAGGTCGGTCGCGGAGTTCGACGGTCTGTGGTGGCTGGGAGTCCACGGCGGCGCGGGGGAGACGACACTGTCCGCGCTGGTCGAACGCAGCAGGACCGCACAGCACGCCTGGCCGGAACCGGTCAGTCCGGAAATGGCGTCCGGCGTTACGATGCCACCCCGACTGGCAAAGGTCATTCTCGTCGCGCGCACCCATGCCCATGGACTGCGCGCCGCGCAGCTGGCCGCAACAGAATGGGCGTCCGGTGCCGTTCCGGGCGTGGACGTGCTCGGAATGGCGTTGGTGGCGGACGCGCCAGGCCGGCTGCCCCGGTCGTTGAGAGATATGGCCAAGATCGTCACCGGAGGTGTCCCGCGTGTTTGGCAGATTCCGTGGGTCGAATCATGGCGACTGGGGGAGCAGGTGACGCTTGAAAGCAGCCCGAAAGCCGTACAGGTTATGGTCACCGAACTGGCGGCTCTTCTGGCCCGGTGAAACAGGATTGATCGATCTTGCTTAATTGATCATTAGGGACGGCGACGTGTTTTTCGAGGCGGCATCCGAATTAGTCGTTCAGTACGCCGGTGGTGTCCCCGACCCCGGAAGCGGGCAGGCGCCCCCCGGCTCGGAGGGCTTCATCGCCATCCTCGGCTGGGCCAAGTGGGTGGCGCTCGGCATCTGCGTGCTCGGCCTGATGGTCGCCGGCGCGACCATGGCCATCCAGTCCCGCCGAGGAGAAGGCGGGGAGCACATGGGCAAGATCGGCATGGTCCTGGCGGGGGTCATCATCATCTCCGCCGCAACGTCGCTGGTGAGCTTCCTCGTCACCTGACCTGATGAGTCCGACTCGATGAAAGGGCCGCGCCATGGCCGAATCGGATAACGAGGACATCGGCGGCAATCCCCTGGCGACCCGCGGATTCATCCTCTCCGCGGCGGTGATCGGTGTCGTGCTGGTCCTCGCGGTGGTCGTGGTCATCAGCATCCTGTGGGGTGAGGACGACGGCGATCCGGACGCCACGCCGTCGCCCGGGGCGTCGTCGCAGCCGGCCGCCAGCGATGCGGGGGAGGAGGAGCCGGCGGGCGAGGCCAGCGTGTGCGGGCTGGACGACGTCGAGATGGAGGGCACTCTCACCGAGGCGCCGCCCGACACGGAGTGGGAACTGCTCGGTCCCTTCGCGGTGCCCTCGGTCGAGGGGGCGGGACCGGGCCGTGTCGAGGACGACGGTTTCCGGGACTGCTACGCGCGGACGCCGACCGGCGCGCTGCTCGCTGCGACGAACCTTGCGGTGCTGACCTCGGTTCCGGGGCTCAACGAACAGGCCGCGGCGCAGCTCATGGCCGAAGGGCCGGGAAGAGACGCGGCCTTGGCAGAGGCCAGGAACGTGGCCGATGCCGGAACGTCTCCGGAAGGGAGCATCCAGGTCGCGGGCTTCCGTTTCATCTCCTACTCCGGTGCAGAGACGACCGTCCAGATCGCCTACAACACCTCGGTCGGAGCCGTCGCGGTCCTGCCGGTCCAACTCGTCTGGGAGAACGGCGACTGGAAGGCGATTGTCAGCGAAGACGGGGAACTCCCGGTTCCTCCCTACGAGGTACCTGATCTGACGGGATTCGTGCGGTGGTCGGGGGCGTGACGTCCCGGAAGCGGTCACCCGGCATTCCACATCGGGTGGACACGGGGAGCCGCTTCACGGAAGTGATCGGAGGTGGCAGGTGTCCGCATTACCCATCGTCCGCCTAGGCGGATTCATCGGATGGGTGGGTGACATCGCGGGCACCGTCACCGACCCGGTCGGGACGGTCACCGACGCCGCGGGAGACATCCTCGGCAACATCCTGCAATCGCTGGTCGATGCCATGGTCAGCGCGGTGGAGACCGTCGTCACGTCGCTGGCCACCTTCTGGGTGGAGATCCCGACCCCCAACCTGATCGAGGACGGAAGCGGTTCCGCGGGCTCCGCGGCGGCGCCGGAGGGCAGCGGGGCGGCCCTGGAGATCCTGCAGTACGTAGCGTGGCTCTCCCTCGGGATCTGCGTGCTGTCGCTCATCGCGCTCGGCGCGTTGATGGCCATCGGCCGCACCCGAGGCGAGGGCGTCGGGTATCTGCGCAAGCTCGGCATCGTCCTTTTCGCGACGGTGCTGATCTCTGCGGCCTCGGGCATCGTCACGGGTCTGCTCAGCGTGATCGACCGACCGGGCGGAAACGGCGCCGTCGCCTACCTGCAGAACAGCCTGTGGTGGTACATGGGCGCCGCCGCGGTCGTCTCCGTGATCATCGGCGGCGCGAAGATGGCGTGGGAGCAGCGCGCCGAACCCGGCAAGGAACTGCTGAAGTCCCTCTTCACGCTGGTCGTCGTCTCGGGTGCGGGACTGACCTTCGTCAACCTCGCCGTGGCAGCCTCGGACCAGTTCTCGGTGTGGATCCTGAACAACGCGACCGCCGGCACCGACTTCGGCGAGAACATGACGATCCTCCTGGCGCTCACCGGCGCCTCGGGCGTGCTGTCGGGCATCGGGCCGCTCATCGTCATCATCCTGGCGATCTTCGCCTTGTTCTTCAGCCTCATCCAGATCATGCTGATGATCGTCCGCATCGGCATGCTGGTGATCCTCACCGGGGTCCTTCCGCTGGCCGCGTCGTTCACCAACACCGAGATGGGCCGCTCCTGGTTCCGCAAGTGCGTGGGCTGGCTGGTCGCCTTCATCCTGTACAAACCCGCGGCGGCGATCATCTACGCAGCGGCGTTCCGGCTCGCCGGATCGGACGCCTTCGGGGACACCAACGGGATCATCAAGGTCCTCACCGGACTCACCCTCATGCTCATCGCGCTGATCGCCATGCCCGCCCTGCTCAGGTTCACCGTCCCCATGGTGGGCGGGATGGCGGCCGGGGCCGCAGTCGGCGGCGCCATGGCCGGCGGAGCGATGGACGCGGCCACCAGTCTGCCGACCGGTGCCAAGCCCACCGGCGGCGGTGGCGGTGGTGGCGGGGGCGGCGGTGGTGGCTCCGGAACCGCCACCTCGGCGCCGACCGGGGCCGGCACGACCGGCGGGTTCGGCAGCGCCGGGGCCGGTACCGCGGGCGGCGGTGCCGGAGGTGGTGCCGCGAGCGCCGGCGCCGGTGCGGCGGCCGGTGCCGCCACCGCCGGTGTGGCCACGGCCGTGATCGCCGCCGCCCAGACCGCCAAGAAGGTCGGCGACACGGTGGCGCAGACCGTCCAGCAGGCCACCGAGTCCAGCACCGAAGGCGGGGAGGGCCCCAGTGGCAGTCGCTGACCCCGAAGTCCACGGCCCGCGCACCTACGGCAACTGGCGGCGTCCCGCGACCGCGGGTCTCATGGGCCTGGGCACCCTCGGCACCTCCCTGCTGCTCGGCGGGCTCATCTTCACCGTCTTCGTCGTGATGGCGGCCGGCATGCTCGGCGGCATCATCACCGGCGCGGTGATGGGCGTCCTGCTGCTCGCCGTGCTCGTCAAGGACAAACACGACCGCAACCTGCTGACGAGGATGACCGTGCGCATCGCCTGGTGGAACACCCGGTCCAAGGGAGCACACCTGTACCGTTCCGGGCCATTGGGACGGACCCCATGGGGCACGTTCCAGCTTCCCGGACTCGCCGCGCCGTCCCGGCTGTCAGAGCACACCGACTCCTACGGCCGGCCGTTCGCCCTGCTGTACGTGCCCGCGACCGGCCACTACACGGTGGTCATCGGCACCGAACCGGACGGCGCCGCGCTCGTGGACGAGGAGCAGATCGACAGCTGGGTGGCCGGCTGGGGCCACTGGCTGGCCAACCTCGGCGACGAACCCGGCATCGAGGCGGCCTCGGTCACCATCGAGACGGCCCCCGACACCGGGACCCGGCTGCGCCGCGAGGTGGCGAGCAGCATCGACCCCGAGGCGCCGGAGTTCGCCCGCGCCATGCTGGAGGAGGTCGTCGGCAAGTACCCGATGGGCTCCTCGACGGTGAAGGCGTACGTCGCGGTGACCTTCGCCGCCGCGCACCGCTCCGGCGGCAAACGGCGCACCCCCGACGAGATGGGCACCGAGCTCGCCGCCCGGGTGCCCGGCCTCACCCAGGGACTCAGCGCCACCGGGGCCGGCGCCGCGCACCCGCTCACCGCGCAGGAGCTGTGCGAGACCATCCGCATCGCCTACGACCCCGCCTCGGCGGTGCTCATCGACGAGGCGCACGCGGCCGGCGAGGTGCCCGACCTCACCTGGCCGGACGTCGGCCCGACCGCCCACCAGGCGTACTGGGACTGCTACCGGCACGACGGGGCGCTGTCGGTCACCTGGGCCATGACCTCGGCGCCGCGCGGCAACGTGCAGGCGAACGTGCTGTCCCGGCTGCTCGCGCCGCACGGCGACATCGCCCGCAAACGCGTCACGCTGCTGTACCGCCCCCTCGACGCCGCCCGCGCCGCCAGCATCGTGGAGGCCGACCTGCGCGCCGCGGAGTTCCGGCAGACCTCGACCAACAAGCCGTCCGCGCGCGACGTGATGGCGACGCGCGCCGCGCGAGCGACCGCCAACGAGGAGGCGTCCGGGGCCGGACTGCTCAACTTCGGGCTGCTCGTCACCGCGACCGTCACCGACCTCGACCTCAAGGCGGAGGCCAAGGCCGCCATCGACAACCTGTCGGCCACCGCCCGGCTGCGGCTGCGCGTCGTGCAGGGCTCCCAGGACTCCGCGTTCGCCGGAGCGCTGCCGCTCGGACTGGTGCTGCCCAAGCACCTGAGGGTCCCGGCCGAACTGAAGGAGCAGCTGTGAGCAGGCGGAGCAGGAAGGCGGCGGCGCAGGCGAAGAAGACCGCGAAGAAGCCGCCGCCCCAGCAGCCCGCTCGCCGCCGCCCCGGCATGCGGGGGTGGCGTGGGTGGGGCGCCGGCGAGGCCGTCGTCGTGCAGGCGGCCGACGAGTGGCGCGGCACGTCGGTCCAAGTGTGCGGGATGTGGCCGTTCGCCATCGGGACCGGAACCCCCATGGTCGGGGTGCCGATCGGCCGCAACCTGCAGTCCGGGGCGACGCTGTGCTGCGACCCCATCTCCTGGTTCCAGCGGGCCAAGCTGATCTCCAACCCGTCGGCCTTCGTGCTCGGCAAGCCGGGCCTGGGCAAGAGCACCATCATCCGGCGGATGGCCACGGGGCTGGCCGGGTACGGGGTGCAGCCGCTCGTTCTCGGGGACCTCAAGCCCGACTACGTGGACCTCATCGAGGCGCTCGGCGGGCAGGTCATCACCCTGGGGCGCGGACGCGGGCACCTCAACATCCTCGACCCCGGCGAGGCCAAGGCCGCCGCCGACCGGCTCACCGGGGCGGCGCGCAGCCAGATCCTCGCCGACGCGCATGGGCGGCGGCTCACCATGGTCTCCGCACTGCTCACCATCATGCGTTCCGCGCCGCCCAGCGACCGGGAGGAGACCATCCTCGACCGCGCGCTGAAGGTGCTCGACGAGCGGCACGACGGCGTCGCCGTCCTCCCCGACCTGCTCAAGGTCATCCAGGACGCCCCCGACGAGGTGCGCCAGGTCGCGCTGGATCGCGGGTCGATCGAGCGGTACCGGGAGGTCACCGACAACCTGGAGGCGTCGCTGATCGGCCTGGTCGGCGGCGGACGGCTGGGGCAGATCTTCTCCGCCCCGACGACCACGCCGATGGTGCGGGACCGGCCGGTGGTCTTCGACGTCTCGGGCATCGACGACTCCGAGATGGACCTGCAGGCCGCCGTGCTGCTCGCCTGCTGGTCGGCCGGATTCGGCACCGTGAACATCGCCAACGCGCTCGCCGACGCCGGGCTCGAACCCCGGCGGCACTACTTCGTCATCCTGGACGAGCTGTGGCGGGCGCTGCGGGCGGGGCGCGGCATGGTCGACCGGGTCGACGCGCTCACCCGGCTGAACCGGCAGCGGGGCGTGGGCATGGCGATGATCTCGCACACCATGAGCGACCTGATGTCCCTGGCCAACGAAGAGGACCGGATGAAGGCCAAGGGGTTCGTGGAGCGCTCCGGCATGGTGATCTGCGGCGGGCTGCCCTCCGCCGAGATGCCGATGCTGCAGACGGCCGTGCCGTTCTCCCGCGCCGAGCAGGAGATGCTGATCGGCTGGCAGGACCCGCCTGCGTGGGACCCCTCGACCAACAAGGAGGCGGAGCCCCCGGGGCGCGGCAAGTTCCTGGTCAAGGTCGGCGGCCGGCCGGGAATCCCGGTGAACGTGCTGCTGACGTCGGTGGAGACCGCCATCAACGACACCAACAAGCTCTGGCACCAGGCGTCGCGGGTCGGCCGCACCGACCGCGAGCCGGAGCGGTCGGACGGCACCGCGCCGGATGTGACCGAGACACCGACACCGCGCGCGTGACCCGGGCCGGGGCACGAGGCGGAACCGACCGCGGGGAGGGCGGGATCGAATGGGCAAGCAGCAGGGCGGCCGAGCACCACTGGACCCGAGTCAGTACTGGCTGATCGGCCTCATCGGGGCGGGCGCGCTGCTGGTCACCGCGCTGTGGCTGGGCGGCACCGTGGGCGCGTGGGTCTCGGGGGCGGGCTGGAACCCGCCACCGTTCAGCTTCGAGACGCTGTTCCGCGCGCTCGGCGGTGAGCAGGTGTGGGCCGGGGCGTCCGGCGGGGCGGTGGTCACCGGGATGGTGGCCGCGGTGGGGTTCCTCGTCATCCTCGTGGTTCTGGTGCTGCTGCTCGCCGGCCGGTCCGGCGGCGCGCGCGGGCTCGCCCGGCGGGCCGAGGTCGGTGACCTCGCGCCGGCCGCGGCGGCCGAGAAGGCGAAGCGGCTGCGGCGGTCGCTCAAGGGCCAGAAGAAGGTACTGCCGGCCGACACCGGGCTGCTGCTCGGCGACCTGTCCCCGTCCGGCCCGGAGCTGCGGGCCTCGTGGGAGGACGTCGCGGTGGTCTTCATGGGGCCCCGCTCGGGCAAGACGTCCGCACTGGCGGTGCCCAACGTGCTTCAGGCACCCGGGCCGTGCGTGGTCACGTCCAACAAGTCCGACATCTACGCGATCACGGCCCGCGAGCGCGCGCGCCGCGGCCGGGTCTGGCTGTTCGATCCGCAGGCGATCGCACACGCCGACCGCGACATGTGGTGGGACATGCTGTCGACGGCGCGCACCATCGAAGGCGCCGACCGCCTGGCCATGCACCTCGTCTCGGCCAACGCCAACGCCGAGTCCGGCGACGACTTCTGGGCCAAGGCCGGCCGCAACCTGCTCCGCATCGTGCTGCACGCCGCCGCCATCGACGGCCGCAACCTGGCCGAGGTGCTGGACTGGCTGGCGGACCCCGGCAACCAGACCCCATTGATCATCCTGCGCAACCACCGCCTGACCGCGCTCTCAGAGAACCTCGACGGCACGGTCCGCGGCGCGCCGGAGACCCGGGACGGCATCTACGAGCACGCGCGGCAGGCGGTCTCCTGCCTCCTGGACCCTGAGGTGCTCGCGTGGGTCACCCCGGACCCGCACCGGGAGGAGTTCGTGCCGGGCGCCTTCGTCCGCTCCACGGACACCTTCTACCTGCTGTCCAAGGACGGCGGCGGTGGTGCGGCGGGCGTGATCGCGGCGGCCACCGACGCGTGCATGCGCGCCGCGGTGGCGGTGGCCGAGGCCAGCCCGGGCGGCCGGCTGGACCCGCCGATGGAGGCGATCCTGGACGAGGCGTGCAACGTCTGCAAGATCCAGGACCTCCCCGACCTCTACTCCCACCTCGGCTCGCGCGGCATCCTGCCGGTGACGGTGATGCAGTCCTACGAGCAGGGCGTGCGGGTGTGGGGCAAGAGCGGCATGGACTCGCTGTGGTCGGCGGCCACCATCAAACTCCTCGGCTCCGGACTGGACGACCAGGCGTTCGCCGACCGGATCTCCTCCCTCGTGGGCGACCAGTACGTGAACGAGTCGTCGGCCTCCTACGGGCGGGAGGGCGGCAGCGTCACCCGGTCACAGAAGCGGGAACGCATCCTGGACGTTTCCGACGTCCGCGAGATCCGCAAGGGCACGGCGCTGCTCTTCGCCACCTCGACCCGGCCGGCGCTGCTCCGGCTCAAGCCCTGGTACCTGGAGAAGAACGCCAAGACCATCTCCGCCGACCAGGGCGCCGAGGAGGAGGCGATCGCGGCGCGTGCGGCGAAGCGGCTCACGATGTGACGCGCCCGGCCCCTGGCACCTGACCATCCCCCCGATAAGAGGCGCTATGCACACCGACCACCTGGGGCGGGCGCTCGCCGCCACGCTCACGCTCGCGTTGACGGCCACGGCCTGCGGCGGGGGCGCCGATCCGGACGAGGCCGTTCCGGGCGACGCCACACCGTCGGGAAGCGCCGAGGCCCGGATCCCGGCCGAGGACCTGTCCGGGTTCGTGATGTTCCACGTCGGCGGGGGCGAGCCGTACCTCACCTTCCACGACCCGGAGGACGGCGGTCAGCGCCTCCAGATCGACCTGTCCGGTCTGGTCGGGGGCGACCTCAACGTGGACGCCATGCAGGCGGCGCACTTCGCGGTCACCACCGACTTCCGGCACGCCGCCTACGAGGGAGCCGGCGGCGTGCACCTGGGCACGCTGGACGACGCGGGTTTCGCCTACGGTGACACGGTGCTGCTGGAACCGGAGGAGAGCGGTTCCTTCGGCGACGGCGCGTACACGTACGAGCGTCCGGCGTTCTCCCCGGATGGGAGCGAGTTGTGGATGGTGCGGTCGGACGACGGCGGCGACGGGCCGGAGCAGGTCGTCGCCACCGGCATCGCCGACGCGGGCTCGGCCGCCCCACGGGAGGTGGGCGAGGTGCCGCGGGGCACGGTCCCCATCCGCTACACGGAACCCGGCTGGACGCCGGCGTTGGTCAGCATCGACTCCGCCTACGCGATCGGCGGCGAGAACGACCTGCACGTGGTCGACACGACCGCCACGGAGGAGGGGCCATCCGGCCTGCGGTACGCCGTCGCAGGCGACCGGATCATCCCGATCAACTTCCGGAGCGACGGAACCGGCGGCTACGTCGGCCCGCTCAACGAGACCGGCGGCACGGACGAGGTGACGAACCTGCACCGGTTCTCCCTGTCCCCGGACGGCGAGCTGTCGAACGAGACCGAGGTGGTGGCGGACCTCGGGGTGGTGATGGACGACTACTGGCCGGACCCGGCGAACGAGCGAGTGCTGATCACGGCCAACGGCAGATTCTTC
Source organism: Marinactinospora rubrisoli (assembly GCF_042664915.1). NCBI lineage: Bacteria > Bacillati > Actinomycetota > Actinomycetes > Streptosporangiales > Nocardiopsidaceae > Marinactinospora > Marinactinospora rubrisoli. The sequence continues at coordinate 97,413 of NZ_JBHTBH010000007.1, forward strand.
CAGGCCCCCTTCGAGGCGTCGGGAGAGCCCGAGGAACTGTTCCCGGAACTCACGTTCGAGGGGCCGGACGCGGGATCATCGGATATCGGCGACCGGTTGCTGGGATTCTTTCCAGTTCCGGAATGACGGCAGACATGAGAACGACAGCGAGCGGGCAGGAACGGGAGTCGTGACGACCGTCGAAAACCCCGAGAAGGACGTGGCGAAATACCTTTTCGCGATCACGGACGACGCCGAGTACACGGAGGCGTTCCAGGGGCTGGTCGCCTGGGTCAACGGCTTCATCGTCCCGGTGTACGTGACCGCGCGGGTCCCGAGCTCCCGCTTCCCATGGTGCGCCACGTGGTGGGAGCACCCGGAGGCGCTGGGGCGGCTGCACTCGCTGTGGCTGGCCTACACCGCGCTCACGGCCGACCTGGAGGAGGCCGGCGGAACGGGGCCGAGCATATGGCACCGGGACCACCTCGATCCGATCATGCAGCAGCTGCGGGCGCCGGACGGGCCGTTCGCGGGGTGCATGACGAAGCCGGGGGTGGTGAACCATGTGGCGCCGCAGGAGGTTGCGATAGTCGAAATCTGAGTGGGTGATCGGTATCGCTTTGAGGTCGAAAATGGGAGCCAGCATGAGTGAAGGTCCGAATGAAGAAGCGCAGCAGCCCGGAGCGTCCACAACAGGGTTCCCTCTCCCCTCTGGGGAAATTCTTGATCTACAGCATCTGGCGCGTGCCTATATCCAACAGGTGATGCGCTGCTATGAGGCCCTTCTGAACCGAGAGGGGGACCAGCGGCGACAGGCGGAACTCGAAGCGCAGTGGGAGCGCTATTCCAAGGAATTGAGGGCGCGAGGTTGGCTGGAGGAGGACGAGGCTCGGCGCGTCGTCAATGAATATCCGCACATCGTCCGGAGGCTTCGCGCGGAGATCGACTCGTGAACCCGGAGCTCTCTGAAGCGGAGAAGGGGATTGTCCAGAGGAACAGGGATCGGCGGATACGCCATCTCACTCCTCCCGGTATGCCCAGACGGTCAGCTGGTGAGCGTCCGCAGTTCTACGCACTGGCTGGACCTCAGGCATCAGGGAAGACATCAACCCAAGAAAACCTTGTCAGGGTTCTCGATCAGAATGTGACCGCGTCATATGACGGTGACGACAATGCAGGGATTCATCCCCGTTACGATGCATTGGCGCGTGCACACGGCCTTGATGGGCATAGTGTCGTCTCCAAGGCACTGCCGAACTATCACCCGCAGTATCTTGGTCATTTGCGTGGTGAATTCGGCGGCGAGAAGTACGACGTCATTGCGAGTCATCCGTTCGGTAAACCGGAGTGGGCCGAAGCGTGGGTCGATGGATTCAGGAAACAAGGCTACGAGACGACCGTAATATTTGTTACCACGCACGAGTCGAACAGTCGCATCGGTATCCCCTATCGGTACCAGCTCGAACGTGACCAGGCGGGGCATGGCCGGTGGCTCGACCTCAAACACCTTGATGACGCGTACCGGAACGTGCCGGACGTGGCCGCCCATCTAGAGCGGAACGCAGTCCCGGGGATTCCCCTGGCGGCACAAAAGGGGCTAGTGGACCACGTGTACGTGGTCAACCGCAACGGTGAAGTTCTGTATGAAAACCACCGAGGTTCCGACGGCGCCATGGAGAACCCTCTTGGTGCGCGGGAAGCGATTCTCAGGGAGCGCTCCAGGGCCCCCACGCCGGAGGAGGTTGGGCGATTCGAGTCCCAGGTGGCCTACCTCCGGGATCCGAGCAATCGCACAGAGCCGCTCGACCCCAAGGTGCTTGCGGCCGTCGACGAGGCCGAACGGCAGCATATGACCCTGCGTCAGGAGGGTGTCGTGCAACCCGCTGTTCAGCGCAGGACCATCGCTCAGGCGATCCTTGACCAGGCCAGTGCCTCGACCCGACAGTCCACCGCCAAGTCCTCCGTCCCCACCTTCGCTCGGGCCGCCAGCGCCTCGCAATCGGGTTCCGTACCCGGCGACAAGCAGATCGACAAGGATGTGGTGGCGGGACAGGCGCAGGGTTACGTGCACAGGGCCGGCAGTTCCTCCGGTTCGTCCGGTTCACACCGCCCCTGAGCTGTTGCAGCCTGGACCCGCTGGTCGGATCGCTGGCAGGCTGGCGGCCATGTCGCACACTCCGAACGTGGCCGGCCTTCCCAAGGCCGAACTCCACGTCCACATCGAGGGCACGCTGGAGCCCGAAATGGTCTTCGCCCTCGCCGAGCGCAACGGCATCGCGCCGCCGGCCCCGACGGTGGCCGAGCTGCGGGCGCGCTACCGGTTCCGGGACCTGCAATCGTTCCTCGACATCTACTACGCCAACATGGCGGTGCTGCGCACTGAGCGGGACTTCCACGACCTGGCCGCCGCGTACCTGGCGAGGTGCCGGGACCAGGGGGTGCGGCACGCGGAGATCTTCTTCGACCCACAGGCGCACCTCGCCCGCGGCGTCGAGATGGGGACTGTGGTGCGGGGGCTCGCCGCCGCATTGGAAGCGGCACGCACGGACGAGTTCTCGGCGGAACTCATCATGTGCTTCCTGCGGGACCAGTCGGCCGAGTCCGCCGCCGAGACGCTCCGGCTGGCCGAACCGTTCCTCGACCGCATTGTGGGCGTGGGACTCGATTCGGCGGAGGTCGGCCACCCGCCGTCGAAGTTCGCGGAGGTGTTCCGCCGCGCGCACGCCCTTGGGCTGCGGGCGGTGGCGCACGCCGGTGAGGAAGGGCCGCCCGAGTACGTGCGGGAGGCACTCGACGTGCTCGGCGTCCAGCGGATCGACCACGGCGTCCGCGCGCTGGAGGACCCCGCCCTGGTGGCCCGGCTGCGCACCGAGCGGATCCCACTCACGGTCTGCCCACTGTCGAACGTCCGGCTCGCCGTGGTCCCGGAGATCGCCGCGCATCCCCTGTCGCGGATGCTCGCCGAAGGGCTCGTCGTCACCGTGAACTCCGACGACCCCGCCTACTTCGGGGGCTACGTTGCCCAGAACTTCGCCGCGGTGCGCGACGGGCTGGGGCTGTCGACGAACGACCTGCGCCGGCTCGCCGCCAACTCCTTCGAAGCGGCGTTCCTCGGAGATGAGCGCCGGGCGCAACTGCTCGCGGAGGTCGCCGCGTGGCCGTCGCCTCCGGACGGCAGTGGGTAGCGTCCGTTCCGCTGGCAGGTCAGGGACGACGCGGCCCCGGCGAGTTGCTCGGCCCGTCCGTCGGGCCCCGACCCCGGTGACTCCCTCCATCGGACGGCCCGCCGTGCTTGTCGCCGGGCACGCCTTTAGGGGGCGATGCTCCGGCCGTACGGGCGAAGTTCGGGACCGAATGCTTGGGCGGAGCGTCCGCACCGGTCGCGCGGGCGGGGTTGGGGGCGGGGGCGGAGGGCGTCTCCGGAGCATGTCGAGGGGAATCGTCGGCAAGGTGCGGGTCGGTGGCTTCCGCTGATTGCTGAAGGCGGGCTGTACTTCGCAGGGAACGTTGCTGGGCTTCAGCCTGGTCCACGGCTGCTATCGTCTCAGGGTTGTCCGTTTCTCCGTAGGTGAGCATGATGACGCGCCCGTCATCCTTCGCCAGAACGATGGATCTCAGGTACCGCTTCTCATCCCCGTCGACGACGGCGCGCGCAAGGTGGAGCTTTTCCCCTCCTTCGACCGCTTCGCGTTTCGCCAGCACGCCCTCCCGGACCGTACGCTCCGCGCTTGCAAAGTATTCGCGAATCACATCGCCGCGCTGTTCTTCCTCCGGTAACTCGTCGTAATGCTTTCGTGCGTGATAGGCGGCAGAGATCTCGTGGCCCATATCGATGCCGTCCGCTATATTGCGGATCTCCTGTTCCTTGTCACCTTCCTGGAGCCAGGGGTTCAATATCGACGGTTGACTTCGAAGCTCACGCACCACACGAACGTCGGCTTCCAATCGCGCGTGGACGTCCATCTCAAGGATGTCCTTGGCGGCCGCCTGAAAAAGGGTGGTTTTTGGGAAACTCGCTGCTTTCAGTAGTCGAACCCGTTCGTCGTACACCGCTTTGAAATATTCGTATCGGTACGCGAACTCCCGAGGGTTAGCGGCGTTGTGTAGAGCGAACCGCGTCGCGGCGGGGTGCAGGCTCTTCTTGATCGACTTTCGGAACGATTGCTCAAGGGCTTTCGCTGCGCGCTGCCACTGATCTCCGGTTCGATCGTGGTCACCGCGCAGTTTGCGGATCTCGTCGTCGCGGAGTCCGGCTTGGCGCAGGCTGTTCTCCAGCCCCTCGGCCTTCTTAAGCTTCTTCCCCAGTTCGGGATCATCCACCGCGCCACCGCCGCGTGCTCGCCTATTCGGATGTAGCAATTGGTGTGATTGCTATACCCGGAGCGACTTCGCCATTGATGCGTTACGCCGTCATGGCCAATAGTGGTCATGAAGTGCGGTGATCATTTCGAAAGAGGGAGACGGTCTCAGGAGTGACCGAGAGAGGGCAGGAGAGGGGTGCGGTCGGCCTTATAAGCCGTCGTTGCTGTCGTAGTCGATGCGCTCGGCGCGCTCTTCCGCAGTCATGTCCTGCCGCTTGGGGGCTCGCCACCACCAGTGGGTGTCTGGGACCCATGAGGGGATAGCTGCTTCTGGTACTGGTGGTGCATCGTCGGAGACCTCTTCAAGAGTTTCGTCGATTTCCATAATCTCATCGAGGTCATCCGGAATGAGTAGCTCGCTCCAAGGGGTGTACTCGTCGTTCAGTAATTGCAACGCGGACCGTCGGTGGCAAGCCCGTGAGAATCCGTCGAGACGGCCTCTCATCGCATAGTTGAAGCAGTCGAAGGTGTATATGCTCAGACCCGCCGGATTGCGCCCTGAATTGAGGAGTCGGACCACCTGTTCTTTGAACTCTGCGAAGCCTTCAGGGAGGGAACGGGCCTCCTGGACGACTTGTTGGAGATCCATGAGTTTGTTAAGCGCCCTCCGCACATGGCCAGCGGCGCTCCCGGACTCCAGCTCGGCTCCCTCGGTGAGGATCCTGATGGTGGCGCGCATCAGTTCGTCGGCCCGCATGCTCACCTCTTGGGGTTCGGGACCCGATGTGGGGCCGTCCAGGGCATAGAGCAGAGCTACGACGCCCTATCTACCCCCAAGAGGAGATCGCAACACCGTGTCGTAAACGCGTCCGACGGCGCTGGCCGCCTTCGGGCACCCGCCGCGCCCCCGGCGTCCGATGGCCTCCAGCCTCGAACCACCACGTCCCCGGCCCGGAAACCCCGTGCCCGGATCACCGCTTACCGCCAGCCCGAATCACGACCGCACCGCCGTCACGTGCGCCTCCGCAACGTGACTGAAACCGGCCGATTTCCGGGGAACCGCCCCTTCCCTCCTGCCGTTCCACCGGTTGATCCGCCCGAGCCCGTGACTCTGTCCGGACGATCGGCGGATTCGTTCCGTAACCGCTGACGAAAGGTGACGACACCATGGCCATTGCGGTCGACCTGAGCACCGTGCTCGACAAGGCCTGGCAGGACAAGGACCTCACCGAGGTCCTCGCGGCCCCGGTGAGCGCGCTGAAGGGCGTCTCAGACCGCGACGGCGAACTGCTGAAGGAGGCGTTCAACATCGTCACGGTCGCCGACCTGGCGAACAACAAGTACTTCGCCAACGCGGCAGCGCTCGTCGCGCTGAGCAAGGCGACCGGCGTCTGATCACTCCTCCCACATAACCCGGGCTCCCACACGCCGACGCGTGTGGGAGCCTTTGCGCATGTGCGTTCGGTGGGTTCGATTGCGGGAGGACGCCGGGAACGCGCCGCCCTGGCCGGGCCGTTAAAGGCGACGGTTACCGGCGGCCTCCGCGCGCCGCGACAGAGCGGTGGTGCCGGCCCCGGGGCTCCTCTGGCGCGGTTTCGGCGCGTCAGTGCGTGGGGTCGACGGTCCGGAGCAGCGTCAAGAAACTCTCAAGCTTTTCCAGATCCTCTGGGGGCATGGGGTCGGAGCTGAAGTGCATGGTCTCGTTCCGGATGCTGATCACGGCGCCCAGTAGTTCCAGAAACAGGTCGTGGTCGAGATTCCAGCACATCAGCGCCCAGTTCGCGGCATCACCCAGCAGAAAGCGGTAGTTGCCGAGCGTGAGGCTGTCCGCGGAACGCACATGCTCCTTCTTCCGCCGTGCGTACGACTGGATCACCGGGAGTGGGATCACCTCGTTGACCCGATGCCGCAGGCGGCGTTCGATCTCCTCGATGAGCACGAAGGGGCGGGCGAGGTCACCGAATCGCCGGGTCAGGTCTGCGGCCGTCACGATTCCGGTCACGCCGCTCTTGTCTGGGCTCCGAACGAACACGAATCCCTTGGTGTAGATGGGTTCGATCTGGTTGAGGAGAAGTTCGTCGTACTCCACCAGCGGTGCGGCGACCGTGGCCTGTGCCAGTTGTGCGGACGGGTCGGCGATGCGCGCGCGGCCGATGGACTCCCAACTCACGGCGCCGTGGTAGGTGCCGTCTTCCGCGATGACAGCCAGCTGCGAGAAATTGCGGGCCAGCATGATTGTCATCGCTTTGCTGATCGGAGTCTGCGGCGTCACGGAGGTCACCGGGCGGTTGGCGCTCTCGAGGTCCCCGAGGCGCGGAGTCACCGCTTCACGTTCGAGCCCGTCGTCGACGTCCTCGATTACCGGGGACGTGGTCATGGGTCGCCCGGCCGTCGGCTCCGCACCCACCTGGACGAGTTCGATGATGTTGTCGATCCAGCCCTCGGTAAAGGGCGGGCGTGTGGCGAGGCCTTCATCCTCCAGGTCCTTGTTGATGCGCTCAACGGCGGGGGCCGTCCGGCGGATCGTGCCCCAGTGCTCCAGGAACGCCCGGATGGTCAGCCGCACCGGATTGTCCGGGGCACGGTTCACCGCTTCCTGGAGAAGTTCGGCACTGCTCGCGGCGGAGTACTCGGTCGCCGTCGTGTCGCCGTTTCCCGGGTCGGTCCCATGCGCTGCGAGGTGCGCGATCCTTCGGGCGGCGTCGAAGCGGGTCAAGCCGCACACCGTCAGCAGCGATCCCATGCTGTGCAGCAGGTCCTGCTTGATGGCGTCGCGTGGGACATCCGTGCGCAGCCATTCGACGGACCGAACATGACGGAAGCCCACCGGGGCTCCAGCGCGGAAGACGTAATCTCCTGTTACCCGGCCGATGGCGACCATGGCATGGCGAGTCTTCATCGGCAGGACGATGAGGTCACCGACCGCGATGACGGACCTGAATCGCCAGAGTTGGCCGGTCCAGTTCGCGATCAGCGCCTTACCGAAATCCGGGTACGTCCGTCGCAGCTCACTGCGGAGTGCCTCTCTCGTCGTGCACGCGCTGAGGTCGCCTACCTCGTCCCACCCGGCGATCATGAGTCCTTCGGCAATGGCGGCATTCTCACGCTCCCCGTCGCGTCCGCCGCGTACCAGCCATGCCACTGGGATGGAGCTGGTCACGAATAACCTCCTTGGCGACGGGGTCGCTCATAGCGCGTGGCGATCTCACTTGGTGCGCCGCATGCTATCCGGCGCCATGACAGTCGGGGACGTCGTTCGGTGCGACGATTCCAAGGAGGCAATGCCGGCGGGGGAACGGTGCTGCGCCCTATGGCCGCGGATTTGGTGTCGTAATCGCGTGCGCGGAAAAGCTGTCCACCAGGAAGAGTTCCGCGAAAACGCCGATTCGAGGACGCCGTATGACTCCGGTGGCACGCTGATGGAGCGATGTCGGAGCGGCTCCTGCTCATCGACTGTCCAGAAGCGGTCACCTCGGATTCCTCGCACCATTACGGTCGGTGTTCTGCGGCCCTCGGTCGACGTGCACTCTGCCGCTCCGCATGCCGGCCCGTTCTAGCCGACCGACGCGTCACAGCGCTCCGAACAGTTCACCAGGCCCGTGGCAAGGTTGATCGTCAGCGGGATACAACCGCAGTACTGCATTGGCGCGAAGAGAACGTATGCCCGCTGTGGGACAGCACCCGTTGCGCGGTGCCCAGGCGGCAGCCTGGCGAAACGCAGCAAAGATCATACGCACCGGTGAACCGGCTTTTCCGCGGGCCTCCCGGGGTGGGCGTCGGCGGCTCCAGCGGGGTGGGCCACGCTAACCTGGGGCGTGCCCCGATCGGTCAGTGGTGGGGCAGGTCCGCCGCTCTCCGGTTGCCGCACGCAGCCCCTGACGAGAACTTGACGTCCCGGTTCCCCCGAACTCCGCCCAGGAGGACGCAGTGCGTGACCCCGTGAATCCCGGTGACGAGCCCTCCGGTGTGCGCAATCGTGCGGAGAACGCTGGGACGGCGGTGCAGGCCGGGTCGGTCGCGGGGAACGTGAACGTGAACGTGCACCAGCGCGCCGGCGATGTCCCCCATGAAGTGCCGAAGCCGCCGCCGGGGTGGCATGACCGGGAGGACGCGCTGCGGCGGGGACGCGCGGCGATCGATCCGGGGGCGGAGGGCAGGGACGGGGTCCCGATCTTCGTGGTCGAGGGGCCGCGCGGCGTCGGCAAGAGTACGCTCGCCCACAAGCTCGCCAGCGTCATGGCCGGTCTGTTCGCGGACGGCCAGCTCTACGTGGACTACACGCTGCTCGACCCCGACGGGCTCGCCGGGGCCAACGAGGCGCTGGGGCAGCTTCTGGTCTCCCTTGGCGTGCCGTCGCAGGAGATGCCCGCCCGGCTCCCGGAGCGGCTCGCGCGGTACCGGTCCGTGACCCACGATCGCCGCCTGCTCGTGGTCGTCGATGGCGCCACTCAGGCGGCTCAGGTGGCGCAGCTGGTTCCGCAAGGGCCGGGTAGCGCGGTGCTGGCCGTGGGGAGCCGGGCCCGGCTCGGGGAGCTCGCGCTCGACCATGCCGAGTGGCTGCGGCTGGATCCGCTCAAGGACGCCGACTCCGCGGAGCTGCTGGCCAAGCAGTGCGGACGGCGTCTCGACGGTGTGGACGCGCACGGTCTGGCCGCGATCGTGGCGGCGTGTGAGGGCCTTCCGCTGGCCCTCGTCATCGTCGCCGGACGGCTGAAGGCCGACCCGGACCTCAGCATCGCGGCACTCGCCGCCGAAGTCGCCGATGAACAGCGACGGCTCCGGGCGCTGTCCGTCTCCGATGGCTTCGCCCTCACCTCGATCTTCAACGTCGGTTACGCCGGACTGTCCGCGGACGCGGCGGCCGTGTACCGGGCGCTCGGCTGCTGGCCGGGCCGCGTCTTCGACCGTGCCCTGGCCGCCGACGCCGTCGGCCGTACCCCGTCCGAGACGGCCGCGCCGCTTGCCGAGCTCTGCGCCGCCGATCTCCTCGTGAAGGAGGCGGAGGGAACGTTCCGGTTCGTCCACGGGCTGGTCCGGCTGCACGCCCTGGACCGCGCCACCGCGCGGGACGGCGCCGCAGCGGGCGGTACCGTGCTGCGCGCCGGCCTGGACCGCTACGTCGCGACGCTCGCCCACGCCGACCTGGCCATCATGGGGCCCCGGCTCAGCACCGTCGACGCTCGTGGGCTCGCCGCCGGGCACGACACCCCCTTCCCCGGCGACCGCGGCACCGCTCGCGGCCGCGCGCTGGCCTGGCTGCGCGCCGAACGCGACGGCATCCTCGCCGTCCTGCGGGCGACCGAGGCCGAAGGACTCGACGAGTACGGTTACCGGATCGCCGAGCTCGCCACCGCCCTCTACCTCAACCACCGCTACCTCGCCGACTGGGTGGAGACCGGCAGCCGCGGCGCCGACGCCGCCCGGCGGCAGGGGGCGCACGCCACGGAGGCGCGGCTGCGCAGCCTGCTGTCGCGGCCCCTCACCGACCTCGGCCGCGCCGACCAGGCCCGCACGGAGCTGGAACGGGCGCTCTACCTGGTGCGCGAGGAGCAGGATCCGCTGCTCGCCGCGTCGGTATGGGAGTTCTACGGCCGGTACCTCGACACCGTCGACCGGCCTCGCGCTCTGGACGCCTACGCGCACAGCCTGCGGCTCAACCTGCGGTCGGACGATCCGCGGGCTCCCCGGGGTGCGGCGCTCGCCCGCTACTTCGCCGGGCGTACCCGACTGGCCATGGGCGAGGCGGAGCAGGCCGTCACCGAGATCCGCGCGGCGATCGCCGCGTTCGAGAGGTTGACGCCCCCTGACACGCGGATGGCGAACCGTGCGCGCGGCAGCCTCGCCGACGCTCTCGCGGCGGCCGGCCACACCATGGCGGCGATCGCGACATATCGGGCGGCGATCGCCGATCTCGAACGAGACGATCACGACTACTACGAGGCCGAATACCGCCAGAGCCTCGGCGCGATCTACGCCGAGCTGCGCGCGGTCGAGGACGCCCGGACGCACCTGAACCGGGCGTACGAGATCTTCGCCCGGTTCCGAAGCCCGCGTGCCGCGGAGGTGGCGGCGCTCCTCAACGGTCTGGGCTGAGCGCGCGCCACGGCCGTCACGGCGTCGCGCACTCCACGGACACCGGGTGCGGGCCGTCGCCCAGCCCGTCCACGTGCAACAGGTGCTCGCCGGTGACCAGCCGCCTCTCGCGCAGCAGGGTGTACGCCAGGCCGGTCAGCACCGGCAGCGCCAGGGGAGCGGCGGAGCGCAGGCGCACCGTGCGGCCGTCGCGCAGCAGGCAGTCGCACCCTCCCGCCGCCGGGGTCGCGGACAGCAGGGCCCCCGGATACAGGTCGAGCAGCCGCCGTGCGTGTTCCGGAAAGCGGGCTTCGGCGGCTCCGGAGTCGCGGTAGACGACCGAAGCGTTCTCCACGAACCGCTGGTCGGGTTCCGATTCCGCCGCGCAGAGGTGGCGAAGTCCGGCGGGCTCCTCGTCGGCCGGGCGGACGGCGGCGGGATAGCGCACCACGTGCACGCCGCCATCGGCGTCCGACCACGACCGCACCTCGAACGCCCGGGCCGAGCGGGGACGGTCGGGAACCGGGGCATTGGGTGTGCGCCGGCCGGCGCCGTTGTCCGCGGCGGGCAGGCCGAGCAGGTCGTAACACAGATCCGCGAGACGCCGGTTGGATTCACCGACGTGGGCGAACGCCCGGTCCGCGGTGCTCGTGTACCGGCCGGGAACATGCTCGGCCATCGCCTGCTCGATCTGCGGGCGCAGCGCGGCGTGCACGTTCAGGCCGGCGGCGTGCGTGCCGAGATGCGCGATCGCGGTGTCCGCAACGACCTCTTCGGCACCGAAGGCCGCCAGCAGGAGGGGCCGGTCCAGGCCCGCCGCGTACAGGGTCACCGAGCCGTGGTCGCCGAGCACCACGTCGGCGGCGACGAGGGCGGCGGCCCAGCCGTCCTCCGGTGGGATGAGCAGCAGCCCGGCGTCCAGCGCCTCGGCCAGCCAGTGCCGCACCTGCCAGGGGCCGTGCCGGAACCAGATGTTGGGGTGCAGCACCGCGGCCACCCGGTACCCGTCGACGGGCAGCTCCGCGAGCAGCCGTCCCGGCAGCCGCTCGTGCGCGCCGAGGGCCGACCGTTCGCCCCATGTCGAGGTGAGCACCACCAGCCGCTGCCCGGCGGCGAGCCCCAGTGCGTCGCGGTAACGCTCGCGCAGGCGCAGCCCCGCCCGCAGCCGGTCGAACGCCAGATCCCCGATGACCACCGACCGCGCCGCCAGCCGAGCCGACACCGAACGGAGCTGCTCCACCTGGTCCGGGTGGGAGACGACCAGCCGAATGTCTCCGGATTCGCGCGAAGCCTCGCGCACGATCCCGGACACCCGCCGCCCCGTCCCGAGAGAGTCGGGCACCCACTTCTGGAACCCGACTCCGTGCGGCAGGACGATGACCGGGGCGCGGAACGGGGTGAGGTCGACGTTCTCGCTGGCCGTGATGACGAGGTGGTACGTGGTCCGCACGGCCTCCACCCAGCTCACCTGCCGCGTCCGCAAGCGGGCCAGCAGTTCGGCGACGCCGTGGCGGAAGGCGGAGGTGTCATCGAAGCAGAAGTCGAACTCCAGCCGGAAGTCGCCGCGCAGCACGTCCAGCGCCTCGCCGGCACGCACGGCCGAGGTGAACGTCCGCGCGATGACGAGCACCCGCCGCCGATCGGGAAAGGTCGACCACCTGCGCTCGTCCGGGCGCACTTCCTCGCACGCGATTGTGGATGTCCCGCCCTGGTGGGTCCGCGAGTTGGGAGGTTCGGTGGTGGCGCGCATCGTCGCTGACGAATCCTTCGGTGCCTACGGGGTGCCGGGGCTGGTGACAGGCAGCTTAGCCCCCGCGGTTCTGTCAGGGGGGATCCGCGCGCGCCGCGTCCCCCACCTGACAGAACCGCGGGCAATGCAGCGAGGCGGCCACTCGCAGTGAAGCGAGTTGTACGGCTTGGTGATGCTCACTCCTGGTTCTGGGATGTCACCTCGCCCATGTTTCGCATTTGCATGGCGCGTCTGCATGTGCATATTCAATAAATGATCGCCAATATGGGCGGCCAGTTCGGGTCACTCTCCCTGATGTCATCGATCATTCCTTGTCGTTTGGGCAGGTAGTCGTGTCAAGTGTGAATGGTAGGCGTGTGGAGATCTGTTCGAGAGTTTTCTTGGTGGTTTATCTCTTCACTGTGTGCGGAACCTTCAGTTGTGGCGGCGCGCTGGGGAGGAGCGGTGGAGCTTGACGTTCTCGGCCACGTGCGACTGCGTATTCGTGATCAATTCGTGGAATTGCGCCCGAGTCAGGAATTGACGCTGCTGGTGATCCTGGCGCTCTCGGGGAACCAGGCAGTGGCCCATGACGTGATCGCGGATCGCCTGTGGGACGGTGCGAGGGATAAGCGCCGCACCCTCTACAGCTACGCCAGCCGTCTGCGCGGCCTGCTGGAGCAGGCTGGAGGTGATCGGTCGTGTGTCCAACAGCGATCGGGCGGATACCAACTGCGGATCGATGACGAAGCGGTCGACTGGCGGCGGTTTCGGCGGCTCTGCTCGTCGGCTGCGGCACTTACGGAAACCGGTGCGGACACCGACGCGTTGGCGCTGCTCTCGGAAGCCCTTTCGCTCTGGCGAGGCGATCCCCTGGCGGGCGTCCCTGGCTCATGGGCGGGGAGCGTCCGCGAAACGATGGAGAATGCGCACCAGTCCGCGGTGGCGCAATGGGCTCGAATCGGGTTGAGATTGCGCCCGCCGGCGGAGGTGATCGCCGTGCTGGGCGACGCGCTGGAGCGCTACCCGCTGAACCAGGCGTTGACCAGCCTCCTGATGCAGGCGCTCGGACGGGACGGTCGTACGACCGAGGCGCTGGCGGCCTACCAACGTCTGCGGCGCCGACTGGCCGACGAGGCCGGCCTCGATCCCGCGCCCGAGCTCCAGGCGACGTTCGTCGACCTCTTGCGGGGCGGCGATGCGCCGTCACCCCCGCCGTCTACGCCTCCCACCGCGGTTCACTCCGAACGTGGGCCGGCACGGGACAACCTCGAACGGGACCTGGCCGACTTCACCAGTCGTGACGCGGAGGTCGCGGAGGTACTGGCCGCTGTCCGGTCCGCCGCCGCGAGTGCCGCGACCGGGGTTTGCGTGATCAGTGGTATGCCGGGCGTGGGGAAGTCGAGTCTGGCAATCCATGTTGCGCACCGCATCAAGGCAGAATATTCAGATGGATGCCTGTATGTGGGACTACGCGCGCACGCCGGCCGATATCCGCCCCTGAACACAACGGACGCCGTCGCCGAACTGCTGAGCCTGCTTGACGTTCCACCGGAGCGGATCCCCCCGTCTCTGGGACAGCGAATTGCGCTGCTACGGCACTACACAGCAACAAAGCGGATTCTGATCGTGCTGGATGACGCGCTCAACGCCGACCAGGTAGGGGCGTTACTCCCCGGCGGCCCCGACTGCATGGTCCTGGTCACCGCTCGTCGTAGGCTCCACGAACTGGACGGCGCCCATCATCTCTCTCTCGCACCACCAGAGCCGGATAAGGCGCTGGATCTCTTTGCTGCCGTCGCGCGGCGGAGCCGCGGCGAGATCGGGGATGCCGGACCGGCGATCGTCGCCAAGGCGTCGTCGCATCCTCTCGCCCTGCGGCTGGTAGCCGCCAAGCTCCGGACTCATCCGTCGTGGACGGCGGAGGACATTCTGGCCCGCCTGCGTGAAGCCGAGGACGGCCTGAACGTGTTCCGGGCGGGTCAGCGAAGCCTGGAGGCGGTGTTCGAGCTGTCGCTGCGCACACTGTCAGCTCCTGCGCGGACCGCGTTTCTCCAGCTCGGACTGCATCCAGGGGCCCCGGTGGATCGGCGGACGGCGGCGGCCGTAATCGGTCAGCCGCTCGATGCGGCAGACACGGTGTTCGACGAACTCAGCGATGCCCACCTGATCGAGGAACACGAGCGGGATCTCTTCCGCCAGCACGCGTTGCTCAGTGTCTTCGCACACCACCGTGCGCGCGTCGAGCTCACGCACGAGCAACAGCGCAAGGTCCACCAGAGGATGCTGACGCACTACCTTGCCACGTGCGCCACAGCCGATCGGGTGCTTTCCCCGCATCGGCTCCGGTTGGAAATCCCTGCGGATCGTGCTCAGACATCCGGCGAAGTGCCGTCGCAGCAGGAGGCCACCGCGTGGTTCAAACGCCATGCCGGCGTTCTGCCGACAGTACTTCGATTTGCCCTTGATTCCGGGTTTGAGGTCGAGGCGGCGAGGATCACAAACGTCGTCGCGGACTACTATGACCGCGACGGACCATGGGACGTGGCCGTGGAACTCCACCGCCGCGCCATAAGTGTCTGGCATGCGGCCGACCGCCCCGCGGAGTTGGCTTACGCGTTGTACGAACTGGGGCGAGCCCAAGTCCGAATGGGAGCGACTGCTGAGGCGCTTGCCTCTGCTGAGGCCGCTCGCGACTACTGGAGCGCCGCGGAGAACGACCTGGGAGTAGCACACGCGCTCAGTCTTACCGGAAGGGTCCACTGGATTTTCGGGCGGTTCGATCTCGCTCGCGATGTCCACGACGAGGCGCTCGCGCGATTCCGCAGTCTGGGGCACCGGCCGGGAGTGGCGATGGCGCTCAAGCAGCGCGCCGATGTCTTGGTGGGGCAGGGGAATTGCCATCCGGCGATCAGCGACTACTCCGAAGCCATCGTGATCTTCGAGTCCCTGCACGATGTCCGCGGGCTCGCGGACGCAAAGGGAAACCTCGCGGGCACGTACCAAAGACTGGGGAAGTACCGGGACGCCACGGCGCTGTGTGAGGAAATCCTGATTCTGTTCCACGAGCTTGGGGACCGCCGCAGAGAGGGCATCATGCTGGCCAACTTGGCGGACCTCACGGCATATCGAGGGGACAACCGGCGCGCACTGGCGTTGTACGCCGACGCCCTGGCTCGGTGTCGTGAGGTCAGCGATCGATGGGCCGAGGCCGCAACGCTGTGCAACCTGGGACGGCTCCATCTCAACAGCGGTGACATCGAACAGGCGCAAGCCTGTTTTGAGCAGAGTCGCGACCTGTCTGATTCCGTCGGCGACCCCCGAACCAGCGTGGAAGCCGTGCTCGGGCTCGCCGACACGGCGCACCGGCAGGGACGCGTCACGGTAGCCCTCGAGCGCCACCGACATGCGGTCGACACCGCCAGCCAGAGCGGGCTGGAGCATGAGCGAGCGCAGGCTCTCATGGCGCTCGGCCGCGTGCTGCTGCACCACGGCCATCTCGACGGGGCCCGGCGGCACCTTGAGCAGGCTGAAGAGGTACTCACCCGTCTCGATCTTCCTGACAAGGCGCTTATCCGCGCATTGCTCGACACAATCCCCCAAAAGGGAAAAATGTCGAAACGTGAGGGCTAGACCGCAAAGGTCAGGTAGGTGCAACCCATCCGGTATGCTGTGCTTACTCCGGGGGTCGTCGCCGTTCTGGGCGCACTTCTGCCATGTGAGCGCGATCGCGTTTGCCGGTCCTAACGTCGTTGGCAAGGAACTCGTTGCTGAAGTCCGCTCTTGCGTGTCTTGTTGGGCTGCCCGTACTCGGCTGGGTGTGGCTGCATAGCGTCGCGGCCGCTGTCCCGACATCGATCGTCGGCTAGGAGAAGGGGCGAGGAAGGCGGGGCGCGTGTCGACGGAGATCTCCACCTTTCTTGATTTAGCTGCGGAACCGGTTGCTCCTATGCGCGCGGGACGCGCATTTCTGTAGATTTCGTGGTGAGTACCGTCGGCATCTGAGTCGCGTCGGACGCGCTCTGGAGAGAACTTTCCTTTTCTTCCTCCTGACACGTGCAGCATTACCTCGAAACGGGTATAAGGCTCTAGGAATAGGGTCGGCGAGGGAGGTCATCTGGCTATGCATCCCTCATCCGGGGGTGGGCATGCCGGAGAGGGATGGTCGTCGAACCTCCGGGGAAATGTCGTCGGGCATGTCGTACAGGCCGGAAGCGTGCACGGCGGCATTCACGTGCACACTTCTCAGGCTCCTGGACTGCTGAAACAGCTACCACCGGTCACTCCGCACTTCGTGAACCGCCGCCGTGAACTGACCCGTATGGCCGCGTTGGTCGACCGCGCCGAGCGAGACGGCCAGACGGCGCTCATCGTGCTGAGCGGGCTCGCCGGTGTCGGCAAGACCGGACTTGCCATCCGATTTCTCCGCGAACAGTCCGCACGGCTCGAAGGCGGTGAACTTTACGGCGATCTCCGCGGCTTCTCCGCGGAGGGCCCACTGGACCCCGGCGAGATGTTGGACATCTTCCTCCGAGCCCTGGGACTGGAGCCCGCGACCATCCCGCCGGACCTGGCGACGCGTGCGGCCTGGTTCCGGTCCGTAACCGCCGATCGGCGACTCGTGATCCTGCTGGACAACGCCGCGTCGTCGGCCCAGGTGCGCGCGATGCTGCCCGGTGTCGGACGTCATGTCGTGGTGGTGACCTCCCGCGTGCGGCTGGCCGGATTGTCCCTCGACGGTGCGGAGTTCGTTCGGGTGGCGCCGCTGGACCAGACGGACACGGTCGACCTGCTCCAGCGCCTGGTCGGTGCGGGGCGTACCGCTGAGGAACCGGCCGCGACTCGGCGGATCGCGGAGATCTGCGCCGGGCTGCCGATCGCGGTCAACGCCGTCGCCGTGCAGATCGCGGAGCGCACGACGGACCCGCTGGCGGACACGGTTCGCGAGCTGACCGAGCGAACCCGAGGGCTGGCCTCGCTGAGCCCGGACGGAGAGGAGACGCCACCGCTGCGGGCGGCGTTCGACCTGTCCTACGCCGCGCTGGGCGAGGCGCCCGCGCGGCTGTACCGACGGCTTAGCTGGCATCCTGGTCCGGACATCACGCGGTTGGTGCTTCGGGCACTTGGCGACGGCTCAGCCGAGGGTCCCCTCCGGCGACTGATTGCCGCGAGCCTGATCGAGGAGACCGCACCTGGGGTGTTCCGGCTTCATGACCTGATCCGCCGGCATGCTCACGAGAAGGCACAGGAAGAGGAGGACACAATCACCCGTCTCGCTGCGATGGACCATCTTCTCCAGACCTACCGGCGGCAGGCGCTCGCGGCGGATCGCAAACTGCGTCCCTACATCACCCGCTACCGCCGGCCGGCGCCCGAGTTCGAAGGCGTCTTCGGCAACGAGGAAGCGGCCATCGGGTGGTTGGAACGCGAACGCGGCAACCTGGTGAAGCTGACCGAGTACGCGGTGGACCATCGCAGTCCGAGGGAGGCAATCGACATCGCCGAAGGGTTGTGGCCGCTGTACATCCATCGCAGTTACGCCCGGGTGTGGCTGGACGCCGCCTCCGCGGCGTTGCGGGCCGCTCGCAGCATCGACGACGAGTTCACCCAGGCGCGGATCCTGGACCGGATAGGGCAGGTTCACGGCCGGCTGTGCCAGGAGGAGCAGGCACAGGACGCCCTCGACCAGGCAGAGCGGATTTGGGCCCGGCGCGGAGAACGGGGGCGCCTCGCGCAAACCCAGCGGCATCGCGGGTTGCTGGCGCTGGACAACGACCGCGTCGACGCGGCCATCATCCATTTCACGGCCGCGTTGCGGCTCGACGAGGGGCTGAACAGGCCGCACAACACCGCGCTCACCCTGATCGGTCTGGGACGCGCACACAACCGCGCCGCCCGATACCCTCTGGCCCGCCTCCACCTGGAGCGGGCGCTCCGGCTTCTTGAGGAGCCGGATGATCCCCACAACCGCGCCTTGGCGCTCGTCGCTCTCGCGGAGGCCGTGGCCAGCGCGGACCCCCAGGCGGCAACCTCCCGCATCGCGGACGCCATGGCCGAGTTGCGCGCCCGGAACTCGAAAACCGGACAGGCCGCGGCTCTGGAGGGCATGGCGAACATCGCCGCACGCCATGGCCGCACCGATGAGGCACGCGACTGCTACGCCGGTGCGCTGGAGATCCTGGAGCAGTTGGGGGACCGCTTGGGGGTCGAGCGTCTCCGGCGAGCCCGGCAAGCCGTCGGGTCGTGCTAGCCCGCAGGGGGCCAGCACGATCCGGGTGGCCGTCACGACCACCGGCCGACTTCGACTTGGAGAGGATGGCGGTCAGCTAGGGAGCGCAACTCGTCCTGAGTGAGGTGACCGGCCCCCGGGAACCCGGCGCCGATCTTCCAACTGGCATGCAGCACCGCTTGGCCGAGCGCATCGGCCGGGTGACCGCCGGCAAGCCAGCCGTGCAGGAAGGAGGCGAAGAGGGTGTCCCCGGCCCCGACCGTGCTTTGGAGGGGACGAGGCGGCGCGGTGCGGGCACGTACTAGGCTGCCGTCCCGCACGCCGAGGACCGCGCCGTCGGCTCCGCACCCCACCGCCGCGATCAAGCAGCCCGGGTAGGCGGCGAACACCTGCGCGATCCACTCCTCCGCTGAACACGGAAGCCGCTCGTGCGAGCAGAAAAGGATGTCCGCCGCCGCCAGCCAGGGACGGCGCTCCTCCTCGTGGACGTCGGAGATGAGATGCACGTCCACAGCGATCGGCATGTCGAGATCGGTGGCGGGCTCGATCAACGGCCGTGCGAAGGACGCGGTCGTCAGTACCGCCAGGTCCGCTTCCGCGCTCAACCGCCCGAACAGTTCGACGGGATAGTCAACCGCGTTGACGTGTCGGAGCAGCGAGTGTCCTGCGCGCCGTCCGTCCTCCGCGACCAGCGAGACCGCGAGCGACGAACCGGGACCCGTGATCGCCCCCATCCCCAACAGGCCACGGGCACGAAGTTCGGTACGTACGAGCTCGCCCGCCAGGTCGGCGCCGATGATGGTGCACAGCTCCACCTCGTCGCCCAGACGCCGGAGAGCCTGGGCGACGTTGGCCCCCACCCCGGTGACCCCGACCTCCATCCAGTCAGGGAATCGGGTCGGCCCGTCCGTCAGCGGAAAACCGCCCGTCGGCACCGAGACCCCGAGGCTCGCCACCCCTGCCACGACGATCTTCGAGCCTCGCGGATTCATGCTGCCTCCCCCGTCACACCCGCGTCCAGCACAGTGGGAGCGGCAACAGCGTCGAAGCGCGCCGGATCCGGAGGCTCGGGAAGGCCGAGCAGCTCGTACAGGCAGCGCCGCATCCGGCGGGCGAACTCGGTGATGCGTGCGGCTACACCGGCGAGCTGGTCGGCTCGCCACGTGGCGCACACCCGCTCCACGGTTGGCAGAATCGCGCCGTCGGCCGGTAGCGCGCCGGCGCGACGCATCAGTTCGGCCATGGGCGCCGCCGGGTCGACGTCAGCCCTGCCGTCACCGGTGAGGAAGACGGGGCGAGCGAGGCCGGCGGCGTACAGGCACGTGGAGCCGTGGTCGCTGACCACCGCGTCGGCGGCGATCAGCACGCCGCGCCATTCCGCTTCCACCGGCACCACCAACAGCCCTGCGGCCACGGCCTTCTCCAGCCACGACCGCACCTGCCATACCCCGTGGCCGAACCACACGTTGGGGTGGGCCAGTAAAGCCACCCTCCACCGGCTGCCGTGCGCCTCCGCCACCAGCCGAGCAAGCACGTCCGGGCGTGCCCCAAGGAGCGAGGCCGGTCCCCACGTTGAAGCGGCGACCACCAGCCGCTCGCCGTCGTCGACTCCCAGCGCCCGCCGGTAGGCGCCTCGCTTCGGGCAACTGGCCGCCAGTCGGTCGGCGCACGGATCTCCTGCCACCACAACGGCTTCCAGCGCTTCCGGGCACACTCTGGATAGCCGCGACCGCTCCTCCTCATGTGCCAGCACCAAGGCGGCAGGCAGCACGCGGCCATCGCGCACCAGCCACTGCCGACCAAGCGAGTACGTTTCGCGCCGCCCGTCCCGGGAGCCCGTGCGGGCGGCGGACACGAACTTGGTGAATCCCGCGCCATGCGGCAGCAGTACCACAGGGGCGTGCATGTGCTCGATCCCTCCGGTACTCGCCGCGACAATTAGGTCGAAGCGCGTACGCGTCGCTTGTTCCCACGGCAGCACCGCTCCGCCCAGGTTGCTCAGGAACTCCGCCACACCGGCGCTGAACGCGGAGGGCGCGGCAGCGAACACCAACTGCACCCTCAGGTCCCGGCGCAGCAACGCGACCACGTCCAGCAGCCGTTGCCCGCATGCCACCGTGTGCACGAGCACGAGCACCGTGCGGCAGCCTCGCCGCGTCACCCACCTGTCGGCGTCAATTCCGATAGGTACCTCGATCCAGTCCACATCCGCACCTCCGTGCCGTGGGCCGCACCGCCGCGGCCCGCTTGATGCTGATAGTCGGCGGAGGAGTTGGACACACCGCTTGCATTCGGTCGGCAGGGCCTTGCAACCTCTTGGACGCCAGCCTTGCGGGACTCCGTCCATGGCTTGAGTGCTGGCGTTGATCGATCAGGGGAAGCGCGCGGCGTGGCGAAGCCGCGCAACGTGAAACAGCTTCTGCTCATCGAGGGGCACAGCGTCGGGTTGTCCACACAACGCCTGCTCAGCCCGCCGAGATGGGGTCCAGAGCCGGGCCGAAGCTTTCCAGGATCCGGCTCCCGGCCACGTCCGAGATGATGGCCCGCGCCTCGGGAGAGACGCAAAGTTGAGCCACTGCCCGGTGATTCCCCGGATCCGGACAGATGAGGACGGCGAGAACCCGCAGCGAACGTCGAAGTATCGCCAGATTGTCGACCAATGGCAGCACGCTCGCCCAAATCGTGTCCAGGGCGAACCCCGCGACGCAGTGGTTGAGCGCGGCCCACCCGAGTTGTTCATCGGCACCGGGGCCAGCGGACTTCGCATACGTCGGGATCTCTTCGACGGTCCGGTCGGCGACCGCGGCGGCGCCGCACAGCTGGGCCAGCAGTTCGCACCAGAAGTGCCCGGGCAGCGCACGCCGGAGCTCGTCCCTCTGCTCCGTTCCCACATGCGCGTCGAGTTCGGAGATCACCTGCGTGGAGATGACGCGGCCGATCGCGTCCACATCGTCGATCGCGTTGCGATCGCTGGCGAGCCAGTCGACGATGTCGGCCACCGCCGTGCCCATCGCGGCGGCCTTCATCTCCTTCGGCCGAGGCCGTGTCCGCCTCGCCTCGTTCTCTGTTCGATTGGTTCGATTGGTCGCAGAGAACCATCTCCGGTCCACCGCTGAGCGGTACGCGACCCGCCCCTCGTCAGAATCCTGCCGGGCAAGAGCGGTACGACCAGGCCAGCCATGCTGGCTGCCGCCGCATCCGGCGCAAATGCATTTTGGTGACCGCGCGTTCTCGCATGCGCTGGTGTGCGCCACATGACCTCCGTGATTTAACGGCACGGTCTCTCGTACAAGGTTGTCGAGGTCAGAATCAGCGGAGATCACCGCGGGATTCGATTTCATTTCTCTCACCTCGTCGAAGAAATGTGAATTCGAACCAGGACACTGTGGTGCGGCGGCGGGGTGATTTCAGTGTGGCTGGGTGACATCTTGACCGTCTGGTCGATCCCGTGCGCGGAGCGGCGGAAACGCACCCGGTACACTTGCCGGCTTGCCCGATGAAGGCTGTAGGACTTCGCCGTGGATCAGACGGAGCTGTGATTGCGGGCAGTCGACCGTGCTGAGGGCCGCAACCGGCGGCCGCGCGGCGGAGATGTCGTCGGCTCCGATGGGCCAGGCCGGTGAGAACGGTCAGCCTTCCGACAGGCTCGCCCGTCCGGGACGGATGTCGGGAACGGGGGCGAAAAGTTCATCGTTCGTTCCGCGTGGGCGGGTGGGCCCCAGGCAGTTCAGCTGTGGCGCGGGTTTCCCGACGAGAAACACTGGGTGCCACGGGTTCCGTGGGACGCCTGGAAATGGCACGATAAGCAGCCGAACGGTAGCCCTTCGTGCACGCCGATCGCTGTTCCCCGTACGCCCTCCTTTCACGATCCGTTCCCCCTACCTCAGCATCCGGGCTCCCTTCTCCCGTCCCCCGCTTACGTGCGCTCCGCCCGTCCCCATGACGCGGGTGGTCCGCGCCATTCCCCCAAGGAGATCCCCGTGCCCCGTACACTCGCCACCGTCCCCCTGCTCGGCGGCGCCGCAGTGTTCGGTCTGCTGCTGGCTGTCGTGTCCCCGGCCTCCTCCGCCCACGCCGATGCCGGGTCGTTGGCGGCCACCACCTCGGTGGGGCTGCACAACGCCTACGAAAAGTCCATGTACCCCTACTTCGCCGACGCGCTGGACTCCGGTGCGGGGCTCGTGGAGATCGACGTCTGGACCGATGACCTCTTCCGGAACTGGCGGGTCAACCACGAGTTGTTCGGGCAGAGCAATAACTGTGTCGGCGCGACCGACCCGGCCGGGCTGCGCGAAGGGGGGACCGACAAGGATCTGCGTGCCTGTCTCACCGACATGCGCACCTGGCACGACGCCAACCCCGGGCATCGGCCGATCGTGGTGAAGATCGAGATGAAGGACGGCTTCTACGCCAGAGGAGGGCTCGGCCCCGTCGAGTTCGACGCGCTGGTCGATGAGACGCTCGGCGATTCCGTCTACCGTCCGGCCGACCTGCTCGGGGACCATCCCACCCTCGACGCCGCGGCCGTCGCCGGGAACTGGGCCGATCGGGACGACCTCGCGGGGCGGTTCATCATCGAGCTCATACCGGGCACCGTGGAGCGGGACAACCCGATCGACGACCTGTGGACCGACGAAGAGTACGGGCGGCACCTGCGCGACCTGGCCGCGAATGGGGGGATCGACCGGGCGACGGCGTTCCCCGCCGTGCTCGACGCCGAGGCCGGGGATCCCCGGGAGCGGTACGAGGACGAGAGCATCCGGCCGTGGTTCGTCGTGTTCGACGGAGCGGCGACGGCGTACGTGGAGGGCGGCGGCATCGACACCTCCTGGTACGCGGCCAACAACTACCTGCTGGTCATGACCGCGGCGCACGCGGTGGCGCCGGCGATCGACGCCGTCGCGCCGGGCGAGCAGGAGGCGGCCGACCGGGTCGGGCAACTGGCGGCGGCCAACGCGAGCGTGGTGACGAGTGACTGGGCGCGGCTGGACTCCGTGCTGGGGCTGGTGCTGCCCCGCGGCTGACGCCCCGTGGCGGCGTCGGTGGTCTCCGGCGGCCGGCCGCACCGGATCCGGCCGTCACGGCCACAGGCGCCCCCCTCCGGGCGCCATGGCCGTGGCGGCCCGCTGCCGTCCGCCGGGCGGCCCGGTCCGGAAGCGGCGGCCGGGCGGCGGCCCGGTGAGGGCGGGGAGGTGTCCGTAAGGCGAACGTTGGTCCGCGCCCCGCCACTTCTTTTGACTTATTCAAGAAAAACCGTGAGACTCCACGGTATGCCAACGCCCTCGGACTTCGAGCGCATGCTGCGCGAGGTCGCGCTGCGGGTGACCAGCCCCCGGCTGGCGGTGCTCGCCGCCGTGCACGATCATCCGCACGCCGACACCGAGTCGATCATCAGCGTCGTGCGCGCGAATCTCGGTGCGGTGTCCCACCAGGCCGTCTACGACGTGCTCAAGGCGCTGACCACAGCGGGGCTCATCCGCCGCATCCAGCCGCAGGGTTCCGTGGCCCGGTACGAGACGCGGGTGGCGGACAACCACCACCACGTCGTGTGCCGGTCGTGCGACGCCATCGCCGACGTCGACTGCGTCGTCGGCCACGCACCGTGCCTGACCGCGTCGGACGACCACGGCTTCACGATCGACGAGGCCGAGGTCGTCTACTGGGGCCTGTGCCCTGACTGCTCTGACGCACGCAGTTCCTGAAATACCCGTTCCTCCCTGCTCTGGAAGGATGTCCATGTCTGACAGCCACGACGCAGTCGCCGACTCCGCGACGGCGGAGGCCACCGGAGGCTGCCCGGTCGCGCACGACCGCGCCCCCCACCCCACGCAGGGCGGCGGCAACCGCGGCTGGTGGCCGAACCGGCTCAACCTCAAGATCCTGGCCAAGAACCCCGCCGTGGCCGACCCCATGGGCCCGGACTTCGACTACGCGGCGGAGTTCGCGACCCTCGACCTCGACGCCGTGAAGCGGGACATCGCCGAGGTGCTCACCACCTCGCAGGACTGGTGGCCGGCGGACTTCGGCCACTACGGCCCGCTGATGATCCGGATGGCCTGGCACAGCGCCGGCACCTACCGGGTCAGCGACGGCCGCGGCGGCGCCGGGGCCGGCCAGCAGCGGTTCGCGCCGCTCAACAGCTGGCCGGACAACGGCAACCTGGACAAGGCGCGCCGGCTGCTGTGGCCGGTCAAGCAGAAGTACGGCCGCAAGATCTCGTGGGCCGACCTGATGATCCTCACCGGCAACGTGGCGCTGGAGTCGATGGGCTTCAAGACCTTCGGCTTCGCCGGTGGCCGCGTGGACGTCTGGGAGCCCGAGGAGGACGTGTACTGGGGCCCCGAGACCGGCTGGCTCGACGACCGGCGTTACTCGGGTGACCGGGACCTGGAGAAGCCGCTGGCCGCGGTCCAGATGGGTCTCATCTACGTCAACCCGGAGGGCCCCAACGGCAACCCGGACCCCCTGGCCGCCGCCCGCGATATCCGCGAGACCTTCGGCCGCATGGCGATGAACGACGAGGAGACGGTCGCGCTGATCGCCGGCGGTCACACCTTCGGCAAGACCCACGGTGCGGCCCCGGACAGCCACCTCGGCCCCGAGCCCGAGGCCGCCCCGCTGGAGGCCCAGGGGCTGGGCTGGCAGAACAGCCACGGCACCGGTAAGGGCGCCGACGCCATCACCAGCGGCCTGGAGGTCACCTGGACCAGCACGCCCACGCAGTGGAGCAACGGCTTCTTCCAGAACCTGTTCGGCTACGAGTGGGAGCTGACCAAGAGCCCGGCGGGCGCGCACCAGTGGAAGCCGAAGGACGGTGCCGGCGAGGGCACCGTTCCCGACGCGCACGACCCGTCGAAGAAGCACGCCCCGACCATGCTCACCACCGACCTGGCGCTCCGGTTCGACCCGGTCTACGAGCAGATCTCGCGGCGGTTCCTGGAGAACCCCGACGAGTTCGCGGACGCGTTCGCCCGCGCGTGGTTCAAGCTGACCCACCGCGACATGGGCCCGGCCGTGCGCTACCTCGGCCCCGAGGTGCCCTCCGAGGAACTGCTCTGGCAGGACCCGATCCCCACCCCGGACCACGAGCTGATCGGGGCGGAGGAGATCGCGGACCTGAAGGCACGGATCCGTGACTCGGGCCTGACCGTCGCGCAGCTGGTCTCGACGGCGTGGGCGGCGGCCTCGACGTTCCGGGGCAGCGACAAGCGCGGTGGCGCCAACGGCGGCCGCATCCGTCTGGAGCCGCAGATCTCCTGGGAGGTCAACGAGCCCGAGAAGCTCACGCCCGTGCTCCACACCCTCGAAGGCGTCCAGCGGTCCTTCAACGCCGCCCGGAGCGACGGCAAGCAGGTCTCCTTCGCCGACGTGGTGGTGCTCGCCGGGTGCGTGGGCGTCGAGCAGGCGGCCAAGGCCGCCGGCCACGACATCGAGGTGCCGTTCACCCCGGGGCGCGGCGACGCCTCCCAGGACAAGACCGACGTCGAGTCCTTCTCCCACCTGGAGCCCTCCGCGGACGGGTTCCGCAACTACCTCGGCAAGGGCAACCGCATCCCGGCGGAGTACCTGCTCATCGACCGGGCCAACCTGCTCACCCTGAGCGCCCCGGAGATGACGGTCCTCGTCGGCGGCCTGCGGGTTCTGGGGGCGAACTTCCAGGCTTCGGATCAGGGCGTGTTCACCCGGACGCCGGGCACGCTCACGAACGACTTCTTCGTAAACCTGCTCGACCTGGGCAACACGTGGCGGCCGGTCGACGAGGACGCCGAGTCCTTCGAGTGCCGCAACGACGCCACGGGCGAGCTGCTGTGGACGGGCAGCCGTGTCGACCTCCTTTTCGGGTCGAACTCCGAGCTGCGCGCGATCGCGGAGGTGTACGCGGCCGACGACGCGAAGGAGAAGTTCGTGACCGACTTCGTCGCGGCGTGGACCAAGGTGATGAACCTCGACCGGTTCGACCTCGCCTGATCCGCTTCCCGGGCATCGGTGCCCGAGCGACCGGCCCGGCCGTCATGGCCGGGCCGGTCCGCGTTTTCGCGGCCATCTGCACGGTGCCGCGACACCGTGGATCCGGTTCCGACGGTGCCCGGGTTCCGGACGGCCCCGGTCGCCCGGATGTGCCGGCCCGCAATCCGCGCGGGGATGTGGCCCCGGTGGTATTTCCGCCCGTCAAGCCATGGCGCACCGTGGCCCGGAATGCGGTGTGGTGTACGTCATCGCGAATGTGATGGGAATTCCGGTGCCCCCGCCGGCTTCCATCGCCGTGACAATTCCCGGAAAGAACCGCAGGTTGCCGCGGTGGCCGAAAGGCCGTCGCGCGGTCGGTGACCGCTTCGATAAGGTTCATCGCCGTTTTCCCGGGATCCGATAGGGTGACCGGAAATTCTCCGGTGAACGGTCGGGGCGCGCCGGCGAGCCTCACGCGATTTCGGGCTTCTCTCGCGGCCCACCCCGGTCTCGGGAATCCGGCACATCGCTGAGAGGGAGATCCTTGGCCGACATCAGCGCCGGCGCTCCGCACGCCGCTATCAGGGAACGATCCGTGCCGACCCGTTTTCGGGAACTGCACGAACGCGTCCCCGGCCGCGAGCTCTTCGTCTTCACCGACGACGACGGCAACGACGTCGAGACGATGACGGTGCGCCGCCTGGCCGGCGACGCGGAGCGGATCCGGGCCGGTCTCGTGCGACGCGGACTCACGCCCGGCGACCGGGTGATCCTGCTCTATCTGCCCTCGCTCGACTTCGTCAGCGCGTTCCTGGGCTGCCAGGCCGCCGGGCTCGTCCCGGTCCCCGTCGCGCCGCCGAACCCGTTCCGGCCGGGGCACGACATCGGAGTGTTCGCCGCCATCGCCGCGAGCTCAGGGGCCCGGCTGGTGCTCACCCACAGCCCCTACCGCGAGTTGGCCGAGGCGGGCGCCCGCGCCAAGCCGTCCGCGCCCGGCGCTCCCACCTGGCCCGATGTGCCGTGGGAGGAGACCGACCGCCCCGGTTCCGCGCCCGACGCCGCACCCGGCCTGCGGGACTGGCACGAGCCCACCGACCTGGACGCCCCCGCGTTCCTGCAGTACACCTCCGGGTCGACCGGAAGCCCCAAGGGGGTGATCGTCAGCCACCGCAACATCCACCACGAGCTCGACTCCATCGCCCGGGACCTGAAGCTGGGCGACGACACCGTCGCGGTGACCTGGGTCCCGCACTTCCACGACCTCGGCCTCATCAGCTTCCTCCTCAACACCCTCGTTGGGCACTCGGCCCGCACGCACGTGCTGTCCCCGCTGAGCTTCCTGCGGCGTCCCGCCGTGTGGTTCGACGTCGCGTCCCGGGTGCGCGCGACGCACACCGCGGCGCCCAACTTCGCGTTCGACCTCGTCGCGCGCAAGACCACCCCGGCCCAGCGCGCCGAGTGGGACCTCTCGTCACTGCGCGTGGTGGGCTCCTCCGGCGAACTGATCCGCCCGGCCACCGTCGAACGGTTCCTGGACGCCTTCGCCGCGGCCCGGTTCCCCGCCGGAGCCTTCTACCCCACCTACGGCCTGGCCGAGCACACCCTCAGCCTCACGATGGGCGGCAGCGGCCCGCTGCGGGTGGACGCCGACGCCATCCGGCTGGGCCGCGCCGTGCCCATCGGTGACGACCCGGCGCGGCCGGCCGCCGTCTACTACGGCTGCGGCACCATCAGCAAACCCGGCGCGAGCCTGCGCGTGGTCGACCCCGAGACCCGGCGCCCGTGCGAACCGGGCGAGGTCGGCGAGATCTGGGTCGACTCGGTGACCAAGGCCCGCGGCTACTGGGGCCTGCCGGAGCAGACGAGCGAGGTCTTCGGGGCACGGGTCGCCGACGGCGACCCCCGCGACTACCTGCGCACCGGCGACCTCGGCTTCCTGCACGACGGCGAACTGTTCGTCACCGGGCGGCTCAAGGACATGATCATCATCCGCGGCCACAACTACTACCCGCAGGACATCGAGGACAGCGTCCGCGGCTGCCACCCCCTGGTCCGCAGCGGCGGCGTCGCGGCCTTCTCGGTGCCCGCCGAGGAGACCGACCCGGCGGGCGAACGGCTGGTGGTCCTGGTGGAGACCGGCGACGAGCCCACGGAGGAGGACCGGACCGCGATCGTGCGTGCGGTCCGCAGGGCGGTGGCCGACGCCCACGGCATCACCTGCGACGACGTGGTCGTGGGCCGTCGCGGCCTGGTCCTGAAGACCACCAGCGGGAAGATCCGCCGCAGCGCCTGCCAGGCCGCCTACCTGGAGACCGCGTCCGGCCCCGGCCCGGTGGCGGTGCAGCGGTGAGCGGACGCCTCGCGGTCGCGGGCCTGCGTTTCTCGGCCGGCCACGACGACCCCGCCCTGGACGCCTACGACTCCGAGTTCGCGGCGCTGCTGAGACGCTTCGAGGTGATGGCGCAGGCGTCGCACCGCACCCGCCGCCGCTTCTTCCACGCCGACGGCGCGGCGGTGCGCGGCGCGGCCACGTTCGTCGCGCACCCCGGCCCCGCGCCGCACCCGTTCTTCACCCCGGGCCGCAGTGTGCCGGTGTTCGCCCGCTACAGCAGCGGTGAGCGGGCCGATGAGGTCCTGCCCGCGACCCGGGGCGTGTCGCTGCTGTTCCTGGATCCCGCGCACCCCGCGGACCCCGGCCGCTCCCCGTTCAACCTGACCCTGAACACCGGGCGCCGCCTGTTCGCGCGTGACGCCGCCATGTTCCACCGGTTCACCTTCGGCACCGACGCCGACAAGGAGGAGCTGGCCCGCGAGCACCCCCACGTGCGCGACGCCGTGTGGGAGCAGGTCCGCGAGCCCGTCGACTACCTCCGCTACCACTACCACTCACAGGTGCCGCGCCTCTACGCCGACGGCACCGGACGGCCGTGGCTGGTCCGCTACCGGATCGTCCCCTCCGAGGACGCGCCGGATTGCGGCCGGCACGACCCCGGCGGCCTCCGCTTCCCCGTCGCACCGCCCGGCACCCCGGCGCGGGCGGCCGGCGACGACCGGCCGCCGACCCTGCTCGGCGACGCGCTGCGCGCGCAGGTCGCCGCGGGCGCGGCAACCGCCCTCCTCCAGGTGCAACTGCACCCCCTGGGCGAGGACGCCGACGCGAACCGCGCCGCGCTCGACCCCTCGGCGCTGTGGCCCGGCCACGAACACCCCTACCGCACCATCGCCGAACTGCGCTTCGACGCCCCGCTCGATCACGCGGTCGCCGAAGGGCTGCTGTTCGACCCGGCCCGCGCGCCCGAGGGCCTCGGCATCGCGCTCGCCGGCTCGCCCACCGAGCCCGCCTCGGTCAACCACGTGCGCGCCCTCGTCTACCGGATGGCGCACGGCGCCCGGACCGGCGCGGCAACCCCGGCGCCGGGTCCGGCGGCCGTTCCGGGCGGCCCGGATCGGCGGCTCACGGTGTGCGTGATCGGGGCCGGCGCCGCCGGGCTCACGGTGGCGCACGAGCTCGACCGGCTGAACCACCGCACCGTGGTCCTGGAGAGCGAGCCCGAGGTGGGCGGCAAGTCCGCCTCCATCCACGTGGACGGCCGCGCCTACGACCTGGGCGCCCACATCTGCACCCCCCAGTACGCGGAGCTGGTCCGGCTCGCCGCAGAACTCGGTGTCGACACCGAGGACGCCACACCATCGCGGGTCCACGACACCGGCGGCACGACGCCCCGCATCCCCGACCCCGCGTTCTTCCGGCCCGAGGCGTTCGCGCGCTACGCCCGCCTGCGAGCCGAGCGCTTCCCCCGCATCGACCGTCCGGGGCTGGCCCACTCGGCCAGGGAACTGGCCGTCCCCGTGGCGGAGTGGCTGCGCGGCAACGGACTGGACGACATGGCCGCGTCGCTGGGCGACGGCTACACCGCGTCGGGATACGGCCACCTGCGCGGCGACCTGCCCGCGCTGTACTTCGTCAAGTACGCCGAGATGACGGGCCTGTTCTCCACCCGGCGGCAACTGGCCGGGCACGCCGGCACCTTCACCGTCCGCGACGGCTTCGCGCGGCTGTGGCGGCGGGTCGCGGACGCCCTGCCGGACGTGCGGACGGGCGTCCGGATCGAGTCGGTCGAACGCACCGGGCAGGGCGTGACGGTGCGCACCAGCGGTGGGACCGTGCACGCCGACGCGCTGGTCGTCACCCCGTCCCCGGACCGGGTGGCCCATCTGCTCGACGCCACGGCGGAGGAACGCGACATCGCCGCGCGGATCCGCACCGTGGACTACTACACCGTGGTGTGCCGGATCTCGGGGCTGTTCCGGGAGGGCTTCTACCTCGCGAGCGAGCACACCGCCGCCGCCGCGGAGCCCGGGCACTGCGTCGCCTACCACCATCGCTACGCCGACAGCGACGTCTACACCTGCTATCTCTACGGCGCCGACGGCCTCGACCACACGAACGTGGGCGCCCGGCTCGGCGAGGACGTCGCCCGCATGGGCGGGCGGGTCGAGGAGGTGCTGCTGGTCCGGCGGTGGCCGTTCATGCCGCACTTCTCCAGCGCCGACCTGGCCGCGGGCGTCCTCGACCGCGTCGAGAACCTGCAGGGCCGCAACCGGACCTACTACGCGGGCGGCCTGCTCGGCTACGAGCTGATCGAGACGACCGTCGCCTACTCCCGGGACCTGGTGGGCCGCTTCTTCTCCGCCGGCCCTGACGGCGCCGGGACCGGTCCGGTCCCGGCCGGCGAAGTGGACACCGCCGAGGCGACGCGGCCGGCCGCGGCTCCGGACTCCGTCGAGATCCTGGAGTGGCTGCTGAAGCGGATCGCCGCGGAGACGGGGGAGTCCGTCGACCCGCACGCGCCGCTCGACGACTACCTGATGGACTCGCTGGCCGTCGCGGAGGTGCAGGGGCAGCTCTCCGAATGGCTGGGCTTCCGGGTGTCGCCCACGCTGCTGCTGGAGCTGCCCACCGCCGACGCGGTGGCACGGCACCTCGCGGGCCTGCTGGGCGAGTCGCAGCCCGCGCCGCCCGGGCAGGCCCTCCGCTGAGCGGAGCTTCGACCCGACCGTTCGAGAAGGGAGCCCCATGGCAGATTTCACGACGGCGACGGAGGTGCGCCCGCGCGGCACGGCCGGCGCGGCACGGGCATTCGACGTCACCCTGGACGCGCAGTGGACCGTCAGCGGCAAACCCCACGGCGGCTACCTGCTCGCCGTCCTCGGCCGCGCCGCGGCCGAGGTCGCGAACGGGCGCCCGCACCCGCTCGCGGTGAGCGCGTCCTTCGTGGAGCCCGCCGCACCGGGCGAGGCCGTCGCCGAGATCGAGACGCTGCGGGAGGGACGCGGAACGACCCAGCTACGGGCCCGGCTGCTCCAGGACGAGCGGGTGAAGGCCGAGTGCCTGCTCACCCAGGGGCTGCTGGACGACCGGGACACGTGGTGGTCCACGGAAACGCCGGAGCCGATCCCCGCCGAGGAGGACTGTTTCCTCGCCCCACCGGAGGTCCCGGAGCTGGGCCTCAGCGCCCCTTTCCTGGCGGAGATCGAGCACCGCCTGGACCCCGCGCTTCTCGGGTTCACGGTGGGGCGGCCGTCGGGCCAGGGGCTGGTCCGGGGCTGGCAGCGCAGGGCCGGCGGCCTGAGCTGGGACCCGCTCAGCGTGTTGGTCGCCCTCGACGTGATCCCTTCGGCCACCCTGGATCTGGGCATCTCGGGCTGGGCGCCGACCATCCAGTTCAGCGCCTATCTGCGGCGGCTCCCCGCCTCGGGGCCCCTGCAGACGCGCCTGCGCGCCAACACGGTGGGCTCGGGCAGCATCGACCTGACCGCGCACCTCTGGGACGACAAGGGGCGGCTGGTCGCCCAGGCCTCCCAGATCGCGGCCGTGCGGATCCCCGACGGCGCCGCGCCCGGGAGCCGGTGAGCCACGAAGGACGGCCCGGAACCACGCCACGGCACCGAGACGGAGTTGAGATGGACCAGAGGTTCTGGCAGGACGCCGCCGCCCATCTGATCAGATACGGGGGCGACTTCACCCCGCGGATCATCGAGCGTGCCGCCGGCTCCTACGTTTACGACGCCGACGGGAAAGCGATCCTCGACTTCACCTCCGGGCAGATGAGCGCGCTGCTCGGGCACGCGCATCCGGACGTCGTCCGGGCGGTCACCGAAGCCGCGGGCACCCTCGACCACCTCTACTCCGGGATGCTGAGCCGGCCGGTGGTCGAACTCGCGCGGCGGCTCGCCGAGTCCCTGCCGGCCCCGCTGAGCCGGATGATGCTGCTCAGCACCGGGGCGGAGTCGAACGAGGCCGCCATCAAGATGGCCAAGCTGTACACCGGCAACTACGAGATCGTCGCCTTCGACCGCTCGTGGCACGGCATGACCTCCGGCGCGGCGGCTGCCACCTTCTCGGCGGGCCGGCGCGGCTACGGGCCCCCGGTGCCCGGCAACCTCACCCTCCCCACCCCCGACGCCTACCGGTCGCCGTTCCGGCACGCGGACGGCTCCTACGATTGGGAGGCCGAACTCGACTACGGGTTCCGGCTGGTCGACCGGCAGTCCTCCGGCGGCCTCGCGGCGTGCGTCGTGGAGCCGATCCTGTCCTCCGGCGGGATCATCGAGCTCCCCGAGGGCTACCTCGCCCGCCTGAAGGAGCACTGCGCGGCGCGGGGGATGCTGCTGATCCTGGACGAGGCGCAGACCGGCCTGGGACGCACCGGAACCATGTACGCCTTCGAGCGCGACGGTGTCGTCCCGGACCTGCTCACCCTCTCGAAGACCCTCGGAGCCGGTCTGCCCGTCGCCGCGGTACTGACGTCGGCCGAGATCGAGCAGACCTGCCACGACCGAGGCTTCCTCTTCTTCACGACCCACGTCTCCGACCCGCTCGCGGCCTCGGCGGCCCTGGCCGTACTGGACGTCCTGGAGCGGGACGGCCTGGTGCAGCGGGCGAGGTCGCTCGGGAAGGAGCTGACCGAGCGCCTGCTGGAGCTGCGCGACCGATTCGAGGTCGTCGGCGACGTGCGTGGGCGCGGTCTCCTCCAGGGGATCGAGCTGGTCACGGACAAGGAGACCAGAACACCCGCGGACCGGCTCGGCCGGGCGGTGACCACCGCGTGCCTGGAACGGGGCCTGCACGTCAACATCGTGCAGCTGCCCGGCATGGGCGGCATCTTCCGCATCGCGCCGCCGCTGACGATCGAGTCGGCCGACCTGCATGCCGGGGTGGACATCATCGAGGCGGCGTTGCGCGACGTGCTGTCGTCGAAGGGGGCGTGAACCGAGCCGCCGGCCGTGGGTACCGGCCTCCTGCGGGCGAGGCCGGGCCGCCCACCGAGGTCCCCGACATGGTGCTCCGGCAACCGACGGACGCGCCGGTACGCGTCGCGCGCGCCTGTGTCCGCGGTCCTGCCCCGTGCCCTTCCGCTACCCCCTGCCGGTGTGAGCGCGGGGCCGGACCGGGTAGCCGAGGTCAGAGGCAGCACGGGAGGAGACGCACCGATGACGAAGTGGACCGACGATGAGCTCGCCGGCATCGCCGCCGCGGAGGAGCTGCGCATCGCGCCACAGCGCCGCGACGGCACGCCGCGCCGGCCGGTGACGATATGGGTGGTTCGGCAGGGCGATGACCTCTACGTCCGCTCCTACCGCGGGCCGGAGGGATCCTGGTTCCGCAGCGCCCGCGCGAGCGGGCAGGGCCACATCGAGGCGGGCGGGGTGGACAAGGACGTCAACTTCGTCGAGGAGACCGATCTCGCCATCAACGGGGCGATCGACGACGCGTACCGCACCAAGTACCGCCGCTACCTCGACAGCTACGTGCCCCCGATGCTGGCCGAAGGAGCGCGGGCCACGACGCTCAGACTCCAGCCGCGCTGAGACCGCGCCCGGCCACGGGAGGGGAGCCGGGCTCGGCCGTTCCACGGCGGGCGAAAGGCCCGGTCCCACGGCACCGGGATGTACCTGCCGCGCGCTTTCCCGCTCTCGGGCGGAGCGTGCCGCCGTGCCGCGGCGTCGCGATCTCTCGTCGGCCCGATCCGCCGATGCCGCCGAGTTCGCTGCTCGTCCAGGCGGTCACCGGTCGATCATCCGCATCTGGGCCTCGTTGTGGTGGTCGCCCGCGGGCGGCGGCAGGTCGTCGAGCTTCGCGATCTGCTCCGGGGTGAGTTCGATGCCGTCGGCGGCGATGTTCTCCTCGACCCGGGACACGCGCTTGGTCCCGGGGATCGGGGCGATGTCGTCCCCCTTGGCCAGCAGCCAGGCGAGAGCGACCTGGGCCGGGGTGGCACCGGCCTCGGCGGCGACGGCCGCCACCTCGTCGGCGATGCGCTGGTTGCGCCGGAAGTTCTCGCCCATGAACCTGGGGCTGGTCTTGCGCCAGTCGTCATCGTCGAGATCGTCGATCGACCGGAGCCGCCCGGTGAGGAAGCCGTGCCCGAGCGGGGAGTAGGGCACGAACCCGATGCCCAGCTCGCGCAGGGTGTCAAGGATGCCGTCTTCGGGGTCACGGGTCCACAGCGAGTACTCCGACTGCAGCGCGGTGATCGGGTGCACCGCGTGGGCGCGGCGGATCGTGGCCACTCCGGCTTCGGACAGCCCGATGTGCCGGATCTTGCCCTCGCTCACCAGGTCGGCGAGCGCGCCGATGGTGTCCTCGATCGGGGTGTCGCGGTCGACGCGGTGCTGGTAGTAGAGGTCGATGTGGTCGGTGTCCAGGCGCCGGAGCGAGCCCTCCACCGCTTTCCGGATGCCGGCCGGGCTGGAGTCGAGGCCGGAGCGGCCGGTGTGGGAGATGAATCCGAATTTCGTGGCCAGCACCACCTCGTCCCGGCGGCCCTTCAACGCCCGGCCGACCAGCTCCTCATTGGTGTAGGGCCCGTAGACCTCGGCGGTGTCGAGGAACGTGACACCGAGGTCGAGGGCGCGGTGGATGGTGCGGATCGATTCCTTGTCGTCCGCCCCCGCACCGGTGTAGGCGAACGACATCCCCATCGTGCCCAGCCCGATGCGGGAGACGTCCAGATCCCTGAGTCGGACGTGCTTCACCACGTGCTCCTTCGTGTTCCGAGTTGCCGCTCGTGCACGATCGATGAAACCGCCGATGACGGCCGGGTGGCAGGGACCGGCGTTCGGGGGAGTGACGGTGCCCCCCCACGCCGAGCGGGCCACGGCGTCCCCGGAACGCGGCCTCTGCCGATCCCCCTGCGGGTCCGTCCGTCTCGCGGCCGCTCAGCGGACGGCGGCGGGCCCCTCCCGTTCGGCCGCGGTGCGCGCGCGGCGGTCCCGGATCCGCTTGCCGGCGAGCACCGCGGCCACCACGAGGAGCACGGCGTAGATGCCGACGGCGATACCGCTGTCGACGAGGATCGCGAGGTCCCCCTGGCTCGCGGCCATCGCGCGACGCAGTTCGCCTTCGGCGAGCGGCCCGAGGATGACACCGATCAGGACCGGGGCGACCGGGACGTCGTAGCGGCGCATGAGCATGCCGAGCGCTCCGACCACGTACAGCAGGACGATGTCGAAGACCGAGCCCTTGGCCGAGTAGATCCCGACCGTGGCGAAGACCATGAGCCCGGCGTAGAGGTGCCGGCGGGGCAGCCGCAGCAGGCGGGCCCACAGGGGCGCGAAGGGCAGGTTGATCAGCAGCAGGAAGAAGGTGCCGAGGAACATGCTGGCGAGGAGCGCCCACACCAGGTCCGCCTCGCTCTCGAACAGCAGCGGCCCGGGCTGCATCCCGTACTGCTGGAATGCGGCCAGCATGACCGCGGCGGTGGCGGAGGTGGGCAGGCCGAGTCCGAGGAGCGGGATCATCGCGGTGGCGGTCGTGGCGTTGTTCGCCGCCTCCGGGCCGGCGACGCCCTCGATCGCGCCGCGGCCGAACTCGCTGTCCCCGCGCCGGCGGGCCAGGGCCTTCTCGGTTCCGTAGGACAGGAAGGTGGGGATCTCCGCGCCGCCGGCCGGGATGATGCCGAAGGGCAGCCCCACCGCGGTTCCGCGCAGCCAGGGCAGCCACGACCGGCGCAGGTCGGATCGGCTCAGCCACGGGGTCCCGCTCACGAGGACGCTGCCGGGCGCCCCGCGGCTCGGGCGGAACCCGGTGTAGAGCACCTCGCCGACCGCCAGCAGGCCGACGGTGACCACCACGATGCTGACGCCGTCGAGCAGCTGCGGCATCCCGAAGGTCAGCCGCACCGCACCGCTCTGGTCGTCGATGCCGACGACGCTGAGCGCCATCCCGATCCCCAGTGCGGCGATGCCGCGCAGCGGCGAGGAGGTGACGACGGCGGCGGTCGACACGAAGGCCAGCATCGCCAGCGCGAAGTACTCGGCGGGACCGAAGCCGAGCGCGAAGGCCACCATGCGCTGCGCGAAGAAGGCGACGACCGTGGTGGCGATGATCCCGCCGACGAACGAACCGAGCACGGAAGCGGCCAGCGCCTGGGAGGCGCGCCCGCGCAGCGCCATGGCGTGACCCTCGAAGGCGGTGACGATCGAGGTGCTCTGCCCGGGGGTGTTGAGCAGGATCGAGGTCGTGGCGCCGCCGAACTGCCCGCCGTAGTAGATGCCCGCGAACATGATGAAGGCCGCGGTGGGCTCCAGCAGGAAGGTCAGCGGCAGCAGCAGGGCCACCGCCATCGACGAGCCGAGCCCGGGGAGCACGCCCACCGCCGTGCCCAGCACGACGCCGATCAGGCACCACATCAGGTTCGCGGGCGTGAGGGCGTCGGCGAATCCCGCGAGCAGCAGGGAGAACGCGTCCATGGTCACAGGACCCTTCCGAGGATTCCAGCGGGGAGCGTCACGTCGAGGAGGCCGGAGAAGAGGAGCTGGACCAGCCCGGCCAGGGTGGCGGCGACGCACAGGTCCAGCAGGGGGCGCCGGCGGTCCACCGCGTAGCTGATGCCCCAGAACAGCAGCGTTCCGGAGACGAGCCAGCCCAGGGGCTGGAGTAGGAGGAGGTGCGCGACCAGGGTCGCGGCCATCGTCGCGAGTGTGCGCCGGTCGCCGCGCTCGGGGGAAGTGGCGCCGGTGGGATCGGCGGCCTCCTCAGCGAGGGCCGCAGTGGAGGGGGGCTCCGGTGCCGGGGAGGAGACGCGCCGGGTGCGCGCAGCCCAGAGCGCCTGCGCGGTGGCGGCGAGTGCCACCACCGTCAGCAGCGCGCCGACGGCCAGGGGGAAGAAGCGCGGGCCGAGGAAGCCCGATGCCGCGGGCACGTCCATGAACGCGCCGCCCAGGAGGACGCACGCCCCGGTCGCGCCGGCCAGCGCGGGCACGG
Source organism: Marinactinospora rubrisoli (assembly GCF_042664915.1). Taxonomy (NCBI): domain Bacteria; kingdom Bacillati; phylum Actinomycetota; class Actinomycetes; order Streptosporangiales; family Nocardiopsidaceae; genus Marinactinospora; species Marinactinospora rubrisoli. Next base: position 134,939 of record NZ_JBHTBH010000007.1, read on the forward strand.
CCAGGCCGCCGGGTGGCCGCCCGGTGCGCGCCGCCGCGGCAGCCGCCTTCCGGCGTGCCCGCGGGGAGTCGGTGGGCTTCGGTTCCGTCGTCGTCATGCCAGCCCCAATCCCTCGATGATCGCGGTGAGCCGCTCGTCCTCGGCCGCGAGGAACGTCTCGAAGTCCGCGCCGGCCAGGAAGGTGTCCTGCCAGCCGAACCGTGCGAGACTCCGCCGCCACTCCGGCGTCTCGACGAGGGCGCGCACCAGGTCTTCCAGGTCGGCGCGCTGCCGCTCGGTGATCCCGGGCGCGGCCGCGAGACCGCGCCAGTTGGCGAGGTCGAGGTCGAGGCCGGCCTCGCGCACGGTCGGGATGTCGACCCCGGGGAGCCGGTTCGGCGAGGAGACGGCCAGCGCGCGGACCTCGCCCGCCTCGATCTGCGCCGCGAAGCCGTTGAAACTCGACACGGCGACGTCCGCGGTGTTCGACAGCAGCGCCGCCAGGACCTCCCCATCACCGGAGTAGACGATGTAGTTGAGGTCGGCGGGATCGGCTCCGAGCCGCTGGAGCGCCATGGCGGCGAGCAGATGGTCGGAGGTGCCCACGGCGCCGCCGGCCACGACGACCTCGCGGGGACGCGACCGCCAGCGGTCCGCGAGCCGGCCGAGCGACGTGATGGACGAGTCCGCGCGGACGGCCACGACCACGTAGTCCTCGGCCAGCTTCGCCAGGGGCGTGGTGTCGGCGAGCGTGGCCGGCGATCCCGTGATCCGGACCCCGCCGAGGATGGACGTCCCCATGACCATGAGCAGGTCGGGGCGCCCGGCCTGCTGGGCGACGTAGGACAGGCCGACGGTCCCTCCGCCGCCGGGCAGGTTGACGACCTCGACCGTCCGGGTGAGGCCGTTCTCGCCCAGCGCGTGCTGGGCCTGGCGGGCGACGCTGTCGAAGCCGCCGCCAGCGGCCGCCGGGACGACCATCTCGATGCGCGACCCCGTCCGCTCACCGGGCTGCCGGCTGCTGCGCATCTCCAGCACGCCTCCGCCGAGGGCGACCGCGCCGATCACCCCGGCGAGCGCCTCGCGGCGGCTCAGTGCGGCTCTTTTCATGGCTCTCCTGGATGTCGTGCGAGCACGCGCGCCCGTCCGCGGCGCAGGCCCGGGACGGGCGGGTGCACGGTGTGCCGCACGACGCGGCACCCTGTGACGCGAGCCATATTGTACGAAAATGCTGATAAGTTCAATATCGACAGCGGAACCGATGCCGCCCCTTCGGGGCGGCCATGACCGCAGATCCCAGGTCGGTCCTGGAAGCGACCGGCCACGAGAGTTTCCCGACCGGCATGCGGGTCGGCGAAGGCATCGCGGGCGGCACCGTCCGCGCGACGACTGTTTGTACCTAAATGCGATCTGGGACGTTCGCCGCAGCGTGGCGGCGCGGGCATGACCGAGAACAGTGGGGAGACGATGACCGGATCCGAAGAGGCGCGCGTGGAGACCTCCGTCCTGGCCGTCGCCGGGCGCGAGTACCGTTACGTGCCGTTGCGGCGCCTGCTGGCGGAGGACGAGTTGCGGGCCATCCCCTACTCGGTCCGGATCCTGCTGGAGAACGTCGCCCGCCGGGCACCCGAGGCGCTACCGGCGGTCCTCGACCGTGCAACGCGCACCGGCGCCGGAGAGTGTGAGGTGCCGTTCCATCCCAACCGGATCATGCTGCACGACACCACCTGCCTGCCGACGCTCGCCGACTTCGCCGCCCTGCGCGACACGGTGGCCGAACTCGGCGGTGATCCCGCCGCCGTCAACCCGGTGATCGACGCCGACCTCACCGTGGACCACTCGGTGATCGCCGAGGAGTACGGCACGCCTACGGCCCTGAAGCGCAACCTCGACATCGACTTCGAGCGCAACCGGGAGCGCTACGAGTTCATCCGCTGGGCGGAGCGCAGCCTACGCGGCTTCCGCGTCGTCCCCCCGGGCAAGGGGATCATCCACCAGGTCAACATGGAGACACTGGCCCGCGTGGTGTGGGAGGCGCCCGGGGACGGCACGCCGATGCTGCACCCCGACGCGCTCGTGGCCACCGACAGCCACACACCGATGGTCAACGCCATCGGCGTCCTCGGCTGGGGGGTGGGGGGCCTGCAGGCTCAGGCCGCACTGCTCGGCGAGCCGCTGCTGCTCGCCTTCCCCGAGGTCGTGGGCGTGCACGTCTCCGGCCGGCTGCGGGAGGGGGTCACCGCGACCGACCTCGCGCTCACGCTCACGGAGCTTCTCCGTGAGCGGGGGGTGGTGGACGCGTTCGTCGAGTTCTTCGGGGAGGGAGTCGGGCACTTGTCCTGGGCGGAGCGCGCCGCGGTGGCGAACATGGCCCCCGAGTACGGCGCCACCTGCGCGTTCTTCCCCTACGACGACGAGGTCGCCGGCTACCTGCGGCTGACCGGCCGGAGCGCCGGGCACCGGGCGGTGGTCGACGCCTACCTGAGCGCTCAGGGACTCAAGCGCACTCCGCGCGGACCGGCCCCGCGCTACGGCCGGACCGTCGACCTCGACCTCGCGTCCGTGGAGCCCTGCGTGGCCGGTCCGCACCGGCCCGACCAGCGGCTGCCGCTGTCGGGCGTCCCCGGCTCATTCACCGCCGCGGCCGGACGGCCCGCGCGCCCGCCTGCGGCCGACCCGGCCTTCGGCGCGGCGGTACCCGACGGCGCGGTCGCCATCGCCGCCATCACCAGCTGCACCAACACCGCCAACCCGGCCCTGATGGTGCAGGCCGGGATGCTCGCCCGCAAGGCGCGCGAACTCGGGCTGACGGCCCGTCCGTGGGTCAAGGCCTCGCTCTCGCCCGGCTCGCGGGTGGTCACCCGTTACCTGGAGGCCGCCGGGCTGCTCGGCCCCCTGGAGGAGATCGGTTTCCACACGGTCGGCTTCGGCTGCATGACCTGCATCGGCAACTCGGGACCGCTGCACCCCCGCATGGAGGAGCTCGCCGCAGCGGGCGCCGACGCCGTCGCGGTGCTGTCCGGGAACCGCAACTTCCCCGGCAGGGTCAACCCCGCCATCTCGCTGGCCTACCTCGCCTCGCCACCGCTGGTGGTGGCCTACGCGCTGGCGGGCTCGGTCCTGCACGACTTCGCCACCGAACCGCTCGGGCGGGACACCCGCGGCGAACCCGTCCACCTCAAGGACCTCTGGCCCGGTGACGGCGAGGTCGCCGCCCAGGTGGCCGCCGCGGTCACCTCCGGCATGTTCCGGGAGAACAACGCCGCCATCCGCGAGGGGACGCGGCACTGGACCGAACTCGCCTCCCAGCGCGGCGTCCGCTTCACCTGGGATCCGCGGTCCACCTACATCCGGCGGCCGCCCTACCTCACCGGAGTCGAACCCCGCCCGCCGCGGCACCGCCGGATCGACCGCGCCCGGGTTCTCCTCGTGCTGGGCGACAACATCACCACGGACCACATCTCCCCCGCGGGGGCCATCCCCCGCGACAGCCCGGCCGGCCGTCACCTCCAGGACGCGGGGACCCCGCCGCGCCACCTCAACCAGTACTCGACCCGGCGCAGCAACCACGAGGTGATGCTGCGCGGCGCCTTCACCAACCCGGCCGTGGCGAACCTCCTGCTGCCTCCCGGGTCCCGGGGCCGGGGCGGGCACGCCTACACGGCCGACGGCGCCCGGGTGGCGCCGGTGTACGAGGCGGCCCGCACCTACCGCGACGCCGGTCTGGACCTCGTCGTGGTCGCCGGCCGCAACTACGGGGCGGGCTCCAGCCGCGACTGGGCGGCCAAGGCCCAGGCGCTGCTCGGCGTCCGCGCCGTCATCGCTGAGAGCTTCGAGCGCATCCACCGCGCCAACCTGGTCGGCATGGGCGTCTACCCGCTGGAGTTCCCCGCTGGCCGTCGCGCCGGAGACCTCGCGCTGCGCGGTGACGAGACGCTGTCGATCGAGGGGCTGGACGACCTGCGTCCGGGCGCCAACACCGCCGTGCTGCGGGTCCGGCGCGCCGACGGGACGGCGGCGGAGTTCCCGCTGCGGCTGCGGCTCGACTCCCGCCACGAGGTCGCCTACCTGCGTCACGGCGGGACGATGCCCTACGTGGCTCGCCGCTTCCTACCCGAGCGGACGAACGCCGACGGCTGACGCGCCACCGGGCGTTCCCCCGGGCGCGTGGCCGCCGTGGAACGGGCGCCCGTGTCACACGGAATGGTGGGGTGCACGGCCACGCTAGCCGGGCACGCCCGGCGGCGGCGGTTCCGGTCCGATCCCGGTCTTGAGCCAGCGCACCCGGTCGAGGTGGGCGTGCAGCAGGTCGGCCGCCGCGCGGAGCTCGCCGCGTTCGAGGAGGTCGAGCAGGAGGAGGTGCTCCCTCGCCTGAGCGACGAGGCGGGAGCGGTCGAACTGGTGGCGGTACTCGATCAGCCGGCGCAGCCGGTTCTGCCGCCGGACCGCGTCCACCAGGAAGGCGTTGGCCGAGCAGGCCACGATCATCTCGTGGAACTCCGCGCCGGTGCGGAACAGCTCCGTGCGCGGCGAGGTGAGGATCCGTCCGCGCAGCAGGGCCTCCTGGCGGGCCCGGTGCTCCGCGAACGTCTCCGGGTCCACGGCGAACCCCGGTTCCAGCACGGCCGCCGGCTCCACGATCATCCGGAACCGGTAGCTCTGGTCGTGGCTCTCGGGGGTGGACAGCACGCCCTGGAACTCCCACCCGCGTCCCGGCCGGCGGCGGACGAGGTCTTCGCCCTCCATCCGGATGAGCAGCCGCTCCGCCTGCCGGGCCGACAGCCCGTAGCGGCGGCTGATCTCGGCGGCCGTGAACTCGGCACCGAACCGCTCGCCCAGCTGGTCGTCGATGAGCTGGAAGTAGGCCGTCTCCTCTTCCTCGGGAGCCGAGTCCAGCCCTACCTCGCCCAGTTCGGCGGCCGGCCGCGTCAGGAAGAACCCGCGGTTGGGGACGCGTTCGACGATGTCGAGTTCGGCCAAGAAGAGCAGCGCCCGGCGCGCGGGCGACCGGGACACGCCCAGCTCGTCGGCCACCCACTGCTCGGTGATGTGCGCGCCCTCGCCGAGGCCGCGTCGCCGCACCAGGCCGATGACCCGCATGGCCAGCGACGTGGCCAGGGATGAACGGGGCCTGCCCCGCCGTTGCGACGTCCCCACGGCCCCTCCGACCAACCACGCTTCCGGGCGCGCACCGCCCTCGACCGGCCGTCCGCACCTCAGCATCGGTATCAGCCTGTGGAAAGCACTGTGCGGGCCGAGCTGAGGCTCGACCCGCACCAAGATCTCGACCAATCCCATGGGGGAAGGTACGTGTCCGAGGGGGGACTTGAACCCCCATGCCCTTAACGGGCACTAGCACCTCAAGCTAGCGCGTCTACCTATTCCGCCACCCGGACCGGGTATGTCGGGCACCTGGGGCGCCGGACAGGGTCAACGATAGCAAACCTCCCGGGTGCGCCGTACATCGTTTTCCGGGGCGGGGGCGCGGTTCGTGATGCCGGGCGGGATCATGGAGGGGATGTCGTGGTCGGAAGGGAGTGGGACGGTCATGGGTGACGCGCGCGAGATGGGGGTTGGGGAGGCGGAGGTCGTCGACCTGTGCCGGGAGCTCATCGCCATCGACACCTCCAACTACGGGGACCACTCCGGGCCCGGTGAGCGGGTGGCGGCGGAGTACGTGGCGGAGAAGCTGGACGAGGTCGGGGTCGCCTCCACCATCTACGAGTCGCACCCGGGGCGGAGCAGCCTCGTGGCGCGGATTCCGGGGGCCGATCCCGGGCGGCCGCCGTTGCTGATCCACGGGCATCTCGACGTGGTGCCGGCCGATGCCGCGGACTGGACGCACCACCCGTTCGCGGGGGAGATCGCGGACGGCTGCGTCTGGGGGCGCGGAGCGGTGGACATGAAGGACATGGACGCCATGGTCCTCGCCGTGGTGCGCCAGCGGCTGCGCGAGGGGCGGACGCCGCCGCGGGACATCGTGCTGGCGTTCCTGGCCGACGAGGAGGCCGGGGGCGCTTGGGGGGCGCAATGGCTGGTGGACCGGCATCCGGAGCTGTTCGCCGACTGCAGTGACGCCATCAGCGAGGTCGGCGGCTTCAGCCTCACCGTGGGGCAGGATCGGCGGATGTACCTGGTGGAGACCGCGGAGAAGGGCATCGCCTGGATGCGGCTCACCGCCCGGGGCACGGCGGGGCACGGGTCGATGGTGAACGACGACAACGCGGTCACCGAGCTCGCCGAGGCGGTGGCCCGGCTGGGGCGGCACGAGTTCCCCATCCGGCTGACCAAGACGGTCCGCGTCTTCCTGGAGGAGGTGTGCGAGGCGTTCGGGATCGAGTTCGACGAGGACGACGTCGAGTCCACCGTCGCGCGGCTCGGCCCGATCGCCAGCATGATCGGGGCGACCCTCCGTAACTCGGTCAACCCCACGATGCTGTCCGCCGGTTACAAGACCAACGTCATCCCCGGTTCCGCCACGGCCCATGTCGACGGCCGGTTCCTGCCGGGCATGGAGGAGGAGTTCTTCGCCGAGATCGACCGGCTGCTCGGCCCCAACGTGACCCGGGAGTTCGAGCACCACCTGCCCGCGGTGGAGACCGAGTTCGAGGGCGGCCTGGTGAACGCGATGTCCGCCGCGCTGCGGGCCGAGGACCCCGGGGCGCTCACCGTTCCGTACTGCCTGTCGGGCGGCACGGACGCCAAGAGCTTCCAGCGGCTCGGCATCCGCAACTACGGGTTCGCGCCACTGAAGCTGCCGCCGGAGCTCAACTTCTCCGGCATGTTCCACGGGGTCGACGAGCGCGTTCCGGTGGACGGCCTGCGGTTCGGCGTCCGGGTGCTGGACCGGTTCATCGACATGTCCTGACGCGCACTCCCCGGACGTGGCGGCCGGGCCGCGCCCGGGGCCGCGCATCCGTCGGCCGCCGTCGGTCGTGGAACGCCCGGCTTTGCGGTGATAGGTGCGCGGGGACCAGCGTGAACGGCGCGGAATTCTCCGCGTGTTCTCAGTGAAAGACCAGCCCGGATGGCGTGGCGTACTGCTATCGTGACTCTGTGTTCGGTGAACATTGCGTTCCGTGACGATGCTCCGGTGTCGGCACGAGCACCGGACCCAGACCACGCACGCGCATCCGAGAGGTGTCCATGGCGCTCACGAACCGTCGGCGGAGGGGACTCGTCCTCCGCTCGGTTTGCCGCGCCATGGTCCCCTCGTTGCGCCGCGCCCTCGCGCTGGGCGGCATCGCCGCCGCCGGGTGGCTGCTGGGCGGGGCCGGTTCGGCCATCGCCGACCAGCTCCCCGGCGAGGCCACGGCCGTCGTCGAGGGCCTGCACCACGGGGTCGTCTCCGACCTCGCCGACCTCCGTCCCGCCGCGGATGGTGCCGCCGCGCCCGCGGCGGGCAGCGGCGCGTCCGCAGAGGAGGCGGCGCCCCGGAAGCCGTCGGCCCGGCCGCTTGACCTCTCCACGTCCGGCACCGCCGCGCGGAACCTGCTCGACGGCACCGCGCACGGAGCCGGGGAGATCGTCTCCGGGACCGTGCGGGCCGGTCAGGCGGCCGGCGCGTACGCCGATCGCACCCTGGTCTCGGACGGGGCGCGCCTCGGCCGGGTCTCCAGTGGCCTGACCGGGCCGGCGACCGGAATCGCCCACGGGCTGCACGGCGTCATCGATGACGCACCGCGCCCGGGGCCGCTGACCGCGCTCGTTCCCGAACAGCTCGCCGGAATCCCCGGCGCACTGGCACCGACCGGCGCCACGAGCACCGGCGGTGGCGTCGCCGGCGCGGCCGACCCCGACGACCCGTCCGACCGCAAGGGCCCTGACCCCGCCGAACCGTCGGCGGCCACGGCGGCCGACGCGAGGGCCGGAAGCGTCGACGGCGGTCTGGTCGCCGCCGGCCTCGCCCAGGTCGACGGCGCGCGTGCCGCCGGCCAGCCCGGCCAGGACGCCGGCGACCGGGAGCCGGTCGACCCGTCGTGGCCGCACCACGGTTCGGAGTCCGCCGGGGCCGTCTCCGGCTCCTCGGTGCACACTCCCGCCGCAGGGTTCCTCGCCCACCGGGCCGACATGCTCAGCCCGAGCTCTCAGCGCCTCGCCGTCCCGGGCGACGCGCACACGGTCGTCCGCGACTCCGCCGACGACCCCTCTTTCTCCCCCGACTAGGCGTCCCGCGCACGGCGCCCGCCCGGCCGGGCCCGCCCGCGCGTCCGTGACGCCACGCGTCCACTCCGGCAGCCGACCGCGCCTACCGGTCCACAGGACCATCGGTCCGCCGTGGGTCCCGATCCGCACCGTCCACTGACGGGCGGGTGACAACGGGAGCACTCCGCGGGGACGAGGCGCCGACCCGAGCCGCCCTGGACGCCCGGCAGGGACGCCCGAAGCGGGACACATGGCTCGCGCCACTCCGTGCGCATCTCCTCGCGACCCGGATCGGTACGCGTTCCGATCCGCATCGCGAACCACTTCTGTTCGCCATTCGAGTCCCAGAGGACGCTCATGCGCATCACGACAGCACCGACCACGTTCGCCGCCCTGGTCGCGGCCGGCCTTCTCGCCGCCGCCCCGGCCGCGCACGCCGACACGACGACCAGCGGCAACGGCTCCATCCTCGGCGGCAACCAGGTGGGTCTCGACCTCGACATCCCGGTGAACGCCTGTGGCAACGCCATCGCCATCGTGGGCACCGCCGGGGCGAACTGCACGGACAGCGACGCGGTCGCCGTCGAGTACGTGCCCGGCCACGTCGGGGGCGGATACGGCAGCGACGGGCCGAGCCATGGTCCGGGCCATGGCCCCGAACCCGCCCCGGGAGGCGGCGTGGACACCGGCGCGGACACCGGAAAGGGCGGTGGCACCAGTGACGGCAGCGGCACGGATGGTGGCTATGGCGGCAAGCCGGGCGGTGGCGGCAGTGCGGGCGGCGCTGGCACGGGTGGGGCTGACGCCGGCGGTGCGCCCGGCGCGAACGGACCCGGAGGCGGCACGGGCGCCGGAGCGCCCGGCGACGCCTCCAGCGACCACCAGAGCGGCCAGAGCGGACCGGGCGGCGCCCCGGCCGGCCCCGCGCGGCCCGGCCACGAGTCCGGCGACGCCCACGGTCCCGCCGCCCCGGTCGCCGACCTGCGGCCCGCGCATTCCGCGGCAGCGGGCGCCGGAGAGCGACTCCCGGTGACCGGCTACGACCTCGGCGCCCTGCTGATCTCGTCGGCCGCCGCGCTGGCCGCCGGACTCGGCGTGCTCGTCCCCGGCCTGCGCCGGGGCATCCGGGCCTGACCGCCTCGGCTCCCCGGTCCACGGACCGGGGGCTGACGTGGCCTCCGCGGCCGTCCCGTCGCGGAAGCCACGCCAGCCCCGCCCCGCCAGGGCGGAGCTGACCGGGCGTGCGCAACCGCGTGCCACCACCGCACGCGACCGCGTGGAAGCATCGCGCGCCCCCTCATCCGGCACGGCCACGCCAGCCAGGCGCGGCCCGGCGGATGACCCGGCACGGCCGCGCGCTCCCGCCAGGAGCGAGAGCGGCCCGGCCACGGACGATTCCATCTCATCCGCAACCTGTTCGAAAGGACGTCCCACATGCGAAAGTGGGTCCGCACCTCGGCGGAGACGGCCATCCTCACGGCCGGCTTCGTCGCCTTGGGCGTCGGCGTCTCCTACGCCGACGACATCACGACCTCCGGCAACGGCTCGATCCTCGGTGGCAACCAAGTGGGCGTCGAGGGCGACGTGCCGGTCAACCTGTCCGGCAACGCGATCTCGGCGATCCTGGGCGTCTCCGGTGCGGCGGCCGAGGACACCAACGCCGTGGTCGCCGAGGACGAAGACGAGATCACGACCTCCGGCAACGGCTCGATCATCGGCGGCAACCAGATCGGCGTCGACCTGGACGTTCCGGTCAACGCCACCGGTAACGCGATCGCCGCGGTGGGCGGGGTGGCCGGTGCGGCGGCCGAGGACACCACCGCCGCCGTGGTGGAGGTCGATGACGTCGACCACCACAAGCACCCCAAGCACCCCAAGGACCACTACCGCAACGGCGAGGAGCCGGAACGCCGGCACCAGCTCGCCGGCGAGGAGCTGCGCCCCCAGGCAGCGGTGGACGCCACGGTCGACCGCGCCGAGCGCCTCGTGCGGGCGGTCGACATTCCCGAGGTCTTCCCGCTGACCTCACCGATCACCGTGCACCAGAAGGGCGGTGCCGAGGGGGAGCGGCAGCACCAGGCGTCGGTGCGCGGGGACACCCCGGTGCCGGTGGTGGAGTCGACGCTGGACCGCGCGGAGCGGATCGTGCGCGACACCGAACTCCCGCAGGTCGCCCCGCTGACGTCACCGATCACCGTGCACCAGATGGGCGCTGTGGAGGAGGAGCGCCGCCACCAGCTCTCGGTGCGGGAGGCCGACCCGGTGCGGGCCGTGGAGTCGACGCTGGACCGCGCGGAGCGGATCGTGCGCGACGTCGAGCTCCCCCGGCTCACCCCGCTGACCGAACCGGTCACCGTGCACCAGATGGGCCCCGGCGCCACCGAGGACCTGATCGGTACGGCGGCGGAGGTCACCCGCCCGTTGCAGGTGAGCACCGACACCATCCAGGCCGGGCCGCTGCTCAAGCAGTCGGCGCCGGTGGACGGCGAGCGCGTGCGGCAGAGCTGGGCGGCCGAGGACGACTCCGACATCGTCACCTCCGGCAACGGCTCGGTCATCGGTGGCAACCAGGTGGGCGTCGAGGGCGACGTGCCGGTCAACCTGTCCGGTAACGCGATCTCGGCGATCCTGGGCGTCTCCGGTGCGGCCGTCGAGGACGCCGACGCCGTGGTCGCCGAGGATGACGAGGATGTCGTCACCTCGGGCAACGGTTCGATCCTCGGCGGCAACCAGATCGGCGTCGAGCTGGACGTTCCGGTCAACGCCACCGGTAACGCGATCGCCGCGGTGGGCGGGGTGGCCGGAGCGGCCGCCCAGGACACCACCGCCGCCGTCGTGGAGGGCGCCCCCGGCGCGCCGCTGCGGCAGGCCGCCGTCGACCCCATGGTCTCGCCGCTGCCCGAGCCGGCCACGGCCGAACCAGGGAGCCAGGGGACCACGGGAACCGGCGGCACCCCGGGGAAGACCCCCGCTCCCGCCGAGATGTCCGGCCTTCCGAAGTTCGCCGGTGACCTGGCCGACCTCCTCGGACTGAACGGGACGACGCTGGGACTGGTCGGGTAGCCCGGCCCGTTGAGACATCCCGTGCCGTGCGAAGCGGGCCGGACCCGTCCCGGGCCGACCGGCGGCGCGGTGATCGCGCGATAACGGACCTGAGGGGCCGACGCTCCGTCTCCAGCGGTGGACCGGCGGAGGTGGACGGCCCCGGACGGACCGTGGTGGCCGCCACGAACGTCCCTTCCCGTGTCTAGCGGTGGACCGACGGGAAGGGGCCGACGTGCCGGCCGCGGCGCGAGCGAGGCGAGTCCCTCCGGAATTTTCCGGAGGGACTCGCCGCTTGTCATGGTGGCGCCGGTCCACCGGACGGGCCGTCGCGTACCCCGGCCCGCGCCGCACCCTGCGGCCGGAACCGGACACCCGCGGCGGGAGGACGTTCCGGGCGACGCGGTCCCGGCTCCCGCTGTGTGAGCGAACTCACGCGATGCGGATCTGGCGGATGATCTTGCGGCGTAGGGTGACCCGGCGGCTGCCGTCCGGGTACAGACGTACCCGGGCGAGTTCCCAGCGGCCGTACTCGGCGTGGTCGGTCAGCGCCTGCCGCGCGGCGTTTCGCGATGCGCCGCGCGGGAAACGGAGTTCCTGGTACTCATACTCAAGCATTGCGCTTATTCTGCGACTGCCGATGGGTGTTGTGCCATAGCGTCACTCGCGAGGGGTGATCGCCGCGGTCGCGCAAGAAGAGCCGCCTCGGGTCCACGGCCGCCGGACGGACACGGCGCCGACAGCACCGACTCGGGCAGCGAACCGCGGAGGCGTCGGTTACCGTCAGTGGCTGGGGAACCAACAGCTCCGCGATCCGCAGCAGGACCGTGAAGACGACGACGCAAGGCTAGACGTAGGGGAAGAGCGTGCCACCCAAGAAGGGCAGCGCCGGTAAGAACGGCTCGCAGGACACCGGACGCAACGGAGGCAACCGCCTCGTCATCGTCGAGTCGCCCGCCAAGGCGAAGACGATCGCCGGCTACCTCGGCCGCGGGTACGTCGTGGAGTCCAGCATCGGCCACATCCGGGACCTGCCCACCAAGGCCGCCGAGATCCCGGCGCGCTACAAGGGGGAGCCGTGGGCCCGGCTCGGCGTGAACGTCGACCGCGACTTCGAGCCGCTCTACGTCGTCAACTCCGACAAGAAGTCGCACGTCCGGAAGCTGAAGGACCTGCTGTCCGAGGCGGACGAGCTCTACCTCGCCACGGATGAGGACCGCGAGGGCGAGGCCATCGCCTGGCATCTGCGGGAGGAACTGAACCCGCAGATCCCGGTCCGGCGCATGGTGTTCAACGAGATCACCAAGGACGCCATCCAGCGGGCCGCCGAGAACACCCGCGACCTCAACCTGCGGCTGGTCGACGCCCAGGAGACCCGGCGCATCCTCGACCGGCTGTACGGCTACGAGGTGTCGCCGGTGCTGTGGAAGAAGGTCATGCCGAAGCTGTCGGCGGGCCGGGTGCAGTCGGTGGCCACCCGCCTGGTGGTGGAACGGGAGCGCGAGCGCATCGCCTTCACCGCCGCGGAGTACTGGGACCTGCGCGCGGTCTTCGACACCCTCGACACCGGCTCCGGCGACGACCCCGCGAGCTTCGCCGCCACCCTGGTCGCGGTGGACGGCGCCCGGGTCGCCCAGGGCCGTGACTTCACCTCCGAGGGGCGGCTGCGGTCCGGCCAGGGCGTATTGCACCTGGACGAGGCGGCGGCACGCGGGCTGGCCGAACGGCTCGGCGGCACCGACTTCGCCGTGCGTTCGGTCGAGCGAAAGCCGTACCGGCGATCCCCGTACGCCCCGTTCCGGACCACCACGCTGCAGCAGGAGGCGTCGCGCAAGCTCGGCTTCTCCGCCAAGCAGACCATGCAGGTGGCGCAGCGGCTGTACGAGAACGGCTTCATCACCTACATGCGCACCGACAGCACGACGCTGTCGGAGAGCGCCATCGCCGCCGCCCGCAACCAGGCCGCCCGGCTCTACGGCAGCGCCTACGTGCCGGACCGGCCGCGGGTGTACGCGAGCAAGGTGAAGAACGCCCAGGAGGCGCACGAGGCGATCCGGCCCGCCGGCGACGCGTTCCGCACCCCGGCCGAGACCGGCCTGAGCGGCGCGGAGTTCCGGCTCTACGAGCTGATCTGGAAGCGCACGGTCGCCTCGCAGATGAAGGACGCCGTCGGCGAGTCGGTGACCGTGCGGGTGGCCGGCACGTCCACCGCCGGTGAGCAGGTCGAGTTCACCGCCAGCGGCAAGATCATCACCTTCCACGGCTTCCTCAAGGCGTACGTGGAGGGCGCCGACGACCCGGAGGCCGAACTCGACGACCGTGAGCGCCGGCTGCCGCCGGTGGCGGAAGGCGACGGGCTCAAGGCCGAGAGCCTGGACCCCGAGGGGCACACCACCCGCCCGCCGGCCCGGTACACCGAGGCCACCCTCGTCAAGGAGCTGGAGGACCGCGAGATCGGGCGGCCCTCGACCTACGCCTCCATCATCGGCACCATCCTGGACCGCGGGTACGTGTTCAAGAAGGGCTCGGCGCTGGTGCCGTCCTTCCTGGCCTTCGCTGTGGTGCAGCTGCTGGAGCGGCACTTCGGGAACCTCGTCGACTACGACTTCACCGCCCGCATGGAGGACATGCTCGACGACATCGCGCGCGGCGACGCCGAGCGGGTGCCGTGGCTGCGCCGGTTCTACTTCGGTGACGCCGACGAGACCGGGCTGCGCGAGCTGGTCGCCGACCACCTCGCCGACATCGACCCGAGAGAGATCAGCTCCTTCCGGCTGCCCAACAGCGACATCACGTTGCGGGTCGGCCGGTACGGCCCGTACATGGAGCGGGACGGCCAGCGGGTGAACGTGCCCGAGGATCTGGCGCCCGACGAGCTCACGGCGGAGAAGGCCGAGGAACTGTTCGCGCAGCCCAGCGGCGACCGCGACCTGGGCACCGACCCGGAGACGGGGCACCGGATCGTCGCCAAGACCGGGCGGTTCGGACCGTACGTCACCGAGGTGCTGCCGGACCCGGGGGAGGAGCCCGACGGCGGCGCGGCCGAGGGCAAGAGCCGGGGCAGAGGCAAGGCGAAGGCGGCGCCGAAGCCGCGGACCGGGTCGCTGCTGAAGTCCATGAGCCTGGACACGGTCACCCTGGAGGACGCGCTACGGCTGCTGTCGCTGCCGCGCGTGGTCGGGGAGCTGGACGGCGAAGAGGTCACGGCGCAGAACGGCCGATTCGGCCCGTACCTGCGCAAGGGGGCCGACAGCCGGTCGCTGGAGACCGAGGAGCAGATCTTCACGGTCACCATCGAGGAGGCCAGGGAACTCTTCGCGAAGCCGAAGCAGCGCGGCCGCCGGGCCGCGAGCACGGCGCTGCGCGAGCTGGGCGAGGACCCCGCGAGCGGCAAGCCGATGGTCATCAAGGACGGCCGGTTCGGCCCGTACGTGACGGACGGCGAGACCAACGCGTCGCTGCGCAAGGGCGACGAGGTCGAGTCGCTCACCGTCGAACGCGCCGCCGAACTGCTCGCCGAGCGCCGCGCCAAGGCGCCGGCGAAGAAGCCGGCGACGAAGAAGGCCACGACGACGAAGAGCACGACGACCCGCAAGAAGGCGGCGACCAAGTCGAAGAAGAGCGAGGGGTAGGAGGCTTTCCTTCCGGAGGGGGCCGCACAATGGCGGAGCGGCGAGCCGGTGAGCGTCCGGAGGCGTCAACGCCCTCGCGCGTAGGCCCCTTCGCGTCGGCAGTGGAGGGGGTGAGACGGTGAGGGCGACCGAAGGCGTCGAGCGTCGGGCGTCTGAAGCCGTTGACGCCCTCCCGCGCAGCACCTTCCTCGCCGAGCGAATCCTCGCCCACCGGGCCACCCGCCAACGCCCTCGCGCGTAGCACCTTCTGCGTCATCGCTGGAGGGAAGCGAAGGCGGCAGGCGTGACCCGAGGCGTGGAACAGGACAGCGGGAGACCGGGGCGCCGGTGGCCCCCTGTCCTGTTACTACGGCCGCACAGCCGAACGGCCGCTCCGTGTCGTCGTGGGGCGTACGGGGCGGACGATGCCGCCGAATTCCCGGAAATCTGTGAGGCGGATCACGTTTGGGATTACGCTGGTGAGCACGCAGGCGACCAGTGTCGTGTGCGCTCCGTCATCGATAACGCCCGCCCGAAAGCGTGGTTAGGGCCCCAAGCGTCGCTACTCTTTTCGCCATGAGCAGATCTGGACCTCCTGGACCACCCGGACCCCTTGGGGCGCCGAGCGAGGCGCGCAACGTTCTGGCGATCAAACCCTTCCGCCGACTGTGGGTCTCGCTCTCGCTGTCCAGTCTCGGTGACTGGCTCAGCCTGCTCGCGCTGATGTCGCTGGCCGCCATCCTCACCGAGGATCAGTCCACGCTCGTGCAGTACTTTGCCGTCAGCGGCGTGGTGCTGCTCAAGCTGCTTCCGTCGGTGCTGCTCAGCCCGTTCGCCGGCGTGCTGGCGGACCGCTTCGACCGTCGGCTCACCATGGTCGTCGGTGACATCGCGCGCGGTGTCCTGTACATCTCGATCCCGATCGTCGGCCGACTCGACTGGCTGCTCGTCGCCAACTTCCTCGCGGAGTGCGTCGCGCTGTTCTGGGCCCCGGCCAAGGACGCGACGGTCCCCAACCTGGTGCCGAAGAAGAAGCTGGAACAGGCCAACCAGCTCAGTCTGCTCACGACCTACGGCTCGGCGCCGGTGGCCGCCCTGCTCTTCGCCGTGCTCGCCGCGTTCAGCTCCGTGCTGGGCGGGCTGTTCCCGTCGCTCGGCTCGCCCGAGGCCGACGTCGCGCTCTACATCAACGGCATCACGTTCTTCGTCGCCGCCGCGGTGATCTGGCGGTTGCCCATCCCGAAGAAGAACATCGAGGTGCCGGCCGAGCCGTCCGTGCTGCGCACCATCTGGGAGGGGCTGCGGTTCGCCGGGACCACCCCGCTCGTGCGGGGGCTGCTGCTCGGCATGCTCGGCGCGTTCGCCGCGGGCGGTGCGGTCGTCGGCGTCGGCCGGGTGTACGTCGCCGACCTCGGGGGCGGCAACGCCGGGTTCGGCGTGATGTTCGGTGCGGTGTTCACCGGCATGGCGATCGGTATGTTCGCCGGCCCGCGGATCCTGCGCACCGTCGAGCGGCGTCGGCTGTTCGGTCTGGGGATCGCCCTGTCGGGCGTGGCGCTGTTCTTGGTCGGGCTCATCCCCAACATGGTGCTGGCGGCGCTGCTGACCGCGGTGGTGGGCGCCGGGGCCGGTATCGCGTGGGTGATCGGGCTGACCATGCTCGGCAACGAGGTGGCGGACGACATCCGGGGCCGCACCTTCGCGTTCCTGCACGCCTCCGCCCGCGTGGTGCTCATGGGCTCGGTGGCGGTGGCGCCGCTGGTGGCCGGTCTGGTTCCGGAGCGCACGCTGCGCGCCGGGGAGCTGAGCTACGACATCACCGGGGCGGGGGTCGTGCTGGCGCTGGCCGCGCTGCTCGCGGTGCTGGTGGCCGCGATCTCCTACCGGCAGATGAACCACGGCACCGAGGGCTCGCTGTTCGCCGAGCTGGCCGCGGTGGTGCGCGGCGCTCCGCCCGCCGACGTCCAGGAGGCCGAGCGGCTGCCCGGGACCTTCATCGTCCTGGAGGGCGGCGAGGGCGCCGGCAAGTCCACCCAGGTCCGCCAGCTCGCCATCTGGCTCCGCGAAGAGGGCTTCGACGTGGTGACCACGCGCGAGCCGGGGGCCACCAAGCTCGGCATGCGGCTGCGCGCGCTGCTGCTGGACCGAGAGCACACCGGCATGTCCTCGCGGGCGGAGGCGCTGCTGTACGCGGCCGACCGGGCCGAGCACGTCAGCTCGGTGATCCGGCCGGCGCTGCTGCGCGGCGCGATCGTCATCAGCGACCGCTACGTCGACTCCACGCTCGCCTACCAGGGCGCCGGCCGCGAGCTCGACCAGGCCGACATCGAGCCCATCAACACCTGGGCCACCGGTGAGCTCGTCCCTGACCTCACCGTGCTACTCGACCTGCCGCCGGACGAGGGCATCAACCGGCTGGGCCGCCCGGCCGACCGCCTGGAATCCGAGCCGCTGGAGTTCCACGCGCGGGTCCGTCAGGGCTTCCGGGATCTGGCCGAGCGCGCCCCGGAACGGTACCTGGTGCTCGACGCGCAGCTGCCCCCCGAAGAGGTCACTCGGGCGATCCAGCGCCGGATACGGCCGATCCTGCCCGACCCCGTGCCGGGCGACGCCGAGGAGATGACCGGGATCATGCCGGTCATCAAGGACTGAGAGGGGCGTGGAGCGCGAGCCGTCGAGCGTCCGGAGTCGCCGACGGCACGGCCGAAGGCCCACCTCGTTGGCGGTGGAGGGAAGCGAGACGGTGAGCGCGACCAGGGGCATAGGGCGCGAGCCGCTGAGCGTCCGGAGCCGTCGACGCCCTTGCGCGTAGCGCCTTTTGCGTTGGCGGTGGAGGGGAGTGAGGTGGTGAGTGCGACCAGGGGCACAGGGCGCGAGCCGTCGAGCGTCCGGAGCCGTCGACGGCACGGCCGAAGGCCCACCTCGTTGGCGGTGGAGGGGAGTGAGGTGGTGAGTGCGACCAGGGGCACAGGGCGCGAGCCGTCGAGCGTCCGGAGCCGTCGACGGCACGGCCGAAGGCCCACCTCGTTGGCGGTGGAGGGAAGCGAGACGGTGAGCGCGACCAGGGGCACAGGGCGCGAGCCGCTGAGCGTCCGGAGCCGTCGACGCTCTCGCGCGTAGCGCCTTCCGCATTGGCGGTGTAAGGGGAGTGAGGGCGAGCGGGCCAGCGCCCGCCTGGGCCCTGGTCTCGACGCGGGTGGTCCCGGGGGCGTTCGCCGCTCCCTGCGGTCACCCGCGCCGTGTTTCCCGGGGACGGTCGCCGGGCGCACCGCGTCCCCGGGGCGATCACCCGCGTGGCGCCAGGCGCTCCGTGGGGTCGTCGCCCGGTGTGACGTCCCGGCTCACCAGGGCGAACCGGGCGTCGAACCCGAACGGCCGGTCGAACACCAGCACGGTCACTGCCGCGCCGGCCACGTCGAGGCCGGTGCCCACCCGGTAGCTGGACTCCCAGGCGCTGTCGAGCCGCTCGTCGCTGCTCAGCTGGGGACGCGGGCCGAGTGGGCCGTGCGGGCCCGCGGGGTCCGGCCGGGTCCGCGGTGCCGGGGCGGGCGCGCCCGACCAGTCGAGTTCCAGGCTCCGCAGCACGCGCAGTCGCAGCCGACCCGGCCCGGGGGTCGACCAGCCGAAACGGTCGACGCTGCTGCTGTGCACGTTCGCCAGCTCGTACCAGCCGGTGCCGTCGGGCCGGAAACCGATCGTGCCCGCCTCCATCGCACCCAGCTCCAGGGACGCCGAACTCCACCGGCCGACCAGCCCGTCGTCGCGCATGGCAGGAGTCTGCCATGCGGAGATCCGGTGATCGGGGCAATCGCGGGATTCGCCCGGATGACGCCCTGTGCACGGCCTGTGCACGGCTCCGGAGCCGTCCGCCCCGCCTCCTATGCTGAGGGACGATGAGCGTCTTCGACGACCTGGTGGGCCAGGACACGGTGATCGAGCAGTTGCGCTCGGCCGCGCGGGCGGCCGGCGAACAGCTCGCGGGCGGAAGCGGCGCCGGGATGACGCACGCGTGGCTGTTCACCGGTCCGCCGGGCTCGGGCCGGTCGGAGGCGGCGCGCGCGTTCGCCGCCGCGCTGCAGTGCCCCGATGGCGGCTGCGGGCACTGCGAGTCCTGCCACCAGGTGCTCGCCGGGACGCACGCCGACGTGCTGTACGTGCGGCCCACCGGCCTGAGTTTCGGGGTGGAGCGCACCCGCGACCTCGTGCTGCGGGCGGCGTCCAGTCCCACCGGCGGCCGGTTCCGTGTCGTGCTGTTCGAGGACGCCGACCGGGCCACCGAGGCGGCCTCCAACGCGCTGCTCAAGGCGGTCGAGGAGCCGTCACCGCGCACGGTCTGGCTGCTGTGCACGCCCACCGCCGAGGACCTGCTGGTCACCATCCGGTCTCGCTGCCGCCTGGTGCTGCTGCGCACGCCGGGCACGTCGGCGGTCGTCGACGCCTTGGTCCGCCGGGACGGCATCGATCCGGAGCTGGCCGGGACCGCCGCCCGGGCCGCCGCGGGCGACGTCGAGCGCGCCCGGCGGCTCGCCACCGACGCCGAGGCGCGCGAGCGGCGCAGCGAGGTGCTGTCCATCCCGGCCCGGCTCGACGGTCTGGGCGCGTGCGTCTCGGCCGCGGCCCGGCTGTACGAGCTGGCCGAGGCCGAGGCGAAGACCACCACCGCCGCGCTGGACGAGCAGGAGAAGGCGGACATGCGCGCGGCGTTCGGCGAGGGGGCCACGGGCAAGGGCGTGGCCAAGGCCGTTCGCGGTGCCGCGGGCGCCCTGAAGGACCTGGAGGAGCGGCAGAAGCGCCGGGCCACCCGCATCAAGCGCGACACCTACGACAGCGCCCTCATGGATCTGGCGGCCTTCTACCGCGACGTGCTCGCCGTCCAGCTCGGCGCTGCGGTGGAGCGCAGCACCGAGAGCCACGACGGCGACGTCCGGCGGGTGGCCGGGGCCAGCACCCCGGAGGCCACGCTGCGCCGCCTCGACGCCATCATGCGGTGCCGGGAGCGCATCGCCGCGAACGTGCATCCGCAGATCGCCATGGAGGCCATGACGGCCGCGCTGCTCGTGGGGTGATCCCCGCCCGCCCCCACCGGTTATCTTTACGCCGAGTTATCCAGACCGCCGGCCGGAGGCGAACATGACGTGGGACCCCGAGCTGTACGCCCGCTACGACTCGCACCGCGCCCGGCCGTTCCTCGACCTCGTCGCGCGCGTCCACGCCGAGGAGCCGCGGACCGTGGCCGACCTCGGCTGCGGGACCGGCGTGCTCACCGAGTCGCTCACCCGGCGCTGGCCGGGCGCCCGAGTGGAGGGCATCGACTCCTCGCCGGAGATGGTCGCACGGGCCGTCGCCCCGCCTGATGGGAACGCCCGGTTCCGGGTCCGGCTCGGTGACCTGCGCGAGTGGCGGGCCTCGGGGACCGACGTCGTGGTGAGCAACGCCGCGCTGCAGTGGGTCCCCGAACACCGGGACCTGCTGCGCGCGTGGGCCGCCGAACTCGCCCCTGGCGCATGGCTGGCCTGGCAGGTGCCCGGCAACTTCGCGGCACCGTCGCACGCACTGCTGCGGGAGCTCGCCGAATCGCCGCGATGGTCGCGACGACTCCCGCTTCGCAGCCGCCCGGGCTGGCTGGGCGACGCGCTGCGCGGGACCGCGACCGTGGACGACCCCGCCGGTTACGCGCGCCTGTTGCTGGACGCGGGCTGCACCGCCGACGTCTGGGAGACCACCTACCTGCATCTGCTACAGGGGCCGGACCCGGTGCTGAACTGGGTCCGCGCCACGGCGCTGCGCCCGATCGCCGGCCTCCTCGACGCCGGTGATCTCGCCGCCTTCGAGGCCGAGTACGCCGCCCTGCTGCGCGAGGCCTACCCGCCCGGCCCGCACGGCACGCTGTTCCCGTTCCGCCGGATCTTCTGCGTCGGACGCCGGAACTGAGCCGTCCGCCGTCCGCCGGTTTCGGGCGATTGCGATCCCCCTCGGAACGGCGGCTTAACCCGGCGGCGGTCGCGATCTAGGGTTGCCCCCGTGGGCATGATGATGGCGGTCAGCTTCGAACGGTACGGGCGGCTCTACTACCTGGACCCGGGCGACCTCACCCCGAACGTCGGTGACAAGGTTCTGGTCCCCACCGACGACGGCCCCGAGGTCGCCGAGTGCGTGTGGGCGCCGCAGTGGGTGAGCGAGGACGTCGACGGACTGCCGGTCTGCGCGGGCATCGCCACCCGCGCCGACATCGCCCGTGACGAGCGGAACCGACGGCGCCGCGCCGAGGCGCGGGCCGAGGTGAAGCGGCAGGTCCGGGCGCACGGCCTGCCCATGAAGGTGGTCGCGATCGACTACGTCTCGCCCGCGAACCGGTTCGTCGTCTACTTCTCCGCGCCGCACCGCGTGGACTTCCGGGACCTCGTGCGCGACCTTGCCCGCGCCCTGGACGCCCGGGTGGAGCTCCGCCAGGTCGGGGCGCGGGACGAGGCCCGCCTGCAGGGCGGAATCGGGCCGTGCGGGCGGGACCTGTGCTGCGCCACCTTCCTCAGCGACTTCGAACCGGTGTCCGTCCGCATGGCGAAAGAACAGGGACTCCCGCTGAATCCGCTGCGTATCGCCGGTGCGTGTGGCAGGCTCATGTGCTGCCTGAAGTACGAGCATCCGCTGTACCAGGAGTTCCGGGCGAGCGCCCCGCCCCGGGGCGACCGGGTGAGCACGCCCGAGGGGGACGGGGTCGTGGTCGGGCACAACGTCCCCGCAGGGCAGGTCGTGGTGCGGCTCAACGACGGTGGCAGGCGTTTCGCGTGCGACCGCGCGTCGGTCTGCGGCCCCCGGCGGGCCTACGAGCACGCCCGCGCTCCGGACGGCGGCCGCACCGACACCGACGACGTTTCTGGCACCGAGGCCGAGAGCGGGACCGAGTGAACCGAACCGGGTGGATGGCCTGCGCCACCGTGATGACCATGCTGGTGGCCGGCTGCGGCCGGTCCGGCGACAGCGACCAGTACCCGAGGGCGCTCGCCGACTTCTACCGGCAGGAGGTGTCGTGGAGCGACTGCGAGCGCGTGTTCGAGTGCGCCACCGTGGAGGTGCCGCTCGACTACGACGACCCTGAGGGCGAACGGCTGGACATCTCCGTGATGCGGCTGCCGGCCGCCGGTGACGACCGCATCGGGTCACTGGTGATCAACCCCGGCGGGCCGGGCGGTTCCGGGCTCGACTACGTGCGCGCGGCGGGCCGTGTCATCTCCGACCAGGTTCGGGAGCGGTTCGACATCGTTGGATTCGACCCCCGTGGAGTCGGTGAGAGCTCCCCGCTGCGCTGCCTCGACCGCGCCGGACTGGACCAGTACCTCGGGGGCGGGGCCGGGCAGGAGACGGGCGCCGACCCGGCCGAGCTCACCCCGGAGCAGGTGGACGACCTCGCCGAGAACTACGAGGACTTCACGGAGGCGTGCGAACGGCGTTCGGGTCGGCTGCTGCCGTACATCGGAACGGAGTTCGTGGCCCGCGACATGGACGTGCTGCGGGCCGTGCTGGGCGACGACAAGCTCAGCTACCTCGGCAAGTCGTACGGCACCTTCATCGGCGCCATGTACGTCCAGCACTTTCCCGAGCGGGTCCGGGTCGCGGTGCTGGACGGCGCGATGGATCCCTCGCTGAACGGGCTGGAGACGAGCGTGCAGCAGGCCGGAGGGTTCGAGACCGCGCTGCGGGCGTTCGTCGCCGACTGCGTCGGCCGCTCCGACTGCGCGCTGTCCGAAGGGCCGGGCAGCACGGTCGAGGACGGGATGGACCGTCTCGTCGAGCTACTCGACCGCGCCGACGAGCAGCCGTTGCGCAACACGCTGGGCGACGGGCGTGAGGTCACCCGCTCCCGGGTCGAGATGGGCCTGCTCGCCGCCCTGTACAGCAAGTCGTTCTGGCCCGAAGTGCGCGCGGCGCTGACCGCCGCGTTCGATGAGGGCGACGGCACCGGGCTGCTCAAGCTGGGTGACCGGCTCTACGGGCGGGAGGGCAAGCACTACGAGAACATGACGGCGGCCCTCATCTCGGTGAACTGCGCCGACCACCAGAGCCCGCGCGAGATCGGCGACTACCAGGCGGCCGCGGAGGAGGCCGCGGAGAAATCGCCGATCTTCGGCCCGTCGCTGGCGTGGGGTTCGCTGCCGTGCGCGTTCTGGCCCGAGGACGCGGTCAACCGGACGCCGGAGATCGACGGAGCGGGGGCGCCCCCGGTCCTGGTCGTCGGCACCACCCGCGACCCGGCGACGCCGTACGAGTGGGCGGAGAGCCTGGCCCGCCAGCTGCAGTCGGGCGTCCTGCTGACCCGGGAGGGGGACGGCCACACCGGCTACCGGATGGGTAACGCGTGCGTCGACGCCGCGGTCGACGGCTACCTGCTGCGCGAGGAGCCGCCGCAGGACGGGACGGTCTGCCAGGCCGAGTGAGCCCGCGCCGCCCGAACACGCCGCCGAAGTCCCGGGTACGGAGGGCTCCCGGGACACGCTAAACTGGTGACCGCCTCGCGGCGCGGGGCGCAGGCCGCCTTAGCTCAGTCGGCAGAGCGATTCACTCGTAATGAATAGGTCGTCGGTTCGATTCCGACAGGCGGCTCAACTGAAAGCCCAGGTCAGTTTCCAACCGGCCTGGGCTTCTCCGCTGTCCGGGGTGGAAGCCGGCCGCGTGCTCACCCGACGGCAGAGGTGCAGCCGCGCCCCCACCGGACGGGCGGTGCGGACCGTGCCCCGCACAGGTGCGGGGTCACCGCTCCAGTTCCGTGACGAACCGCCCGTCGACGCTGATCCGGTAGCGGAGCGGCCGGAGTCCGGCCAGCACCCGCCGGCGGATCATCTCGATGGTCACACGGTGCCGGTCAGCGGTGCCGATGTCGAAGCCGAACTCCCTCGTCAGCGCGAACGAGAGGTGCGGCGACCGCGCCTCGGTCACCGTGCGGCCATCCACCCGGATGCGGACGCGGCCCCAGAACTGGTCGCAGCGGAACTCCAGCGTGTGGCGCTCATGGCGTGTCACCAGCGTGTAGCTGAAGGACGATGTGCGACACAGCAGGCTGCTGGACGCCCTGTTCATGGGGCGATCCTCCCTTCTCCGGCCGGATTTCGGCGACAGCCGGCCCTCGGCGATCCCGCGCCGAACCGGCGGGCGCGGGTCGAACCGGTCATAGTGGCCGGCCGTTCGAAAAGGACCTCCCTCGGCAGCCGGGCCGCCCATTCCACGTTGGGCTTGGCGGTGCGAAAGGAGCGCGATCCGCATCGTGCCAGCGGCATGGACGATCCGGTGGCGTGGTGCTGCGAGCCGGGTGCGGCTTGGACGCGGCCGGTGGCCGTTCGGATCCGGCGTGCCGTCGACTGCTCGCCGGGGGGAGTCGTGCGGGACGGGCGGTCCTGCGGTCCGGAGCCGCCCGTCCCGACACGGTCAGCCGGCCGACACGGTGACGGGAAGGTCGGCGGCGTCGCGCACCACGTGGTCGACGAAGCCGTACTCCTTGGCCTCCGGCGCGTTGAACCAGCGGTCACGGTCGCCGTCGGCCTCGATCCGCTCGACCGGCTGGCCGGTGTGGAACGCGGTCCGTTCGGCCAGGACGCGCTTGAGGTAGCGCATCTGCTCCGCCTGGATCCGGATGTCGGTGGAGGTGCCGCCGACGCCGCCGTGCGGCTGGTGCATGATGACCCGCGAGTGCGGCAGCGCGTAGCGCTTGCCCGCGGTTCCGGCGCACAGCAGGACCTGGCCCATGGAGCCGGCCATGCCCATGGCCACGGTGGCCACGTCGTTGGGCACGAAACGCATGGCGTCGTAGACGGCCAGCCCAGCGGTGACCGACCCGCCGGGGGAGTTGATGTACAGAGTGATGTCGCGGGTGCGGTCCTCCGCGGAGAGCAGCAGGATCTCGGCGCACAGTCGGTTCGCGACGGCGTCGTCCACTTCCTGGCCGAGGAAGACGATGCGCTTCTCCAGCAGCCGCTGGAGGACGGAGTCAGGGAGAGCGGAATTCGGGGAGTCGGCGGTGTCCGCTGCGGATGGTGGATGCATGCCGACAGAATGTGGCCCGGGTTTCGGGGGCGGCAAGCGAAGTTCACCGGGGGCGGAAATCCTTCGCTGTCAGGGGAAACGCGTTCGCCGGTCGCGGAATCGGGTGACATGCCGGTGCGGCGTCCGGGTGAGCCGCGGCGGACATGGCCCGCTGGTGCCGCGCCTCGCGAGCGCGAGGCGCGGATCACGTACGGCCGGCTCCTTCGGCGACCGCCGTGGTGCCAGCCCCGCCGGTCGCCGGCTCACCGCTTGCGGGGAATGCCGGCCAGGCAGCGGGCGCGTCCCACGCCCGTTCTGACATCGCCGCGAGGTGACGGCCTTCACGGATGGCGTCTGCGGCGGAAATGCGCGGCGACGCGCGGTTTCGCGGCAGACGGCGAGGCCGTCCGGCACGGTCGGCCGTCCGCTGCGGAGCCGCGCGCCAGCCCTGCCACGGGCACCCGCGGCACCCGCGACGAACGCCGACGCCGCGGCCACGGACAGTGGTCCACCCGCCGGGGCAGGACGGCTTGGAGGCTCCGAGGATCAGGCGCTAGTGTCTCGCGCCATGGTAATGATGCTGCTCCTCGTCCTCCTGCTGCTCGTGGTCGTTGTCGGCGGCGCCGTGGCCCTGATCGCCGTGCTGGTGTCGCGCAAGAAGCCGCGGCCCCAGGCCCGGCCGCCGCGTCAGCCGGCGGGATACCACCCACCGGCCACGGCTCCGCACGGGACGCCGCACCAGCCGGTCGTGTCGCCGGTCGTCGGACAGCGGGTCCGGGAGCTGCTGGCCACGGGGCGCTACGCCCAGGCGGTCGAGACGGTGCGGGTGCAGAGCGGGCTGGACCCGCACATTGCCGAGCGGGTGGTCGCCGACATCCGCGACGGGCGTCTCGGCTGACGCCGCGCCGGGGCGGGCACCGGCACCCGGCGGGGGCAGCATCTTGTGCGGCGTCAGCCGCCCAGGTGCGTCGGCGAGGTGCTCGCGAGCGCGGGGCCCGACCACCATGGCGGTAATCCGGTCACCGTTGCCCACCGGGACACTCTGGAACCCTTGGGGGAGCGCCGGTTAGGGTCGCTCCATGGGTTCGATGCTGCTGATCTTCGCGCTGGTGGTGGCCGCCATCGTCGCGGTCATCGTGATCGTGGTCCTCGTGCTGGTCTCGCGCGCGGGGTCGCGCTCCTCGATCCAGCCTCCGCCGGGCGGCTACCCGTCCATGCGCCGCGGACCGGGAGGCTGGGAGACCAGCCGTCCGCAGCGGCCGAGGACCACCGGCGGTCGGGCGCCGCGCCCGAAGCGCGGTGGCGGTTCGGCGGCGAAGCGGGCCGGTGGCCCGCGGCACCGGCCGGGCGGCGGTGGCGGGCGACGCCGCGGCTGACCCGCCCGGGCGCTCTCACGGCCGGGGCAACACCTCGCGTAGTTCCGGGAAGGCCGCCAGGTAGCCGTCCAGCAGCGTGCGCGCCGTCGTGACCGAGTCGACCAGCGGGTGGAACGCGAACGCGCGCAGCGCCGGCGTGCGGGAGCCGGTGCGTACCGCCGCCAGCACCTCGCGCTCGGCGGACTTCACCGCGTGGACCAGCGCCGACTGGTGCGCGGTCAGGGCCCCGGCGGCCAGTGGGCGGGCGCCGCTCGCGTCGACCAGGCTGGGGACCTCCACGACCGCGTCGTCGTCCAGCCCGGAGATCGCTCCCCGATTGCGGACGTTGACGATGAGCCGGGCGGGCTCGTCGCGGGTGATGGCGCGCATCACCGCGAGCGCCACCTTCTCGTAGCCGCCCCCGTCGAGATCCTCCTCGGCGCGCTCCACCCCTCCGGCCGCGCGGCGGTTGTCGGCCATGTAGGTCTCCTCGCGCTCCAGCCGGGTGCGGTCCCACAGGGCGAAGGCATCGGCGGGGCGGCCGGCCGCGTCGCGGTAGAACTCCCGCTGCTGGGCGGTGATCTGCTCGCCGCGGGTCGGGCCGCCGCCGGCCACCGTCTCGGCGACCGCCTCCCGGGCCTCCCGCGCCATGTAGTAGTAGTGCAGGTACTCGTTCGGCAGCGCACCGAGCGCACGCAGCCAGGCGGCGCCGAACAGCCGCCCCTCCTCGAAGGACGTGAGCGCCGCCTCGTCCGCGAGCAGGTCGGGCAACCGGTCCCGCCCACCGGCGTGCAGACCGCGCAGCCATCCCAGGTGGTTGAGCCCCGCGTAGTCGAAGCTCACTTCGCGCGGGTCCAGCCCGAGCGCGCGCGCCGCCCGGCGGCCCAGGCCCACGGGGGAGTCGCAGATCCCGATCACCCGGTCGCCGAGCACCGCCGACATCGCCTCGGTCACCAGGCCGGCCGGGTTGGTGAAGTTGACCACCCACGCGCCCGGCGCCCGCTCGGCCACCGTGCGCGCGATCCGGTCGGCGACCGGGACCGTGCGCAGCCCGTAGCTGATGCCGCCCGCGCCCACGGTCTCCTGGCCGAGCACGCCGGCGGACAGCGCGACGCGTTCGTCCAGGACGCGGCCGGCCATCCCGCCGACACGGATCGCGGAGAACACGATGTCGGTGCCGTCCAGCGCGGCGGCGAGGTCGGCCTCCGCGCGCACGGTCAGCTTCGGCTCACCGTGCGCGGCGCGGTGCGCGTCGCGCTGCCGGCCGAGCACCGCGCCGATCGCCCGCAGCCGGGCCGCGTCACGGTCGTACAGCACCACCTCGGAGATGGGCGCGTCGCCGCGTACGGCGTCGGCCAGGAGCGCGCGGTGCACCAGCGGTACGCGGAAGCCCCCGCCGCCGAGAATGGTCAGCCGCACGTCGTGCCCCTTTCCGCGGATCCGGTGATCGATCGTCCACCGCGACCAACAGTAGTGCCGGAGACACCGCGGGGAAGCCCCCGTTTTGACTACCCTTCACTCTTGATCGACCCGAATCGGCGGGGAGCCGTCCGCGGCCGGTGAACGGACAGGTGGGGCGCCCACGGCGGGTGACGGTGTGCAGGACTCCGATGGCGAGTGAACGGGGAAGGGAGCCGCCATGGCGACGCAGGGGCGGGCGGCGGGCGGCGCGCAGCGCCCGGAGTCCGAGTACACCAAGCTGGAATCCACTCCGCTGGTCGGCGAGCCGCACGACGTGCTGGCGGACGCGCGCGAACCCGACAGCCCGGCCATCGACCTCGCGCTCAGCGGCACGGTGTTCTTCGACATCGTGCTGACGGGCCTGGCTGCGCCGCCCGCCAGCGGCACGGAGGTCGGCGCCGAGGGGATGGGCTCCTGCCCGGGCGGGGTGGCCAACCTCGCGGTCGCCGCGGCGCGGCTCGGACTGCGCACGGCGGTCGCCGCCGCGTTCGGCGAGGACGTGTACGGAGACTTCTGCTGGGAGACGCTGTCCGGTCAGGAATCGGTGGACCTGTCGGCGTCGCGGCGCATCCCGAACTGGCACTCGCCCTTCACGGTGTCGCTCGCCTACCGCGGCGACCGAAGCATGGTGACGCACGAGCACCCCTCGCCGATCCCGCTGGATCTGATGGCCCACGAGCTGCCGCCGGCCCGCGCCGCGTTCGTCAGCCTGAGCGCCGACTCCGGCGTCCCGGAGTGGGCGCTGCGCCAGGCGGCCAACGGGGCGCGCATCTTCGCCGACGTGGGCTGGGACGACAGCCAGACCTGGTCCGGCTCGGTCCTTGACCAGCTCCAGCACTGCCACGCGTTCGTGCCGAACGCCATCGAGGCCATGTCCTACACGCGGACCGGCAGCCCCGCCTCGGCACTGGCCGCCCTCGCGGACCACGTGCCGGTGGCCGTCGTCACGGACGGGCCGCGGGGCGCGCTGGCCGTGGACCAGACCACGGGGGAGTCCGCCGAAGTCGAGGGGCTGGTCCTGGACGCGGTGGACACCACGGGCGCGGGCGACGTCTTCGGGGCGTCCTTCATCGTGGGCACGCTGGCCGGCTGGCCGCTGGAGCAGCGGCTGCGGTTCGCCAACCTGTGCGCGGCGCTGTCCGTGCAGCACACGGGCGGCTCGCTGTCCGCCCCCGGCTGGGCGGACATCGCCGCCTGGTGGGGGCCACTCGCAGGGAACGCCGTGAGCAACGGCGGGGGAGGGGGCGCGCCGCAGCTGGCCAGGGACTACGGCTTCCTGGCCGACCTGGTGCCGCGCCCGTGGCTGCCCACCGACCAGCGCCGGGCGAGCGCCACCATCGGGCTGCGTCACTAGCACGTTCGGCGGCGCGTGGAACGCGGCCGGCCGGGCGGCCGCCGCGGCGGGTGAACGCCGACGGCGGGGCCGCCCGGCCGGAACATGCCGGGTGCGGCGTGCCGGCTAGTCGGCCGGCCGCTCGGTCTTGACGGAGACGGTGGCGGTGGCGGCGCCGTTCCGGCCGCCGTTTCCGTTGCCGTCCTCGGCGGGCGAGATCTCGATCTGGAAGTCGCCGTCGTAGTCCTGGGCGCCGGCCACCACCGCGGCCGTCACCACCTCGTTCGCCTTGTGCGAGCGGACGATGAGCGGGTCGCGGCGCAGGTCCCGGACCAGCGCGACGCAGAGCAGGATCATCACGATCGTCCACGGCGCGGCCACCAGGATCGTGAGGTTCTGCAGGCCGTCGAGGGCGTTGCCGTCCGTCCCGCCGACCACGAGCATGATCGCCGCGACCGCCGCGATGAGCACACCCCACAGCACGGTCATGGACTTGTGCGGGTCGTTCGCGCCGCGCTGCGACAGCGTTCCCATGACGATGGAGGCGGAGTCCGCCCCGGTGATGAAGAACACCGCCACCAGCAGCGCCACCAGCACGCTCACCACGGTCGCCCACGGGAAGTTCTGCAGCAGGCTGAACAGCTGCGCCTCGGGGCTGGCCTCGCCGGCCAGGTCGATGCCCGAGGTCTGCAGGTCGATCGCGGTCCCCCCGAGGATCGCGAACCAGACCAGGCTGACCGCGGACGGCACCAGGATGACGCCCGCCACGAACTGCCGGATGGTGCGGCCACGGCTGATCTTGCCGATGAACAGGCCGACGAACGGCGTCCAGGAGATCCACCAGGCCCAGTAGAAGACCGTCCACGACGAGAGCCATTCGGCGGTGCCGGCACCGCCGGACGCCTCGGTGCGCGCCGCCATGCCGAAGAAGTCCTGCAGGTAGCCGCCGAGCGTCGTCGGGACCATGTTGAGGATGTAGACGGTCGGGCCGGTGACGAGCAGGAACACCAGCAGCAGGGCGGCCATCGCCATGTTGGCGTTGGACAGCCACTGGATGCCGCGCTCGATGCCGGACACGGCCGAGAGCACGAAGCACACGGCCAGGGCCGCGATGATCCCGATCAGCAGGCTGATGCTCACCGTCGCGACCCAGCCGAGCTGCTGGAAGCCACCGGCGATCTGCAGCGCGCCCAGCCCGAGGGAGCAGGCCGAACCGAACAGCGTCGCGAAGATGGCGAGTACGTCGATCACCTTGCCGACGGGCCCGTTGGCGTGACGCTCACCGATCAGCGGGATGAACGCGGCGCTGATGAGCTGCCTGCGCCCGCGGCGGTACGTGCCGTAGGCGATCGCCAGGCCGACCACCGCGTAGATCGCCCACGGGTGCAGGGACCAGTGGAACATCGTGGTGGCCATGGCGGTGCTGGCCGCCTCCGCCTGGGTGCCGCCACCGGTTCCGGGCGGCGCCTCCACGAAGTGCGCCAGCGGCTCACTGACCCCGTAGAACATCAGCCCGATGCCCATGCCGGTGGCGAACAGCATGGAGATCCAGGAGAGCGTGTTGTACTGCGGCGGCTCGTCGTCGCGGCCGAGGGTGATGTTGCCGTACTTGCTGAAGGCCAGCCAGAGGGCGACGATCACGAACGCGGACGCCGCGAGCACGAAGCCCCAGCCGCCGAAGTGCATGAGGCCGCCGAGCAGCCGTTCGGAGGTGGCGGCGAGGGACTCCGTCGAGAGGACACCCCAGCCGACGAAGGCGAGGGTCAGCGCGGCGGCGACCCCGAAGACGATCCAGTCGGTCTTCGGGGTGGTCGTTGACGTGGATATCTCGGGAGGTTCCCAGAGGAGGTCTTCGGTCGTGTAGGGCTCGGATTGTCCCGAGCCGTTGTTCTGGTCGTCCGCCGGCTCATCTACCGCGCGGACCTTCTTGTCGTCTATCGCCACGATGTTCGGCGCTGGGTGGGCGCCGCCTCCTTCCAGGCAAGGTGCTGTCATGGCCCGCCCGCCGCGTTCCGGTCCCCGCCGAAACGGAGGGCGGCGTCCGTTGCGTGGCGCACTCACCGTCGCGCACGAACGCACACCGCGATCCGTCGAGCAGGGTGCGGTGCACCGCGCCGTTGCGGCGACGCAGGTGCCCCGCTCGGGTAACGGGGGGACAGCGAACCGTCGCGGTTACGGGGAACACTGCCGGGCGGTGCCGGTGCGGTGAGCGGGGCACAGGTCTGGGTGCGGCGCTCAGAGCACACGCGCCGCTGCCTACCCCGTCAAGGGCGACTCGAACAAAAAACCGTAAAATCGCAGGTGAGCGAGGTAGATGGCGGCGCGGAAACGTGTTCCGTGTCATTGGCATACGGACAAAACGGTCACTCCACGCTACCTGCTTCGACACTGTGGCGCGATGGAGGGCCGCTCAAGGCGGACTCGACACGGCCGGCGAGCGCGGAGCCGGAAGCGGGTCCAGCCCGAGCGGCTGCGGAGCGGGAAGAACCGTCCGAGCGGCTGCGGAGCGGGAAGAACCGTCCGAGCGGCTGCGGAGCGAGGAAGGCTCCCTGGCGGTGCCGAACTCCGGCCGGCCCCGGGCGCTGTGCGGCTTGCCACATGCGCAAGAGGGGCCGGGCGCTGCACCGGCCCCGGGGCGGAGAAAGCTCAGACCGGGATGGCCGCCGGCCACGTGCCATCGATCACCCGGCCGTGCCCCGGACGACGGCGATCCAGCCATTCCTGGCGGCTGCGCGCGTACCCCGCGGCCCACTCGATCTGCCGGTCGTGCAGGGCGGGCAGGGACAGGGCGGCCAGGTCGGGGTGCCGGGCGGCGATCTCCTGCGACAGCGCGAGGCAGGCCGCGGCGTCGGCGATCGCGGTGTGCGCGTCGGTGAGATCCACTCCGTAGTACTCGCACATCGCGCCCAGGTTGCGCGGCCCACGGCGGTACGGGTCGATGCCGCGGTCGATCACCAACGGGTCGATGATCGGGCGCGGGGCCGACCCCAGGCGGTCGGCGAGCGGCTTCATTTCGCGGCGGCGCAGTTCGTTGTCGAGGACGCCGAGGTCGAACGGGGCGTTGAAGATCACCAGCCCGCGACCGGCGACGAGGTGTTCGACGAGCGCCCCGGCGATCTCCTCCAGGGCCTTCTGGGCCGGAACTCCCTCGGCGCGGGCGCGTTCCGTGGTGATGCCGTGGATCGCGACCGCGTCCTCGGGGATCTCGCGGTCGCCCGGGTCCACCAGCCAGGTGCGCGCGGTACCGGCGGAGTCCACCAGGGCGGCGGAGACCAGGAACGCCTCCCGGGGGTCATTGGAGGAGGTCTCGCAGTCGTAGCCCGCGAGGCCGACCGTGTGCCATCCGAAATGGTCGCCGCGCGGTGGGGGCACGGGCCGGGGCTCGTGCTCGGAGCAGCAGGTCCGCCAGCGTCCGTCCTCTTTGATGACGACGCCCGCCTCGGCCGCCACCTCGGCCCCGCAGGTACGGCATGACCCGGGATAACGGTTTCGCATGGACAACCCCTGTCTCCTTGACGACCGGTACACCCCGGGTGGCGGTCGAACCGGCCGCCTGGGTGGCGGTGAACGGCCAAATCGTAAGTGCGTCGTGTGACAGTACCGGTGGAGCCGCGCCGAGAACGGGGGCCGCTGATCGGGCCGGCGTCCAGCCGCTTCGGGGGACCGGACCCGCCCCGGCGGACGCCCGGCGCGGGTGCCGAGGGGCCGGCCGGGAGCCGTGGTGGCCGTCGCCGCTGCTCACAGAGCGTGACTCTCGCCTGTTCACGGGGGACGAAGCTCCGTGACGGACATGGCGGCCCCCCGGCACGGGTACACACCCCTAGCGCGCGAGCCAGCGCGCGCCGGGTAGTGGCCGGCCGGGGACCGCGGATCCTGCGGCCGGTTGAAGCGGAGAGGGAGCGGAGAGCATGAGCCTGGACGAAGCGACACGCCAACTGGAGGCCGCCATTCACGACGCCCGCGTGGCGTTCGACTGCATCGCCCTTGACGAACTGGAACGGGCGCACACGAGCGTGATCACCGCGCGGGCCGCGGTGGACGCCGCGGAGAACGCGGTCCGGGTCGCTCTGCGGGAGCGGGAGGACTCGGGGGACCGCGACGGGGCGGCGCCGGACCATCGCTGATCCCCGGCCGGCGGGCCGCGGCGGTGCCCGCGCCCGGTCAGGGGGACGGGCGGCCTCCCCCTCGCCGTTCGCCGCGGCCCCATGCCGTCTCATGATTGCGGAAAGAGTGACCCTGGGCTCTCGAACGTCTGTTCTAGTTCTCGATATGCTGGCACCATGTCCGACCAGCGGTTATCCCAGGATTGGCCGGCGAGCGTGCATCCGCCCGAGGCGGAGACCTTCGAGCAGACGGCCATCGTGTGGCTGTTCGACAACGTCCCCGCCGACTACCGGCTGCACGGCGTACTCCGCCGGCACCCGGTGGCGCTGTCCCGGCTCGCCCGCCAGCACGTCGCCGCGTGTCTTGAAGGCGCCCGCGAGGGGTACCGCACCGCCCGGGTCGACCTGCGGGACTTCCTCCCGCCGCACGCCATCGAACAGGTGATGAACGCCTACCTGGCCGAGGGCCGCCGGATGGCGGCCACACTGCGGTCCATCGAGCTCGTGGACGACGCACTGCGCGCCACCGCGCTGCGGGCGGGCCGCGCCGAGGACAGGGACGGGGCGTCGACGTCCGGGAGCGGCTGACGCGCTCCCGGTGGGCTCCACGTCGGCGCCGCTCGTTCGGTCAGCCGGTCACCCGCACCACGACGGCCGTCCCGGCCCCGGTGTTGACCAGCTGGTGGCCGCCGCCCCCGCCGAGCACCCGGGCGCGGCCGGCGGTGAGCCGCTGCACGGCGAGCAGCGCGCCGTTCGGGGCGGCGGCCACCATGTGCGCCTGGCCGTGTGCCAGATAGAGCAGGTCCGCGCCGAGGCCGGCCCCGCGCCCACCCGCTGCCGTGGCGAGCGGCACGAACTCCTCGGGCTCCAGCGCCACCACCGTCACCCGCACCCGTCCGGCGGCCCCCCGCCGGACGGTCCGGGGCGCCGGCTGCCAGTGACCGCGTCGACGAGGCCACAGGCTCGGCCGGGCGAGCGCCCGCGCGGCGCCGCGCGCCGTCGTCAGCAACTGGCCGACGGTCGGGCGTGCGCGGGCGGTCAGGTGGGCGTAGCCGGAACGCTGTCCCGCCAGCACGATGTCGCCGATCTCATCGAGCGCGGACGCCGCCGCGGGCGGCGGGGCGGCGGTGGGGCGGTGGGCACGGGTGTGCGCGAGCGTGGGCGTGGAGACGTCTGAAGACACCGGTGGTGATCCTTCGGGATGGCGGGCACCGCCCCGGCGAGACGGGGCGGTGCGGACGCGGAACGGGAGACTGCGGGCCGGAAGCGCGCGCGACGGACGGATGCCCAAAGCGACAGGCGTGATCCGGATCGGGCACCGCGGTGTGACAGCGGCCGGTCACCCGGTGTCGTTCGTCAGACGTACGGAACGAGCCAGAGCCGTCGCGGCCAAGGGTGGTGGACACCCGGGGCGGGGACGGAGCACACCGCGGCGTACGGGCCCGGCGCCGGACGCGCCGGCGGGGCGAGGGCTTCGGTCAGCGACAACACGAAGCGGGCGAACACAGCGCGCCGGCCGCACGGCGGGCGGCCACGGGGGCCATGCGAGCCATGAGCTGGACCAGGCGGATGCGCGGGTGCATGCCCGTTAGAACACCAACCCGGTAACCCGATGTCAAGCCGGGGGCTCGGGTCGGCGTGTCGGTTCGGTCACGTCGGCCGGCCCCGCCCGCCATCGCGCCGAGAACGCCCAGCGTGTCGGTTCGCGACGGCCGGAACCCGTGGCCGCCACGGCCCGAATTCCCGTCGAAAGACATTGCGGTACCAGGGGCTTCGGTGATGGCATGGGGACCGGCGGGCGGCGCGCGTACCGAGATCCGTGGCGGCACCGCCGGTATCGGGACGGAGCCGTCGGCCCGGGCGGAACTGCGTGGCGGGCCCCCGGACGACGGGGTGGTGGACGGCGGCGCCACCGCCGCCGGCACGGGTGCGGGAGGTGACCACGTGGGGGATGGCGGGTCCGCCCGCCCCGGTTCGGCCGGGCGCGCTGGTGTGCTGCCGGACTCCGTCGCCGCCCGAACGACACGGGTCGCGGTGCGCGCGGTCATCGCCGTGGCCGCGGGCGTGATGGCGGCCGGCTTCCTGGACTGGCGGGCCGGCGTCCTGGTCACCGTCCTCGTGGCGCTCGGCTACCTCCTCCTGCACGCCCGGCCGCGCGGCCGTTCCGCGCAGCCGCACCGCGTCGGCCGGTGGCTGCGCGTCCTGCGGCGGCACGGCTACCACCTGCTCACGGACGGGGCGACCCGGCACGTGGCCGTCGGACCGGGCGGCGTGTACCTGCTGGAGACCCGGTTCTGGCGCGACCCGCTCACCCTCATCGACGACGAGTGGCGGATCGGCGGGGTCCCTGCGGTCCGGGTGGTCGACCGCCTGGTCCGCCGGGCCGCGCGCATCGCGGAGACGCTGCGCCGCGGCGGCGCGGCGGACCACCCGGTGGTCCCGGTCCTGATGGTGGCCGGCCGGCTGCCCGAGCCGGTCATGCGCTCCGGCGGTGCGGTGATCGCCGGAGTGGCCAGTGCGGTGGGCTACATCGCCACCCGTCCGTCCGTCGTCGATCCGCGGCGGGCGGCGGAGATCGCCACCGTGGCGGACGGAGGAACCGTCCGCCCGTGAGAGCCCGCCGGACCCGGCGGCGACCTGCCTGAGCGGGTGTGCGGCCGCTCCGGTGAAGGCGAACGGCCGCCGAGGGGCGCGCCGGTTCGCCGCAACACGGTGCCCGGCCGTGCAGCCGTCCCGGCGGAGCGCCCGGGCGGCGTCCGTGACCGTGCACCGGCTCGCCAAGGACCGAGCCGGAAGGTGGACACCGACGCCGCAGCGCCGTGCAGCGCGTGTTCGCCGGCAATCGGCCGCGCCGCCCGGCGGTTCGCCTGGCCTGGGCCCAATGCTCGGTCCTCTTCGATCGCGGCGCCCGGGCGCCGCGCGGTCGCCGGTGGACCGGACCGGGCGTGGTGACGGACTGACCGGGCCTGGCGGCTGGATCGCGGTGTTGAGGGCGCGGATGCGCTGGCAAGGCGCGCCCAGAGCCCTTCGCAAGGCGGGTGTTCGGAAACAGTTTGAAAATGCGGCAATCGGCGTCAGAACGGTAACCATGCGCGTGTCGCCTCCGGGCATAAGTGAAGCGTCCGGACAGGAGGCAACGACCAAGAAGACCCTGTGCGCCGGAGGCTCCGTGCCGACCCCCCGGCCCCCGGGCGCGGTGACTTCGCCGACGCCCAATGGGCGCCGCTCGAACCCCTGCTCCCCGCCCCCACCACCGGACGACCCGATCACTCCGAACGGACCCTCGTCAACGGCGTCTGCTGGAGGGTCCGCACCGGCGCGCCCTGGCGCGACATCCCCGAACGCTACGGCCCCTGGGCCACGGGCAATGACCTGTCCCGCCGCTGGACCCCAACCGGCGCCTGGGCCCACAGCCTCGACAGGCCGCAGTCCCGCGCGGACGCGGCGGCCCTGGACTGCCGGGCGGTCCCCGTCGACTCCACCATCGTGCGCGCCCACCAGCACGCCACCGGTGCGGTGCAAAAGGGGCCGGGCGAGATCACGAAACGGCCGAGCCCGACGACCAGGCATCGGGCCGCTCCCGCGGCGGGTTCACCACCAAGATCCACCCGGCGTGCGAGCAGGGGCAAAAGCCCCTGGCCGTGGTGGTCACGGCCGGGCAGCGCGGGGACGCCCCGCAGCTGGAGACGGTCAAGGAACGCATCCGCGTGGCGCCACACGGCCGGACCGGACAGCTCGTCGGGGAATCCGCGCCCACCTGCGCTCCCTGACCCGGGACGGTTGGCGCCGTGGCCCTCGGGTCGAGCGCCGGGCTTCCGGAGACGGACCACGGTCGCACGTTGCAGCCGCTCTCAATCCGCCCCCGCTTCAAAAGCGGGGTATCCCGCGCCCGCCGCGGCGCCATCGGCCGTGGATCGCGCGAGCCGGGTGCTCCTCCCGCATCCGGACCGGCCGACCAGGAAGCCCGGGTTCCGGATCGCCGGGAACCGGGGTTCCAGCAGACCGCATCGCGACACGCCGGTGTGCGTCCGCCAGGAGTTGGAAGGCGCTTACAGCCCCGCAGGCACGGGCGATCCGGCGGGCGGCGTCCAGGCGCCAGCGGGGATTTTTGGGGTAAAGCGCTGACTCCCGGCCCGGAGGAACCGTAGATTTTGTGATCATGACGGACCGGGATCTCGTCAGAGCACTCCGCTCCAGCCGCGTGCCGGCCGCCAGCTCCTGTGCGCAGCTCTACGACGCCTACGGCGCGGAGCTGTACCAGCGCTGCTGGCGCACGCTCCGCGACTCCGACGCCGCGCAGGCCGCGGTGCGGGACACGCTCATCGTGGCGCGCTCACATGTGGACCAGCTCACCGACCCGACCCGGTTGCGGGACTGGCTGTTCGCCATCGCGAGCGCAGAGTGCGAGCGGCACCGGGAGACCGTCGAGGCGCTCGACGGGCCGGACGCGCGGCCGGTGGGCGAGGCGGCCGGCAGCGCCGACGGTCCGGAACCGCACCTGCCGCCGGCGTCGCTGCGGCTGCGGGTGCTCAGCTGTGTCAGCTCTCCCGGGTTCGCCGGGTACCGGGCGCACGTGGCCGAGCGGGCCGACCGGTTCGACCGGCACGGCTTCCCGGATCCCCAGCCCCGCCCCCGGGACCGGCCCAGCTCGTACGTGCTGCCGGGCCTCCTGGTGGCCGTCTGCGCGCTGCTCCTGCTGCTCCTCGTCGTCGTGGAGTTCCTGGAGGTGGCACCCGGCGCCGTGAGCGGCTGGACGGTGGGAACGCTGCCCAGCCGCAACGGCTGACGGCGACCGGCGAGGCCGGCCGCTCGGCGGGCAGCGCGCCCGTTCACGGGGCTGGCACCGCTCAGAGGTAGGCGACCGAGAACGCCCAGAGCATCAGCGCGGCCAGCCCGGTGGAGCACACGACGGAGAGCGCGAAGAACGGGATCCTGATCCAGCGCACCCGGGCGCGCACGGCCGGGACCCGCGGCCAGTACCAGACCCCCACCACGAGCGCGGCGACCACCAGCCCCAGAGCCAGCCCCCACACGGCGATCGGCGTGTACACCCAGCCGCCGGTGCGCAGCACCACGAGCAGCACGGCGAGCGCGCCCAGTGGCATCGAGACGATCCGCAGGCGGTCGAGCGGGCGCTGCCCGACCAGCGTGCGGCGGCGCAGCATCAGCGTCACCGCGAGCAGCGGAGGCAGCAGCACGAGCGGAAGCGTGAGCGCCAGCGTCATCGCGGGCGTCATGGTGGTCGAGCCGTCGGCCACCGTCGGGACGTCCGGGGCACCCATGACCCGCGCGCCGATCAGCGAGGCGTCCACCTGGAAACTGTTCGACACCGCCACCACCGCCCGGTCGTCCTGGACGGCCACGAACGCGCTGGAGCCGTAGGTGCCCCCACTGTGCTGCAGCAGCTCGACGCCGTCGCCGAACTCCGTGGTCATCCAGGCCAGGCCCAGCCGGGTCTCGGGGACCGGGCCGTCGTGGGTCGGCCGCACCGCCGACATGCCGGGCGCGCTGCCGTCCATCACCGCGCGCGCCAGGCGGGTGAGGTCGGCCGCCGTGGTCCACGTGCCGATACCGGCCGGTGCGTAAGAGGTGGTGTGCCACGGCTCGACGCGGGCCCCCGCCTCCCAGTGCGGCAGTGCGGCTCCGGGCGGCGGCCCGTCGAGGTCGGCGCCGATGATGACCGTGTCCGACATCCCGAGCGGGTCCAGCACCCGGTCCCGCACGAGTTCGGGGTACGGGGTCCCGGTCTCGCGGGCCAGCGCCTCGCCGAGCACCGCGAAGCCGAAGTTGGAGTACGCCCACTCGCCGGGGGTGACCGGCACGGCCACGGCGAGTGAATCCGCGACGGGCGGTTGCCAGGCGTAGGCGTCGTTCAGGGTGAGGCCGCCCGAGACCCCGGCCGCCCACATGCCCTCCATGGGCATCCGCGCCAGTCCCGAATGGTGGGTGGCCAGCTCCTCCAGGGTGATGTCGGCGACGTCCGGAGTGGCGAAGTCCACGTCGGTGAAGACCTCGCCGAGCGTGCGGTCCAGTTCCACCTCGCCGTTCTCGGCGAGGTCGGCCAGGGTCATGGCGGTGATCACCTTGAACACCGACCCGGTCTCGAACGAGGTGTCGGCGGTGACGGGGGCCGTGCCGTCGGTGGTGCCCGCCGTCACGGCCGACGTG
This sequence comes from Marinactinospora rubrisoli, assembly GCF_042664915.1. Lineage (NCBI taxonomy): Bacteria > Bacillati > Actinomycetota > Actinomycetes > Streptosporangiales > Nocardiopsidaceae > Marinactinospora > Marinactinospora rubrisoli. The sequence goes on from NZ_JBHTBH010000007.1 coordinate 174,147, forward strand.
GTGCCGCCGTCGACGAGGGTCACCGAGAGCCCCTGGACCTGTGCTTCCCGGCCGCCCAGGGCCTCGGTGACCGCGTCGGCGAGCGCGGGGTCGCCCTCGACTTCGACGGGACCGGAACCGCCCATGGGCAGCAGGAGCGATGCCGTCACACCCACGACCGCGCCGACGGCCAGCGCGCCGCCCCACACCCGTACGGGCGCGCGCGGCGGGCGGTGCCGCCGGGCGGCCTCCGGTGCGGCGGGCCGGGTGAACGAGGGGGAACCAGGAAGGTGCGGGGAGGTCATGCCGCCAGCATGGCGACGGCCGGATCCCGGCGGCAGACGGCGATGTCACCCGCTCCATGTGCCGGATCACCGGCCCGCGCGTGACATTCGCGGGCGGATGAGATGACGGATGTCACCAGTCCCGCTCGTCGGGTCGCTGCTGGGGGTCGGCTGGTCGTGTTCGCCTTCTCGTTCGCTGTGCCGGCCCCGCGGTGGGCCTTCGGCTTGGGCGGCGCCAGCTCCGCTCACTCGTCGGCTGCACCGGTGTTTGCTGGTCGTGTTCGTCGTTTCGCTTTCCTGCGCCGTCGATGCGGGATGGCCTTCGGTGGGGGCATCGACGGCTCCGGACGCTCAGCGACTCGCACTTGGTGTCGGCTGGTCGTGTTCGCCTTCTCGTTCGCTGTGCCGGCCCCGCGGTGGGCCTTCGGCTTGGGCGGCGCCAGCTCCGCTCACTCGTCGGCTGCACCGGTGTTTGCTGGTCGTGTTCGTCGTTTCGCTTTCCTGCGCCGCCGATGCGGGATGGCCTCCGGTGGGGGCATCGACGGCTCCGGACGCTCAGCGACTCGCACTCCGTGCGGGACCGGCGCGGGCGTGTTCTCCACACCGGTCCGCATCGTCGGCTAGTCGATCTTGATGTGCGTCGTGTCGCCGTGCCCTCCGTGCTTCTGGGCGCGCTCGATGGACGCCTTGATCTCCTGCTCGGCGTCGTGCCGGCCGACCCAGGTCGCGCCCTCGACGGACTTGCCGGGCTCCAGGTCCTTGTAGACCGTGAAGAAGTGCTGGATCTCCAGGCGCTCGAACTCGTTCACGTGGTGAATGTCACGCAGGTGCTCCATGCGCGGGTCGGTCGACGGAACGCACAGCACCTTGTCGTCGCCCCCGGCCTCGTCGCGCATCCGGAACATGCCGATCGCGCGGCACCGGATCAGGCAGCCCGGGAACGTAGAGTGCTTGAGCAGGACCAACGCGTCCAGCGGGTCGCCGTCGTCGCCGAGCGTGCCTTCGATGAACCCGTAGTCGGCGGGATAGCTCGTCGAGGTGAACAGCATCCGGTCCAGACGGATCCGGCCGGTTTCGTGGTCCATCTCGTACTTGTTGCGCTCGCCCTTGGGGATCTCGATCGTTACGTCGAATTCCATGCTGATTCTCGGCTTCCCTTACGACTAGTGTCGCTACGACGGTTTCAGGTTTTCGCGATGCCAGAGGAAGGCAGGTACCGGGGGTGCGGCACGATCGAGTCTGGGCTCTCCTCACCTTGGCCTCGCTCAACATTTTCGTGCTCGTGGCAGGTGTGGTCGCCTGGGATGTGATCGCGTCCCGCCCTCCGGAGACCGTGGCCCATCCGGTCGCTCTCGCCGAGGAGGCGCCGGCCCCGGCGGCGTCGACCGCGGAGCCGGTCGATCCGCATCGGCTCGCGGACACGCTCGATGATCGCATGTCAGCGTCAGGGATCAGCGAGGGGCTCTCGGCCTACGTGGTCGACGCGGAGACCGGCGCGACGCTGTTCGCCCAGGGCGAAGGCCAGGCGGCCGTCCCGGCGTCCACCACCAAGGGAGTCACGGCGGTGGCCGCCCTGCAGGCGCTCGGCCCCGACGCGCGCATCACGACCGACGTCGTCCAAGGCGCCGCGCCCGACCAGATCATCCTGGTCGGCGGTGGCGACCCGACCCTCACCGAGGTCGTGCGCCCCGGCGAGTACCCCCGGCTGGCCACCCTGGAGGAGCTGGCCGACTCCACCGCCGGCGAGCTGCTCGCCGCCGGTGTGCGGTCCGTGCGCCTCGGCTACGACGACTCCGCTTACACCGGCTCCGAGATGGGGCCGGGCTGGAAGCCCGGCTACGTGTCCGAGGGAAGCGTCGCCCCCGTGCACGCGCTGATGATGGACGGCGGACGCGTGTATCGCGAGGAGCGCTACACCGAGCGGGTCGGCGACCCGCCGCGGGTGGCGGCCGAGGCGTTCGCGCGGCAGCTCGACGCCGCCGGGATCACCGTGCAGGGCGCGCCCGCTCCCGCCACCGCGGCGGCCGACGCGACGCCGGTGGCCAGCGTGGAGTCCGCACCGGTCTCGGCACTGGTCGAGAGAATGATGCTGGAGAGCGACAACAACATCGCCGAGGCGCTGGCCCGTCAGGTCGCCAAGGCCGAAGGTGAGGAAATGTCCTTCCAGGGCGGCTCGGTGGCCGTCGAGCGGGTCATCTCCGGGCTGGGGGTGACCGACGTGCAGGTCGACGATGGCAGCGGGCTCTCGGTCAACAACCGGATCACCCCGAAGGCGCTGGTGGACCTGCTGCGGATCGCCTCCGACGACGCCCACCCCGACCTGCACTACGCGGTGAGCGGCCTGCCCACGGCACGCTTCACCGGCACGCTCTCGGACCGCTACGCGGCGAGCGGGCCTTCCGCCGCGGGTGCGGGTCTCATCCGTGCCAAGACCGGCACCCTCAACGGGGTGAGCACGCTCGCCGGCACCGCCTACGACGCCGAGGGCCGGCTGCTGCTCTTCGCGTTCATGGCCAATGACCCGGCCGCCGAGGGACGCATCCTGGACGGCTTCGCCAGCGCACTGGTGGAGTGCGACTGCCCCTGATCCGCACGCCGCCCCCTCCGGGTAACCCTGGGGAAACCCCGAAATCCAAGCGGGATCCGGTGTGGACGCCGGCCAGCGGGTACGGTGAATTCGTGAGCCTGATCGACTGGGACGTAGCCGTCAATACCGGTGCCCGCCTCGTGCGGCCCGGTCCGCAGGTGGACCTGGCCGAGGCCCGGGAGGCGGTGGCGCAGCTCCGGGAGCTGTCCGTCACCGCGCAGGGCCATGTCCGCGAGTTCACCGGGATGCACAGCCTGGAGCCGGCCGGCCCCGCGGTCATCGTCGACCGTCCCGGGTGGATCAAGGCCAACGTCGACGGATTCCGCGTGGTCCTGGAGCCGCTGCTGGACCGCATGAGCTCGGGCCGGCTGGGCAGCACCGCCGGGTCCATCACCACCGCCGTGGGGTCGCGCATCACCGGCGTCCAGCTCGGGGCGGTGCTCGCCTACCTCGCCGGCCGGGTCCTCGGGCAGTACGAGCTGTTCCTGCCGCCCGACCCCGACGGCCGCGCGCCCACCGGCCGGCTGACCCTGGTGGCGCCCAACATCGTGCACGCCGAGCGCGAGCTGAACGTCGACACCCGCGACTTCCGCATGTGGGTCTGCCTGCACGAGGAGACGCACCGCACCCAGTTCACCTCCACCACCTGGCTGCGCGACTACGTGCAGGAGCAGATGCGGGAGTTCCTGCTCGCCTCCGACGTCGACGCCGCGGCGTTCCTCGACCGGCTGCGCGCGGCCGGAGAAGCCGTCGCCGAGGCGGTCCGCGGCGGCGAGGCCAACCTGATCGACGCCATCCAGAGCCCGGTGCAGAGCGAGATCCTCGACCGCATCACCGCGGTCATGACGCTCGCCGAAGGGCACGGCGACTACGTGATGGACGCGGTCGGCCCCGAGGTCGTGCCATCGGTCGCGGAGATCCGCCGCAAGTTCCAGCGCCGCCGCGAGGGCGGCAACCGGCTCGACAAGATCATCCGCCAGTTGCTCGGCCTCGACCTGAAGATGAAGCAGTACGAGGAGGGCGCGGCGTTCGTCCGCACCGTGGTCGGCGAGGTGGGCATGGCCGACTTCAACCGTGTGTGGGAGTCACGCGAGACCCTCCCCACCATGCAGGAGATCCGCAACCCGCAGGAGTGGATCGACCGGGTCGTGCGCGCCCCCGAACTTCCGCCCGCCGACGCTGACGACGTGCCGCCGCAGGCGCCGCCCGCCGAGTGACCCGCGGGCCGCGGGGCCGCGGTGCCTCAGGCGGGCGTCAGGGCCGCCACTCCGGGCGGTAGTCCGGGTGGTCGGCGTAGGGGGCGGCCAGGCACCGCACCACGTGGTCCGCCCACTGAGCCCCCTTTTCGCCGATCGCCGACATCACGGGGTCGGCCCGCAGCGCGGCGTCCTCGCTCTCCCGGAGCAGCTCCAGCGCGTGGTCCAGCAGCCGGTGGCCGCTCTCGACCTCCGCGAGTGTGCGGCCGGGCGCGTGCCGGGCGATGTGCGTGGCCGCGCCGAACGTCACCGGTCCGGTGGCCAGGATCCAGTGCGGGGACCAGTCCAGGTCCGGGCGCCGCGGCGGGTACTCCTCGCGGCTGCGCAGATGGAGTGGACCGTCCTCCGGGACGCCGGCGCGGACCGATCGTTCGCGTCCCCGGTACCGGGTGCGCTCCCGTTGCGGGGCCGTGCCGGGAGGAAGGCCGGTCGTGCCCAGCCGCCAGATCCCGGGGTCCTCCAGCGGAAGCGGGGACCCGGACGGCGCGACCCACTGCCAGCGCTCCCCGGGCAGCTTCGGCTCCATCTCCGGGAAGGCCGCCGGCCGATGCACGTCGCTGACCGGGTGGGAAGCGGCCCGTGCGACGTCCGCGTCCTCGTCCAGCCGCGCCCGGACGAACGCGACGATCGCCATCGTTGTCATGCCGCCATCCTTCCCGAAGCGGGCGGCGGACGGAACGGGCCGGTGCCGTTCCGGCGCCGGGCGCGCATCCGGGCGCCGCGACGGCGTAGGTTGGCCTCAGAGGCGCCGCCGGGGAGCCACCGCGCGGCCGAGCGGACCATGGCCATCCAGGGGGAGCGTATGAGCGGTCCGGCGCCGTCCGTCGCCGCCGTGCGGGTGGCGGTGCGCCGCGCGCTCGCGGGCGTCGCCGCCGGCGACCTCGTGCTCGTCGCGTGCAGCGGCGGGGCGGACTCGCTCGCGTTGGCCGCGGCCACCGCCTTCGTCGCGCCGCGCCTCGGCCTGCGTGCCGGCGGGGTGACCGTCGACCATGGACTGCAACCCGGCTCGGCCGACCAGGCGGCGGAGGTCGTCCGGGTGCTGTGCGGGCTCGGCCTGGACCCGGTCGACTCCGTCGCGGTGGCGGTGGGCACGGCCGGCGGGCCGGAAGGCGCCGCCCGTGCCGCCCGCTATGCCGCGCTGGATCGGGTGGCCGGCGAACGCGGTGCCGCCGCGGTGCTGCTCGGGCATACCCGCGACGACCAGGCCGAGACCGTACTGCTCCGGCTGGCCCGCGGCTCGGGCGCCCGCTCGCTGGCGGGCATGGCCCCCGGCAGCGGGCGCTACCTGCGCCCGCTGCTCGACCTGGACCGGGCGACCGTGCACGCGGCGGCGGCGGACATGGGGTTGCGTCCCTGGCAGGACCCGCACAACACCGACCCCGCCTACGCGCGCTCCCGCGTCCGGAACGCGGCGCTGCCCGCCCTGGAGGACGCCCTGGGTCCCGGCATCGCGGCGGCGCTCGCCCGGACCGCAGCCCTGCTCCGCGACGACGCGGACGCGCTGGACGGCTGGGCGAATCGCGCCGCCGCCGAGGCCGGCCGCGGACCGGGGGAGCTGGACGCCGTGGTGCTCGCCGGCCTGCCGCGCGCCGTGCGCACCCGGGTGCTGCGCCGGACCGCGCTCGCCGTCGGCTGCCCGGCCGGGGCACTGACCGCCGGCCACGTGGCCGAACTCGACCGCCTGGTGACCGACTGGCGCGGTCAGGCGCACGTCGACCTGCCCGGCGGCCGGCGCGGCCGCCGGGTCGGGGCGCGGATCGTCCTCGGCCAGTGAGCTCCCCGCCCGCAGCCGCTCGGAGGGTCTGTCCCGCTCCGCAGCCGCTCGGGCTGGCCGTCCCGCTCCGCAGCCGCTCGGACAGCCCTTCCCGCTCCGCAGCCGCTCGGGCTGGCCCCGCTCAGCCCCCGAGCCGGGCGGGTGGCCGGGCCTCCCGGCTTCGGGGCCGCCCTCCTGGTGCGGATTCATCCCCTTATCCTGGGGGACGTTCCGGCAACCGTTAGCTGAGCAGCGAGGACACGTAAGCGTGGACGCGAAAGACATGGCCGACGCCCTGGAGCAGGTCCTGGTCACCGAGGAGCAGATCAGGGCCCGCACCCGGGAGCTGGCCGCCGAGATCGACGCCGACTACGCCGGTAAGGACCTGCTGCTCGTCGGCGTCCTCAAGGGCGCGGTCATGGTGATGGCGGACCTGGCGCGCGAGCTGCACCACCCCTGTGAGATGGACTGGATGGCGGTGTCCTCCTATGGCGCCGGCACCACGTCATCCGGTGTGGTGCGCATCCTCAAGGATCTGGACGCCGACATCAGCGGCCGCAACGTGCTGATCGTCGAGGACGTCATCGACTCCGGACTGACCCTCTCGTGGCTGGTCGGCAACCTGCGCTCGCGCGGCCCGGAGTCCGTGGAGATCTGCACCCTGGTGCGCAAGCCCCTGGCACTCGACATCGACCTGGACGTCAGGTACGTGGGCTTCGACCTGCCGAACGAGTTCATCGTCGGTTACGGTCTGGACTACGCCGAGAAGTACCGCAACCTGCCGTTCATCGGAACGCTGGCGCCGCACATGTACCAGAGCTGAGCCGCCGGACCCCGTCCCCGGCGGGAAATGCGGGGCCGATTCGCCGCCCCGCCGGACCGGAGTCCGCGTGAACGGGAACAATGGGGCCATCCGCAAGCGTTGCTGTCATGACGGACGCACCGTGAGCGGGTGGCCCATCGGGTGAATGCGGTCGGCCACGGCTGGGGTGTACCGTCGGTTATCCCGGCATCATTGTAGGGAGCACATGTCCGATAGGTCCCGCTTCCGGCGGCCATAGGAGGCCCTCCGGCTGGCCGGGCGATCGCCGGCGCGCCGTCCGCGCGCCGCCCCGCCCGCCTTCCCGGGTTCGGCCCCTCTGTGGTTCTCGGGGCAGGCCGCCTGGTCAGGAGGGACGGACCCAGCGGGGTTCCGTATAGATGAATCTGAAGCGTTTGTACCGTGGGCCATGGCTCTGGCTTCTGGCCATCGCCCTCATGATCATTGTTGTTACCCAATTCACGGGTTGGGGCTCCGGTGACGGTCATCAGAAGATCGACACCTCGCGTGTCTTCGCCCTGATCCAGCAGGACCAGGTGCGCGATGCCCGGATCATCGACAAAGAACAGCGCATCGAGCTGACCACGACCCAGGGTGACAGCTACGAAGCCTACTGGGTCGACGGTCAGGGGTACGAGCTCGCCCAGCAGCTGCAGGAGCAGCAGCAGGACGGCCACCTCGAAGCCTACGACGTCGAGGTCCCCCAAGACAGCGTGTTCGTGTCGCTGCTGTTCAGCTTCCTGCCGCTGGTGATCATCATCGGCATCTTCCTGTTCATCATGAACCAGATGCAGGGCGGCGGCTCGCGGGTGATGAACTTCGGCAAGTCCAAGGCCAAGCTCATCACCAAGGACACCCCGAAGAGCACCTTCGCCGATGTCGCGGGTGCCGACGAGGCCATCGAGGAGCTGCAGGAGATCAAGGAGTTCCTGCAGAACCCGGCCAAGTTCCAGTCGATGGGGGCGAAGATCCCCAAGGGCGTGCTGCTCTACGGCCCGCCCGGCACCGGTAAGACGCTGCTGGCCCGCGCGGTCGCCGGCGAGGCCGGCGTGCCCTTCTACTCCATCTCCGGCTCCGACTTCGTCGAGATGTTCGTGGGTGTCGGCGCCTCCCGGGTGCGCGACCTCTTCGAGCAGGCCAAGGCCAACGCGCCGGCCATCATCTTCATCGACGAGATCGACGCCGTCGGCCGGCATCGCGGTGCGGGCCTCGGCGGCGGGCACGACGAGCGCGAGCAGACGCTGAACCAGATGCTCGTGGAGATGGACGGCTTCGACGTCAAGGGCGGCGTGATCCTCATCGCCGCGACCAACCGGCCGGACATCCTCGACCCCGCGCTGCTGCGTCCGGGCCGCTTCGACCGCCAGATCGTGGTCGACCGCCCCGACCTGGAGGGCCGTAAGGGCATCCTGCGGGTGCACGCCAAGGGCAAGCCCATCGACCCCGAGGTCGACATGGACGTCATCGCCCGGCGTACTCCCGGCTTCACCGGGGCCGACCTCGCCAACGTCATCAACGAGGCCGCGCTGCTCACCGCCCGCGCCGGCCACAACCAGATCGACATGACCACGCTGGAGGAGGCCATCGACCGCGTCATGGCCGGCCCCGAGCGCAAGACCCGGGTCATGTCCGACGCCGAGAAGAAGATGATCGCCTACCACGAGGGCGGGCACGCTCTGGTGGCGCACGCGCTGCCGAACGCCGACCCCGTGCACAAGGTGACCATCCTGCCGCGTGGCCGGGCGCTGGGGTACACCATGACCCTGCCCATGGAGGACAAGTTCCTCTCCACGCGCTCGGAGATGATGGACCAGCTGGCCATGATGCTGGGCGGACGCGCCGCCGAGGAGCTCGTGTTCCACGAGCCCACCACGGGCGCCGCCAACGACATCGAGAAGGCCACCTCGCTGGCCCGCAACATGATCACCGAGTACGGCATGAGCGAGCGGCTGGGCGCGCGCAAGTTCGGCGACGGCAACACCGAGCCGTTCCTCGGGCGCGAGATGTCGCACAGCCGCGACTACTCCGAGGAGATCGCCTCCATCATCGACGAGGAGGTCCGCCGCCTCATCGAGTCCGCGCACGATGAGGCATGGGAGGTCCTGGTCGAGTACCGCGAGGTTCTCGACAACCTGGTGCTGGGGCTGCTGGACAAGGAGACCCTCACCAAGGAGGAGGTCCTGGAGATCTTCGCGCCCATCGAGAAGCGCCCGTCGCGCGGCTCGTACAAGGGGTACGGCAAACGGCAGCCGTCGACCAAGCCGCCGGTCCAGACGCCCAAGGAGCTGGCGCTGCTCGGACCGCAGGACGTCGAGGAGCTGACCGGCAACAATGGGCGCTCTGCCTGGCGGCCCGACTCGGAGAGCCGGACCGAGGGTGACACCACGGGCTCCGCCGGGGACTCCGAGTCCTCCGGGGAGAGCCCCGGACCCGAGGACAGAGGGTGACTGAGCCCACCGAGGTGACCGGCGAGTTTCCGGAGGCGGAACCCGCCGCCGGAACCGTCGATCTGCTGCGGATCGAGAAGGCGGTCCGGGAGATCCTCCTCGCCATCGGGGAGGATCCCGACCGCGACGGCCTGCGGGACACCCCGGCACGGGTGGCCCGTGCCTACGCGGAGCAGTTCGCCGGCCTCTACCAGCGGCCGGAGGACGTGCTGACCACGGTGTTCGACGCCGGGCACGACGAGATCGTCCTGGTCAAGGACATCGAGATGTACTCGATGTGCGAGCACCATCTCGTGCCCTTCTACGGGGTCGCGCACGTCGGCTACATCCCCAACGCCGACGGGCGGATCACCGGCCTGTCCAAGCTGGCCCGGCTGGTCGACATGTTCGCCCGCCGGCCGCAGGTGCAGGAGCGGCTGACCACGCAGATCGCCGACGCGGTCAACGACCTGCTGGATCCGCGCGGCGTCATCGTGGTGATCGAGGCCGAGCACCTGTGCATGACGATGCGCGGGGTGCGCAAGCCCGGAGCCAAGACGGTGACGTCCGCGGTGCGCGGCGACTTCCGCAACCGTGATCGCACCCGGGCCGAGGCGATGAGCCTGATCCTGGGCCGGTGACGGCACAGGGTCCACCGCGGCACCGCCTTCCGGCGCCCGGTCTCCGCGAGCGGAGGCCGGGCGCCGGCGCGTTGCGGCCCGCCGCGACGGCGGGCACGCTGGGGGACGGGGTGCTCGTGGCGGACCGGAAATCATAGGGTGGCGAATATGACGTCGATGGTGAAGCTTCCCGGACTGCCCGATCTCGGGCGGTGCCTGGTGATGGGGGTCGTCAACGTCACCCCGGACTCGTTCTCCGACGGTGGCCGCTGGTTCGACCCCGGGCGCGCGATCGAGCACGGGCTGCGCATGGCCGAGGAAGGCGCGGACATCGTCGATGTCGGTGGCGAGTCCACCCGGCCCGGCGCGCAGCGCGTCTCCCTGGACGAGGAACTGCGCCGGGTGGGGCCCGTGGTGCGCGAGCTGGCCCGCCAGGGCGTGGTGGTCAGCGTCGACACCATGCGGGCGGAGGTGGCCGACTACGCGGTCGAGGCCGGCGCCCGGCTGGTCAACGACGTCAGCGGCGGCCTCGCCGATCCCGCCATGGCCCGGCTGGTGGCAAAGAGCGGTGTCGCGTATGTGTTGATGCACTGGCGTGGGCATAGTCATGACATGCAACGACGTGCGGAATACACCGATGTCGTCCAAGAGGTCCACGACGAGCTGCGGGTACGCATGGCGGCCATGGCCGAGGAGGGGGCGGATCCCAACCGGATCGTGCTCGATCCCGGACTCGGCTTCGCCAAGCGCCCGGACCTCGGTCACAACTGGGCGCTGCTCGCCCACCTCGACCGGTTCCACGAGCTGGGCCGCCCGATTCTCGTCGGCGGCTCCCGGAAACGCTTCCTCGGCCGGCTGCTGAGCGACGCCGAGGGTGCGCCCCGCGACTTCACCGGCTGCGACGACGCCACGGTGGCGCTGACCGCGCTGGCGGCGGCGCACGGCGCGTGGTGCGTACGGGTGCACGACGTCCGGCCGAACGCCGACGCGGTACGCGTCGCCGCCGCGTGGGGCAGCGCCGGTGCCGCGCTGGACGAGGGGCGCGCCGACCCGATCGGCCGGAGTCGCCAGTGAGGTCGCGACAGGAGATCATGGAGCGCGTGGCCGAGGCCAACGCGGAGTTCTACCAGGCCATCGAGAACGGCGACATCGACCAGATGCGCCGGGTCTGGGCCGAGGAGGACCAGGCGCCCGACCTCGTCTGCGTCAACCCCGGCTGGCCGCTGCTGCGCGGGCGGGCCGAGATCCTGCGCGCGTGGTCGCTGGTCATGGCCAATGTGCCCTACATCCAGTACGTGCTGACCGACACCCACATCGGGGTGAGCGGGGACGTCGCCATGGTCACCTGCGAGGAGAACGTGCTGACGGCCGAGGACGACAGCCCGGGGTTCGTGGCCGGCGGGCAGGTGGTCACCACCAACCTGTTCATCCGCACGGAGGAGGGCTGGCGGCTGTGGTCGCACCACGCGTCGCCGGTGATGCTGGATGAGGACGGGAGCGAGGACTGAGGTGCCCGAGGACCCGCTGAGGCCGGCGGCCGGATCCGTCGAGGGCGGGGCCACCGCGGTGCCGGACCGGATCGCACTGCGCGGATTGCGTGCCCGGGGGTATCACGGGGTATTTGACCATGAACGTCGCGATGGGCAGGATTTCGTGATCGACGTCGTTCTGGCCGTGGACACCCGCGCGGCCGCCCGGGACGACGACCTCACGCAGACCGTGCACTACGGAGAGCTCGCCGACCGCCTGGTCCACGTGGTCCAGGGCGAGCCGGTGAACCTCGTCGAGACGCTGGCCGACCGCCTGGCGGCGGTCTGCCTCGCCGAGCCGCGGGTGGCGGAGGTGGAGGTGACCGTGCACAAGCCGCACGCCCCCATCCCGCACCCGTTCGACGACGTGACCGTGACGATCCTACGGAGACGACATGAACAGCTGGGATGACGCTCGCAGGGTCGTCCTCTCACTCGGCAGCAATCTCGGTCAGCGGATGGACAACCTCCAGGGGGCGCTCGACTCCCTCTTCGACGCCAGGGGACTGCGGTTCGTGGCCGCATCGCCGGTGTACGAGACCGCCCCGGTGGGCGGTCCGGAGCAGGGGCCCTACCTCAACGCCATCGTGGTGGCCGACACCCTCCTCGGCCCGCAGACGCTGCTGGAGCGTGCGCAGAGCGTCGAGGAGGCGTTCGAACGGGTCCGCGACGTCCGGTGGGGGCCGCGGACGCTCGACGTTGACATCATCGTCTACGGTGACGAGGTGAGCGACGACCCCGACCTCACCCTGCCGCACCCCCACGCGCACGAGCGCGCGTTCGTGCTGCGCCCGTGGGCGGACGTCGATCCGGAGGCGCGGATCCCCGGGCGCGGCTCGGTGCGCGACCTTCTGACGGCGGTGCGTCACCAGGAAGTGCACCGTCGCGACGACCTCGTGCTGCAGGTTCCCGACTAGATGCACCAGGAACACCAGAACGGCCCCCAGGGCAGGATGCGGCCGACCGGCTGGCGGCTGCCCCTGGGCCTGGTCGTGGTCAGCGGAATGGTCGGCTTCCTCGTCGTCCGCCAGTTCTACAGCAGCCTTCCGGTACTGCCATGGACGGCGATCCCCACCTTGTCCCTGCTCGGAATCGGCGAGATCGTCACCGCGGTGCACATCCGCCGGCGGATCCGCCGGGCACCGGGCACTACACCCGTCGAGCCGCTCAGCGTCGCCCGGCTGGTCGCGCTGGCCAAGGCGAGCGCGGTCTTCGGGTCGCTCGTGGTCGGCCTGTTCGGCGGCATGGCGCTGGCGCTCGCCGACCGGCTGGAGATGGCGGCACCACGCGCCGACGCCGCCACCGCGGCGGGGACCGGGCTCGCCGGGCTGCTGCTGCTCGGCGCGGCGCTGTTCCTGGAGTACGCCTGCCGGGTCCCCACCGGCGATCGGGACCGTGACCCGCATGCGCCGGAGTGACCACGCGGACGGGCGCGGACGCGGCGGCATGCGGGGACGACGTGTCGGCATGCGCTCCAGATGGCCTTCGGGATGATTGACTGGAATCGTGGAGTTTGCCACCTCGAATGAGTCGCCCGAGGAACCCGGGACCGAGACCAGCGACGACGCCCGGACCACAGCGGTCCGGGCGGCGCAGACCGCCTCCGCGGTGGAGGCGGCCTTCGCGGCGCCGGCCGGCTCCTCATGGAGCCGGGTGTCGCCGGCCCTGACCCTGTACAACCGGCTCGCGCTCGCCGGAGTGCTGCTCCCGGCGACCGTCATCGCCGGTGCGGTCGCGGGCTTCGCGCTGGGCGCCGCGTGGGCGGTCGCCGTCGTCGTCCCACTGCTGGCGATCGGCGTCGCCGGCTGGCTGACCGCACCACGGGCGCGCGCCTCCTGGGGGTACGCCGAGGGCCGTACCGACTTCTATCTGACCTGCGGCGTCGTCATTCGGCAGCTGGTCGTCGTGCCCTACGGGCGCATGCAGGTGGTGGACGTCACCGCGAACCTGCTGGAACAGGCGCTGGGAATCGCCACGGTGCGGCTGCGCACGGCGGCCACCACCGCCGACGCGCGGATCCCCGGCCTGTCCCTGGACGAGGCCACCCGGCTGCGCGACCGCCTCGCGGCGCGCAGCGAGACGTTCTCCACGGGACTGTGACGCGTGAGCGAACCGAACGAGAACCCGGTAACCCCTGGAACACCGTGGGACCCCGACCGCCGGACCGCGGAGGACACCGCACCCGGCCAGCGCTCGGCGTCCCGCAGCGGCGGCTGGTTCGGCTGGCGCCGCCGCACCCCGTCCACCGGCTCCGAGCCGTCCGCCGCGAACGTCGGGGACCGCACCGGACCGTCCGCGGACTCGTCCGGCGATGAACCGGCCACGGAGCCCGATGCGGACCACACCGGCGACGCCGGGCCGCGCCGCGACGAGCGACCGGCCACGGAAGGGCCGGTGACGGACTCCGGTGATGGCGCGTCCGCACGTTCCCGGCCCGGGAACGCGACACCGCCCGCAGCGAGCGCCGACCGGCCCGGCGCGGACGAGAACGACTGGATCTTCGACGCTCCCGCCCGCCCCGGGCCGGACCGGCTACCGGTGCTCCGCCAGATCACCGCGCCGACCGATCCCTACCGGGTGGAGGACGTCGCCCCGCAGCCGATCGCCGGATGGTCCTTCGCCGACCTGAGATCCGCGGCAGGCGCCGGATCCGCGGACGGCCCCGGGAGCATGGCCACGACCGGGGACGCTCACGCGGAGAAGAAAGAGCACGCCCCCGCCGAGGCGCCGCAGAGCGACGACTCCGGCGGCGCGGGCGCTTCACCAGGGAGAACGCCGCCGTCCGAGCCGATTCGTGTCGCCAGGGGCACCGCCGACGGGTTCGGTCCGGAGGATGGCGAGCCTGCGACGACTTCACTGGCGGCCAGTGCCGCCACGGCCGACGGGGACCGCGTGCACGGGTCCGACGGCGTCACCGAGCCGGGTCGTGTGGCCATGGCCGACGCTGGGGAGTCCGGTCCGGAGGCCGGGCAGTCTGAGGCCGCCTCGTCGGTGGGGCGGGATGGGATAGCCGAGGACGCCCGCGAGGGCGCGTCGGACGATGTCGCTGAATCCGGACGCTCGGCCGGGGGACCGCCGGACCGTGCCGCCGCTGACGGTGCTGTGGCCACCGGGGACGGCTCGCGGCCGTCGGATGGCGACGGCCGCGGCGAGCCGGGGGGCCGGGAGAAGGCGCCGCCGAAGACGGACCGCACCCCATGGCAGGCTGCGGACGCCGGTGGGCCCGCAGATCCGATCGAGACCGACCGGGACGAGGCCGTCGACGGTGCCGTCCTGCCGGCCTCGGTGGCCGGTGCGGGAGCGCACTCCGATACGCCCGAGCCGGAGCATCCCGAGGACGCCGTGCGGGCTGAGCCGGGTAATGCGTCCCGAGAGCCCGCGGATCCCGCCCGCTCGTCAGGAGCCTCCGGAGACGGTGCCGGAGGTACCGAAGCCGCCGCGCCGAACACCGGAAGGCGGGAGGGTGCGGCGGCCCCTGCGTCGCCTGAGCGGGAGATGGCCGCAGCAGAGGTCCGGTCGTCGTTGGGGCTCGGTGGCGAGTCCGGACGCCCGGCGTCGGCGGCGGGCGCCGGGCGGGACGGGGCGGGTGAGAGCATCTCGTCGCCGAAGGACGGCGCGGGCCCGGCGTCGCGGACGTTGACGGTGACGGGTTCGGGCGGCGACGCGTCCGCGGCGGATCGCGCCGACGGGGCATCGGACTCTGCGCAGGGCCGCCACACGGACTCCGCCGGGTCGGCGCCGGTGGCGGAGGACCGTGAGGAGGCCGACGGCCCGTCCGCCCGTGGTCCCGTGGGATCGGATCGTCATGCGGGCCGAACGCCCGGAGCAGGGCGCACGACGCCCGCCGCGGACGGGACGCCACCGGCGGGAACCGGGCCCGGCGAGTCCGGTTGGGCGGCGGATGGTGGGCCGGGGGAGTCGCCGGACCCTGACCACGTCGCGGCCGATGGGACCGCTGGCCACCACCTGAACCGGGAGCGCACGACGGACCCGGTGCAGTCCACCGGTGGAGTGGACGGCGCCGCCGAGGCCGGACGGCACCTGGAAACCGGGGAGGGTACGCCGTCGGTTCAGGGCGGTGCCGCGCGCAGGCCGACGATCACGGCGACGTCCGGTTCGCGCCCCGGCTCGCAAGAGCCCGCGGGCGACGCGGCCGGACGCGCAGAGGAGGTGCCGCGAGGTATCGACGAGCGGCATCCGGTTAGACCTACAGGTGTGTCCAGGACTGACGACGGCGACGACCGGGACGGCGCGCATCCGCGGCCGGGTCCCGGGCGTGGCGATGCGAGCCACGACCGGTCCGTGGGGCGGCGCCCGGTGTTCGCGCCGCCGGAGGCGGGGATTCCGTGGCGAGGGCGGGCGGACGGCGCCGATGACGGCGCGGCCCCCGCCCCCGCCGGGCTTGCCGGGCACCAAGGGCGGGTGGCCGCCTGGACGTGGGAGACGCCGGTGTCCCACGCCGCGGACGAGGCGGGTGATCCGCGCGGACCGGACGCGTCTTCGTCGGCCTCTGACGGCCGCGCCGAGCACGCCGCCCCACGGGCCGGAAGTGAGCGTGCCCGCCGAGCCCGGGCCGACACGCCCTGGCCGGTGACGCCGCTGTGGCCGTACGTCGATGCCGACGAGGAATCCGGCGACGGCGGCCGGGCACGGCGCCCGGCCGGACCGGCGCGGTCCGGTGGTGCGCGGCCGCGATTCGCCCCGGCCGACGCGGGGCCCCCGGCCACGGCCGTTCCGTACGCCGATCCGCCACCGACACCGGCGCCGCATGGTGGACCGGAGATGACCGTGGGGCGGCCGACGGACGCCCGACGTGACGCGGTCCGGTCCGACGCCGCTCCGGCCGACCCCGCTCATTCCGCGGGGCCGTGGGCCCGGCCACCGGCCCCGCCGTTCCGGGCCGCGCCCACTGGCGGCGCGCACCCCGCTCCGGGTTCCGGCCGCAGAACTCCGCGCCGTCCGGCGATGCCGGTGTACACCCCTTCGCCGGACGCGCCGCCGAATGGCACCGGCCGCCCCGCCGATCCGGCTTCGGGCGAGCCCGGACCCGGCCATGGCGCGGTTCCCGGTGGTCCGCCATCGTCAGCGGTCACCCCTCCGGGGTACGCCGCCGGCCGGCCACCGCAGGAGGCCACCAGCGCGGAGCACGGTCCGCCGCCACATGGACCTGCCGATCCGGAATCCGCGGGAACGCCGTACGGTGCTGCGGATGCCGGAGAGCCGCCGCACGGACCGGCCGGCACCGGTCACGGTCGGCTGGCGACGGGGCCTGTGGGTTCGGGTGGTGGTGTGCCGCCGCATGAGGCCACCGGTGTCGGCGGTGGTGGTGAGTCGCATGGGTCGGTCGGTTCGGACTCCGGTGTGCCGCAGTACGGACCCGCGACCGGTCACGGTCGGCTGGCGACCGGACCTGTGGGTTCGGGCGGTGGTGTGCCGCCGCATGAGGTAACCGGTGTCGGTGGTGGTGTGTCGCACGGCCCTGCCGGTCCGCAATCCGGCCCGCCGCCGCACGGGCCGACGGGGTCCGGCGGTCCGCCGCAGGGACCGTCCGCGCCCGTTCCGGGCATGCCGTCCCCGGCACACGGACGGCCCCCGTACCCGGTGCGGCGTGGTCCCGTTCCGGGACCTCCGGGCCCGGGAGGATTCGGCCATCCGCCGCACGGCCCGCACTTCACCCAGCCCGGCAGCACCGTGCGGTTCCTGCCGCCGTCGCCCCCCGGGCGGTATGCGCCCGTGTGGCAGCAGGCCCCGCGGGCGGCCCGGCCCGCCCGGCCCGAGCCGGACGTCACCACTGGGCTGCACCGGCCGCACTGGCTGACGGTTCCGCTGCGCGCGGCGGTCGTGGCGCTGGTCTTCCTGGCGATGCCGGGCGTGGTGCTGCTGAACTTCGGCGTGCTGTGGGTTCTGTTCCTCACGCTGTCGGTGGGGTTCGCGGCGGGGGCGTACTCGCTGCTGTCGTGGTGGAACACCACGTTCGGCCTGAACGGCGACCACCTCGTCGTGCACACCGGCCTGGTGCGCCGCCTCTCCCGGGAGATCCCGCTGAGCCGCTTGCAGGCGGTCGACGTCGTGCGCCCGCTGCTCATGCAGGTGCTCGGCCTCGCTGAGCTGCGTGTGGAACTTGCCGGGGGCGACCAGGGCGAGATCCGGCTGCGTTACCTCGGCCGGCGCACCGCCGACCGGCTGCGGGCCAGTCTGCTGGCGCACGCGGCGGGGCTGTCGGGGCGGACCCCCGAGGCGCCCGAGTGGCCGTTCTACCGGCTGCGGTTCGGGTTGTTGCTGGGCGCGCTCGCGTTCCGGATCCCGGTGCTGGCGGCGTTCGTGCTCTTCCTGCTGCTGACCGTGGCCGGCTTCGCGTTCGTCGAACCGGGCGTGCTCGGCGGGATGGTCCCGCTGCTCCTGGGGCTGATGCGCAGCTTCCTCGGACCGCTGTTGCGCTACACCGACTTCTACGCCTCCCTGTCGCCGGACGGGCTCCGGCTGCGCTACGGCGTCTTCCAGGCCCGCATGCAGACGGTGCCCCCCGGGCGGGTGCAGGCGGTACGGATCGTCGAGCCGCTGCTGTGGCGCTCGCTCGGTGTCGTCCGGGTCGAGGCGAACGTGGCCGGGTACGTCGGCGAGCGCCAGATGGACTCCTCCACCCTGCTGCCGGTGGTCCCCCGGCGGCTCGCCTTCTCGCTGGTCGACGAGCTCTTCCCCGGGACGGACGCCACCCGTGTGGCGCTGCATCCGGCCCGGCGGGGGCTGTCCCGCAATGACGCTCTCGGGGTGGACGACAGCGTCGTCGTGACCCGGAGCGGCCTGTTCTGCACCGTCATCGACATCGTGCCGCACGCGCGTACGCAGACCGTGCGGCTGACCGCCGGGCCGCTCGCGCGGCGGCGGGGCGTGGCCGCGGTCGAGGTGGACACACCGCCGGGCCCGGTGCGGGCGCGGGCGGCCGGCCGGGACCTCGCCGAGGCGCGGCGGGTGGTGGACGGTCTCGCGCAGCGCGGGCACGACAGCCGTTCCTCCACGGCCGGGCCGGAGCGGTGGGCCACGAGGAGCGCCCCGCAGGACCGCTGACGCGAACGCGCACCACCGAGCCCTCTGGCGACGGCCACCGGACGTTCCTGGGGCGCGGGCCGCGCGTCGCCGACGTCGCCCTTTCCGGCATCGTGTACCGGCTCGGACGTCCGGCCGGGCCCGCCTGTTCTCCCCACAGCGGCGCAATGCTCCCCACTATCCACCGTTCCGTCCGCAGCGGCGGAGGTAACGCGCGTGTCGTCCCGGACCTGGCGACTCGCGCACAGTGCGAGTCGTGTGACATGTGCCACGCTATGCGGCGTGTGGGGGAGGACGTTCGCCCCGGCAAATCCGACATGCTGGGTGACGTTACGCGCCCGGGCGACTGCGTAGAGTCAAACTCTTTCGTAAAATCGCCCCCAAGAGCCGTTGATGTGTGGCTGAATGGGTATCGAACACGGCGCGTGTTCGCAGCGCCACAGTACGTCAACGGGACGGCGTGACGGCAATCGCTGTCCGGCCGTCCGAGAGGGGAAACGCAGTGCTGAAGAAGACCTTCGCCGCCAGCGCCATCGTCGCCGCCGCTTCCGGCGTGCTCTTCGCGGGTTCGCCGGCCTTCGCCGACGACTGGAACACCTCCGGCAACGGCAGCATCCTGGGCGGCAACCAGATCGGTGTCGACCTCGACGTCCCGATCAACGTGTGCGGCAACGCCATCGCCGTCCTCGGCCAGGCCGGCGCCAACTGCGAGGACTCCAACGCGGTCGCCGCCGAGGTCGACGACAACCACGTCTGGCTGTGGTAGTGAACGGCTCCACGCCTGACTGAGCCGAAGCGCCGGCGCCGCCCCTGAAGGGGCGGCGCCGGCCTCGTGTTGCGGGCCTCCCGCCCCGATGCGGCGTGCGCCGGGCGGAGGCAGGATCGAGGGCACACCGGAGTGGCGCCGACGGGCCGCCGAGTAGGCTGGGGCGCACGACGTCCGGTACCCGGCGTGGACTGGAACGAGGAACATGGAACTGGCGGAAGCGACGCGACAGCGCCCGGCGCGGCTCTCGGTGGGTGTCATCGGGCCGGGCCGGGTCGGCTCGGTGCTGGGGGCCGCCCTGGAGCGGGCCGGGCACTCCGTGGTCGCCGCCGCGGCGGTCTCCGAGGCGTCCCGCGCACGGGTCGCCGAGCGGCTGCCCAACGCGCGGCTCCGGGAGCCCGCCGACGTGGTGGCCGCCGCGGATCTGGTGCTGCTCACCGTTCCCGACGACGCGCTGGAGCCGCTGGTGCGCGGGCTGGTCGAGACCGGCGCGCCCGTGCGCGGCAAGCTGCTGGCGCACGCCAGCGGCCGGCACGGCTACCGCGTGCTCGACCCGGCCACCTCCGCCGGGGCGCTACCGCTCGCACTGCACCCCGTCATGGCGTTCACCGGCCGTCCCGAGGACGCCAGCCGGCTGGCCAGCTGCTCCTTCGGGGTGTCCGCCCCCGAACGGCTGCGGCCCATCGCCGAGGCCCTCGTGGTGGAAATGGGCGCCGAGCCGGTCTGGATCGAGGAGGACCGCCGCGCGCTCTACCACGCGGCGCTGTCCGGCGGGGCCAACCACCTCGTGACCCTGGTCGCCGAGAGCGCGTCCCTGCTCGGCGCGGCCGGGGTGGACGACCCGGCCCGGCTGCTCGGCCCGCTGCTCGGCGCCGCGCTGGACAACGCCCTGCGGCTGGGCATCGAAGGGCTGAGCGGCCCGGTGCTGCGCGGTGACGCGGGTACCGTGGCCGAGCACATCGCCGAACTCCGGACCCACTCGCCCGAGAGTGTGCCCAGCTACGTGGCGCTGGCCCGGCTCACCGCCGACCGCGCGCTCGCGGCCGGGCTGCTGAAGCCGCACGACGCGGAACGGCTGCTGGACGTCCTCCAGGCGTGACCCCCCACGAGCGTCATCAAGGCACCGGAGGCAGGTATGACCGAACCGACCGCATCCGACCCCGCTCCGGCCCCGCCCACCGGCCGGCCGGGACCCGTCGTCGCGCGCACCGTCGAGGAGCTGGACCGGGCGCGGGCCGCACTGGGGGGCCGCCGGACCGCCCTCGTACCGACGATGGGGGCGCTGCACAGCGGGCACCGACGGCTGATCGCGACCGCACGTGAGCACGCCGACGCCGTCGTGGTCAGCGTCTTCGTCAACCCGCTGCAGTTCGGGCCGACCGAGGACTTCGACCGCTACCCGCGTCCCTTCGAGGCCGACCTGGCGGTCTGCGCCGACGCCGGTGTCGATGTGGTGTTCGCTCCGGGCGTGGACGTGATGTACCCCGGCCCGCAGATCGTCACGGTGCACCCGGGCGCCATGGGCCAGGTACTGGAAGGGGAGTTCCGGCCGGGCTTCTTCGAAGGGGTGCTCACGGTCGTCAGCAAGCTGTTCCACCTGGTCCGGCCGGACGTCGCGGTGTTCGGGCAGAAGGACGCCCAGCAGCTCGCCGTGGTGCGCCGTATGGTGCGCGACCTGTGCCTGCGGGTCGAGATCGTCGGCGCGGCCACCGTGCGCGACCCCGACGGCCTGGCCACGTCCAGCCGCAACGTCTACCTCAGCCCCGCCGAGCGCCGCAGCGCGCTCGCGCTGTCCCGCGCGCTGCTGGCCGGCGCCGACGCGGCGGTGACCGGCGCGATCGGCATCCTCAGCGCCGCCCGCGAGGTGCTGGACGAGGCCGCGACCGCCACCCCGCCGGTGGCCGTCGACTATCTGTCCCTGGTCGAGCCGACGACGTTCACCGAGGTCTCCGGCGACTACCGGGGCGACGCCGTGCTCGTGGTGGCCGCATGGGTGGGCGAGACCCGCCTGATTGATAACGTCCCGATCAGCCTGTAAAGCTGGGAAACAGCAGGAGAACACCCCGAGAGCCATGAAGCGCTACAACGGGGGAGCAAGGAGAACTCGGTGAGCGACAGCAGCGCGGGTGTACCCGCATTACCCCGGCGGCTGACCGCCCCCGAGCCCGGCTGGACGGTCGAGACCGACGTCGTCATCGTCGGCTCCGGCATCGCCGGCCTCAGCACCGCACTCCGCTACCTTGCGGCCTGCCCCAGCGGGCGCGTCGTGCTCGTCACCAAGGACGAGCTGTCCAACGGCTCCACCCGATGGGCCCAGGGCGGCATCGCCGCCGCGATCGACCCCACCGACACCCCCGTCGCGCACATGGTCGACACCGTGCTGGCCGGAGCCGGCCTGTGCGCGCCGCACGCGGTCCGCCGGCTCGTCACCGACGGCCCCGGCGCGCTGCGCTGGCTGGTCGAGGTGGGCGCCGCCTTCGATCGCACGCCCGAGGGCGAGCTGTCGCTCACCCGGGAGGGCGGCCACCGTGCCTCCCGCATCGCACACGCCGGCGGCGACGCCACCGGGGCCGAGATCGAACGCGCGCTGATCGCCGCGGTCCGGGCCGAACCTCGCGTCGAGATCATCGAGCACGCGCTGACCCTCGACGCGCTGCTGACCGTCGAGAACGGCCGGACCGCCGTTCACGGGGTCACGCTGCACGTGATGGGCGAGGGACAGCGCGATGGCGTGGGAGCCGTGCACGCCCGTGCCGTGGTGCTGGCCACCGGCGGGCTCGGCCAGGTGTTCGCCGCCACCACCAACCCCGCGGTCTCCACCGGCGACGGCCTGGCGCTCGCGTTGCGGGCCGGCGCCGAGGTACAGGACCTGGAGTTCGTGCAGTTCCACCCCACCGTGCTGTGGCTCGGCTCCGGGGCGCGCGGCCAGCAGCCGCTGATCTCCGAGGCCGTGCGCGGTGAGGGCGCGTTCCTTGTGGACGCCGCCGGAGAACGGTTCATGCTCGGCGAGCACGAGCTGGCCGACCTCGCGCCGCGCGACGTGGTGGCCAGCGCGATCGCCCGGGCCATGGCGCGCAACGGCACCGACCACGTCCACCTCGACGCCCGCCACTTCGGCGCCGAGAAGTGGCGGACCCGTTTCCCCACCATCCTCGCGAGCTGCCGCGCGCACGGCATCGACCCGGTCACCGACCTGATCCCGGTCGCCCCGGCGGCCCATTACGCCTCCGGCGGCGTCTGCACCGGACCGGACGGCCAGACCACCCTTCCCGGCCTGTTCGCGGTGGGCGAGGTCGCGTGCACCGGCGTGCACGGCGCCAACCGGCTCGCGTCCAACTCGCTGCTGGAGGCGGTCGTCTACGGCCACCGGATCGCCGACCGCCTCGCCGAGGGAACTCCGGTCCCCGCCCTGTCCGGGGCGGCCGGCCCGCCGGAGGGCGAACACCTCGCGGGCCTGGCGGACCCGGCCATCGTGGGCGAGTTGCGGGCCACCATGTCGCGGCACGTCGGGGTGGTCCGCGACGCCCCCGGCCTGGCCGCGGCCCGCGACCGCCTCGCCGAACTCGCCGTGTCCGACTCCGGGACTCCCGGGGTCGAGGCGTGGGAGGCGACCAACCTGCTGACCGTCGCGCGGGCGCTCGTGGCCGCGGCCGAGGCCCGGCGGGAGAGCCGCGGCGCGCACCGCCGCGCCGATCTCCCCGAGCCCGACCCGGGCTTCCGCCGCCCGATCCGGATCCGGCTGACCGACGAGGTGACCACCGTGCCCACCGACATCGACCGCTCACCCACCCCCGAACTCGCCGCGGAACTCCGCGACGTCGGTGGCGAGCCCGCCCAGCACGTCGAACTCGTGCGCCGGGCCCTGGCGGAGGACCTGTTCGGCGCCACTCCGGAGGACGTCACCACCACGGCGACCATCCCCGCGACGCACACCAGCACCGCCGACATCGTGGCCCGCCGGCCCGGCGTGGTCGCCGGCCTCCCGCTCGCCGAGCTGGTGTTCTGGGAGGTCTCCGAGGGCGTGGTGGCGACCGAGCGCCGGGTGCGCGACGGCGACCGCGTGCGGCCCGGCGACGTGCTCATGACGCTGACCGGGCGCACCCGCGACCTGCTCACCGCCGAACGCACCGCACTGAACCTGCTCACCCACCTCTCCGGGATCGCGACGCACACCCGGCAGTGGGTGGACGCGGTCGCCGGCACCGGCGCCCGCATCCGGGACAGCCGCAAGACCCACCCGGGCCTGCGGGTGCTGGAGAAGTACGCGGTCCGCTGCGGCGGCGGCGTGAACCACCGGGCCGGGCTCAGCGACGCGGCGCTGATCAAGGACAACCACGTGGTCGCCGCCGGCGGGGTCGCCGAGGCGGTGCACCTGGTGCGCCGCGCCCACCCCGGCCTCCCCCTCGAAGTGGAGGTCGACCGGATCGACCAGATCGAGCCGGCCCTGAAGGCGGGTGCGGAGGAACTGCTGCTCGACAACTTCGACGTGGCCGAACTTCGCGAGGCCGTGCGGCTGGTCGCCGGCCGGGCCCGGCTGGAATCCAGCGGCGGACTGACTCTTTCCGTCGCGGCCGACGTGGCGGCCACCGGTGTGGACTATCTTGCCGTTGGCGCTTTGACCCACTCCAGCCCCGCCCTGGACATCGCGCTCGACCTGCGGGACTCGACCTGACCGACCGCCCCGACCATGGATAAGGCACCAGATGCTGCTCGCGCTCGACGTCGGCAACTCCCACACTGTGTTCGGCATCTTCCAGGGGGAGGGCCTGCGTGAGCAGTGGCGGGTCGCCACGGAGGCCCGCCGGACCGCCGACGAGTGGGCGGTGGTGCTGCAGGGCCTGCTCAGCGGCAGCGGCCTGGTGGGGCACCGCGACATCGACGGCATCGCCATGTGCTGCACGGTGCCGCACGTTCAGCACGAGATGCGGGTGATGTTCCGCCGCCACTTCGGTGACGTTCCGGCGGTCATCGTGGAGCCGGGCGTGAAGACCGGGGTGCCGATCCGGATGGACAACCCCAAGGAGGTCGGCAGCGACCGCATCGTCAACGCGCTGGCCGCCGTGCAGCTGTACGGCGGGCCGTGCGTCGTCGTCGACTTCGGCACCGCGACCACCTTCGACGCCGTGAGCCGCCGTGGAGAGTACGTCGGCGGCGCGATCGCGCCGGGCATCGACATCTCGGTCGAGGCACTGTCCCGCCGCGGAGCGCAGCTGCACATGGTCGAGATCTTCCGCCCCCGCTCGGTCATCGCCAAGAACACGACGGAGGCGCTGCGCTCGGGCATCGTCTACGGCTTCGCCGGCCAGGTCGACGGCATCGTGGACCGGATGGCGCAGGAACTCACCGAGAACGTCGACGAGGTCACCGTGGTGGCCACCGGTGGCCTGGCCCCCACGGTGATCGACGAGTGCGAGACCGTCGACGTGCACGAACCGTCCCTGACGCTCATCGGCCTGCGCATGGTCTTCGAGCGCAACGTCACGTGAGCCTCCGCGAGGGGGCCGATGCTCCGGCGCCTCGGTCGTTGTCATGGTGTGACCGGTCCTCGGGAATGGAATGCGCGTCCGCCGGGTACCGCAGATAGGATCGGGCGCGTGAGTGACGTGCTGGACGATTCCTACGACGACCTGCCGGAGCAGATGCGGGTCCGCTACGAGAAACTGGAGCGGCTCCGGGCGAGCGGGGTGGATCCCTACCCCGTCAGCTTCCCCCGGACCACCCTCATCTCGGCGGTGCGCGCGAAACACGGCGACCTCGGGCCGGACGAGAGCACCGGGGAGCGCGTCGGGATCACCGGCCGGGTCATGCTGTACCGCACCGGCGGCAAGCTGTGCTTCGCCACCATCCGCGACGTCTCCGGCGACCTGCAGGTGATGCTGTCGCTGGACAAGCTGGGGGCGGAGTCGCTGGCGGCCTGGAAGAGCGACATCGACCTGGGCGACCAGGTCGGGGTCGAGGGCGAGGTCATCACCTCCCGCCGCGGCGAGTTGTCCATCATGGTGGACTCCTGGCGGCTGACCGCCAAGTGCCTGCGCCCGCTGCCGGAGAAGCACAAGGGGCTCACCGACCCCGAGGCGCGGGTCCGGCAGCGCTACGTGGACCTGATCGTCAACCCCGAGGCGCGCGAGATGGTGCGCCGGCGCGCCGACGCCGTGCGCGCGTTGCGCGGCGTCCTGCAGGAGCGCGGTTTCGTCGAGGTCGAGACCCCGATGCTGCAGCAGGTGCACGGCGGCGCCACGGCGCGGCCGTTCACGACTCACATCAACGCCTACGACCTGGACCTCTACCTGCGCATCGCGCCGGAGCTGTACCTCAAGCGCCTGGTGGTCGGCGGGATCGAGCGGGTCTTCGAGATCAACCGGAACTTCCGCAACGAGGGCGCCGACTCCACGCACAACCCCGAGTTCACGATGCTGGAGTTCTACCAGGCCTACGCCGACTACAACGTCATGGCCGACGTCACCCGGGAGCTGATCCAGGAGGCGACCCGAAGCGTCTTCGGCGACACGGTGGTCCGGCGGGACGGCGTGGAGTACGACCTCGGCGGCGAGTGGCCGCAGGTGACCCTCTTCGGCGCGGTGTCCGCCGCGCTCGGCGAGGAGATCACCCCGCGCACCCCGATCGAGGACGTCCGCAAGCTGGCCGACTCCCGCGAGGTGGAGTGGAACCCGGCGTGGGGGCAGGGCAAGCTGGTCGAGCACCTCTTCGAGGAGCTGGTCGAGCACACCCTCATCCAGCCGACGTTCGTGCGCGACTTCCCGCTGGAGACCAGCCCGCTGACCCGGCAGCACCGCGAGGACCCGCTGCTCACCGAGAAGTGGGACCTCATCGGCTTCGGCATGGAGCTGGGCACCGGCTACTCCGAGCTGGTCGACCCGGTGGAACAGCGCCGTCGGCTGACCGAGCAGTCGCTGCTGGCCGCGGGCGGCGACCCCGAGGCCATGCAGCTGGACGAAGATTTCCTTCGGGCGCTCGAATACGCCATGCCGCCGTCCGGTGGGGTGGGAATGGGCATTGACCGGCTTCTGATGGCGTTCACCGGAAAGAACATCCGGGAAACCATTCTGTTCCCGCTCGTCAAGCCGAGCTAATGCGTGCCGGGCCGTCCTCTCCGAGCTGGGAGGGGACGGCCCAAGATCATCCAAATTGTGGCTGAGGCCACGTTTCAGTGCTGGCCGACCGCGGCCAATGTCGAATCTCCTGGCCAATGGCACTGTCCGGAACGCCAGTTTGAGAATACTCTTTGAATCGTCCCGGCCTGTCTCCCAGCCGCCGCCATGTAGATTATTTACGCAGGTCAGTGGGGTTGTGAAGGGCGCTGTCACCTGCAGTTCGTAACAGAGAACGATCGTTCGACTACTTTCTGTCAATGAATAGACCTTGACGCTGCGTGCCCGTCCGCTTAGCGTTTCGAAGCGAGCGGAGAATTCCGCATGTTTGCCGCAGTGGATCTATATGACGGTGAGTGAGGATGGCTGAGAACGGCTCCGTCGGTTTCGCCCATCCTTTGCCGAGTGCGCCCCCGTGCGATCTGTCCGTCCCAGGTCGCTGTCACTGGGGTGCCGAATCCCTGTCGAGCCTGGATTCACGTTTCCGAGCCAGGGGAACGCGAGCCTTCGGCCCGGGGTTCGGCCCTCCGCCCCCGCGCGTTCGTCACGAGGTCCCCTCCTCCACTCTCCCGAGGTCCCGGCGGCGACGAGTTGATGTTCCGCGCTCACCACGGATGAGGGAGGACGGAGTGGAACAGGCCACACTCGTACGTCACGCGGTCAAGGAGCCCACGGTCTCGCCGGTGCGGGAGGCGCTGGTAGCGGTACCCGCGTCGACCCGGGAGAGTGTCCCGGTCATCGGACCTGACCTGACCGAGGACGAGATCCAGCTGCTGGCGGAGATCGCCACCGGCGTCACCACCGACGTCGCCGCCCGGCGGCTCGAACTCAGTGCCCGCACGCTGCGGCGTCGGTTGCGCTCCATCTGCGACCGCCTCGGGGTCAACACCCCGATCGAAGCGGTGGTGTGGGCCGCCCGGCGGCAGCTGATCTGATCCGGCAGCCGCTCCGCGGCGTTCCGGCGGTAGCCGATCGACAGGGCGTACCGGTCCGACCCCTCCGGGAGGGAACAGGGGGCGACCGGCACGCCCGCGGCGTTTTCCGGCCGGATAGGCTGGTCCGGCCATGTCCGACACGCAGGTCACCGTCCGCCGGGCGCGGACGCACGACGTCTCCCACATCCGCCGGCTCATCGACACGTTCAGCGGCGAGCGGCGTGTGCTCTCCAAGAGCACGGTGAACCTCTACGAGGACATCCAGGAGTTCTGGGTCGCCGAGGCCGACGACGGGGGCCGGCCCACCGTCGTCGGCTGCGGCGCCCTCCACGTCCTCTGGGAGGACCTGGCGGAGGTGCGCACGGTCGCGGTCGATCCGGTCGTGCAGGGCCGCGGAGTCGGTCACCGGCTGGTCGGCAAGCTGCTCGCCACCGCACGCGATCTGGGCGTGCGACGGGTTTTCTGCCTCACCTTCGAAACCGCGTTCTTCGGCCGACTCGGTTTCCAGCCGATCCAGGGGACCCCGGTCTCGCAGCGCGTCTACGAGGAACTGCTCCGGTCCTACGACGAGGGCGTGGCCGAGTTCCTCGGCCTGGAGCGGGTGAAGCCCAACACGCTGGGCAACACCCGCATGTTGCTGCATCTCGACTAGCGCCCGAGGGGCACTCCCTGTCGGACACGGCAGCCGCAGTCGGCGGTCCCTCGGGAGACGCGCGTCGGCTTACAGCAGCCGCAGTTGGCGGTCCTTCGGACGCCGACGCGCGGCCGACTCCTCGTCCACCGGCATCGTCAGGCCCGCGTCGATCGCGTCCAGGAACGGCGACGGCCGCGTCTCCTCCGCCGTGCCGTGCCGGGTGCGCCTGCGGGCGCGGGACAGGTAAAGGCGCTCCTGCGCTCGCGTGATGCCGACGAAGAAGAGGCGGCGCTCCTCGTCCTCGTCGCTGCGGTCCCGGTCGCCGGCCGTGCCCGGGAACCGGAACGGCAGCATCCCGTCCTCACAGCCGAGCAGGAACACGACCGGGTACTCCAGGCCCTTCGCCGCGTGCAGGGTGAGCAGCGCGACCCGGTCAGCGCGCGGGTCCAGGGCGTCCACCTCGGCGCCCAGTGCCAGCGCCGAGAGGAAATCGGGCAGGTCGTCCCCGCAGCGGGCGGCCAGCGGCAGCACCAGCTCTCCGGCGGAGCGCAGGTCCGTGACCAGCTCGGGGTCGCCGGCGTGCCGCTCGGTCAGGAGCGCGACGGCCGCGCGTACCCGCTCGGTGAGCGGTCCTTCGGGGTGGTGCGGCAGCTCGTCGGCCACCAGCCGCACACCCGGGCGCTTCAGCAGCCGGTCGTGCGAACGCTTCTGGAACGGCACCCCGGCGGTGTTGAACGCGCTGATGACCGCCGAGCTCTGCGCGTCCGTCCGGTACAGCACGCAGATGTCGCCGAAGGAGAGGCCGCCGTGGCCGTCTTCGGCGACCCGGCCGCTGTCCAGCGAGTGCCAGGACGTGCCGCCGAGCAGCCGGTCGATGGCGCGGGCCACGAATGACGCCTCGGCGCGTTCGTCGGCCGCCACGTGCACGCCGATCCGCGGCGGGTCGGTGAAGTCGCCCACCGCGCGCAGCGCCCGGCCGGGCACCAGCGAACTCGGCGCGATGGCCTGCACGGCGGCCTGGACGATCGTCGCGTTCGACCGGTAGTTGCGGGTCAGCCGCACGGTCTCGGCGGAGGGAAAGTCCTCGGCGAAACGGAGGAAGAAGCCGACGTCGGCGCCACGGAAGCCGTAGATGGCCTGGTCCGGGTCGCCGATCGCGGTGATGTTTCCGTCCGCGGCGGTGAGCAGCCGCAGCAGGGCGTACTGCGTCTCGTCGACGTCCTGGTACTCGTCCACGCTGATCCACCGCCACCGCTCGCGGTAGTGACGCGCGAGGTCCGGGTCGGCGCCGAGCAGCCGCACCGGCAAGGTCAGCAGGTCGCCGAAGTCGACGAGGTCGTGATCGCGCAGCCGCTTCTCGAAGTCGCGCAGCGCGGGGTCGTCCGGGCCGTCGGCCGCCGTGGCGGCCGAGTCGCGCCGCGCCAGCAGCCGGCGCGCCTCGGCGTCGGAGCCGGCCACCTCGACCGCGATCTCGGCGCGGCGGGTCTCGTCGGCGATCTGGAAGCGCTCGGTGAGCCCGGCCCTGCCGTGCTGCTCGCGGAGGATCCGCGCGCCGAGGCCGTGGAAGGTGGTGACGGTCATCCGGCCGGCGCGCTCGCCCAGCAGCGCGGTCAGCCGCTCCGACAGTTCCTCGGCGGCCCGGCGGGTGAAGGTGATGGCGAGGCAGCTCTCGGGGGCGACACCGCGTTCGGCGACCAGGTGGGCGATCCGGTGCGTCACGGTGCGGGTCTTGCCGGTGCCCGGACCGGCCACGATGAGGAGCGGGCCGCCGGCGCGCTCGGCCGCCGCCCGCTGGTCGGGGTCGAGACCGTCGAGCAGGCCCTGGGGACGGCGCACGTCGCCGTCCGGGGTCTGCGGGAACAGCGTCGGGTCGGCGCTCGTGCCGTCGGCCGTGGCCGACGAGGGTCGGGCGGTGCCCGGATCGGCGGAGGAGCCGGCGGCCGGATCGAGGAGGCCGAGGTCGGCGGCGGCACCGGCGTCGGCGGGACCGCCGGGACCGGCCGGCCGGTCCCGCCTGGTCGCCGGGGTGGCGCCGGTGCCGCGGCGCGTCCGGCGGACGGGCTTCGCCGTCGGGGCGATCTCGTGGTCGTCGAACAGGGTCGGCCCGCCGCCGGCCGACGACAGTTCGCCCGGCTCGAAGAGTTTGATGACTCCGTATTCGCCGTCGTAACCGGCTTCGCGGATGACCGCGCCGCGCCGCAGCCGGGAGATGGCCTCGCCGAGCCGTTCACCGCCGACCCGCGTCACTTCGTCCACCGGCGTCGTCGCGAGGATGTCGAGTTCCGATCCCAGAGCCGCGACCAATCGGGCGACCTCGCCCTGTACGCGCTTGCTCTTGGGGCCCACCGCGAAGATCTCGCCCACGATTTCCGGCAGCGGCACCAGATTGGTGAAATCGGCCGCGCCCGGAACGCGGTAGCCTTCGGCACGGTCGGCGAGTTCGTGCACGCGGTGGAAAACCCCGACGGTCAACGGCTTGCCGCAGACCGGACAGCGGCCCTTGTGCTCGCGAGTGGTGTCCGGGTCGAACCGGACGTCGCACTTGCGGTGCCCGTCGAGGTGGTATTTGCCTTCCTCCGGGAAGAACTCCACCGACCCGCGGAAGCCGTCGCCGGTTTCCAGCGCGCGGCGGATCGCGTAGTAGTCCAGCTCCGTGTCGAACCGGGTCGCCTCGCGGGCCAGCATGGGCGGGGAGTGCGCGTCCGAATTGCTGACGAGTGTGTAGGAATCCAGGGAGGAGACCATCCAGTTCATCGCCGGATCGCTGGACAGACCGGTCTCCACGGCGAAGATGTGGTCGGCGAGGTCGGCGTAGCAGTCGGCGATGGCGTCGAAGCCGGATTTCGACCCCAGCGCGGAGAACCAGGGCGTCCACACGTGGGCGGGGACCAGGTAGGAACCCGGGTCGCTGTTGAGCGTGATCTCCAGCAGGTCGCGGGAATCCAGCCCGAGGATGGGACGCCCGTCCGAGGCGAGATTGCCGATCTTCGCCAAATCCGCCGTGATGGCCTCGGCCGCGGCCATCGTCGGAGCGTACAGCAAATGATGCACCTTTCGGGTGCGCTCCGCCCGCTTGTAGATGGTGGAGATCTCCACGGAGAGCATGAAGCGTGGAAGTTTCCGACAGATCGGGGGGAGCGTCCGCGAGACCCGGTCCTCGATATCCGGCCGCAGCCGGAACAGGCCGGGTTCGGCGGGGACCAGAAGGGTGCGCAGGTCCTCCCGCCACGCGGGGTGAGTGAAATCACCGGTTCCCACGACCGCAATGCCCTTCCGGGCCGCCCACCAGGCCAGGTGCTCAAGGTCGCAATCCCGGCTGCAAGCCCGTGAGTACTTGGAGTGAATATGCAGATCGGCGTGGAACAGCACGACAGGGACCCTCCCCAATGCCCACAGTGACGGGCTTGTCGGCACTTGCGCCGCGGATACGCGGGGGTGCTTGACTCTTCTCCGTTACGATGCCACGATCCCACAACTCGGAGGCTGCTAAGCCGCTAATGCCCGCAAGGTGCGCTGATCCGGTATAGGGGCCGGTAATCTGTGCGCGCCGACCAAGAAGTCGACGGATCTTTGTTCACGCCGGACGTAGCGCCGGAGGCCCCGATCCAGTTCGATATTCTCGTACCACCGTGACGTGCGGCGCCGTCGCGATTGCGCCCCCACGGGGTCCGTGGGTGTCGTTTTCGTCGGCGTGGCGCCCTGTTTAAGGTCGGCCCGCCCAGCGGTGAGACGCGTGGATCCCTTATGGAGCAGGTGATAGCGCGATGACGCTAAAGCCCGTCCGGGTGGCGGGCGAGAACACGATCCCGTGGTGTCTATGATGGCGGTGACGCGTTATACGGGGCCGACACCGGACCCTACGGAGCGTGAGCGTAAGCTGATCTGGGCCCTGACCGGGGTAATTACTGGATAAAGTCACAACAAGGAAGGGGTTTGCGTTCGATGTGGGACGTTTTGTCGGCGCTGATCCCCCCAGCTGTTGTCGCGACGGCCTTCTGCACGTTCATCTACAAGCTGCTCCGCAAGGAGATGGCTCCGAGAACGTCGGACGGGCGGCTGGTCAGCGAGGCTGACACCGCGTCGAGTAGCAGTGCCACCGTCGCCGATTCGGCGACGACGGCCCGAGCCGACGACGTTACGGCGGATGGCGGGGCAAAGACCACGCCGGGTGCTTCCACCGAAGTGTCCGGCGACGGGGCAGGCTCGGACGGCCGCTAACCGGCCGCGATAGGGAATGGGGCATGCCCTCCTCGGCTTATCGGCCGCCGGCCCGCGCCACGCGGGCCGGCGGGTCCCGTATGGCCACGTCTTTTCGACGGTCCCGGAGTGCGGATAGCAGAGACGATTTTTGCCGCGCCGAGAATTGTCTCTCCCGTTCTCCGCGGTATAGCTTTATATTTAGGTGCTAGCGCACCGCTCTGCGAAAGGTCTGTATCCATGGCACAAAAGGTTCAGGTGCTTCTCGTCGATGACCTCGACGGTGGCGAGGCGGAGGAGACGGTCTCGTTCGCGGTCGACGGCGCCACCTACGAGATCGACCTCAGTGAGAAGAACGCCTCCAAGCTTCGTGACGCGCTCGCGCCGTATGTCGACGCCGCCCGCAAGGCTCCGGCCAAGGCCGGGCGCGGCGGCGGCCGCCGCCAGCAGCGCAACGCGCCGAGCCGCGAGCGCAGCGCGGAGATCCGCGCGTGGGCCAAGGCGGCTGGCAAGCAGGTGAACGAGCGGGGCCGCATCCCGGCTTCCATCGTCGCCGAGTACGAGGCCGCGCAGCGCTGACGCGCTGCCGGACGTGCGTTGCCGACGCGCTGCGGCCGGCCCTGCCGGCCTCCTCCGCGGTCCGCGAGGACCCGGTCGCGGCTGCGGCTCCGGGCAGGGACGACGCGGCCACCGGGCACCCGGTGGCCGGGCAGGCGTGTTCGCTTAGAGCACATCGCATCACGAGCAGGCGGCAACGGCCCGTGTTCCCTCTTCACGGAGGGACACGGGCCGTTCGCTTGCGGCGTACTTGGAACACCGAAGGCCCGATTGGTAGTTGGATGAGGGTGAACGCCCTATCGTCGGGGAAAGTCTCTTGCACAGCTTGTGGGAACACCGGCTGTGTGGGATGTGTTTGTCGGGTCGGCCGAACGGCGGACGGCTTGGTGGACGGGTGCGGAAAGCGCCTCTGGGGAGAGGCTTTCCCCAGGGGCCGAGATGCGGAAGAGTGAGGGTCGGAACTTCCGTCCCTGCCTGACCGCTCTGTGAGGAGCGACGAGACATGTTCGAGAGGTTTACCGACCGCGCACGGCGCGTGGTGGTCCTGGCCCAGGAAGAGGCCAGGATGCTCAACCACAACTACATCGGTACGGAGCACATCCTGCTCGGCCTCATCCACGAGGGCGAGGGCGTCGCTGCGAAGGCCCTGGAGAGCCTGGGCATCAGCCTCGAAGCGGTCCGGCAGCAGGTGGAGGAGATCATCGGCCAGGGCCAGCAGGCGCCCTCCGGCCACATCCCCTTCACCCCGCGCGCGAAGAAGGTCCTTGAGCTGTCGCTGCGCGAGGCGCTGCAACTGGGCCACAACTACATCGGTACGGAGCACATCCTGCTCGGTCTCATCCGCGAGGGTGAGGGCGTGGCCGCCCAGGTGCTCGTGAAGCTGGGCGCCGACCTCAACCGCGTGCGCCAGCAGGTCATTCAGCTGCTGCACGGCTACCAGGGCAAGGAGCCGCAGGCCACCGGCGCCTCTTCGGAGTCGACGCCGTCCACGTCCCTGGTGCTCGACCAGTTCGGCCGCAACCTCACGCAGGCGGCCCGGGAGAGCAAGCTCGATCCGGTCATCGGCCGTGACAAGGAGATCGAGCGCGTCATGCAGGTGCTGTCGCGCCGGACCAAGAACAACCCCGTGCTGATCGGTGAGCCCGGCGTCGGTAAGACCGCCGTGGTCGAGGGGCTGGCGCAGAAGATCGTCAAGGGGGAGATCCCCGAGACGCTGAAGGACAAGCAGCTCTACACCCTCGATCTGGGCGCGCTGGTCGCTGGCAGCCGCTACCGCGGTGACTTCGAGGAGCGGCTGAAGAAGGTCCTCAAGGAGATCCGCACCCGCGGCGACATCATCCTGTTCATCGACGAGCTGCACACGCTCGTCGGTGCGGGCGCCGCCGAGGGCGCGATCGACGCGGCCTCCATCCTCAAGCCGATGCTGGCCCGCGGCGAGCTGCAGACCATCGGCGCCACCACGCTGGACGAGTACCGCAAGTACCTGGAGAAGGACGCGGCGCTGGAGCGCCGGTTCCAGCCGATCCAGGTCGACGAGCCGACGATCTCGCACACCATCGAGATCCTCAAGGGGCTGCGGGACCGCTACGAGGCGCACCACCGCGTGTCCATCACCGACAGCGCGCTGGTCGCGGCCGCCCAGCTGGCCGACCGCTACATCAGCGACCGGTTCCTGCCGGACAAGGCCATCGACCTCATCGACGAGGCCGGTTCCCGGATGCGGATCCGCCGCATGACCGCGCCGCCGGACCTGCGCGAGTACGACGAGAAGATCGCCCAGGTGCGCCGCGACAAGGAGTCCGCGATCGACGCGCAGGACTTCGAGAAGGCCGCGTCGCTGCGGGACGACGAGAAGCAGCTGCTCGCGAAGAAGGCCCAGCGCGAGAAGGAGTGGAAGGCCGGCGACATGGACGTCGTCGCCGAGGTCAACGAGGAGCTCATCGCCGAGGTCCTCGCCACGGCCACCGGCATCCCGGTCTTCAAGCTCACCGAGGAGGAGAGCTCCCGGCTGCTCCGCATGGAGGACGAGCTGCACAAGCGGGTCATCGGCCAGGAGGACGCCATCAAGGCGCTCTCCCAGGCGATCCGGCGCACCCGCGCCGGCCTGAAGGACCCCAAGCGTCCCGGCGGGTCGTTCATCTTCGCCGGCCCGTCCGGTGTCGGCAAGACGGAGCTGTCCAAGACGCTGGCCGAGTTCCTGTTCGGTGACGAGGAGGCGCTGATCCAGCTCGACATGAGCGAGTTCATGGAGAAGCACACCGTCTCCCGGCTGTTCGGCTCCCCGCCCGGCTACGTCGGGTACGAGGAGGGCGGCCAGCTCACCGAGAAGGTGCGGCGCAAGCCGTTCTCCGTGGTGCTCTTCGACGAGATCGAGAAGGCGCACAACGACATCTTCAACTCGCTGCTGCAGGTTCTGGAGGAGGGGCGGCTCACCGACGCGCAGGGCCGCAACGTCGACTTCAAGAACACCGTCATCATCATGACGACGAACCTCGGCACGCGGGACATCTCCCGCGGCGTGGCCATGGGCTTCGCCAAGGAGGACGACGTCAAGACGAACTACGACCGGATGAAGGCGAAGGTCGGCGAGGAGCTCAAGCAGCACTTCCGGCCCGAGTTCCTCAACCGGGTGGACGACATCATCGTCTTCCACCAGCTGACCCAGGAGCAGATCATCAGCATCGTGGATCTGATGGTCGACCGCCTGGACGAGCGGCTCAAGGACCGCGACATGGGCCTGGAGCTGCGCCCGGCCGCCAAGCAGGTGCTGGCCGAGCGGGGCTACGACCCGGTCCTGGGCGCCCGCCCGCTGCGCCGGACGATCCAGCGCGAGATCGAGGACCAGCTGTCGGAGAAGATCCTGTACGGCGACCTCAAGGCCGGCCAGATCGTCATCGTCGACGTCGAAGGCGAGGGCACCGACGCGAAGTTCACCTTCCGTGGGGTCCCCAAGCCGGAGTCGGTCCCGGACAGCCCGCAGGTGGAGCAGACCACGGCGAGCAAGAGCGAGTAGTCAGCCAGAACTGACGAGGGGGCGGCCGAACGGCCGCCCCCTTTCGCGTGCCGGGGCCGACCGGTTCCGCCGAATCGCCGCGCGGCGGCGACACGCTCCGTTACGGTTCGGTCATGCGTTCGAATCACCCTGTGTCACACTGGGGCCGTGACGAGGAGGGGAACCGAGGTGGCGGTGATGATCTCCAGCGGTACCGAAGGCGACATGTTCCTTGGACACGAAGGCCCGTGGACCGAGGCGGAGTTCCGCGAGTTGCCCACGGACGGGCCGAGGTTCGAGCTGCTGGACGGGGCGCTGCTCATGAGTCCTAGGCCGGTCCGGCTGCACCAGCGCGTCACCGCCAACCTCCGGGAGCTGCTGCGTTCTCAGGCGCGTGCGCACGGCGGCGAGGCGCTGACCGAGTCCGACGTCCGGCTCGCCCGCGACCGCATCTTCGTCCCCGACGTCGTGGTCTTCCGGGACCAGGACGGCCACAAGGGAGTGAGCGAGGCCGGCCAGGTCCTGCTGGCGGCGGAAGTGGTCTCCCCGGGCAGCCGGCCGCAGGACCGGGTGCTCAAGCCGAACCTGTACGCCGAGGCCGGGATCGCGTACTACCTGCGAGTCGAGCCGGGAGACGATCCCGGGCGGGTCGAGGTGTTCCTGCACGCGCTCACCGGCTCCTGCTACGCCCTGGTGGAGAAGGCGGCCGAGGGGCAGACGTGCCGGCTCGACCTCGGGCTCTTCGCCGTGGAGTTCGATCCGGCGGTGCTGCTGGAGCCGTAGGGCCGATGGGCGGGGTCCCCGCCTCCCTCAGCCGGGCCGGCGCGGCTCAGCGTTCCACGTAGGGGAGCGGGCCGCGGGCGAGTCGTGCCAGTTCCGCAGCGGCGCACCGCAGCGGCCCGATCACCCCGGAAGGGCGTACCGGCCGTCCTCCAGCGGGTCCACCAGCCCGTCGGCGACCAGCGCGTCCAGGGCGCGTTCCCGCTGCACCGGCTCGTCCCACACCGCGTCCAGCGCCGACTTGGGCACCGGGCCGGGGGAGTCCCGCAGCACCGCGAGCAGCCGCCCGCGCACCTGGCGGTCGGTGCCGGCGTAGGTCTGGCCGCGCCGGGGCGGGCCGTCGTGGGCCGGGCGGCCGGCCTGGTGCCAGGCGCACCGGTCGATGATGGGGCAGTCCACGCAGCGCGGGGAGCGAGCGGTGCACACCAGGGCCCCGAGCTCCATGACGGCGACGCCCCAGCGGGCGGCCACCGGCGGTGCCGCCGGCAGCAGGGACTCGGCGAGACGGACCTCGGCCTTCGTCTGCGCCTTGGGCGGGTACTCGATTCCGGTGACCGCGCGGGCGAGCACCCGGCGGACGTTGGTGTCCAGGATCGCGTGCCGCTGGCCGAACGCGAAGCTCGCCACGGCCGCCGCCGTGTACGGGCCGACCCCGGGCAGGGCCAGCAGGTCCGCGTGGGAGTCGGGCACCCGGCCGCCGTGTCGGCTGACGATGGCGCGGGCGCACGCGTGCAGGTTGAGGGCGCGGCGCGGGTAACCGAGCCGGTTCCACATGCGGACCGCCTCGCCGGACGGCTCCGCGGCGAGGTCGGCGGGGGTCGGCCACCGCCGCAGCCACGCCTCCCAGGCGGGCAGCACCCGGACGACCGGCGTCTGCTGGAGCATGATCTCGCTCACCAGGACGCTCCAGGGACCGGCGTCCGGCCGGCGCCACGGCAGGTCGCGGGCGTTCGCCTCGTACCAGGCCAGAACCGCTGTGCTGTAAGGGTTTTCGTTCATTGCCAATCGGTGTCGGTCGGCGGGTTGAGTAGGTGCGTTCCAGGAAAGCCGCGATACTACGGCGCATGGCTGCAAGCACCGGACGCCCAGGACCCGTGAGTCCCGAAACCTACTGGAAGCGGCGTGTCTTCGTGCTGGCCGGGGTACTCGTGGTGGTGGCGCTGATCGCCTACGCCTGCAGCGGATCGTCCTCGGACGACGGCGAGCGGGCGGCCAGCGTCGACAATCCCGGCTCCGAGGCCAGCGCGGCGCCCGACGCATCGTCGAGTCCCAGTATCCCAGCCACTCCACCGGCGGGGGACGGCGAGGACGGCGCGGAGCCGAGCCCGGGCGCCGACGGCCCCGGAGCGCAGGACGGCTCGGGCGACGCCGGGGCGGGCCCGGGCCCGGAGGCGGGCCCGGGGAGCGGTTCCGGCGGCGACGGTGGCGGGGGCGACACCGGATCGGAGGCGCAGACCGTGGCCGCGCCGGAGGAGCCGGGCGACCCCTGCCGCCCGCAGGACGTCGTGGTCACCGTCGAGGCGGACGAGACCGACTACGCCGCCGGTGAGGAGCCCAGGTTCACCATCACGGCGGTCAACACCGGCGCGCAGACCTGCACGGTGGACGTCGGGCGGAAGAACATGGAGCTGCGGATCACCTCGGGCGACGACCGGATCTTCTCCACCGCCGACTGCGTGGAGGGCCGGGAGGCCGACAACGAGCAGCTTCGCCGCGGTGTCCCCGTGACGCGGACGGTGGAGTGGGACCGCACGCGCTCGTGGACCGACTGCCGGGAGGCCGACGTGGACGCGCGGCCGGGCACGTACGTCGCCACCCTGCACAGCGACTACGACGAGGGCGCCGAACCGCAGGTGTTCCGGCTGAACTGACCGGGTGACCCGGCTCCGCCCGGCAGGCCGGGGCCGGGTCACGCGACACCGGTCCGAGCGGGCGGCCGGGGCCGCGAGGGCGGTCAGTCGTCCCGGGTGCCGCGCTGGCGGCGTCTGGCCGGCAGCGCGATCCGGAGCGCCTCGCCCAGGTCGGCCACTCCCACGGCCTCGATGCCCTCGACCGGCTCCTCGCTGTACTCGGGGACGAGGGCTGTGGTGAAGCCGAGCCGCTGGGCCTCGATCAGCCGCCGTTGCACGCCGCTCACCGCGCGGACGTCGCCCGCCAGGCCGACCTCGCCGAGGGCCACCAGGCCGCGCGGCAGCGCGAGGTCGGCGTGTGAGCTGGCCAGCGCCAGGGCGAGCGCGAGGTCCACCGAGGGCTCCTGCAGCCGGACGCCGCCGACCGTGGAGGCGTAGACGTCCGAGGCGCCGATCTTGAGCTGGGCGCGGCGCTCCAGCACCGCCATGAGCATGGCGACCCGCGCGTGGTCGAGGCCGGACGTGGCGCGCCGGGGCTGCGGCAGCGCCGTGGGCGCGACGAGGGCCTGCACCTCCGCGATCAGCGGGCGGCGGCCCTCGACGGTGACGGTGACGCAGGTGCCGGGCACCGGTTCATTCCGGCGGGTGAGGAACAGCCCGCTGGGGTCGGGCAGCCCGATGATGCCGGAGTCGGTGAGCTCGAAGCAGCCGATCTCGTCGGTGGGGCCGTACCGGTTCTTCACCGAGCGCAGCATGCGCAGCCGGGAATGGCGGTCGCCCTCGAACTGCAGCACGACGTCGACCAGGTGCTCCAGCATGCGCGGGCCGGCGATGGAGCCGTCCTTGGTGACGTGGCCGACCAGCACGGTGGCGATGCCCCGTTCCTTGGCCAGCCGGATGAGGGCGCCGGCGACCTCGCGGACCTGCGTGACGCCGCCGGGGACGCCGGGGACGTCGGGCGCGCTCATGGTCTGCACGGAGTCGACGATCAGCAGCCGGGGCGCGACGTCGTCGACGTGGCTGATCAGCGACGCGATGGAGGTCTCGGCGGCCAGGTACAGCTTCGGCGCCAGTGCGCCCAGGCGTTCGGCGCGCAGCCGGACCTGCCCCGCGGACTCCTCACCGGTGACGTAGAGGACCGGGGCGGAGTCGGCGCATAGGGCGGCGACCTCCAGCAGCAGGGTCGACTTGCCCACCCCGGGCTCGCCCGCCAGCAGCAGTACACCGCCGGGGACCAGCCCGCCGCCCAGCACGCGGTCGAGCTCGTCGAGGCCGGAGGGGACCGCGTGGGCGGTCTCGACGTCGATCTCGGCGATGGGGCGGGCCGGTGAGCTGACCTTGGCGGGGGCGATGCCGCCCGGCGCCGCCGCACCGACCTCCTCGACCGTGCCCCATGCCTGGCACTCGCCGCAGCGGCCGACCCATTTCAGGGTGGTCCAGCCGCACTCGGCGCAGCGGAACGTGGTCTTCGCAGCCTTCGCCATGCCTGCACGCTAGCGGTCGCCGGGGACAGGCGGAGCGTCGTGCACAGGGCGCGTCGGCCGGGCCGGTGGCGCGAACGGACCTCGCGGGGCGGCGCGGCGGAGGAGGGGACCGGCGGGTACGGTCCGCAGTCATGGCGGGCGCGGCGCCGCGTCGGTGCCGGGGACCCGGCGCGCGGAACAGGAAGGACGCCGAGAAAGCCGTGGACACCCGGGACAGGACCGCATGATGGCGATTACACTGCGTATGGTTACCGACGCGTCAAGTGTCGGGGCTGGGTTTCGATGGTTTGGCCGCTATCGGCCGCCCGCATTGCCGTGACCGACCCGCAAGGGTGACCTTCGTCTCACCGGTTCGTCCCGCACTCCCCCAGGAGGAACGCGTGCCGTCTCTCTCGACCGTCCGTGCCACCGTCGCCGCCGCTCTCGGGCTCGCCGGTGCGCTGGCCCTCACCGCCGCACCGGCCCACGCGGCCGAGCCCGGGCTCGCCGACCGCTACGTGGCGCTCGGCGACTCCTTCACCGCCGGACCGCTGATCCCCGGCCAGTACGGCAACCCGGTGTTCTGCCTGCGCTCCCGCCAGAACTACCCCAACCTCGTGGCCGAGGCCATCGGGGCCGGGGAGTTCGTCGACGTGAGCTGCTCGGGCGCCACCACCGAGCACATGACCACCCCCCAGTCGCTGGCGCTCGGCACCCGCAACGACCCGCAGTTCGACGCGCTCACCCCCGACACCACGCTGGTGACCGTGGGCATCGGCGGCAACGACTTCGGCTACGGCGAGATCCTCGTCAAGTGCGCCACCCTCAGCGTCACCAACCCCGTGGGCGATCCGTGCCGCCGCCACTACACCGCCGACGGCCGTGACGAACTCGCGGACCGGCTGGACGAGACCGCCGCCAAGGTCGACGGGGTCCTCGCCGGCATCCGGGAACGCAGCCCGAACGCCACCGTGGTGGTCGTCGGCTACCTCCAGGTCCTGCCGGAGAGCACCGGGTGCTGGCCCACCGTCCCGGTCGCGCGGCAGGACGTGGGCTACATCGACCGCGCGCAGACCCAGCTCAACGCGATGCTGGCCAAGGAGGCGGCCGACGCCGGCGCCGTCTTCGTCGACGTCTTCGAGCGGGGACACGACATGTGCGCGGGCAGCGGCGCCAAGTGGGTCGAGGGCATCTTCCCGTCCCAGCCCGCCGCGCCGGTGCACCCCAACGCCGCCGGAATGGCGGCCGTCGGCGAGCGCGTCGTCGCGGCGCTCGGGGGTGGCACCGCCCAGCGGCAGGACATCTGAGGCGGCCCGGCCGCACCTTCGAACGCGCGGCGCCCGGTTCTCCGGGAACCGAACGTTCGCCGCACGGGTCTCACTGGCGACCCGGGACGCATCGAGGGTTCCGGGTCGCGGACCCGCGGGCGCCGGTCCGCGGCGCCCGCACCAGTGAGACGAGGAACCCACGATGCCCAGCCCCGACCATGCGCTGCCGACCCGGACGGTCGGCGGCGCGCCCGCAGTCGGCGCCCTGACCGCCGACGCGCCGTCGCCGAACCCCGCGACACCGGCCGGCCGAGGCCGCCGCGGACTCCGATGAGCCGCCCGACGGCCGGCCGTGCGCTCAGTACTCGCGCCACCAGAGGTTGACGGCGTAGTCCACCTCCAGACCGGCATGCCCCGCGCCGATCTCCGCGGCGAGCGCCGCCGGGAACTCGATCCGCAGCACCGCCTCGAAATCGGCGCGGCTCCGGAACAGCCAGCGCATGGTCAGCGGCTCCCGGCGGAAACCGTGCGCCGCCCAGAACCGCTCGACCGCGTCCGGGTCGTACTGTGGGAGGAAACGGCGGAACCAGCCGCCGAAGGTGCTGCGCGTCGCGTCGTTGTCGATGACGAACGCGACCCCGCCGCGGCGCAGCACCCGCCGCAGCTCGGCGAGCCCCGGTTCGCAGCCGGGCCCGAAGAAGTAGGCCCAGCGGGCGTGGGCCACCTCGACCGAGGCGTCCGGCACCGGAAGCCGCTGGGCGACGCCCTGGTGGACGGTGACGTTGCCGAGTTCGCGCGTCCGCGCGCGGGCCGCGGCGGCGAGCCCGCGGTGCGGCTCGACCCCCGTGACGCGGGCGGCCCGGGCGGCGAACCCGGGCAGATGGAAACCGGTCCCGCACCCGATGTCGAGCACGTGTGCGCCGTCCCAGGCGCGGATGCCGCGCATGGCGGACTCGATGACACCGTCCGGATCCACGGCGGCGTTCTCCAACTCATAAACCTGCGGGTTCCGCCAGATGTTCGGGCTGGGAATCGCCCCCGACAGTGCCGTGTTCACCTCGGCGAGATTAGCGATGTCAGCACCGTGCGAGCCAATTCGCACCCATAACGCATAGGGTTGATGGAGTGAGCGCAATCCAGGTTCCGGACGCGCCCGTCGTACTCTCGACGGCGTCGGTGTACCCGGAGAAGACCCCCGCGGCCTTCGAGATCGCCGCGAAGCTCGGCTACGACGGCGTCGAGGTCCTGGTCTCGACCGATCCCGTCAGCCAGGACGTCGACATGCTGCGCCGGCTGTCGGACTACCACCAGATCCCCATCCTGGCGGTGCACTCGCCGTGCCTGATCTTCACCCAG
Source organism: Marinactinospora rubrisoli (assembly GCF_042664915.1). NCBI lineage: Bacteria > Bacillati > Actinomycetota > Actinomycetes > Streptosporangiales > Nocardiopsidaceae > Marinactinospora > Marinactinospora rubrisoli. The sequence goes on from NZ_JBHTBH010000007.1 coordinate 216,353, forward strand.
CGGGTGTGGGGCCGGGACCCGTGGGAGAAGCTGGTCCGCTCCAAGGCGATGGCCGAGGCACTGGGCGCCAAGACGATCGTGGTGCACCCGGCGTTCCGCTGGCAGCGCGACTACGCCCGGGACTTCGAGATCGGCATCGAGCGCATGCACGACGAGACCGATGTCGTGTTCGCCGTCGAGAACATGTACCCGGTGCACGTGCGCGGCAGGACGGTGGTCCCGTACTCGCCGAGCTGGAACCCCCTCGACCGCGACTACCCCGACGTCACCCTCGATCTGTCCCACACCGCGATGTCCCGCTCCGACGCCATGGACATGGCCAAGCGGCTGGGCGACCGGCTCTCCCACGTGCACCTGGCCGACGGTGTCGGCGGTCAGAACTTCGACGAGCACCTGATCCCGGGCCGCGGCGGCCAGCCCTGTGCCGAGGTGCTGGAGCACCTGGCCGGCAGCGGCTACGACCGTCAGATCGTGCTGGAGGTCAACACCCGCAAGGCGGCCGACCGCCAGGCCCGCGAACTCGACCTCGCCGAGGCGCTCGCCTTCACCCGGCTGCACTTCGTCGGCGTCGGTGGGGACGGGCACGGCGGGACGTCCCGCGTGGACCGCCGCGAGCGCATCGCCATGCGCCGCCGGCCGGGCGACGAGCCGGCCCGCGTCTTCGCGGTGGGGACGGACGGCACCGTCGAGGACGACTGAGCGGAGCGCAGGTGGCACGAGGGCGGCGGCCGGGCGCGTCGGGAACCCGGGAGGCGATCCTGGCGGCGGCCCGGGAACAGTTCGGCGAGAAGGGGTACGACGGAGCGACCATCCGGGGCATCGCCCGTCAGGCCGGAGTCGATCCCGCGCTGGTGCACCACTACTTCGGCGCGAAGCAGCAGATCTTCGTCGCCGCCATGCGGCTGCCCTACGACCCCGGCGAACTGCTCCGGTCGGTCATGGCGGACACCACCGACGACGGCGCCCGCGCCGAGAACGCGATCCGGGCGCTGCTGGAGGCGTGGGACCGGCCCGAGAGCCGGGCCGCGATGCTGGCGCTGATCCGGACCGCCGTCACCCAAGAGCGCGCCGCCACGATGGTGCGCGGCTTCATCACCGACGCCGTGACCCACCGGGCCGTGGAGTCGGGCGGCGTCACGCCGATGCGGGCCGGACTGCTCGCGTCCCAGCTCATCGGGCTCCTGGTGCTGCGCTACGTGATCGCGGTCGAGCCGGTCGCCTCGGCCGCGCACGACGAGATCGTGGCCGAGTACGCGCCCGCGCTGCGCGCCGTGCTGGCCTCGGCCGGCGGAGGGCGCGTGCGCGGCGCGGCGGACGCGGTCGGATGAGGGACGCCATGGTGACGCTGCGCGCTCCGTCGGCCGCGATCGGAGCGGTCCGGGCCCTGAGGGCGCACGCCCGGGGCGTTCCGGCGCTGTCAGGCGCCGGTGTCGAGGCCGACGTCGCGGTGCGCGTGGCCGGCACGCTCGCCGAGCGGGGGTTCGGTGGTTCACTGCAGTACATCGCCGCGCCGGCCGGCCACCCGGAGCAGGCGGAAGAGCACACCCGCGACTGCCTGCGGTTGCTGGACCGGGTGGCGGACGCCGGGCTGGCGGGACGGGCCGACGTCCTGCTGCGGCCGGGGGCGCTCGGCCTCGGCCTCGGACCGGAGGGCCGGGCACTGGCCGCCGACAACCTGGCCCGGATCTGCGCGGCCGCCCGCGAGACGGGGACGCGGGTCACCCTCGACGCCGAGGACGGCCCCGGGAACCCCGCGTCCGCGGCGCCGCGTCTGGTGGCCGAGGTGCGTGCCGTCCACCCCGCACTCGGCGGCACCTTGCCGCCGTACCCGGGCCCGTCCGCGGCCGACCTGCGCGCCCTGGCGGCGCCGGGCGCCCGCGTCCGGCTGCGCGGCGCCGACCGCCCCCGCCCGCCGGTGCCCGGCCGGCACGCCGCCGACCTCGCCTTCGTGCGGACCCTGCGGACGCTGATGCCCGGGCCGGCGTCCCTCGTGGTCGCCACCCGGGATCCGCGGCTGATCGAGATCGCCGGCACGCTCGCCGTGCTGCACGAACGCTCCTCCGGCGGCTTGGAGTACGAGCTGCCGCACGGTGTGCGGCCGGTCCACCTGTACCGGCTCCGCGCGCGGGGCGCACGCGTGCGGGTCCGCGTTCTCATCGGCCGTGCGGGCCTCGGGCCGCCGCGCCGGATCGCGGGCTGAAGCGGGGGCCGCACAGCGCCGCGCCCATCGCCGGTGTGCGGGGTCCGGCGGCCCGCTACCGTTGTGAACAGCGTGGACGGCGTGCAGAGCGGGAGAAGGACGACATGATCGCGATCATCGGGGCCGGCAGGATGGGCGAGGCGCTGCTGGCGGGACTGCTCGGCCGCGGGCACGCCCCGGACGAGGTGCTGGTCACCGAACCCCGCGCCGGGCACGCGGAGGAGCTGCGCCGACGCCACGGCGTCGAGGTCGTGGACGCGGCCGAGGCCGTCACCCGGGCCGACACCGTGCTGCTGGCGATCAAGCCGCAGGACATGCTGGCGCTGCTCGACGACCTGGCCCCGGTGCTGGCCGCCGACCGCCTGGTGATCTCGGTCGCCGCCGGGGTGACCACCGCCGTCATCGAGAAGTACCTGCCCGGTGACGTCGCCGTGGTCCGGGCCATGCCCAACGCCCCCGCGCTGGTCGGAGCCGGTATGACCGCCGTCGCCGGGGGCCGGCACGCCGCCGCGGAGCACCTGGACCGCGCCGAGGAGCTGCTCCGCTCGGTCGGTGAAGTGGTGCGGGTCCCCGAGCGCCACCTGGACGCCGTCACGGCCCTGTCCGGCAGCGGCCCGGCGTACTTCTACTACGTGGTGGAGTCGCTGGTGGAGGCCGGTGTCCTGCTCGGCCTGCCCCGCGACACCGCGCACCGCCTCGCCGTGCAGACCGCCACCGGCGCGGCCGCGATGCTGCGGGAGGGCGAGCACCCCGCGGTGCTGCGCGAGGCGGTCACCTCCCCGGGCGGCACCACGGCCGCCGCCCTGCGCGAACTCGACCGTCACGGGGTGCGCGCCGCCTTCACCGACGCGGTCGAAGCCGCGCACGACCGCAGCCGGCAGCTCGCCGAGGGGTGACCCCTGCCGGGCCGCCGGTCCGCGGACGTGCGCGCCGGCCGGGCGGCTCCCCGCCGTACTCGGCCCGGCGGGGCGGACCCCGCCGCCGGTGTCGGGATTCGGGCGGATGACGGGATACACCCGTTTGCAGAGGTAAAGTCACCGTCCGGGCCGTGTCGGCACCGCGCGTTGGCTACTGTGTGCGGGAGACCACGTCATCGTCAGCCGGGAGGGCGCATGGGCTGCTCGCTTCGAGTGGCATGGGACGAGAAGCTGACCTCCTACAACTTCGGGCCGCAGCATCCCATGGCTCCGGTCCGGGTGGAGCTCACCATGGCGCTCTCCCGGGAGCTCGGTGTGTTCGACGCGCCGAACGTCTCCTTCATCCCGGTCGAGCCGGCCGATGACGAACTGCTGAAGCTGGTCCACGACGCCGGCTACATCGAGGCGGTCAAGCGGGCCGGGACGACCCTGGAACCCGACGACCCCTACTCGCTGGGCACCTCCGACAACCCGGTGTTCCCCCGGATGCACGACGCCGCCGCGCTGGTCTCGGGGGCGTCGGTGGCGGCGGCGCGGGCCGTGTGGAACGGGGAGAGCGAGCACGCGGTCAACATCTCCGGCGGGCTGCACCACGCCATGCCGGGGCACGCCTGGGGGTTCTGCGTGTACAACGATGCCGCCCTGGCGATCGCGTGGCTGCTGGAACAGGGCGCGAAGCGCGTCGCCTACGTCGACGTCGATGTGCACCACGGCGACGGCGTGCAGACGATGTTCTACGACGACCCGCGGGTGCTCACCATCAGCCTGCACGAGTCGCCGCTGACGCTCTTCCCCGGCACCGGCCGCGCCGACGAGATCGGCGGGCCGCACGCCGAGGGCTACGCGGTGAACGTGGCGCTGCCCGCGGGCACCAACGATCCGATGTGGCTGCGCGCCTTCCACGCGGTGGTGCCGCCGCTGCTGCGTGAGTTCCAGCCGGAGGTGCTGGTCACCCAGCACGGCTGCGACACCCACGCGCTCGACCCGCTCGCCAACCTCGTGCTGAGCCTGGACGGCCAGCGACGCACCTACCAGGCGCTGCACCAGCTGGCCAAGGAGACCGCGGCCGGGCGCTGGGTGGTGCTCGGCGGGGGCGGCTACGAGCTCGTCCAGGTGGTACCGCGCGCCTGGAGCCACCTGATGGCCGAGGTGGCGGGCGCGCCGCTCGATCCGGAGCTGCAGACTCCGGAGGCGTGGCGGGAGTTCGTCCGTGAGCGCACGGGGGACCTCCCCCCGCTGAGCATGACCGACGGGCGCCGGCCCGAGTACGTGCCCTTCGAGGACGGGTTCGACCCCGACGACCCGGTCGACCGTGCCATCCAGGCCACCCGCAAGGCGGTGTTCCCGTGCCACGGGATCGATCCGAATCTCTGACCCCCTGACCTCGGGCCGGGCGGCCCCCGGTCCGGTCGCCGTGGAACCGGGTATGGCCAGACATCACCGGTGTGTGATGCCATGGAACGTCCGGTTTGTCGGCCCAGAAGGGGGAACCACCGGTGACGCCGCCCTCCCGCGCGGAACTCGTTGAGCACCTGGTACACACCGGAATCGCCGGTCAGGTCAACACACCCCGTCAGAACAACCTCAAGCACTACCGGCGTCTCGCCGAAGGCGACCCCTACTACCTGCTCGGGCTCGACCCCGCACAGGACTGGACGTTCGATGACGTCCTCGGGCTGATGTCCAAGCGCTGCGGAGTGGTGGCCGACCCCGGCTACGAGTGGGGCATCGACACCATCGACCCGGATCGCACGGTGGACGCGCTGGAGGCGGTGGCGGACCGGATGGCGCAGGCCGCGGCCCGGCGGGAGCGGGTGATGTTCGCGACCGGTCACCCCCGGAACCTGCTGGAGAGCTACGCGCGCTGGGCGGCCGCGCTGGCGGATCGGGGCTGCGTCGTGGTGACGGCGGCCGGGGGACACACCTACGAGGTGGACGGCGAGTTCCCGCCGCACCGGCGTGAACTCGTCTGGCGGGACGGCGTCGGTCTGGTGACGGACGGCGAGAGCCCGCGGCACAGCCACCACCCCTTCGCGATGCAGGCGGTGCTCACGGAGCTGCGGGCGGCCGGCGAGCCGTGGCCGCAGCTGGTCATCGCTGATCATGGCTTCGCGGGCGCCGCCGGCGAAGCCGGAATTCCAACCCTGGGGTTCGCCGACAGCAACGACCCGGCGCTCTTCGTGGCGGAGCACGAGGGGAAGCTGCACGCCAGCGTGCCTCTCGACGACGGATACACCGCCGACGACTATCAGCCGCTGGTCGACTACGTGCTGTGGCGGGCCGGGCTCACCTGAGAGCGCGTCCGTATATACCCACCCCCTAAACCTCACACGACCCGCGTCCCTCATGTAGCTGCAGAGACAGCAAAAACGGCCTTTCAATGCTCTGCACCCGGATTTACGCTGAAACCGGACGTGTCAGCAGTTACCGAGTGACACACCAGCGCGGTGGCGGAGTGCCGGCCGGGCGCGCCCGGCCGCGCGGGGTCCAGCGCGATGGCCGACAGGGCAGGGACGAGAACGTTCACGTCCGGAAATGAGGGCGGCGGAAGATGAGCGGCAGCAAGGCTCCTCTGGACGAGGTCAGGTTTCTGACGGTGGCCGAGGTCGCGACGATCATGCGGGTCTCCAAGATGACCGTCTACCGAATGGTCCACTCGGGAGTTCTCCCCGCGATCCGCGTGGGGCGTTCCTACCGGGTGCCGGAACGCGCCGTTCACGACTACCTCCGCGAGGCGTTCGTGGAGGCCGGCTGAGACACAGCGGAGCGTCACCCGCGGGGCGGTGCGAGTGCAGCCGTCCATCGCCCTACGGGTGCCGGCGAGTCGTGCGGGCCCGAACGCCGGGGCACGGCCGGCCGGAACGGCGTCGCCGCCCCCTGACGCGGTGACGGCGGAGCTCCCGCCGCCTCGGCCCGTGGCCGCCCGGGCCGGCCCCCTTGGAACGGCGGGTGGCCAACGGGATGCGCAAGGGCGGGGGCCTGCGGCGTGGCGCGGGTCGTCTACTACACTGTGTCGTCGATGACCGTGTTCCCGGGTTGTTCCCAGTCCGGCTGGGTGCCTGACGGTCCGCCCCGCACACCGCCGTCCCGAGGTTGGCCACGATGCCCAGTTCCACGCCCGGCGCCCGACCGCGCACGCTGCTGCTGCGCGCCGCGGCCGCCCTCGTGGCGACCGCCGCGCTCGCCGGCTGCGCGGGCGGCGTGGACGCCCAGACCGGAAGCTCCGACAACCGCTACGTCGAAGGCGACGGGTCGGCCACCGCCTTCGCGCCCGACGAGCGGCAGGAGGCGCCCGAGGTCAGCGGCGAAACGCTCGACGGCACGCCGGTCAGCATCGACGACTACCGCGGCGACGTCCTCGTCCTCAACTTCTGGGCGAGCTGGTGCGCGCCGTGCCGCGCCGAGACCCCGGTGCTGGAACAGGTGTACCAGGAGAACCGGGACGCCGGCCTGGAATTCCTCGGCGTCAACATCAAGGACAATCTGACCGCCGCCCAGGCGTTCGAGCGGAACAATGAGGTCGGCTACCCCAGCCTGTACGACCAGCCTGGCCAGGTGTCGCAGGCGTTCCGCGACACCGTGCCGCCGCAGTCCATCCCGAGCACCCTGGTGATCGACCGGGAGGGGCGCATCGCGGCCCGCGTCATCGGCGCCACCAACTACAACGGGCTGACGGAACTGGTCGATCCGGTCCTCGCCGAAGGCGCCGGCGAGGACGCTGGTTCGTCGTGATCGCCGAGACCATCGCCGCGGGCTCGCTGCTGCTCGCCGTGCCGCTCGCGCTCCTGGCCGGCCTGGTGTCCTTCCTGTCGCCCTGCGTGCTGCCCCTGGTGCCCGGTTACCTCTCCTACGTCACCGGGATGTCCGGCGCCGACATCGCCGCGCACCGCCGGGCCGCGCAGGCCGCCCCGGAGGGATCGGCCGCCCGGACGGCCACCGTGGACGACGTCCTGGCCACCCGCCGCTGGTCGATGCTGGCCGGCAGCCTGCTCTTCGTCGCCGGGTTCAGCCTGGTCTTCGTCTCCGTGGGCGTGTTCGTCGGCGGGGTCGGCGGGCTCTTCCTCGACTACGCCGATGTCATCAGCCGGGTGCTCGGTGTGCTCACCATCGTGCTCGGGCTGGCCTTCATGGGCGTCATCCCCGGGTTCACCCGGGAGTTCCGGCTGCACCGCACGCCGGTCGCCGGGCTGGCCGGGGCGCCCATGCTGGGCGTGCTGTTCGGTCTCGGCTGGACGCCGTGCATCGGCCCGACGCTGGGGGCCGTGCAGACGCTGGCGTTCACCGAGGGCAGCGCCGGCCGGGGCGCGCTCCTCTCGCTGGCGTACTGCGCCGGGCTCGGCCTGCCGTTCGTCGCCGCGGCGCTGGCCTACCGCCGGGCGCTGGGCGCTTTCGGCTGGGTGAAGCGGCACTACCGGGCCGTCACCATGGTCGGCGGCGCCATGCTCGTGCTGATCGGCCTGCTCCTGGTGACCGGCGTCTGGACCGACCTCACGGCCGTCATGCAGGGCTGGACCGCCAACTTCCAGACGGTGATTTAGCAGTGAACGCACCCAAGCAGACCGCTCCCGACGCCTCCGGCGGCACGAGCCCGGGGACCCCGCCGACGAGCGCTCCGCCGGCGCTCTCGCCGCTCGGCTGGGCGCGCTGGGCGTGGCGCATCCTGACGTCGATGCGCACCGCGCTGATCCTGCTGTTCCTGCTGGCGGTGGGCGCGATCCCCGGGTCGGTGCTCCCGCAGCACTCGGTCAGCACCGAGCAGGTGCAGAACTACTTCCTGGAGCACCCGGACCTCGCGCCGTGGCTGGACCGGTTCTACCTGTTCGACGTCTACTCCTCGCCGTGGTACGCGGCCATCTACCTGCTGCTCTTCGTCTCGCTGACCGGCTGCGTGCTGCCCCGCGCGGCGGCCCACTACCGCGCCATGCGGGCCCGGCCGCCCCGCACCCCGCGCAATCTCACCCGGCTGCCCTACTCGGCGACCTTCCGCACCGCCGCCGCGCCCGAGACCGTGCTGGCCGAGGCGCGCACCCTGCTCCGCGGCTACCGCACCGACACCGCGGAGGACTCCGTCGCCGCCGAGAAGGGGTACCTGCGCGAGTCCGGCAACCTGCTGTTCCACCTGGCACTGCTGGCCCTGCTGATCTCACTCGGTGTCGGCTCGTTCCTCGGCTACCGCGGGAACATGCTGGTGATCGAGGGCGACGGCTTCGCCAACACGCTGCCGTCCTACGACGCGTTCACGCCGGGCACCTCCGTGGACGCCTCCGATCTGCAGCCGTTCTCGTTCACGGTGGACGACTTCGAGGCCACCTTCATCGAGGGCGGCTCGCTGAGCGGACAGGCCGCCTCCTTCTCCGCCGAGCTGACCTACCGTGCCGGTCCGGACGCGCCGGAGCAGCGGCACACGCTCGAGGTCAATCACCCGCTCTCGGTGGACGGCGCGCAGGTGTACCTGCTCGGGCACGGCTACGCACCCGAGTTCGAGGTCACCGACGGGGACGGCAACGTGGTCTTCGACCAGGCCGTGCCGTTCCTGGCCCGCGAGGAGGCCACGTTCACCTCCGACGGCGTGATCAAGGCCCCCGACGCGGCGCCCGAGCAGCTGGGCTTCATCGGGGTCTTCGTGCCCTCGGCGGCCCGCACCGCCGACGGCGCGCTCACCTCCGACTTCCCGGCGCCCCGCGACCCGGTGGTCACGCTGCGGGCCTACGCCGGTGACCTCGGGCTGGACAGCGGCGACCCGCAGTCCGTGTACCAGCTCTACACGAACCAGATGACGGAGCTGGGCGCGTCCGAGGAGATGCGGCCGGGCGACTCCTGGGAGCTGCCCGACGGCGCGGGCACGATCACCTTCACCGGCTACCGCGACTACATCAGCATGCAGGTGAACAGCGACCCCGGCCGGCTGCCCGCGCTGGTGTCGGCGGCCACGGCGGTGCTCGGCCTGCTGTGCACGCTGTTCGTGCGCCCGCGCCGTGTCTGGGTCCGTGCCCGGCCGGGCGAGGACGGGCGTACCGTGGTCGAGATCGGCGGCCTGGACAAGACCGAGGGGGCGGGCTCGACCGTGGAGTTCCACGAACTCAGCCTTCGACTCAGGGACAAGCTGCGGGCGCGGCCCGCTTCCGACACCGGCACCGAAAAGGGGTAAGCGGTGGTGAACGCGCTGGCCGCGGAGGCGGCCGTCGACCAGGGGATGGCCTCGATCAGCGACGTGCTGATCATCGCCATGATCGTGACCTACGCGGTCGCGCTGTTCTTCTTCGCGATCGAAGCGGCCTACGGACGGCGGCAGACCCTGCGGTCGAACCGCCTGGCGCCGGCCGGGGTCGGCGCGGCGGGAGCGGGGGCCGGCGACGACGACATCACGGTGAACGTACGGACCGAGCAGCCGGAGACCAGCGCGTCCCGGCACGTTCTCGGCACCGTCGCGATCGGTGTCACGGTGCTCGGCTTCCTCATGAACGCGGGGCAGATCGTCACCCGTGGGCTCGCCGCGGACCGGTGGCCCTGGGGCAACATGTTCGAGTTCGTGGTCGCCATCTGCCTGTGCACGGTGGCCGCGTTCCTGTACGCAGCGTTCCGCTACCGGGCCCGCTTCCTCGGCACGTTCGTCCTCGTGCCGGTGATCCTGCTGCTCGGGATCGCGGCCAAGTGGCTGTACACCGAGGCGGGGCCGGTCATCCCGGCGCTGCACTCGTACTGGATCGCGATCCACGTCTCCGCCGCCATCATCGCCACCGGCGGCTTCCTGGTCTCCGGTTCGGCCGCCATCACCTACCTGGTGGCCAAGCACACCGAGGACCGGCGGGCGCGCGGCGAGACGGTCACCGGGGTGGCCGCGAAGCTGCCCAGTTCCGAGCTGCTGGACCGGGTCTCGCACCGTTTCATCGTGCTGTCGTTCCCGTTGTGGACCTTCGCCATCATCGCCGGTGCCGTGTGGGCCGACGAGGCGTGGGGGCGTTTCTGGGGCTGGGACCCCAAGGAGGTGTGGTCGTTCATCACCTGGGTGGTGTACGCCGCCTACCTGCACGCCCGGGCCACGGCCGGGTGGCGTGGCCGCAAGGCCGCGTGGATCGGCATCGTGGGCTTCGCCTGCCTGATGTTCAACTTCTTTGCGGTGAACTATCTGTTCAGCGGGCTGCACTCCTACGCCTGACGGCCCGCGTCCGAACGGCGACGGCCCCTTCTCCGCTTCCGGGGAAGGGGCCGTTCGCGTTCCTACCGGCCCGCGTGGGCCGGCGGGCGGTGAGAGCCGCCGTGGGGTGTCTCCGTGACGTAGCGCCGTGCCCGCCGGCGGGGGAGGGCGCCGGCGGCATGGCCGTTCTCCCGGTGGCGCCCGCTACTCCTCGGGGTTGATGCGCTTGTCGAGCCGCCGCAGGAACTCCGGGTCGTCGTCGGGGCCGAGGGGGCGCTGGGTCTCCGAGGGGTGCGGGCCGTCAGCCTCCGTCTCGTCGGCCGCGGCCGCCATGGCCGGGTCGGCGGACATTTCCACGGACGGGGCACGCGGGCGGCCGAGAAACAGCCAGAGCAATGGGCCGACCAGCATGAAGACCACGATGATGATCAGCCACAGGATTTTGGGCAGGTTGCGGACTTCCTCGGCGGGACTGGTGAGCGCGTCGAAGAACGCGTACACCCAGAGCACGATAGAGACCAGCGTGATAAGCGCACCGAGCCACACCATGTGGCCAGCCTATCCGTTGCGGCCGACGTGGCGATCGACGTCGGCCGACACGCGTCGGGCGGGTCGCCACGCCGCCTGTCCGCAACCGGTCACCGCGTGGGTTCGCTGGTCTCTCCGTGCAGTAGTGCGCGGACTTCGGACTCACGGAACCGGCGGTGTCCGCCGGGGGTACGGATACTGCTGATCCGCCCCGAGGCGGCCCATCGGGTCACGGTCTTGGGATCGACCCTGAAGAGGGAAGCAACCTCTCCTGGGGTCAGCAAGCGTTCGCTTCCTCGTTCCACCTTCACAATCCCCCTTCGGGCCCGCCATGGAAAAGGAGCGGGCGTTTGGTCCCCTAGTGTGCACGAGTTAGTCCGTTTCCTCCCTAGTTTTCGTAAAAATAGGCCGGAGGGTCGGCGACCGTGTCACATGTGATCGGAACGTAATCAGCAAATCGGTCGCCCGGATAACGCCTTGTCCGGCGATCGCGCCGCCGGTCGTCAGCCCGCCGCGCGGGGGAGCGCCGGGCCGGTGCGGCGGGTCCGGATCCGCCCCGTACCCTGGGGTGAGGGGAGTATGGCGTCGCCGCCGGCCGCGGGAGCCTCCGGCGCGGGCGCCGGCGCCTCCCAGGGGTCCAATGTAGTTCGCCGAGTCGTCCGTTGTGAGGCAGTTTCATGCGCAGCGTCATCGCCTACACCGCGTCCCGCCTTCTGTTGTTCGCGGTCGCCTTCGGCGTGCTGTACCTGCTCGGCGCGCGCGGTTTTCTCGCCATCGCCCTGGCGTTGCTGGTCAGCGGCATGATCAGTTACGTGCTGCTCTCGAAACAGCGCGACGCGATGTCGCAGACCGTCGTGGCGGGGCTGGCGCGAATTCGCGACATGGGCGCGCGGATCGACGAGGCATCCGGTAAGGAGGACCACCTCCAGGAGGCGGCCGAGCCGTCCGGGGCGTCCCCGCGCACGGCCGAGGGTGCCGCGCCGCAGGAGCCGGCGGCGGGCCGGTCCGAGCGGACCGACCGGTTCTGAGAGAGCGGCCGGCCCGTCAGGGCGCGAGCGGGAACATGCCGAGCCGCCCGCGGTACTCGCCGGCGAGGTCCTCGGTGTCGCTGCCGACGTAGAGGCCGTCCGCGGTGGCCGTCAGCGCCTCCACCCCGATCCCGCGGACGCGCCCGGGGTTCCAGGGCAGCGCCCGGCCGGTGACCGGGTCGAGCGCCCCGATACCGCGGCGCTCGACCGCGCCGGGCCCTTGCTCCTTGTGCGCGTGCTCGTTGTTCAGCCAGCGCTGGTGCCCGCCCACGTAGACCGCCGCGCCGGTCACCGCCACCGAGTACAGCGAGTCGCCCCCGGTGTGGTTGGCCCACGTGGGCCGGGCGTCCGGGCGATCGGTCGCCTCCCAGCGGGTGGCGGTCTTGCACAGTCCCCGTGCGGGATCGGGCCCGCCGGTGGTCACCACCACGAAGTACGAACCGTCCGGTGCGAAGTCCATCTGACGCAGGTAGGTGTGCATGTCGGGGTGGTCGCACGCGGCGGTGAAGGCCTCGGTGGACCACGGGGAGAGCCGTGCCACCCGGTCCGAGGTGTCGATCACGGCGATCTGGTAGCGCCGCCGCCCATCGGCGACGGTGAACGTGCCGTTCACGACCAGCCGGCGGCCGTCCGGGCTGAGCGCCAGGTCCTGCAGGCGCACCGGGCCGGACCTGGCGTGGGAGAGGGTGATGTCGAAATCCGGGTCGACGGCCCCCGTGCCGGCGTCGAGGCGGGCCACCGCGGTGCGGCGCACGCCGTTGACGGAGGAGAACCGGCCGCCCACGTACAACCGGCCGGCGTGCTCGACCACCCGGCCGGCCCAGCCGCCGTCCAGGGTGGCGGTGAACTCCGGGATCCGCGCGCCGTCCGCGACCGACAGCCGGGTGATGCCGGACTGCCGCTCGCCGTCGACCGCGCGGAACCGGCCACCCACGTAGACGGTGCCGTCCGGGCCGGGCGCCAGCGACAGCACCTCGCCGTCCAGGCCGGGCGCGAACGCGGAACTGATCCGCCCGGTACCGCGCTCGAAGGCGAAGAGGTTGTCGCGCCGCAGGGTGGCGCCCCCGTCGGCGGCGGTCACCCGGGAGAAGTCGCCGCCGACCACCACGGTCCCGCCGACCTCGGCGATGGCGCGCACCGTGCCGTCCAGTACGTGCGGGGTCCAGGGCGCCGGCCGGCCGCTCACCACCGAGGGGTGCCGGTCCGCGGCCCGCGCGGGCGGTGCGGAGAGCACGGTGGGCAGCAGGAGGGCCGCCAGGAGGGCGGCTGGGACGCGGCGGGAGCGGGGCACGTGCGGCCTCCAGAGAACGGATTCGGGGACGGCCGGACGCGCCCGGCCGCGACCCCCTGAACGATCGTCACTCATCGTAATGATGATCGCGTTCCGTGACGATCTTGCGCGCCGGGCGCGTTGGAGAGTCCGCGCCCACCAGGGCCGGGTCGTCGCACGCCGGCCGCCGGGCAGCCCCTACGCTGGACGCCATGACCCGTGCGGAACTCGACAAGAACCCCGGTGACGTCGCGGCGATGTTCGACGACATCGCGGCGCGCTACGACCTCGCCAACGACGTGCTCTCCCTCGGCCAGGACCGGCTGTGGCGGCGGGCGGCGGTGAACGCGGTCGACGCGTACAGCGGAGAGCTGGTGCTCGACCTCGCGGCCGGCACGGGGACCTCCTCGGAGTCCTTCACTGCGCGCGGTGCGCGGGTCATCGCCTGTGACTTCTCCCTGGGGATGCTGCGGGTCGGGGCGCAGCGCCGCGGTGGAGCTTCCCGCCGGGGCGTCACGCTGGTCGCCGGCGACGCGTTGCGGCTGCCCTTCGCCGACGAGACGTTCGACGCCGTCACCATCTCCTTCGGGCTGCGCAACGTGGCCGACACCGCGCAGGCGCTGCGCGAGCTGCGGCGGGTGACCAAGACCGGCGGCCGGCTCGTGGTGTGCGAGTTCAGCCACATCCCGGTCGCCGCGCTGGACCGGCTGTACGGCCACTACCTCATGGGCGCGCTGCCGCTGATCGCGCGGCGCATCACCGGCCGGTCCGCCGCCTACGAGTACCTTTCCGAGTCCATCGAGGCCTGGCCGGACCAGGCGACGCTGGCCCGGATGCTGCAGGACGCCGGATGGTCGCGGGTCGCCTGGCGCAATCTCACGCTCGGCGTGGTGGCGCTGCACCGCGGGGTCCGGGCCTCCTGACCACATCCGGCCGCCGCCGTGCCGCGGACCGCGCGGCTCGACGGCGGCCGGGGGATCCGGCAAACGGCGCGACGTGCGCTTTTCCGGTCGGGACGCCCCCGGACAGGACGGGGAGCCCCCAGAAAGGTTGTCCGATGTGGTAATCGGACATTCGGGGCGGTGGTCCCGGGAATCCCCTGCGTAACGGGCGTTGCACCGCGGCGTTGCGGACGGCCGCGTTCGCCGCGGGCGGCGGTGGGGGGTCGCCCGCAGCAGCGGAAAGGTCTACACTGCGGATCACAGGGGCTTGTGAAGCACTTCACAAGCGTACGAGCCGTTTGCCGACACCGGACCCAGACCCGACACAGCCACCACAGCGCACACTCCGTGCGCGGCCGCGCCGAGCCAGTCAGGACCACTCGTGAGCGAGACAGCGCCGACCGCAACGTCTGTCGACAGAGAACGCCCCCAGCACGAGGCCGACGTCATCGTCGTCGGTGCGGGCCCGGCCGGCTCGACGGTGGCCCACCACCTCGCCCAGGCGGGCGTCGACGTGCTGCTGCTGGAGAAGACCGCGTTCCCGCGCGAGAAGGTGTGCGGTGATGGCCTCACGCCACGCGCCGTGCGTCAGCTCATCGCGATGGGGATCTCCCTGGACGACGCGGCGGCGTCGCCGGGAGGCCAGGGCGGACGCTGGCTGCGCAACCGCGGCCTGCGCATCATCGGCGGCGGGGTGCGCCTGGAACTGCCGTGGCCTGAGCTGTCGGAGTACCCCGACTTCGGGCTCGTGCGCACCCGCATGGACTTCGACCAGATCCTGGCCGAGCACGCGGTGAAATCCGGAGCCCGGCTGCTGGAGCGCACCAACGTCACCGGCCCGATCATCGACGAGCGCAGTAACCGCATCGTCGGCGTCCGCGCCAAGAACTCCGACGGCGAGCACGTGAGCTTCCGCGCTCCGCTCGTCGTCGCGGCCGACGGCAATTCCTCGCGGCTCTCGGTGGCCATGGGCATCCGCAAGCGGGACGACCGCCCGATGGGCGTCGCGGTCCGCACCTACTTCACCAGCCCACGGCACGAGGACGACTACCTGGAGTCCTGGCTGGAGCTGTGGGATTCCAGCACCGGACGCGAGGTGCTGCTGCCCGGATACGGCTGGGTCTTCGGCGTGGGCGATGGCACCAGCAACGTCGGGCTGGGCATCCTCAACTCCACCGCGGCGTTCCAGGACGTCGACTACCGGCGGCTGCTGCGCCGCTGGACCGGCAGCATGCCCGAGGAGTGGGGCTTCACCGAGGAGAACCAGCGCGGGCAGATCCGTGGGGCCGCGCTGCCCATGGGCTTCAACCGGACGCCGCACTATGCGCGCGGCCTGCTGCTGGTCGGCGACTCCGGGGGCATGGTCAACCCGTTCAACGGCGAGGGCATCGCCTATGCGATGGAGGCCGGCCAGGTGGCGGCCGACGTCATCGCCCAGGCGGTGGCCCGGCCGACCGCGCAGGCCCGCGAGCGTGCCCTGCTCGCCTACCCCCGCATCCTGCGCGACACCTACGGCGGGTACTACACGCTCGGCAGGTACTTCGTGAAGATGATCGGCAATCCGCATTTCATGAAGTACGCCACCAAGTACGGCCTCCCGCAGCCGCTGCTGATGCGCTTCACGCTGAAGCTCCTGGCGAACCTCACCGAACCGAGCCGAGGAGACGCGATGGACCGGGTGATCAACGGTCTGTCCAGGATGGCGCCGGCGGCCTAGGCGCGTTCCGGGACCCCACGACCCCGCACAGACCCCGCAGACCCCAAGGAACACCGACCATGTCAGCCACACCGAGTCCGCGCAGACGGCCGACCCCGCTCGTGAAAGCGATCACAAGGGGTGGCATCGCCGTGCTCATGGGCGTGACCGACGGCGACTCGACCCCGTCGCCGCGCGCGCCCGCCCGTGATGAGGAGGGGAACGGCTAGCGATGGAGCTGTACGCACCCATATTCGTGCTCGGCGGCATCGGCGCGGCGTTCGTCGTCGTGTCGATGGTGGTCGGGTCGCTGATCGGGCCCAAGCGGTATAACCGCGCCAAGCTGCAGTCCTATGAGTGCGGCATCGAACCGACCCCACAGCCCGTCGGCGGCGGCCGCTTCACCGTCAAGTACTACCTGACGGCGATGCTCTTCATCGTCTTCGACATCGAGGTGATCTTCCTGGTGCCGTGGGCGGTGCACCTCGACGCGCTCGGCGTCTTCGGCCTGGTCGCGATGGTGCTGTTCCTCGTCAACGTCTCCATCGCCTACGCCTACGAGTGGCGTCGCGGGGGGCTCGAATGGGAGTGACGGACGGCGCGGCACGGACGCGCCCATGGACTTCGAGACCGGACACGGACAACCGGAAAGGGGGTACGCCCCATGGGACTTGAGGAGAAGCTGCCGAGCGGATTTCTGCTCACCACGGTGGAGCAGGTCGTCGGTCTGGTCCGCAAGACGTCCATGTGGCCGGCGACGTTCGGGCTGGCCTGCTGCGCCATCGAGATGATGTCGGCCGGCGGACCGCGCTACGACATCGCCCGCTTCGGCATGGAGCGGTTCTCGGCCACTCCGCGCCAGGCCGATCTGATGATCGTCGCGGGCCGGGTCAGCCAGAAGATGGCGCCCGTCCTGCGGCAGATCTACGACCAGATGTCGGAGCCGAAGTGGGTGATCGCCATGGGCGTCTGCGCCTCCAGCGGTGGCATGTTCAACAACTACGCCATCGTCCAGGGCGTCGATCACATCGTTCCTGTGGACATCTACC
The DNA here is from genome assembly GCF_042664915.1 of Marinactinospora rubrisoli. NCBI lineage: Bacteria > Bacillati > Actinomycetota > Actinomycetes > Streptosporangiales > Nocardiopsidaceae > Marinactinospora > Marinactinospora rubrisoli. The sequence continues at coordinate 233,117 of NZ_JBHTBH010000007.1, forward strand.
TCCCGGGGTGCCCGCCGCGTCCCGAGATGCTGCTCGATGCCGTGCTCAAGCTGCACGACAAGGTCCAGAACACCAAGCTCGGAGCGCACCGGGTGCGTGAGATCGAGGAGAACGAGCGGCGCGGCCTGCGCACTCTCCCGCTGATCCAGCAGAGCGAGGGGGCGACCCCATGAGCCCCGTCGACAACCGCCAAGGTAAGCCTAACCTGGACGAGAAGGAAGAACTGCCCGTTCGAGCGGGTGAGGAACGTCTCAGTTCCCCCGTGGCCCGCCGCGGGATGTTCGGCGCCAAGACCAGTGGCGACACCTCGGGGTACGGCGGCCTGCTGGTCCGCCGGTCGGTGCCGCTGGGCGGCGAGCGGCCCTTCAGCGACTCTGACGACCCGCGGACCGCGGCGTTCGACGAGGTCGCCGACGGTCTGGAGCACGCGCTCAAGGAGGACGGTCTCGCATTCGGCGACGCGGTCGAGCGCGTCGTGGTGCACCACGGCGAACTGACCCTGCACATTCGCCGTGAGCACCTGGGCGCCGTCGCGCGCCGACTGCGAGACGACCCGGCGCTCCGGTACGAGCTGTGCCTCGGCGTCGCCGGTGTGCACTACCCCGGCGACACCGGCCGGGAACTGCACGCCGTCTACGAGATGCGGTCGATCACCCACAACCGGGAACTCCGGCTGGAGGTGAGCTGCCCCGACGCCGACCCGCACATCCCCTCGATCGTGGACGTGTACCCCACGAACAACTGGCACGAGCGCGAGGCGTGGGACTTCTTCGGCATCGTCTTCGACGGCCACCCGGCCCTCACCCGGATCCAGATGCCGGACGACTGGCAGGGACACCCGCAGCGCAAGGACTACCCGCTGGGCGGGGTTCCGGTGGAGTACCGCGGCGCGAAGATCCCGCCGCCGGACGAGCGGAGGTCGTACGCGTGACCAGCGACGTTCGAGAGGGGAGGGGAGCGCGACCGTGAGCACCACCTCAGGCGACGTCTATGTCGATGTTTCCGGCGGAGACTGGGACGAAGCCGTCGCCGCCGCCCAGCGCGGCGGTGCCGAGCGCCTCGTCGTGAACATGGGTCCGCAGCACCCGTCCACGCACGGCGTCCTGCGGTTGATCCTGACCCTGGACGGCGAGACGGTGACCGAGGCCCGCGTGGGCATCGGCTACCTGCACACCGGTATCGAGAAGAACCTCGAATACCGCACGTGGACGCAGGGCACCACGTTCGTCACCCGCATGGACTACCTCATGCCGATCTTCAACGAGACGGCGTACTGCCTCGCGGTGGAGCGGCTGCTCGACATCACCGACCGCATTCCGGAGCGCGCCAACGTCATCCGGGTGCTGATGATGGAGCTGAACCGGATCTCCTCCCACCTCGTCGCCATGGCGACGTTCGGCATGGAGCTCGGCGCCACCACGATCATGACGAACGGCTTCCGGGAACGGGAGCTCGTCCTCGACCTGTTCGAGATGATCACCGGCCTGCGGATGAACCACGCCTACGTCCGGCCGGGCGGCGTGGCGCAGGACCTGCCGGCCGGGGCGGTGGGCAAGATCCGGGAGTTCCTCGCGGAGATGCCCAAGCGCCTCACCGTCATGCGCAAGCTGCTGGACGCCAACCCCATCTACCTGCGCCGGACCCGCGACGTCGCCCACCTCGATCTCGCCGGGTGCATGGCGCTGGGGGTGACCGGCCCCATGCTGCGCGCGGCCGGGCTCGCCTGGGACCTGCGCAAGGCCAAGCCGTACTGCGGCTACGAGAACTACGAGTTCGACATCCCCGTCTCCGACGGCTGCGACGTGTACGCGCGTTACCGGGTCCGCATCGCCGAGATGGAGCAGAGCCTGCGGATCGTCGAGCAGTGCCTGGACCGGCTCGCGCCCGGCCCGGTGATGGTCGACGACGCCAAGATCGGCTGGCCGGCCCAGCTCGCCATCGGACCCGACGGGCTGGGCAACTCCCCGGACCACATCGCCCACATCATGGGCACCTCCATGGAGGCGCTCATCCACCACTTCAAGCTGGTGACCGAGGGATTCCGGGTGCCGCCGGGCCAGGCGTACGCGGCGATCGAGAGCGCCAAGGGCGAACTGGGCTGCCTCGCCGTGAGCGACGGCGGCCCGAGGCCGTACCGCGTGCACTTCCGGGACCCGTCGTTCACGCACCTGCAGGCGGTGGCGGCCATGTGCGAGGGCGGGACGGTGGCCGACGTCGTCGCCGCCGTGGCCAGCATCGACCCGGTCATGGGCGGGGTGGACCGGTGACCGGGACGGCCCGCGACAGCAGCAGCGAACAGGCAGGAGCGGCAGCCATGAGCAGCACTGACGGCCAGGCGAGCGCGTCCGCCGGCGGCTTCTCCGACGAGGTGCGCGCCCGGCTGGAGGTCGACGCCAAGGAGATCATCGCGCGCTACCCACGGCCGCGCTCGGCCCTGCTGCCGCTTCTGCACCTGGTGCAGGCGGAGGAGGGCTTCGTGAGCACCGCCGGCATCGGGTTCTGCGCCGAGCAACTCGGCATCACCGCCGCCGAGGTCACGGCCGTGGTCACCTTCTACACGATGTACAAGCGGCGGCCCACCGGCGAGTACCACGTCGGCGTGTGCACCAACACGCTGTGCGCCGTCATGGGCGGTGACGAGATCTTCGCCGCTCTGAAGGAGCACCTCGGCGTGGGCAACGACGAGACCACTGAGGACGGCCGGGTCTCGCTGGAGCACATCGAGTGCAACGCGGCGTGCGACTACGCGCCGGTCGTCATGGTGAACTGGGAGTTCTTCGACAACCAGACACCCGAGTCCGCCAAACGCCTGGTCGATGACCTGCGCCTGGGCCGGGACGTGCGGCCGACCCGCGGACCCGCCACGCTCTGCACCTGGAAGCAGGCGTCCCGCGTTCTCGCCGGGTTCCCCGACGGGCACGGCGGTGAGGGCGTCCAGGCCGGTGAGCCCTCGCTGGCCGGACTCCGGCTGGCCCGCGAACGCGGGTGGAGCGCGCCGGATCCGGCCGCGGTCCGCGCCGCCGGCGGCGACGCCGAGGGGGAGGCCCGATGAGCCCCGCGAACGCCACCACCGGGCTGACCCCGGTGCTCTCCCGCGGCTGGGACCGGCCCGACTCGTTCACGCTGGACGCCTACCGGGCCGGCGGCGGCTACCAGGCGCTGCGCACCGCGCTCGGCCGCGACCCGGAGGAGCTGGTCGAGCTGGTCAAGTCCTCCGGGCTGCGCGGCCGCGGCGGCGCCGGGTTCCCCACCGGGATGAAGTGGGGCTTCCTGCCGAAGGACAACCCCAACCCGCGGTACCTCGTCGTCAACGCCGACGAGTCCGAGCCGGGCACCTGCAAGGACATCCCGCTGCTGCTGGCCAACCCGCACGTGCTCGTCGAGGGCATCGCCATCGCGAGCTACGCCATCCGCAGCAACCTCGCCTTCGTCTACGTGCGCGGTGAGGTGCTGCACGTGATCCGGCGGCTGCGCGACGCCGTCGCCGAGGCGTACGAGGCCGGCCTGCTCGGCACCGACATCCTGGGCAGCGGGTTCGACCTGGACGTGGTCGTGCACGCCGGAGCGGGCGCCTACATCTGCGGTGAGGAGACCGCGCTGCTGGACTCGCTGGAGGGCTACCGCGGCCAGCCGCGGCTGAAGCCGCCGTTCCCCGCGGTCGCCGGCCTGTACGCCTCCCCGACCGTGGTGAACAACGTCGAGTCGATCGCCAGCGTGCCCAGCATCGTGGCCAACGGCGCCGACTGGTTCACCGCGATGGGCACCGAGAAGTCGGCCGGGTTCGGGTTCTTCTCGCTGTCCGGGCACGTCACCCGGCCCGGCCAGTACGAGGCCCCGCTCGGGATCACGCTGCGCGAACTGCTCGACATGGCCGGTGGCGTCCGCGCCGGGCACCGGCTGAAGTTCTGGACGCCCGGCGGTTCCTCCACGCCGATCTTCACGGCGGAGCACCTGGACACCCCGCTGGACTTCGAGTCGGTGAGCGCGGCCGGGTCGATGCTCGGCACCCGCGCCCTCCAGATCTTCGACGAGACCACCTGCGTGGTGCGGGCGGTCGGCCGGTGGATCGAGTTCTACGCGCACGAGTCCTGCGGCAAGTGCACCCCGTGCCGCGAGGGCAACTACTGGATGGTGCAGGTCCTGGACCGGCTGGAGGCCGGCCGCGGCACCGAGGCCGACCTGGACAAGCTGCTGGACATCTGCGACAACCTGCTCGGCCGCTCGTTCTGCGCCCTCGGCGACGGCGCGGCCAGCCCCGTGATGTCGTCCATCAAGTACTTCCGGCAGGAGTACATCGACCACCTCGAACAGGGCGGCTGCCCGTTCGACCACAGCCGGTCCACGGCGTGGGCGACGACCGAGCGGAAGGAGGGGCGGACCCCGTGACCGTCACCACGAACACCACCTCCGGCGGCACCCCCGCCGTGCCGCCCGAGGATCTGGTCACCGTCACCATCGACGGCTTCCAGGTGCGGGTCCCCAAGGGGACGCTGATCATCCGGGCCGCCGAACTGCTCGGCATCCAGATCCCGCGGTTCTGCGACCACCCGCTGCTCGATCCGGTCGGCGCCTGCCGGCAGTGCCTGGTCGAGATCCCCGACATGGGCAACGGGCGGGGCATGCCCAAGCCGCAGGCGTCCTGCACCACCACCGTCATGGAGGGCATGGTGGTGCGCACCCAGCTCACCTCCCCGGTGGCGGAGAAGGCGCAGCGCGGGATCATGGAGTTCCTGCTCATCAACCACCCGCTGGACTGCCCGGTCTGCGACAAGGGCGGCGAGTGCCCGCTGCAGAACCAGGCCATGTCCACCGGGCAGGGGGAGACCAGGTTCACCGAGACCAAGCGCACCTTCCCCAAGCCGATCGCGCTGTCCACCCAGGTGCTGCTCGACCGGGAGCGCTGCATCCAGTGCGCCCGCTGCACCCGGTTCTCCGCGCAGATCGCCGGCGACCCGTTCATCGAGCTGCTGGAGCGCGGCGCGAAGGAGCAGGTCGGGATCGCCGAAGGGCAGCCGTTCCAGTCCTACTTCTCCGGCAACACGGTGCAGATCTGCCCGGTCGGCGCGCTCACCGGCGCCGCCTACCGGTTCCGGTCCCGCCCCTTCGACCTGGTCTCCACCGCCGGGGTGTGCGAACACTGCGCCTCCGGCTGCGCCCAGCGCACCGATCACCGGCGCGGCAAGGTCACCCGCCGGCTCGCCGGCGACGACCCGCAGGTCAACGAGGAGTGGAACTGCGACAAGGGCCGCTGGGCCTTCACCTACGCCACCCAGCCCGACCGGCTGCGGCGGCCCCTGGTCCGCGACGAGGAGAGCCGCGCCCTGGAGGTCGCCTCATGGCCGGAGGCGCTGGCCACGGCCGCCGCCGGGCTGGCCCGGGCCCGCGGCCGGGTCGGGGTCCTGACCGGCGGTCGGCTGACCGTCGAGGACGCCTACGCATACGCCAAGTTCGCGCGGGCCGCCCTGCACACCAACGACATCGACATGCGGGCCCGCCCGCACTCCGCCGAGGAGGCCGACTTCCTGGCCGCCCGGGTCGCCGGAACCGGCCTGGCCGTTCGGTACGAGGATCTGGAACAGGCACCGGCGGTGCTGCTGGCCGGGTTCGAGCCGGAAGAGGAGTCCCCGGTCGTCTTCCTCCGGCTGCGCAAGGCCGTGCGGAAGAAGCGGCTGCGGGTGTTCTCGCTCGCCCCGTTCGTAAGCCGCGGCCTCGCCAAGGTACGTGGCACCCTCGTCCGCACCGCTCCGGGCGACGAGGCGCGCGCCCTCGACGGCCTCCGCGAGATCGCCGCCGACGCCCTGGAGGCGCTGCGCGAACCAGGGGCGGTCATCCTCGCCGGCGAGCGGCTCGGCGAGGTGCCCGGGGCGCTCTCGGCGGTCGCCCGGCTCGCCGACCGCACCGGCGCCCAGCTCGCCTGGATCCCGCGCCGGGCCGGCGAACGCGGCGCCGTGGAGGCCGGGGCGCTGCCGAACCTGCTGCCCGGCGGCCGCCCCGTCGCCGACGCCACCGCTCGCGCCGAAGTCGCCCGGCTCTGGGCCGCCGGGGAACTGCCGGCCGCCGAGGGACGCGACACCGCCGGCATCCTCGCCGCGGCGGCGGCCGGTGAGCTCGACGCCCTGCTGATCGCCGGGGTGGACCTCGACGATCTCCCCGACCCGCGGGCCGCGCGCGCCGCGCTGGCGCGGGTGCCCTTCGTGGTCAGCCTCGAACTGCGCGCCGGCAACGTCACCGACCGCGCCGACGTGGTGCTCCCGGTCGCGGCCGTGGCCGAGAAGTCCGGCACCTTCCTCGACTGGGAGGGCCGGGAGCGGCCCTTCGACGACGCGCTGAAGATCCCCGGAACGCTGTCCGACCTCCGGGTGCTCGGTGCGATCGCCGACGCGATGGACGTGCACCTGGGGCTGCCCGACGCCGCGGCGGCCCGCCGCGAACTGGCTCGGCTCGGGACCTGGACCGGCGAGCGAGTGCCCGACCCGCTGGTCCGCTCCGCCCCCGCCGCCGCGCCGGAGCGCGGCCAGGCGGTGCTCGCCACCTGGAGCCGGCTGCTCGGCCGCGGCCGGATGCAGGACGGTGAGCCGTACCTGGCCGGCACCGCGCGGCCCACCGTCGCCCAGCTCTCGGCCGCCACCGCGGCCGAGATCGGGCTGGCCGACGGCGGACGGGTGCGGGTCACCGGGCCGTACGGCTCGGTCAGCGCGCCCGCCGTGGTCACGGACATGCCGGACCGGGTCGTCTGGCTGCCGACCGACGCCCGCGACTGCTCGGTGCGGGCCGACCTGGGCGCCGGCGCCGGGGACGTGGTGACGCTGGCCGTCGACGACGGCACGGACGGACAGGGCGGGTCCGGCGCGGCGGCGCCGGCGACGAACACGGGGAGCGAGCGATGATTCCCGAGACGGTGGGACCACGGGCCGGCGGCGCGCTCGCGGCGGCCGACCCCGGATTCGCCGCGTTCGGCACCGACCCGTGGTGGATCACCCTGATCAAGGCACTGGTGATCTTCGTCTTCCTCATGGTCTGCGTGATCCTGATGATCATGGCGGACCGCAAGGTCATGGGCCGGATGCAGCAGCGGCACGGCCCGAACCGCTTCGGGCCGTGGGGCCTGCTGCAGTCGCTCGCCGACGGGGTGAAGCTCTCCCTCAAGGAGGATTTGATCCCCCGCAAGGTGGACCGGCTGGTCTACATCGCGGCACCGATGATCTCCGCGATCCCGGCGTTCATGGCCTTCTCCGTGATCCCGGTCGGGCCCGAGGTGTCGATGTTCGGCGTGCAGACGCCGCTGCAGCTCACCGACCTGCCCATCGCGGTCCTGCTGGTTCTCGCCACCGCCTCCATCGGCGTCTACGGGATCGTGCTCGCCGGCTGGGCCTCGCAGTCGCCCTACCCGCTGCTCGGCGGGCTGCGGGCCTCGGCGCAGGTCATCAGTTACGAGATCGCCATGGGCCTGTCTTTCGTGGCGGTGTTCATCTACGCCGGGACGCTCAGCACGTCGGAGATCGTCGACGCCCAGCGGCCGGTCTGGTTCGCGGTCGTGCTCTTCCCCTCGTTCGTGATCTACCTGATCACCATGGTGGGCGAGACCAACCGGCTGCCGTTCGACCTCGCCGAGGGCGAGGGCGAGCTGGTCGGCGGCTTCATGACCGAGTACTCGTCGATGAAGTTCCTGCTGTTCTTCCTCGCCGAGTACGTGAACATGGTGACGGTCGCGGCGCTGTCGGTGACGCTGTTCCTCGGCGGCTACCTCGCGCCGCCGCCCATCACCACCTTCTGGCCCGGCGCGAACGAGGGCTGGTGGCCGGTGCTGTGGTGGCTGCTGAAGTTCCTCGCGGTCATGTTCGTGTTCATCTGGCTGCGCGGCTCGCTGCCCCGGGTCCGCTACGACCAGCTGATGCAGCTCGGCTGGAAGCTCCTCATCCCGGTGCAGCTGGTGTGGATCACCGCCGTCGCCGTCATCCGGGTGATGCGCAACGAGGGCGCCCCGCCCGTGGCGCTGGGCGCCGTCATCCTCGGCTTCTTCGTGGTGACCCTGGCGGCCCTGATCGCCTGGAGCCGGGCCGCGGAACGGCGGCGCGCCGCCGAGGACGCCGAGCAGGCCGAACGGATGCGGGCGCTGCGCGACGACCCCATGCACGGCGGGTTCCCCGTACCGCCGCTGGACGCCCCCCACTACGGCAGCAGCGTCCCGGCCGAGGAGCTCCGCTCCTCGCGGCCGGCCGCGGCCGCCCCGACCGACAAGCGTGAGGAGGTTACCGGTGCTTGACTGGCTCAACCCCGTGAAGGGGTTCGGTGTCACCTTCCACACCATGTTCAAGAAGGTCGACACCGTCGAGTACCCCGAAGTGAAGGCGCCCACGATGCCGCGCTTCCACGGGCGGCACCAGCTCAACCGCTGGCCGGACGGCCTGGAGAAGTGCATCGGCTGCGAGCTGTGCGCCTGGGCGTGCCCGGCCGACGCCATCTACGTGGAGGGCGGCGACAACACCGAGGACGCCCGGTTCTCGCCCGGTGAACGGTACGGCCGCGTCTACCAGATCAACTACCTGCGCTGCATCCTGTGCGGCCTGTGCGTCGAGGCGTGCCCCACCCGGGCGCTCACGATGACCAACGAGTACGAGCTCGCCGACGACAGCCGCGAGAGCCTGATCTGGACCAAGGAACAGCTGCTCGCCCCGTTGCGCGAGGGGATGGAGCCGCCGCCGCACCCGATGCGGCTCGGCGAGACCGAGGAGGACTACTACCGGCTCGGGCGCTCCGGCGATCCCGCACCCGGTGGGAACGGCGAGCCCGCCGAGGCCGGCCGGACCGGCGAGGCCGTCCGATGACCGCGGCGGCACAGGTCACCACGCTCGCCGCGCCCATCTCGGGCGCCGAGAGCGCGGCCTTCTGGATCCTCGGCACCATCGTCGTGCTCGCCGCAATGGGCGTCGTGTGCAGCCGCAAGCCCGTCTACTCCGCGCTGATGATGGCCGTGGTGATGATCGGGCTGGCCGCCTTCTACGGCATCAACCAGGCGCCCTTCCTGATGGTCGTGCAGATCGTCGTCTACACCGGCGCCGTGCTGATGCTCTTCCTGTTCGTGCTGATGCTCGTGGGCGTCAGCTCGGCGGACTCCCTGGTGGAGACCATCCGCGGGCAGCGGGCGCTCACCGCCGTCATCGGGGTGTGCTTCCTGGGCGCGCTCGGCCTCGGCCTGACCCGGATCGCGGTCGGCGAGCCCGCCGGACTCGCGGCGGGCACCGCGGCGGCGGGCGGCAACGTGCCGTGGATCGCCGGCGAGATCATCTACCGCTACGTGATCGCCTTCGAGGCCACCGGTGCGCTGCTGGTCACCGCGGTCCTGGGCGGGCTGGTGCTGGCGCACGCCGAGCGCCTGAAGCGCCGGCGCACCCAGAAGGACCTGGCACGCGAGCGCGTCCACAGCGACCACATGCCTCCGCTGCCCGGCCCCGGCACCTACGCCCGGCACAACGCGATCGACATGCCCGCGCTGCTGCCCGACGGCTCGGTCTCGGAGCTGTCCCTGAACCCGGTGCTCGCGGCGCGCGACCCGCGGTACCAGTCGCAGGTGCCGGACGACGTGCGGCTGGGCATCATGCCGGAGCCCGGGGGCGCCTCGGACTCGGCCACCTCGAAGGAGGGCCGCGCCGTGCGTGCGGGTGAGGACGAGGAGGACGGGGAGCCGGGCGTGCCGGCGCCGAACGGCGCCGACCGTGACGGCGACCCGGCAGGCGGACAGGGAGCGGGGCGCTCGTGGACCCGATGAACTACATCGCGCTGGCGGCGATCATCTTCACGATCGGCGCGGTCGGCGTCCTGGTGCGGCGCAACGCGATCATCGTCTTCATGTGCGTGGAGCTGATGCTCAACGCCTGCAACCTGGCGTTCGTCAGCTTCGCGCGCATGCACGGCAACATCGAGGGCCAGGTCATCGCGTTCTTCGTGATGGTCGTGGCGGCGGCCGAGGTCGTCGTCGGCCTGGCGATCATCATGCAGGTCTTCCGGACACGCAGGTCGGCGTCGGTCGATGACGCCAACCTGCTCAGGCACTAGAGAGGCGGGCCGGACGTGCTGTCATACCTAGCCGCGGAGCCGCACGCGGTCACCGCGGCGGCCGACGGGGTGGTCCACTCCACCGCCTGGCTCATGATCGCGTTCCCGCTCGCCGGCGCCGCGATCCTGCTGCTCGGCGGGCGGCGCACCGACTCCTGGGGGCACTGGCTCGCCGTCACGGCGTCACTGGCGGGCTTCGCGTGGGCCGTGCTCTCGCTGATCCAGTTGCTCGGGCTGCCCGCCGCGGAGCGCAGCAGGTCGGTGCACGTCTTCGAGTGGCTGACGACGGGCTCGCTCACGATCGACGTCAGCCTGCTGATCGACCCACTGTCGATCACGTTCGCGCTGCTCATCACGGGCGTCGGATCGCTGATCCACATCTACTCGGTCGGCTACATGGCCGAGGACCCGAACCGGCGGCGGTTCTTCGCCTACCTGAACCTGTTCCTGGCCGCCATGCTGGTGCTGGTGCTCGCCGACAACTTCGTGCTGCTCTTCCTCGGCTGGGAGGGCGTCGGCCTGGCGTCCTACCTGCTCATCGGGTTCTGGCAGCACAAGCCGTCGGCGGCGGTGGCGGCCAAGAAGGCGTTCCTCATCAACCGGGTCGGCGACATGGGGCTGCTCATCGCCATCATGCTGATGTTCGGCACCTTCGGGACGTTCGCCTTCACCCCGGTCTTCGCCTCGGCCGGCGAGGCGGGGCCCGTCGTGACCACGGCCATCGGCCTGCTGCTCCTGCTCGGCGCCTGCGGGAAGTCCGCCCAGCTGCCGCTGCAGGCGTGGCTCCTGGACGCCATGGAGGGCCCGACGCCCGTCTCGGCGCTGATCCACGCGGCCACCATGGTCACCGCGGGCGTCTACCTGATCGTGCGGTCCGGGCCGATCTTCGAGGCGGCGCCGGTCGCGCAGCTCGTGGTGACGATCGTGGGAGCCGCCACGCTGCTCGCCGGCGCGATCATCGGCTGCGCCAAGGACGACATCAAGAAGGCGCTGGCCGGTTCGACGATGAGCCAGATCGGCTACATGACGCTGGCCGCCGGGCTGGGCCCCCTCGGCTACGCCGCGGCCATCGCCCACCTCGTCACGCACGGCTTCTTCAAGGCCGGGCTGTTCCTCGGCGCCGGCTCGGTCATGCACGGCATGAACGACGAGGTGGACATGCGCCGCTACGGCGGGCTGCGCACGGCGATGCCGGTCACCTACGCCACCTTCGGGATCGGCTACCTCGCCATCATCGGGTTCCCCTTCCTGTCGGGGTGGTGGACCAAGGAGGGCATCATCGAGGCCGCGTTCGCCTCGGGCGGGGTCACCGGGCAGATCCTGGGCTGGGCCGCCCTCCTGGGCGCCGGTCTCACCGCGTTCTACATGTCGCGCGTGATGTTCATGACCTTCTTCGGCGAGCGGCGCTGGGCGGCCGGCGCGCACCCGCACGAGTCGCCGCGCAGCATGACGGTGCCGATGGTGGTCCTCGCGATCGGCTCGGTGGCGCTCGGCGGGCTGCTGGTGTTCGGCTACCGCTTCGCGACGTTCCTGGCGCCGGTCGTGGGCGCGGCCGAGCACCACGAGTTCAGCCTCGCCACGATGCTGACGAGCTGGAGCAGCCTGGCCGCGTTCGGCCTCATGGTGGCCGGTGTCGCGTTCGCCTGGCTGCGTTACGGCCGGGCCCCGGTCCCGCAGACCGCGCCGCGCGGCGGCTTCGTCACGGTGGCCGCCCGCAACGAGCTGTACGGCAACGCCATCAACGAAGGACTGTTCATGCGGCCCGGACAGGCGGTCACGGCCGCGGCGGTGCGCTTCGACGAGGCGGTGGTCGACGGCGCGGTCGACGGCGTGGCACGCACCGTCCGCGACGGTTCGGAGGGGCTGCGCCGCATGCAGACCGGCTTCGCGCGCAGCTACGCCCTGACGATGCTGTTCGGCGCGGCGGTGGTCGTCGCCCTGCTGGGGGTGAACCTTGTCTAGGCAACGGCACGGCGGTCCCGACCGCAGGTCCAGCGGCCCGAGCGGCCGGCCAGTCCCCTTCCAGCACGTGAGGTCCTGAATGTCCATCCCCTGGCTGACACTCGCCATCGCGCTGCCGGCACTGGGCGCGCTGGCCGTCGCGCTGCTGCCCCGCGAGCGGGCCGAGCTGGGCCGGCGGCTGACGCTCGGCGTCACGCTGGTCACGCTGGCGCTCGTCCTCGTGATGGCGCTGAACTTCGACCCCTCGGGCCCACGGTTCCAGTTCGAGGAGACCGTGCCGTGGATCCCGCAGTTCGGGGTGTACTACGCCGTCGGCGTGGACGGTATCGCGCTGCTGCTGATCGTCCTCTCGGCGCTGCTGGTGCCGCTCGTCGTGCTGGCCGCGTGGCGGGAGCGGGACGAGAACGGCGGGAGCGGCGCGCAGGCCGCGTCCGGTTCCGGCAACGGCTACTTCGCGCTGATCCTGCTGCTCGAAGCCATGATGATCGGCGTCTTCGCCGCCATGGACGTCTTCCTGTTCTACGTCCTGTTCGAGGCGATGCTGATTCCGGTCTACTTCATGATCGGCCGGTACGGCCGGGGCGCCGAGCGGCGGCGGGCCGCCGTGAAGTTCCTGCTGTACAGCCTGTTCGGCGGTCTGCTCATGCTCGTCGCCGTCATCGGCGTCTACGCGCTGGGCGGCACCTTCCTGTGGTCCGACCTCGTCGGCACCGGGGGCGGGCTGGCCGGACTCGACCCGTCGGCCGCCCGCTGGCTGTTCCTCGGCTTCTTCGTGGCCTTCGCCATCAAGGCGCCGATGTGGCCGGTGCACACCTGGCTGCCCGGCGCCGCCGGTTCCTCGCGGCCCGGAACCGCGGTGCTGCTGGTCGGCGTGCTGGACAAGGTCGGCACCTACGGGATGCTGCGCTACTGCCTGGAGCTGTTCCCCGAGGCCGCCCGGTGGTTCGTCTGGCCGGTCGTGGTGCTCAGCCTGGTCAGCATCGTCTACGGCGCGGTGCTGGCGATCGGGCAGACCGACATGATGCGGCTCATCGGCTACACGTCGATCTCGCACTTCGGCTTCATCACGCTGGGCATCTTCGCCATGACCTCCCAGGGGCAGTCCGGCGCGGCGCTGTACATGATCAACCACGGGTTCTCCACCGGCGCGCTGTTCCTGGTGGCCGGGTTCCTGATCGCCCGGCACGGGACCGGCGCGATCGCCGACTACCAGGGTGTGCAGAAGCAGGCGCCCCTGCTGGCCGGCGTCTTCCTGGTGGCGGGGCTGTCCAGCCTCGCGCTGCCCGGCCTGTCGCCGTTCGTGAGCGAGTTCCTGGTATTCGTCGGCACGTTCGCCTTCTCCCCGGTGCCGGCGATCATCGCCAGCGTCGGCGTGGTCCTGGCCGCGCTCTACATCCTGTGGATGTACCAGCGCACCATGACGGGCCCGCTGCCGTCCGCGCTGTCCCGGTTGCGGGACCTGTCGGGACGCGAGCTGTGGGCGGTCGGGCCGCTGATCGCGGTCATCGTCGCCTTCGGGGTCTACCCCAAGCCCATGCTGGACGTCATCAACCCGGCGGTCGAGCACACCATGCGGCAGGTCGGGGTCTCCGACCCCGCCCCGGCGCTCGGGCACGTCGACCAGGCCGCCAACAGCCAGGAAGGAGCGAGCGAGTGAGCCCGCTGCCCCACGCCGCGCTCGCCGCGCCGGTCATCACCACGCAGCCGCCGCACATCGACTACGCGCTGCTCGCGCCGCTGCTGGTCGTCTTCGCGGCCGGCGTCCTCGGCGTCCTCGTCGAGGCGTTCGTGCCGCGGCAGCGACGCCGGGCGGTCCAGTTCGGGCTGGCGGCGGTCGCCCTGGTGGTGGCCTTCGTGCTCACCGTGCTGCGGGTGGGACTGCTGCCCGCCGACGGCGCCGGCCTGACGGTCGCCTCGGCCAGCCTGGCGGTGGACCGGCCGACGCTGTTCTTCCAGGGCACCATCCTCGTCATGGCCATCGCCAGCCTGCTGCTGGTGGCCGAGCACCGGGGGGAGAGCTCCTTCGCCGCGCAGGCCGCCACGGTGCCCGGCAGCGAAGAGGAGCGGGCGCACGTGATCGCCGGTTCCCAGCACACCGAGGTCTACCCGCTGGTGCTGTTCGCGGTGCTGGGCATGCTGCTGTTCCCGGCGTCCAACGACTTCCTCACGATGTTCATCGCCCTGGAGGTCATGAGCCTGCCGCTGTACCTGCTGTGCGGGCTGGCCCGCCGACGGCGGCTGTTCTCGCAGGAGGCGGCGGTCAAGTACTTCCTGCTCGGCGCGTTCTCCTCGGCGTTCTTCCTGTTCGGCATCGCGATGGTGTACGGCTACGCCGGTTCGGTGAACTTCGCCGTCATCCGCGAGACGGTCGACGCCGGCGGTGCCGGGGCGCTGCCTGGCGGCGGCCCGCTGCTGCTGCTCGGGATCGCCCTGGTCGGCGTCGGCCTGCTGTTCAAGGTCGGCGCGGTCCCGTTCCACAACTGGAAGCCGGACGTGTACCAGGGGGCGCCCACCCCGATCACCGCGCTCATGGCGTCGGGCACCCTGGTCGCGGCGTTCGGCGCGCTGCTGCGGGTCTTCTACGTGGCCTTCGGCGGATCGGTGGAGCAGTGGCGGCCGATGATGTGGGTGGTCGCGGTGCTGACCATGGTGCTGGCCGCCGTCGTCGCCGTCACCCAGCGCGACATCAAGCGGCTGCTGGCTTACTCCTCCGTGGTGCACGCCGGGTTCGTGCTGACCGCGGTCGTGGCGGCCAGCCCCGAGGGGCTGGCGGGTGCCATGTTCTACCTCGCGGCCTACGGATTCACCACGGTGGGCGCGTTCGCGGTCGTCACCCTGGTGCGGGTGCACGAGGGCGGCGCCGAGTCCGGCGACCTCGCGACGTGGGCCGGGCTGGGCCGTACGTCGCCGCTGCTCGCGGGTTCGCTCGGGCTGTTCCTGCTCGCCTTCGCCGGCATCCCGCTGACGAGCGGGTTCATCGGCAAGTTCGCGGTGTTCGAGGCGGCGGTCTCGGCCGGTGCCACCCCGCTCGTGGTGGTGGGCGTGCTGAGCAGCGCCGTGACGGCGTTCTTCTACGTCCGGATCATCGTGCTGATGTTCTTCGCCGAGCCGGCCTCGACGCAGCCGCGGGTGCTGCGGCCGGGACGGTTCACCGGCGGCGTGATCGGGCTCGGGGTCGTCGCGACCCTGGTGCTCGGGATCTTCCCCGGGCCGGTGCTCGCCCACCTGTCCCCGGGGGCCGGGGCGGCGGAGACGGCCGAGGCTCCGGGCGGTGCCCCCGCGGCGCCGGCCGAACTGTTCGCGATCCGGTGAGGCACGCGGACCCGGAGAGTGGCTTTGGCTGATCAATTCGGGTCCGCTAACTTGGCTAGTCGGATTTGTTCATCCCGAGAGCGCGCGATATGCCCGGTGAGGGGATATCGCGCGCCCTGCTGACGTGTGGAGCTTTCTGGTGAGCGGTGCTGTCCCGAGCGGTTTCCTCGCTCTGCCGAGTATCGACAAGGCCCTCGCCCGGGAGGTCCAGGCCGGACTGGACCGTGTCGAGAAGGTGCTGCGGGACACCGTCGACGCGAGCAATCCGCTGCTCGCGGACGCCGCCGGCCACCTGCTGTCCGCCGGGGGGAAGCGGTTCCGGGCCACGCTCGTCCTGCTGGCGGCGCGGTTCGGTGACCCCGCCAACGCCGGGATCATCCCGGCAGCGGCGGTCGTCGAGCTCACGCACGTCGCCACCCTGTATCACGACGACGTCATGGACGAGGCCGAGCTGCGGCGGGGCGAGCCCAGCGCCAACACCCGGTGGGGCAACTCCATCGCGATCCTGACCGGCGACTACGTGGTGGCGCGCGCCTCGGAGATGCTCGCCGACCTCGGTGCCGACGCCGTCCGGCTGCAGGCCCGCACCTTCGCGCGGCTGGTCCAGGGGCAGGTCCTGGAGACGGCCGGGCCGACCGCCGGCGCCGACCCGCTGGAGCACTACCTGCAGGTGATCGCCGACAAGACCGCCTCGCTGATCGCCACCTCCGCCCGGTTCGGCGCCATGTTCGGCGGTGCCGACGAGACGGTCGTCGACACCATCACCCGGGTCGGCGACGCGCTCGGCATGGCCTTCCAGCTCTCCGACGACATCCTCGACGTGGCCAGCGAGACGGCCGAGTCCGGCAAGACGCCGGGCACCGACCTGCGCGAGGGGGTGCTCACCCTGCCGATGCTGTACGCCCTGCGCGGCACCGAGCCGGAGCACGCCCGGCTGCGCGCGCTGCTCGGGCGCCCGCTGGACGAGGCGGAGGCCGACGAGGCGCTGCGGCTGCTGCGCGCCCACCCGGCCATGGAGGCCGCGCGCGGCGACCTGCGGGCGTGGGCGGATCGGGCGCGCGCCGAACTCGCCACCCTGCCCGCCAGCGCGCCGCGGGACGCTTTCGCGGCGCTGTGCGACTACGTCGAGCGCCGCTCCGGCTGAGCGTTCCTCCCCCGGCTCCAGGCCGGGTCAACACGCCCCCCGGATTCGGTACACGACCGGTAAGGCCCGCATTCCGCTCCCCCCACACCGGGTAGGCCGGACTTGGAACCGGGCGGGAGGCCAGGTGCGGCCCGGCCCCGCGCCGTCCGGGCCCGGCGAGGAACCGGCTTGGGGGGAGTGATCGCCGTGGCAGCGCAGTTCGGAGCGCAGCGGCTCATCGGCCACCGACTGCTCGATCGGCAGGGCAACAGCGTCGGAAAGATCGGCCAGGTCTACTTCGACGACCAGACGGACGCCCCGAAGTGGGTCACGGTGCGGTCCGGCTTCCTCGGCACCCGGGAGAACTTCGTGCCGCTGCAGGGCGCGCGGACCGTGCGGAGCGACCTCCAGGTCCCGTACGACAAGGACACCATCCGGCGCGCGCCGAGCTTCGACATCGACCAGCACATCTCGGTGGAGCAGGAGGACCGCGTCTACCAGCACTACGGACTGGAGCCGGAGAGCCCGGGCCAGGTGTCCGCCACACGCGAGAGCTGGGGCGCGCCGGCCGGGCCGCTCAGCGAGCCCCCGGGGATGCCGGAGTCGGACGACATCACCGATGTCCCGGCCGCCGAGGAGCCCGCCGCGACCGAACCGCCGCCGACGGAACCGGGCCCGGAGCGGTCGTCGCTGGCGCACGAGGCCATTCGCGAGACCTTCGACGAAGGGGTGCCCGAGGGACGTCCGGCCGGGGCGACGCCCACCGAGTCCCCGCAGCCGCCGCGGCCCCGCGCGGAGATGCGCGACGTCACCCCGCACGGCAGCGCCTACCGCAAGCCCGGGCCGCGGGCCTACCAGCGGGGCGAATCGGGCGGACGCGGCTACGGCCACCCGGAAGAATAGCCCCGAGGCGGCCGTGGGCCGCGCGCCGCGATCAACCGCGGCCGGGCGCCGCGACCGCCTGCGCGGCGGCCCCGGCCGGATCCGGCGGGGTTCCGCGCGCGGACCGCCGGGCACTGGCCGCCAGGTCGACCGCGAACACCGTGAGGGCGGCCCACACGAACGCGAAGCCGATCCAGCGGCTGGCCGGCATGTCCTCGCCGTACACCAGCCATCCGATGAGGAACTGCAGCACCGGCGCGATGAACTGCAGCAGGCCCAGCATGCTCAGCGGGACCCGGAACGCCGCCGCTCCGAAGCACAGCAGCGGGATGGCGGTGACGAGGCCGGAACCGACCAGCAGCGCCGTGTGCCCGGCGGAGACCTGACCGAACGTCCCGTCGCCCGTGGCGTAGAGCACGAGCGTGTAGCCGAGCGCGGGCAGGAACATCACGATGGTCTCGACGGTGAGGCTCTCCACCCCGTCGAGCCGGACGAACTTCTTCAGCACGCCGTAGCCCGCGAACGTCAGCGCCATGGCGAGCGCCATCCACGGCGGCGCGCCGTAGTCGAACGTGAGCACGGCCACGGCCACCGTGCCGAGGCCCACGGCGGCCCACTGGGCGCGCCGCAGCCGCTCTGAGAAGACGACGACGCCGAGCACCACGCTCACCAGCGGATTGATGAAGTAGCCGAGGGCGGCCTGGAGGGTGTGCCCGCTGTTCACGGTGTAGATGAACACCCCCCAGTTGGCGGTGATCATCAGCGCGGCGCCGGTCAGCAGCAGCATCTGCCGGGGGTTGCGCAGGACGGCGGCGAACCAGCGCCAGTGCCGGCGCAGCGCGAGGATGCCGAGGACGGTGAGGAGGGACCACATCATGCGGTGCGCGAGAATCTCGACCGCCCCGGAGGGGGCGAGGAGCGGCCAGTAGAGGGGGAAAAGACCCCACATCAGGTACGCGCTGGCACCGAAGAGTACACCTCGGTTGGATTCAGACACGATGTTTAGCATACGACACATTTCGCCGCTATAATGTGTAGCTTTTCTTAACTTATGCGTTTAGTGGCCGGCCCGCCGGCATCCGGAGACCCGGGCGGCGGCCGCCGCTTCCCGGATGTTCCGCCACGTGCTCAGGCCGGCAGCGGCGGGAACCAGCCCGGCAGGTTCGGCCAGCCGAGACCCGCCGCGTACCCCGCTGCCAGCACCAGGACCGCCCCCACGGCCACGGCCGTGTAGTGCACCCGCCCGGCCGGTCGCCACCACCGCTGCCGCCACGCCCGGACCGCGCACACCAGCACGCCCGCGGTCAGCGGCGCGGCGGCGGTGAGCGGCAGCAACGGCAACGGGAACTCCGCCGCCAGCGCCGGAAGCGAACCACTGATGTCCGTGCGGATGTGCCACAGCAGGACCAGGAGCAGCCAGGCGAGCGCCGCGGTGAGACCGGCCAGGATCCGGGCCAGCAGCGGCACACGCCGGAGCGGCGCGGCCGGCCGTCGGCGGAGGCGGCGCGCCAGGGCGGCGGCCGGCCACACCAACGTCGACAGCAGGAGCAGCAGGCCCGCCGCGGCGGCGCCGGCCAGGACGCCCGGCGCGGCGTACCACGGCGCCCTGAGGTAGGCGGTGGCCGGATCCGCGCTGTAGGCCAGGCCGATGACCCGGCCGTCGTCGCCCCGGATGAGAGCGAGCAGACGCCGCTCGTGCCGGAACAGATCCGGCCCGTGCGGGACCCAGGCCGTGCCGTCGACCGTCAGCGACCCGTCGGCGGTCACGTCGACGTCGACGTGATCCATCATCAGCAGGGCCCGAATGAACTCGGAGCGGCTCATCCGCGCAGTGACGTAGCTGCCGGCGACCCCGGCCAGGTCCGAGCGCCCGGTGGGCAGGGCGGACGGGTCACTGCGCCCCTCGGGGAAGAACCGCTCGGCGAATTCCTTGACGACGATGTCGCGGAGCAGCCCGTCGCGGCTCGGCCTGCCGTCGCCGTTGGCCACCACGTAGATGCCCGCGTCCCCGTCCGGGAAGAGCTGGAACCTGCCGTGCGACCCCGGGCCGTCGCCGCCGTGGCCGGTCCGCGGTGCGTCCGCGGAGGAAGGGCTCTCCTGGAAGCCGAACCCGGTGCCGGGCAGCGCCGGGTGCGCCTGGAACCGGGCGCTGCGCATGGCCCCGGCGCTCTCCGGGCTCAGCACGACGGCGTCTCCCAGGCGGCCGTCGCCGAGCTGGGCGAGCAGATACCGCCCGACGTCGGTCACCGTGGCGTAACCGCCGCCCGCGGGGACCGAGTTGTCGACGACGCGGCCGACCGGCCGCTGCCCGTCGCCGTCGGGTGTGTAGGTCCGGGCCAGGTCGAGCCGCCGCGCCGCCTCATCCGGCTGGCCCACCACGGTGTCGCGCATGCCGAGGGGGCGCAGCACGTGCTCGGTCACGTACTCCTCGAACGGCTGCCCGGAGGCGATCTCGACCAGGTGGCCGGCCAGTATGTAGCCGTAGTTGGAATATGCGGCCACCCGGCCGGGCGGATAGACACGCTCCGGCTGGTGCTCCGCCAGGTACGCGCCGGGACTGCGGCGGTCCTCCGGGCTTTGGCCGAGCATGCCGGTGAGCGTCTCCTCGAACCCGGCGGTATGGGTGAGGAGCCGCCGCAGCGTGACCGGCTCCCCCGGATAGGTGTCCGCGATCCGGAAGCCGGTGAGGTAGTCGTTGACGTCGGCGTCGAGGTCCAGGCGGCCCTGCTCGACCTGCTGCATGACGGCGGTGGCGGTCAGCGACTTCGTCACCGAGTCCAGCGGGAACGCGGTGCCGGCCGGGTCCACGGGGACCGCGGAGTCGACGTCGGCGACGCCGTAGCCCTCCGCCACGAGCTGCCGGCCGCCGCTCACCACGACGACCGCGGCCCCCGGCACCCGCTGCGCGGCCAGCAGCTCGGGCACCCGCCGGTCGAGGAACGCGCGCACGTTCCGCTCGGTCAGCGGCTGACCGCCCAGATCGTCCGCGACCGCGGCGGACGCCGGGTCGGCGCCCATGACGGCCGGGAGGAGCAGCGCGACGGCCAGGAGTCCGCGCAGCAGGACCCCGAGTGGGGGAGGACGTTGAGGCACCGCGCGGCTCCAGGGGTCGATGGAGCGCCGCCGTCGGCGCTCCGATGTGACAACCGACCATAGAGACGCCACGGCCCAGACGCCCGCCGACCGGCCACCGGGAACCGGAATGATCCCGAACGCGCGCGACGCGGGGTGGACCCGCCGCCCGTGGGCGGGCGGAGCGTCCGGGATAGCCTGGGGGCATGTTCGGGTACACGAAGACGTCGATGGTCGACCGGGCCGAGGCGCTGCCCGGCCGCGACACCCCCGTGCCGGTCCCGCCCCGCCACGAGGTGCTGGGCACACCGCTCGCCCCGCCCTACCCCGCCGGAAGCGAGATCGCCGAGTTCGCCATGGGCTGCTTCTGGGGCGTCGAACGCACCTTCTGGCGGCTGGGCGCCGAGCGCGGGATCATCACCACCGCGGTCGGCTACGCCGGGGGCTACACCCCCAACCCCAGCTACGAAGAGGTCTGCACCGGCCACACCGGCCACACCGAGACGGTCCGGGTCGTCTTCGACCCGGCACGGATCGGCTACGCCGACCTGCTCAAGGTCTTCTGGGAGGGCCACGACCCCACCCAGGGCATGCGCCAGGGCAACGACGTCGGCACCCAGTACCGGTCGGCGATCTTCTACCGATCCGACGCCCAGCGCGCGGCGGCCGAGACCACCCGTGACGCATTCCAGCCGTCCCTGACCCGCGCCGGCTACGGCCCGATCACCACGGAGATCGCTCCGGCGGGACCGTTCTACTTCGCCGAGGACTACCACCAGCAGTACCTGTCCGAGGCGAAGAACCCGAACGGCTACTGCGGTGTGGGCGGCACGGGCGTCAGTTGCCCGGTCGGCGTCGCCAAGACCGAATCGTGAGCGAATTCGTTCCGTCGCCCTGATCCCACGGTCCGTGTGAACTGCTGCGCGTCGGCTCCGTCGGTGCGTAACCTGAAGAACTCCGCAGTCGGGCGGACCGGCGAAGGCCGGAGGGCGAGGAGAACGATGACTTCTGAACCCGTGGGCCCTGGGGAATCGATTCCGTTCGCGGGGCGTGATCTCGCGGGATACGTGCTCGTCCCTGCCGAATGGGTGGAGCAGTACGAGGACCTGATCGATGGCGGTGAGATCGACCGTGTGAAGGACGATATCCGGGCGGGACGTGACGAGATGGTCCCGTTCCGGGTGGCGGACTTCGAGCGAGCCGGTACAGGGGCGAGATCTCGGTGTCGGCTCGGAAACCCTTGCGCAGGAGAGGCGCTGAGCGAGGAGTTGCACTGGCTCGTCGGGCTCCCCGTTGAGGAACGCTCACAAGCCATCGGTGAACTGCTCGACCATCTGCTCGCGGGGGTCGAAACACGTGAGTTCGGACCGTTCGTGCGGGCGATGGATGCCTGGCGGAGTACCGCTGTGGCGTGGAGTGATCCCGACGGGGCGCGCCGTCTCATGGAGCCCTTCGACGGAACAGGCGGCGAGGTCATCGGCAGGCCCGGCGTGTGAGGACCGCTACCCGCCCGCTCGCTCAGACCCCCGGTCCCGACCGGCGCGGGACCTCCCGCGGGTCGGTGTGCCGCCCGGGAGCCGGGGGCCGGGGATGGCGCCGCCCGGCCCTCGATCGAGTGGGCAGGCCACGTGGGGTGTCCAGGGCCCCGGGGCCGCGGCCGGGCGAGGTGAGGCCGAAGTCTGCGCGCAGGTCGTCCAGGCGGTCGAGGACGTCAGGGCGGCGAGGGGCGTCGAAGTCGGCGCGGATCTCCTCGACCTTCGTGAACAGCTCGGTGTCTCTTTGAGCGTCGCCGGCCGCCGGAGGGAGCCAGACGCGGATTCCCTCGTCCGCCAGGAAGGTGTGCAGTTCGAAGGGGGCGACCGCCCGTTGGATCTGGTCCGGGTCGAGGTCGCCGTGGCGCAGCAGCCGTCCGCGCAGGGCCGCATTGGCGGCGCGGAGGCGCTCGGTGCGGAGCATGCGGGCCGCGTCGGCGGCCGCCTGTTCGCGGTCGATGACGTCGTCCGGGAACGATCGCTGGAGTACATCGAGGGCGACGTGGTCGTGCCGTGGGTGGACCTCGCGGACGAGGGAGAAGAGTCGCGGATAGTGTCGCTCGCTCAGCCCGCGTCTGCCCAGCAGGTCGATCTCGCCGACGAAGCCGGCCATCGCGGCGATCGCGTAGACCTGGAGTTCGGCCTCCAGCTCGAACCCGGCGCCGCCGACGAGCCGGAGGCCGGTCGCCGGGTCCAGCCGGGTGGTGCCGTCCAGGCTCAGCCACATGCCGTCGGGAACGGCTCCGAAGCACAGGGCGGTCGTCATGTGGCTCACCTCATGCTCGGCCCGCTGGTTGGCCCGGACCTCGCTCACAAGGCGCTCCACTCATGCCGCGGCGGTTCACCGGGTCGCCGACCCGTCGCTCTAGGGTAGAACCATGGAACCTTCTCAGGGAGGCGGTCGCGAGGCGGCGGCATCGGAGGAGTTCTCGCGGCCGGAACCGGCGCCGGTGCGGCGGAGGCTGCGCGTGAGGTTCGCGACGCCGGTCGAGGACGTCGTGGCCGCCGGGGCCCCTGAGTCCGCCGATGCCGCGCCGCCGGCCGACACCGACTGACCTCGGCCGCGGGGCTAGTCCGGCGGGTTCGTGCGGTGCGTGTCGTCCTCCGGACGGGTCCGGGCGTAGGCGCCGGCCATGCCGAGCGCGGGCAGCCAGCCGAGGGTGAGCGCCACGGCACCGGTGCCGGTGGGCAGGACGGACAGGTAACCGGGCTGCTCCGGTGCGGCGCACCCCTCATCGTCCAGGAAGGCGGGGTCGGGGCAGGTGCGCACGGCCGTGGCCGTCACCTGGTTCTCATCGGCGGTGTCTTCGGCGGTGGGGCCGAATTCCGGGTAGAGCGCGAACTCGATCTGCGCGACCGCGCCGCCGAGGTGACCCGCGAACGTCGCCAGGGCGAGCGAGCCCCAGCCGAAGACGAACAGCGCCGCCGCGCCCCGGCGGACGTCCAGGCCGCGGCACGCGACGCTGATCAGCAGCGCGAAGCACATCACGGAGACCAGCATCCCGATGATCTCCGCGGGGTCGAATCTGCCCCGCTGGGCCAGGTCGGAGTCGAGCAGCACGATGACGCCGGCCAGGACCAGGCCGACGACGGTGATGATCTTGCGGCGTTGCGCGGTCATGGAGGGGCAGGCTAGCCAATCCGGCTCTCCGGCGCGACAGGCGCCACCGGAATGTGTCGTCGGCGGCCAGGGGCGGGGAGCCGATCGGCGGCCGGTGCGGTGCCCGTGCCCGCACGGGCACCGCACCGGCCGGACGCCTACTTCGCGGTGGGGGAAGGGCCGCCCGGCCGGCGCCGGATCACGGCCATGGCGGCGAGGCCCGCGACCAGCCCGACGATCCCGCCGGCGAGTCCCCACAGCCAGCCGGGCTCGCTCGGCGTACCGGCGCCGCGAAAGTCCGGGACCGCGGCCGGGTCGCCGCGCTCGCCCTGGCGGTCGGCCGCGCTGCCGTCGGCCCAGCCGCCGCCCATGTCGCAGTTGACGCGGTCCCGCGCCGTGACGGCGTCCTCTGGCAGCGCCATGTCCAGGCTCTCGGCGCGGGCCGTCACCCCTTCGGGCGGCTCACGGTCCGGCAGCCGGATGCCCCACTCCTCCTTGGTGCGCCGTTCGATGTCGTCGACGAGGTAGTCGCCCAGGTCGAGGGCGTCCATGGCCTGGCGTCCGCTCCACTCGGTGAGCAGCCGACGGCCCTCCTCGTCATCGCCCGCCTGGTAGGCGGCCAGGGCTTCCGCCTCCACGTCGTCGATGTCCGCCAGCATCTGCGCCTCGAACCCCTCCAGGACCCCGGTGACCTCGTCGAGGAACTCCTCCGGGCGGTCACAGGTGTAGTACAGCAGCCGCTTGAAGGTGCGGGCGGCGTAGCGGGTCGCCTCCAGCGGGGCGTAGTCGGGGTCGACGTAGTTCGCCGCGGCGCCGGACGTGAGGTACCGGTGCTGGCTGTACTCCGGCGGAACCTCCGTGGCGCCGATGTGCCACGGCACGTACGGCGCGGTCACCGCCGCCGTGGGCGCCACCCACAGCGTGGCCAGATCGGGGTGCGGCAGGTCGGGGCGCAGCGGAGCGACCTGGCCGTATCCGGACCGGTCGTCGGACCAGCGCGGGTCGCGGACCAGCCGCATCATGTCCTCGACGGTCAGCGGAGCGGCCCCGGCCATCTCGCGGAGTTCGTCCTCCAGCGTCGGCGGGTGCCGGTACGGCGCGTCCTCGTCGTCGCCGGGCGGGCCCGGGAAGGGGGTGCCGTAGACCTCTTGCAGGTTGAACGGCTCGTCGCCGTCGGGGTCCCACCATCCCTGCTCCACGGCGAAGTCGACCAGGTTGGGCGATCCCATGTGGTCGGGGCTGTCCTCGAAATCGGTGGGGAAGTCGCCGATGTAGCCGGGGTAGGAGACCCGGACGTCGTCCGGCCCGAGCCGTTCGGCCGCCCACAGGCCCTCGCCGCCGGCGAACTCGACGAGGACCCAGCCCTCCTCGGCGTCGGCGAACAGGTGGGAGTTGCCACCGTAGGTGGTGTAGCCGTACTCGTCGATGAGCCCGCCGACGATCTCCACGGCCTCGCGCGCCGTGCCGGCACGCTCCAGCGCGATGCGGGAAAGGTCGCTGTACTGCGGGCCGGTCTGCGGGGTCGGAGTCATCTCCACGAGCTCCGGCCGGGAATCCGACCAGACGTCCCGCGCGGCGAGCTGGTGCTCGTTCAGCCCGCCATTGGTCAGCGGCGCGGGGAAACCGGCGAATTCCGAGTAGTTCATGGTGATGTAGGCGTTGGTCTCGGGCACCTGCGGGATCTCGGTGAGTTCGCCCGGGATGTCGGCCTCGTCGGTGGCTCCGACCTCGATGGTGGCGCCCTCCGGGTGCTGCCGCCGAGGTACGGACTCCAGCCAATGGCTGGACGGCTCATGCCCGAAGCCGCCGAGCAGCACGGAGCCGTCCTCGGTGAGGTTCCGTCCCACGTAGAACGCGATGCTCTTGTCCCTGGGGTCGGGCGGTGTCACCGGAGCGGGGTCGTCGGCCGATGGCCGGTGCTCGGTCTCGGCGGCGTGCGCGGGCGCCGGAGTCAGTGGGATGAGGAGGGCGGTGGTGACGATGGATCCGATGGTTCGGACTAACGGCATGAAAACCTGCAATCTCTGCTTATGACCCAGAATCGGACAGAAGGGGTAATAGCAGGATTGCAGCCGCGCACCGGAGTCGCCCAGTCACGTACCGCGGAACGTTCGTTATGTCACATCGGACGGCGCGCGGGCGTCCGATGCCGCGACCGGCCGGAAAAGCCGCAGGTCCCGGGGCATCGCGAACCCACGGGACCTGTCAGATGGCAGACGTGCCGGCCTGGTCGACCACTAGAAGGTGCCGATCCCCTTCTTGATCTCGACGTCCGGGACGTTGCAGCTCTGGTCCTCCGAGCCGACCAGCGCGAGGATGTTGGCGCAGATCGGGATCGAGATCTTCTGGACCTGCGCGTTGTTGTCGGCCTGCGCGGGGCCGGCGAGGGCGCCGAAGGTGAGCGCGGACATGGCGATCAGACCGGTGACCGTGGCAAAACGCTTCATCTCAGTACCTTTCAAGTACCTGGTGAAAACTACGGGGCAGGGAGTGACCTGCCCTTGTAACGTAGCGTAGTTGAGTGCGTTCGAGTAGTAATTTCGGCGAAGATCTCGGCTTGATTTTCAGCGGCCCCAAGCTCGTTCTGGGACAACCTGGATGAAAGCCTCGTCCGGAAGGTTCGTTCGGGGCCCAAGGCCGGCCCCTCGCCGCCGACGGCTAGAAGTTGCCGAGCCCGGTTTCGGTGTTGTAGTGCAGGACGGTGCAGCCGTCCTCGTCGAGTCCGGTGATCGCCAGGAGGTCGATGCAGATCGGGATCGTGATGTCCTGCACCTTGGCGTTGTTGTCGGCGTGCGCCGGGCCGGCGAGGGCGCCGGAGGTGAACGCCGACATGGCGATCAGGGCGGTGAGCGCTGCGATGCGCTTCATTCGCGTCCTTTCGAAGTCACGGAGGCAGGTGGGCGTCGGGTCGCTCAGGCGACCGCGCCAGTAACGTAGCGTAGTTGCGTGCCTCCCGTGTGTGGTTTCGACCGAGAGGTCGCGCGTGTTTCGGTGGTCCGAAAGCCGGGACCACACCCGCGGACGCGCCATCCGCGCCGGCACCCGGCCGAGCGGCCCCGGACATGCGAACGGCCTCCGCGGGAATCCGCGGAGGCCGTTAGAGGCGTCTCAGAGGGACGTCACCACTGCTGCTGGCCATAGCCGGGGTACTGCTGCCCGTAGCCGGGGTACTGCTGCTGTTGCTGCGGGTACCCCTGCTGTTGCTGCTGTCCGTAGCCCGGGTACTGCTGCTGTTGCTGCGGGTACTGCTGACCGTACTGGTAGCCGGCGTAGGGGTCCTGGGGCTGCTGCGCGCCGGTGGGGTACTGCTGGAACGCCTGCTGCTGGCCCGACTGATCGGGCTGGGGCTGCTGCGGCTCCTCGGCGGCCGGCTGCTCCGCCTCCTGGACCGCCTGCGGGTCCGGGCGGAAGACGAAGAGCTGCGCCGGTTCCCCATTGCTGCCCTGGCTGTACGAGGTCTGCTCCAGGCGCCACCCCGCCTCCTCGATGCCTTCGAGGATGCGGGTCAGGCCCGGCCGGACGCTGCTCGAAGCGTCGTCGTAGGTGTTGACGCGCAGCTGCACGACGAACATCTTGCGCTTCTGCTGTGCGGCGACCTTGGCGTGCTCGACGACGGTGCTGTCCCTCACGACCTGCGTGACGCTCATCTGTCTACCCATCTGCTCTTGCGGAGCTGTCGTGCCCGGAGAGCGGTTCCGTCCATGGAAGAGGTGCGCGGACGCGTCACGCCGGGCCATCGTCCCCCATGATGCCCCCTATGACCCTGTTCGGGCCACCGGGCGGCTCTTGTCACCCGGAAGAGGCCACGGCGACGGCCTCGTGGACGGGGGTGTCACCGCCCACCAGTTCCAGCACCCGGCCGATGCTGGCGGGGGTGTCGAGCAGGGCGACGAGGACGGCCGCCACGTCGTCCCGGCTCACCGCGCCGCGCGGCACCTCCGGGGCCAGCCGGACGGTGCCCGTGCCCGGGTCGTCGGTGAGCCGCCCCGGCCGCAGGATCGTCCAGTCCAGCTCCAGAGAGCGGTCCCGAAGGTCGTCGTCGGCGGCCTTCTTGGCCCGCACGTAGGCCGCCCACACGGGTTCGGCGTCCGGGGGCGGTCCCTGGTCCACGCCGATGGCCGAGACCATGAGGTAGCGGCGGACACCGGCCAGGGACGCGGCATCGGCCAGCAGCTTCGCGGCCGCCCGGTCCACGGTGTCCTTGCGGTGCGCACCGCTGCCCGGACCGGCACCGGCCGCGAACACCACCGCGTCGGCGCCCATCACCTTCTCCGTGAGCTGGGTGACCGTGGCGGACTCCAGATCGATGACGGCCGGTTCCGCGCCGGCCGCCCGGACGTCCTCGGCGTGGTCGGGGTTGCGGATGAGGGCGACGGGAGTGTCCCCGCGGGCGGCCAGCAGCCGCTCCAGCCGCAGTGCGATCTTTCCGTGTCCTCCGGCGATGACGATGCGCATGGCGCCAGGCTACGCGGTAACGCGGTCAGCGCCGGTACGCCGGGCGGTCCCAGCGGCGCGCGACCCGCGGCAGGTAGGTCCACAGCAGCATGGTGGCGGCCAGGGTGCAGACACCCAGGCAGAGCCCGGCCACGATGTCGGTCACGTAGTGCACGCCGAGGAGGGGACGGCTCAGTGCCGTGCTCAGCGCGATGCCGAGTGCCGCGGTCCACGCCACGTGCCGCCAGGCGCCGCGCAGCAGCGGCAGCGCGGCGAAGAGCAGGATGCCCATGCCGGTGGCCGCCATGAGCGCGTGGCCGGACGGGAACGACGGGCCCACGCCCTCGACGATGGGGTCGGCGAACTCCGGCCGGGCGCGGTCCACCGAGAGCTTGACGACGAGGCCGAACAGGTTGGCGAGGAAGACGGCGGCCCCCGCCCACACCGCGGTACTGAACTGCCGTCGCAGCAGCAGCCAGCCGGCGGTCAGCAGCGAGACGATCCGCATCGACCAGGTGCCGAACAGCTCGGTCCAGATCTCCAGGCCGTGCGCCAGCGCGGGGTCCGGATGCACCCGCTCGTAGAGGGTCGCCGCCACGGCGGTGTCGAACGCGATCAGGGGCGACCATTGGGCGCTCACCAGCACGCACAGCGCGAGGAAGGGCATCGCCGCGATCCCCGCCACCGCCGCCAGGCCGGCCCGGTTCGCCGGGAGCGGCCCGTTCTCGGGCGGCTCGGGCTCGCGCCGACGGGAGGGCGGTCTTACGGACGTGTCACGAGAGGGGGAAAAGGTCGTCACAAATGCAGAAGGTTACCGGCGGTCGACGCTCCGATGTCCGGGAAACGGCGGGATTCCGGCGTTTCGGGGAACGGGGGAGTGTGAAGAGCGCAAGGCTCAGCACCCCGGCGGAGCCGGGGGCACAGGGCGCGGTCGTGGTGGCCGCCGTCAGAGATTGTCGGCGAAGGCGCGCCGCAGCGACTCCGCGACCTCGTGATCCACCTCGGCCGCGGAGGTGAGGGCGACCCGGGCGGTGAGCGCATCGTCGCGGAGCACCTTGGGATCGAGGAGCCGGCCACCCAGCACCGGCCGCGCCAGCCGCAACCCGAGATCCACCCGGGACCGGGTCGTGGGCTTCACCACAGCGAACTTGCGCCGCGGTGTCATCAGCGCGACGAGGGTCTTGCGCGCCTGGACGGCGGCGTCGCCCACCGACGGCAGCAGATCGAGCAGCGCGTCGAGGATCGGTCTCAGGTGCGGGCGGTCACGGTACTGCGCGTCGATCAGCTCCGCTCCGGACACCGAGAAGAAGTCCGGATAGCCGAACCGCTCCATCACGAGGAGTGCCTGAGGGTATCCCGTGACGCCCTGGCCCGTGAGCCATTCGCGCAGCCGCGCCTCGTCGGTGCGGCCCTGCTCGGCGACTCGCCGGTTCCACCACTCCAGGGACTTCCCGGTGCGTTCCTCCAGCAGCCGGACGGAGCGCGCCCTCATCTGCGACCAATCCCTGATCTCCGGCATATCGCTGCCTCCCCCCGTGGCCCCATGGAACGCCCGGGCTACCGGAACGCGGTGAGCTCCTCGCGCAGCACCCGCTTCAGCAGCTTGCCGCTCGCATTGCGCGGCAGTTCCCCGGTGACGTGCACCCGCTTGGGCACCTTGAACCCGGCCAGCCGCTCGCGGGCGAACCCGATCAGTTCCGCCTCGGTGGCCGGTCTTCTCAGCGCCACCACCGCCGTCACCGCCTCGCCCCAGACCGGGTCGGGCATGGCCACGACCGCCGCCTCGGCCACCGCCGGGTGCAGGTGGAGGACGTCCTCGACTTCACGGGAGGCGACCAGCACCCCGCCGGTGTTGATGACGTCCTTCAACCGGTCGACGACGGTGAGGTAGCCCTCGGCATCGCGGCGGGCGAGATCGCCGGAGTGGAACCAGCCATCGCGGAACGCCGCCGCGGTCCCCTCGGGATCGTCCCAGTAGCCGTCGCACAGTTGCGGCGACCGGTACACGATCTCGCCGGCCTCGCCCGGCGGGACGTCGGCGCCGTCGCGGTCGACCAGCCGCGCCTCCACGAACAGCACCGGCCGGCCGCACGCGTCCATGCGGCCGGGCACGTGCTCCTCCGGGCGCAGCACGGTGGCCAGCGGACCGATCTCGCTCTGCCCGAAGCAGTTGTAGAACGCCAGGCGCGGATAGCGGCGCGCGATCCGCTCCAGCACCGGCACCGGCATGATCGCGGCACCGTAGTACGCCTTGCGCAGCCCCGACAGGTCACGGGTGGCGAAGTCCGGATGGTCGGCCATGCTCAGCCAGACCGTCGGTGCCGCGAAGAACGAGGTGATGCCGTCGGCCTGGATACGGTGCAGCAGCTCGCCGGGCTCCGGGACCTCCACGAGTGCGTTCTCGGCGCCCACCGCCAGCGCCGGCATCAGGAACACGTGCAGCTGCGCCGCGTGGTACAGCGGCAGCGCGTGCAGCGGGCGGTCCTCCGCGGTGATGTCGAGCGCCTGCACGCAACTGACGTACTCGTGCACCAGCGCCCGATGGCTCATCATCGCCCCCTTGGGCAGGGCGGTGGTGCCCGACGTGTACAAGAGCTGGACGAGGTCGGTGTCGGCCACCGCCGTGCCCACCTGATCCGGCGCGCGCGGGTCGCGCGCGATCTCCAGCACCGACTCCTCGGCGCCGCGCAGCCCCAGCACCTCGCGTGCGGGGATCCGTGACCGGATGTCCTCGACCCGGCCCGCCAGCCGCGGATCGGTGAGCACCACCGCGCTGCCGGAGTGCGCCAGGGGGTGGGCCAGCTCGTCGCCGGTCAGCCGGTAGTTGACCGGCACGTGCACCAGCCCGGCACGGGCACAGCCGAGGAAGGCGAGCAGGTAGGCGTCGGAGTTGTAGCCGTAGGCGGCGACGCGGTCGCCGTGCTCCAGCCCGAGCCCCAGCAGCCACGCCGCCGTGCGGCTGACCGCGAGGTCGAGCTCGCCGTAACTCCACTCCCGGTCCCCGAACCGCAGTGCCACCCGGTCGGGCACCCGGGCGGCGGTGCGGCGGAGCACCCCGTCCACCGTGCTCGCCGTCGTCGCCGTGTGCGCTCCGCCACCCATCCGCGTGCCTCCCGGTCGAGCTGGGTCACCCCGTGCTGTGACCTGTCGCATACCCCAACCTAGGCCGGGGCCGCACCGGGTTCCAGAGAAGTTCGGAGGCTGTGGACGACCGCGCCGGACGCGGTCGTCCGCTGCCGGACGTGGCGGTGGCGGCCGGCCGCGTTCCACTGCGCGGACGGCCGCCACACGTGAGTCGTCAGTCCACGGTCCAGGTGTCACCACCCGCGAGCAGCGCCGCCAGGTCGCCACGTCCCTGGCCGGACGTGGCCTCGGCCAGCTGCTCGTTCATCAGCTCGTCGTAGCTGGGCCGCTCGACGTCGCGGAACACCCCGATCGGCACGTGCTCGAACGCCGGCTGGTCCAGGCGGGAGAGCGCGAACGCGTATCCCGGATCCGGCCGGTGCGCGTCGTGGCGGAGCAGCCGCTCCTCGCCGACCTCGGCGACGTCGGCCACCACGAGCTCGCCGTACTCGCCCAGCACCACACCGCGGTCCGGGCCCACCCGCAGCGGCTCGCCGTGCTCCAGGCGGAGCAGCCGCCGGTCGCGCTGGCCGGGGTCCTTCAGCGGCGCGAAGGCGTCGTCGTTGAAGATCGGGCAGTTCTGGTAGATCTCCACGAACGCCGCCCCCGGGTGGTCGGCCGCGGCGCGCAGCACACTCGTGAGGTGCTTGCGGTCGGAGTCGACCGTGCGGGCCACGAAGCTCGCCTCGGCGCCCAGGGCCAGCGAGACGGGGTTGAACGGCGCGTCCACCGTGCCCACCGGGGACGACTTGGTGATCTTGCCGCGCTCCGATGTGGGCGAGTACTGGCCCTTGGTCAGCCCGTAGATGCGGTTGTTGAACAGCAGCACGTTGATGTTGACGTTGCGGCGCAGCGCGTGCATCAGGTGGTTGCCGCCGATCGACAGGCCGTCGCCGTCGCCGGTGATGACCCACACCGACAGGTCCGGACGGCTGGCCGCCAGCCCGGTGGCGATCGCCGGCGCGCGGCCGTGGATCGAGTGCATGCCGTAGGTGTTCAGGTAGTAGGGGAACCGGGAGGAGCACCCGATACCGGAGATGATCACGATGTTCTCGCGCGGTACCCCCAGCTCCGGGAGGAAGCCCTGGAAGGCCGCCAGGATCGCGTAGTCGCCGCAGCCGGGGCACCACCGGACCTCCTGGTCCGATTTGGCGTCCTTCATGGTGAACGCGGTCTCGGCGCGCGGTACCAGCCGCAGACCGCGGAAGCCGGGGCCGGATCCGTTCTCAGTCGACACGGTCGATGACCTCCTGGAGTACGCCCGCCAGTTCTTCGGCCTTGAACGGCAGGCCGCGGACCTTGGTGTAGCCGATGACGTCGACCAGGAACCTGCCCCGCAGCAGCAGCGCGAGCTGGCCGAGGTTGATCTCGGGCACCAGCACCCGGTCGTAGCGGTGCAGCACCTCGCCCAGGTTCTCCGGGAACGGGGCCAGGTGCCGCAGGTGCGCCTGGGCGACCCGGCCGCCGGCCCGGCGGACCCGGCGCACCGCGGCGCCGATCGAGCCGTACGTGCCGCCCCAGCCGAGGACGAGCACGTCGGCGGCGCCGTCGGGATCGTCGACCTCCAGCGGCGGGATGTCGCGCGCGATCCCGTCCACCTTGGCCTGGCGGGACCGCACCATCAGGTCGTGGTTGGCCGGACTGTAGGAGATGTTCCCGGTGCCGTCGCTCTTCTCGATGCCCCCGATGCGGTGTTCCAGGCCGGGGGTGCCCGGTACCGCCCAGGGCCGGGCCAGGGTCTCGGCATCGCGCAGGTACGGCAGGAAGGAGCCGTCAGGGCCGTTGGGCTCGGTGGCGTGCCGCACCGTGAGATCGGGCAGCGCGGCCACGTCGGGGATGCGCCACGGCTCCGACCCGTTGGCCAGGTAGCCGTCCGAGAGCACGATCACCGGGGTGCGGTAGGTGGTGGCGATCCGCGCGGCCTCGACGGCGATGTCGAAGCAGTCGGCGGGGGACCTCGGCGCGAGCACCGGCACCGGCGACTCGCCGTTGCGGCCGTACAGCGCCATGAGCAGGTCGGCCTGCTCGGTCTTGGTGGGCAACCCGGTGGACGGGCCGCCGCGCTGCACGTCGATCACGATCAGCGGCAGCTCGGTCATGACCGCGAGGCCGATGGTCTCCGCCTTGAGCACCATGCCCGGCCCCGAGGTCGTGGTCACACCGAGCGCGCCGCCGAACGCGGCGCCCAGGGCGGCGCCGACGCCGGCGATCTCGTCCTCGGCCTGGAACGTGCGCACGCCGAACCGCTTGTGCCGGGACAGCTCGTGCAGGATGTCGGAGGCCGGCGTGATCGGGTAGCTGCCGAGGAACAGCGGCAGGCCCGTCAGCTCGGACGCGGTGATCAGGCCGTACGCGATCGCCAGGTTGCCGGTGATGTTCCGGTAGGTACCGGGCGGCAGCGCGGCCGGCCGGACCTCATAGGAGACCGCGAAGTCCTCCGTGGTCTCGCCGAAGTTCCATCCCGCCTGGAACGCGGCCCGGTTGGCCGCCATGATCTCGGGCCGGTGCGCGAACTTGGCCTTGAGGAACCCGAGCGTGCCCTCGGTCGGCCGGTTGTACATCCAGGACAGCAGGCCGAGGGCGAACATGTTCTTCGCGCGCTCGGCGTCCTTCTTGGAGACGTCCAAGTCGGCGAGCGCCCGCACCGTCATCGACGTGAGCGGCACGGCGCTGACCTTGTAGGCGGCCAGCGACCCGTCCTCCAGTGGGTTCGCGTGGTAGCCGACCTTGGCCAGGTTGCGCCGGGTGAACTCGTCGGTGTTGACGATGATCGTCGCGCCCTGCGGCAGATCCTCGACGTTGGCCCGCAGCGCCGCCGGATTCATGGCCACGAGGACGTCCGGGGCGTCGCCCGGGGTCATGATGTCGTGGTCGGCGAAGTGGAGCTGGAAGCTGGACACGCCCGGCAGCGTGCCGGCGGGTGCCCGGATCTCGGCGGGGAAGTTCGGCAGCGTGGACAGGTCGTTGCCGAAGGACGCGGTCTCCTGGGTGAACCTGTCGCCGGTCAGCTGCATGCCGTCGCCGGAGTCGCCGGCGAACCTGATGATGACGCGATCGAGTCGTTGGACCTGTTTGGTCACGGGGATCGCCAACCTCCTCGAAGAGCCGCCGGGCACCGTGCGGCGGCCCGGGGTCGCAGTGGTCTCGCCTGGAGAGGGAGCCCGGGTGGGCGGACGGGCGCCGGGCGCGCGTGGCATGGGAGGGCGGAGGCGTCCGGGTCCCGGCCGGCCCGAGCGGCTGCGGAGCGGAAGGGAACGCGACCGGCCGGCCGCCGGTGGGCGCGGGTTCCGGCACCTCCCGGCGCCGCGACACCGGGGGCGCCGGCGGACGATGGGACCGGAGCGGCGCGGATCAGCCGCGACACAGCGCGCTGGCGACCCGCAGGAGGTCCACGTGCGGGCGGCCGGCCAGCCGGACGCCGGGAGCGCTGCGGAGGGTGATAGCGGTCACTCTGTCGACTATAGGTCGTCACCGGCGGTACCGCTCAGGTGGGGTGGCCGATGTCACGCGATTTCGAAGGGCCCGGACCGCTGATCACCGGGGGATTTGCGGGGGGCCGGGCGCATATGCGGGCAGGTGGGGGCCGGCCCCGCACCCGGCGCCGAAGCCGGTTCCGCTCGGGCTGACCACCGCGAACCGGACTCCGCTGCCCGGACCCGGGAACGCCGGGCACCGATTCGGACGTTTGACTCGATGGACCGCCCGAAGGGGGCAACTGTCGAGGGAGGCTGTGAGACGTCGTGCACCGCAACACGATCCGCGTGACCGCCCTCCTCACCGGCATCTCCGGCGCGGTGATCCTGGGCGGCTGGCTGGGCGGCGGCCCGGGCGGCCTGCAGCTCGGCCTGGTCGCGGCCATCGCGGTGAACGGCCTGCTCTACTTCTTCGGCGACACCATGGCGCTGCGCGCCATGCACGCCCGCCCCATCAGCGAGATCGAGCGGCCGGAGCTGTACCGCATCGTCCGGGAGCTCGCCACCGAGGCGCGGCAGCCCATGCCGCGCATCTACCTCTCGCCCACGGCGGCGCCCAACGCGTTCGCCACCGGCCGGAGCCCACGTCGCGCCGCCATCTGCTGCACCACCGGACTGCTCCGGCTGCTCAACGAGCGGGAGCTGCGGGCCGTCGTCGCGCACGAACTCGCGCACATCCGCGAGCGCGACACGCTCGTGTGCTCGGTGGCCGCCACGCTGGCGACCTTCGTCGTCTCGCTGACGGCCCTGGCGCTGCTGCTCCCGCTCGGCGACTCCGAGGACGAGGACGTTCCCAGCCTGCTCGGCGGGCTGCTCCTCCTCGTGCTCGGCCCGGCCGCGGCCCTGGTGATCCACCTCGCGGTGAGCCGGTCGCGTGAGTACCGCGCCGACCTCGCCGCGGCCCGGCTCACCGGGGATCCGCTCGGCCTGGCCAGTGCGCTGCGCAAGGTGGAGATCGGCGGCCGTACCCACCCGCTGCCGGCCGAGCGCGGACTGCTGGCCGCCGGCCACATGATGATCGCGCACCCGTTCCCCAACCGGGGCATGGGCCGGCTGTTCTCCGCGCA
Organism: Marinactinospora rubrisoli; assembly: GCF_042664915.1. Lineage (NCBI taxonomy): Bacteria > Bacillati > Actinomycetota > Actinomycetes > Streptosporangiales > Nocardiopsidaceae > Marinactinospora > Marinactinospora rubrisoli. The sequence goes on from NZ_JBHTBH010000007.1 coordinate 268,750, forward strand.
CCCGCCCACGACCGAGCGCATCCGGCGGCTGCGCGCGATGGCCGACGGCCTCGACCTCGGCTGACCGGGCCGGGCGGGCGGCGGCGCCAGCGACCCCGGGACCAGACAGCGGCCGGGGCCGGAGTCACCGACTCCGGCCCCGGCCCTCAGACGTCAGCGGAAGTTGACGAACTGCAGCGCGATGTCGAACTCCTTCTCCTTGAGCAGGGCGATGACGGCCTGGAGGTCGTCCTTCTTCTTGGAGCTCACCCGGAGCTCGTCGCCCTGGATCTGCGCGCGGACTCCCTTGGGGCCCTCGTCGCGGACGATCTTGGAGATCTTCTTGCCGTCCTCGGTGGAGATGCCTTCCTTGAGGTCGATCGGCAGGCGGTACTCCTTGCCGGAGGGCTTGGGCTCCCCGGTGGTGTCCAGCACCTTCAGGGAGACGCCGCGCTTCACCAGCTTCTCCTTGAAGACGTCCAGGACCGCCAGGGCGCGTTTCTCGGCGTTGGCCCTGATCTCCACGCTGCGTTCACCGGCCCAGGCGATCGAGGCGCCGGTGCCCTTGAAGTCGAAGCGCTGGGAGAGCTCCCTGGCCGTCTGGTTCACCGCGTTGTCGACCTCCTGACGGTCGAGCTTGGAGACGACGTCGAAACTGGATTCCGCTGCCACGAACGCTGGCACCCCCGAGACGTTCCAGGGCCGCCCCCGCAGGGACGGCCGGTTGCTCTGTCAGCCCGCCGGCCGCCGCTGGGGCGCCGTCCGGCTACGGCAGTGACAGAGCTTAGCCGCGCGGCCACCGCCCCTATGGCTCCGCACGCCCGGGGCGCGGCGAGCCGGTGCCCCGTAACCGATTTCCCGTCCGCCAGCCATCTCCGCTATCGTGGTTCCCGCAGCGACCACCAGGTCGCCGCGTCCCAGGCAGGTTGCCCGAGTGGCCAAAGGGAGCGGTCTGTAAAACCGCCGGCTCAGCCTACGCAGGTTCGAACCCTGCACCTGCCACCCGGATGAAACCCCCGTCGGCCAGCGACAGCGCTGGGTGGTCGGGGGTCTTCTCATATCCCCCGGTCCCCTGGCCCTCTGTCCGGAAAGCCTTCCACCGCACGTTGCGGACCGGCCGTCTCGTCTCCCGCCGCTGACCGTTCCGCGTTACGGTCCGGCCCCGGCCGACCGTGGGGGCGCCGTAATCCCAGGTCATTGTCGGCGTGCGGAGCGTGGGAGGTTGCCCGCGGCCCCGAATTAGGGCATGCCCGTAATCGGGTCGTCTGTCGGTATGCACGGGTTGTCCACAGGGGTGTGGAGGGGTGCTGGACGCGCCGAGCGGCGTGCCGTCGTTTCTGGGTGGATTCTCGGCGGTCGGTGGCGCTATGCGGCCTGCCGGAGCCGCGCCGCCCGCGATTTCCCGCCGCTTTTCGCGTCCCGGACTTTACCGTACTCGCCGTTGTCATGTGCGACACGGTAAACGGCTGGGAAAGTTCGGCAAACTTATTTGCCGCCATTCATTATGTCTCCCCTGAAATGGGGCGAGCTGGGCGAAGCGGACATATTGAATTCTCTGATTTCGGCGTTGACAAAAACCGGGGGAGCGGTCAATGATTGCGGCAGTCCACCGCAACGTCGGGCGCCGCTCGGCGTCTTATTCAATCCTCGCCGAATTTGATGGGGAAAAGATGCTCAAGAAGCTGACCGCTTTCGGTCTCGTCGCTGGCGCCGCGATGGGCGCGCTGCTGTCCGCCACGCCGGCTCAGGCGCACGGCTGGGACATCAACGCCTCCGAGCAGCAGTACAACCAGGACCTGCAGGTCATCCCGGTCTGCGTGGCCAACAACAACATCGGCGCGCTGATCGGTGTCAACGTGCCGATCCTGTCGCCGCAGACCTCCGGCGACTGCGCCACCGGTGCCACCGGTACCAACGTCGACCTGTAGACGGGGGTACCACGCACATGCTGCGCAAACTGAGCGCCGTCGGACTGGTGGCCGCGGCCGCCCTGAGCACCGTTCTGATGGCCGCTCCGGCCCAGGCGAAGAACGTCTCGGATCAGCAGTTCAACCAGAACCTGCAGATCCTGCCGATCACGATCTGCAACGCCAACATCGCGGTTCTCGGCGCCAACGTGCCGATCCTGTCGCCGCAGACCTCGGGCGACTGCAGCAACGGGCCGACCCAGACGAACGTCGGCAAGTAGGCCGGGTCCGTCCCGCGTCCTTCGCCGATCCAGAACTTCCACTTCTTCAGATTTTCCAGAAAGGACTTGCCATGCTGCGCAAGCTGGGAATCGCCGGCGCCGTCGCCGGCATCGCGCTCGGTTCCGTCCTCGCCGCCGCGCCGGCGCAGGCCGACATCAACGCCTCCGAGCAGCAGTACAACCAGAACCTGCAGGCCATCCCGATCGGCGTCTGCAACAACAACATCGCCGCGCTGATCGGTGTCAACGTGCCGGTCCTGTCGCCGCAGACCTCCGGCGACTGCGCCAGCGGCGGCAAGGGCACCAACGTCAGCCTGTAACAGGACCGACGTTCATGCCTCGTCAACCGGCAATCGCGGGTCTGCTCGCCGGTGCGGTGCTCGGGGCGGTCCTCATGGCCGCCCCGGCCCAGGCCGGAGTCGAGGAGGCACGCCAGAAGTTCAACCAGAACCTGCAGATCCTGCCGATCACGGTGTGCGACGCCAACGTGGCCGTACTCGGAGCGAACGTCGTGGTGCTGTCGCCGCAGACAGCGGGCGACTGCTCCAACGGTCCGATCAGCGGGAATCTCAGTTCTGACGCCGCCTGGGACGCCATCCCGACGAAGGACGGCGCCCGCGGCTAGGGCAACGGTCGCCTGCCGACCGGGACGCGGGGGAACCACCTGACCGGCGGTTCCACATCGCGACCGCGTCCCTTCGGCCGATGACCCGGATCCCCCGGCGTGTCCACGCAGTGCGTGGCCGCCGGGGGATCTTGCTGCGTCCTGGCCTCCGGCGGCGTATTCGCTTACCCCGGAGTTCCGGTTTCGGGACCGCGGAGCACGTCTCGAAAACCGGATTCTTGCCGAAAATGGTGGTTTATCGCGGGAGAGACGGTAAAACGTTCAGCGCGTCGTTCCGGATAGCGCGTGGTACGCGCGCTTAGTGTGGTTCGCGAGGAGACGCCAATTGCCACTTGGGTGATCGGTCATCCGGAAAGGAACCCATGAGCACAGCACGCGCTGCCGCTGTGGCGGCATTCTGCCTGGCCCTGATCACGGGCTGCGGAGGGCAGTCGGTCGAACCCCGTTCCCCCGGGTCCGGACACCACGCCTCCGCCTCGCCGGAGGCACCGTCCGCATCGGCACCGCCCGACTCCGGACCGCACGGGCGGCCGACCCCGCCCACCGCGGGCGGGAGCGAGCCGTTCGTGTACAACCTCTACCGCGGCGAGCGGGGACGCGAGGACCGTGAGCCGGAAGGGCTCACCGCTTCGGAGTTCACCACCTTCACCGGCCTCGAATGGGCGTCGTGGAGCGCCGATGCCGCGACCGCCAGCGGGGAGGTGCGGGGCACCTGGTGCCTCCCCGACTGCCAGGAGAACCCGTACCAGGTCACCGTCGTCCTCAGCGAGCCCCGCACGGTCCACGGCACCGTGTTCTTCACCAGGTACGAGGTGACCGACGCCCCCGGGATGCCCGATCACCAGCTGGAACTGCTGGAACAGGTCGACGGCGGCCGGCTGATGCTGCCTGCGGACGAGGCCGAGCCGTCGGCGGCCACGTCCTGACCCGCCGCCCGGAGACGGGCACGGGAACTCCGACGAAAAACAACGTGGTGGAACCGGAGGTCAACGCGGTGCCGTGAGCCCGCGGAGACCGGGTTCGGGGCGCGGCGGTGGCGTGGGGTCTTTAGTCTGCTGAGTTGTGGGTGACTCAGCGAACCAGGCGACGACGACCGGTCCCGCGACTCCGGACGGCGGCGGGCCGGCCGGCCGGAACTCGCGGCGCGACCGGGCCGGGCTGCTGCGCCTCGCGACCTGGTTCGAAGCCGCCGACAGTGAGATGGCGCACGCCCTGTGCACCGCCGCGTTCGCCCTTCATCCCGCCCGGCATCTGGGCGGCGGCCACGACGAGTCGGTCGCCGCGACCACCAGTTGGTGGGACGCACCCGCCGTGGCCGTCCCGGACCGCATGGCGGCACGTGGGCCGGCCGCGCGGGTCGAGGACCATTCCGAGCAGCAGGCCCGGCTGCGCGACGCCGCGGAGGCCGCCGCCCACTGGCGGCGCTCGGCCGCCCAGGAGGTGCGCCGGGCGCTCGCCGAGGCACCCGCCGACGGCACACCGGTGCGGCTGTCCTCCGCGGCCAAGGACGTGCTCATGGAACTCCTCACGGCCGCCCTCGGCTCCGGCGACGCCACGTCCGCCCCCGTCTCCGCGGGCGACCTCGAACTCGACGTGCGCCTGCACGTCCGGCACGATCCCGACGCCGTGCTCACCTTGCGGGAGGCCGGGGGCGACCTCGTCCTGGAGCGCCTCCGGCTGCGCGCCACCGGCTACGCGGGTGAGGAGCCCGGCGACCCGACGGCGCCGCCGCCCGTGAGCGGGCGGCCGGCCCGGCACCGGGTCGCGCACCGGCTGGCGCGGCACGGATGAGAGACGGGTCACCCTCGCCGCATGGATACCGATGCCCCCGCCCCGGCACGGCACGATGGGAGTCCGGCCGCGCGAACCGGCCGGCCGTGCGGCGCGGGGTGCCGTGACGCGGCCGGGCTCGCCGCGAGTACCCGGCTCCCCGACCGGCCCGCAGGGAGGTGACCGCACCGATGGCGTCCAGGGAGGACGTGGCCCTCACCGTGGAGCGGCAGACCGCCGCCCGGCGGCTGCTCGCCGAGCCCCTCGTCACCGCGCGCACGCACCCCGAGGACTTCGCCCTGATCCGCGCGCACACCGAGTGGCTGGTGCAGCGTTTCCGCCGGGTGCTGGACTACCGGCTCACCGTGGCGGCCGACCACGCCCGCCTCGTCAAGACGGGGCTGGTCGACGCGGTGCGCCGCCCGCTGGTCCGGGGCAGCGGTGCCTACTTCACGCCCCGCACCTACAGCTATCTGGCGCTCGCCGTCGCCGCCCTGCTGGACGCTCCGCCGCGGCTCACGGTCGCCCGGCTCGCGGCGGAGGTCCGCTCCGCCGCCGTCGAGGCCGGACTGCGCCTGGATCCGGCCGACCGCGCCGGTGAGCGCCGGGCCTTCGCCGCCGCGCTGCGCGTGCTGGCCGAGTGGGGCGTGGTCGAGGAGCACGAGGGAACGCTGGCCGGGTACGGCACCGACGGCACCGACGCCGTCCTCGACGTGCGGCCCGAGGTGGCCCGGCTGGTCCTCGCGCACCCGCCGCACACCGCGGAGGGCCCCGGCGGGTTCCTCGCCGCGGCGGAGAGCGCACCCGGGGACGCGCGCGGCGTCGAGCTCATGATCCGCCGCAGGCTGGCCGAGACCGCGGTCCTGTACCGGGAGGACCTGGCCGCGGGCCACCGCGACCGGTTCGCGCACCACCAGTGGCGGGCCGTGGCCGAACTGTCCGCCCTGCTCGGCTGCGACGCCGAGATCCGCGCCGAGGGCGTCGCGCTGATCATGCCCGACGACGGCGGCTCCGACGCTCGCGGCACCGACCGCCCGGCGGCCTTCCCCAGCTCCGACCCCGTCGGCCAGGCCGCGCTGCTGCTCGTCGGCCGCCTGGTCGGCCGCCTCCGTCCGGCCGGCCCCGCGCCGTCCGTCCCGGTCCCCGACGACCTGCTCCGGTCCGAACTCGGCCGGCTGACCGCCTCCGAGACGGCCGTCGTCCGCGCCTGGACGCGCGCCGCCGTGAGCCACGTCCCCGACCCGGCCGACTTCACCGGCCGGGTCCTCCGCGTGCTCACCGACGCCCGGCTGATGGCGCACGAGACCGGGCGGCCGCCCGGAGCCGGGTGGCGGCTGCTGGCCGCCGCGGGACGGTACGGGACGGGAGCGGCGGACGAAGGGGACCTCGTGTCCGGGGCGGAAACCGCCCCGCCACCCGCCGTCCGCCCGGAGCCCGCCGCGGAGGTCGCGCAGTGACCCGCGCCCCGGCCGAGCCCGGGGGCCGTCCCCTGTCGCGGGGCGTCGCCGCGGCAGCGGGCTCAGCGCCGCCGGAACCGCGCGCCGGACGCGCGAGCGCCGCCCGGCAACGCGCGGTCGCGCCGACGGCGCCGCCCTCGCCCGCCGGACCCCTCCGCGCCGCCGGTCCGGCGTCCGGTGGCGTCCGGGCGGCCCGGCCGGGCCGTACCGCTCCGACCCTCGCGCGCAGCGGACCGGTGGCCGCGGAAGGTGGACGCGCGGGGTGGCACGAGACGGAGGCAGGGCCACCGGAGCGGCGGCCTTGCCTCGGCCGCGATCACCGCAGCGGCCCGCGGCCATCCGCCCGACGCGTTGCGGAACCGCGCCGGACGCGAGGGGGCTCCGGTCGCGAACCCGTCCGGGACCGGGTGCACCGCGGCGTCGGGCCGGCAGCGGTCCCGGGCCCGTGCCGTGGACCGGCGGGCGCGGAGCGTCCACCGGGTGCCGGCAGCGGCAGCGGAGGCCGCGCAGTCGTCTCCCCGGCCGCGCCCGTCGCCGGAGCCTGTCCGGGGTCGACTCCGGCACGCCGGGGTTCGGAGGCGGCGTTTCTCATGGGCGGCACGGCACGGGCGCTTCCGTGCACCGGGCGGCGCGCGATGTGCCGCCGCCGGACCACCAGCGCGGCGGCGGTCCCCGGCCACCCGGGCGGACGCCCGCATTCCGCTGCCGCCCGGCGGCGGAATTCGGGGTCGGCGCAGGTCCGCGGGACCGGTGCGTCCGGCGGGCATCCCCGGCCGCGGGCCGCCGGGACGCGTTCACCCCGCGGATCCGGGAGAATGACACGACCGTCGGCAGCGGACCCAGACCGCGCGGCGCGGCGCGGTACGGAGCGGAGGGTGGTCGATGAGTGACGCCGGACACTCCGCCACGGTGGCGGATGAGGAGACGGTCCTCCCCGGTCGCTACCGGCTGAACCGGGCCGGAATCCACAACGTCTGGCAGTACGACGACCACGTCTTCCGGTTCGCCGACGGGCGGCTCCTGCTGCGCGGACGCAACGGTGCCGGCAAGTCCAAGGCGCTGGAGATGCTGCTGCCGTTCCTGCTCGACGGCGACGCGCGGCGGCTCGACACCACCGGCACCAGCCGGACCAGCCTGCGCTGGCTGCTCCTGGACAGCCGGACGGCCGCGGACGGCGACGAGGAGGCGGCCGGGACCGCCAGCACGCTGGGGTACCTGTGGGTGGAGTTCGCCGGCCGGGACGACGCCGGCGAGCCCCGGTGGCGGACGCTCGGTGCCGCCATCACCGCCGCACCGGGCACCGGCGACGCGCGTGCGGTGTTCTTCGTCACCGACCGCAGGATCGGAGACGACCTCGCCCTGGTCACGGGGGAGCGGCCGCTCGCGATCGACCGGCTCCGGACCGAGGTCGGGCCGGAGAACTGCTACGACACCGCCACCTCCTACCGCGCGCGGGTCATGCGGGAGCTGTTCGGGCTCGACGACCCCATGCGGTACCGCAACCTGATCCACCTGCTCTACCGCCTGCGCCGCCCCACGGTGGGCGAGCGCCTGGAGGCGGGCGAACTCGTCGAGGTGCTGTCCGAGGCGCTCCCGCCGATGGACGAGACGGTGCTCGACGAGGTGGCGCGCAACATCTCCGACCTCGACGACGCCCGCGCCCGGCTCGCCGGCCTGCGTTCGGCCCGGGACCGGGTCGACGCCTTCCTGGTCGACTACCGGCGCTACCTGCACGGCCGGCTGCGCGGCCGGACGCAGGCCGTCCGGCGGCAACTGGACGAGTACGCCGAGCGCGACGCCGAGGTGACCCGGCTCGCCGAGGAACTGGACGAGCTGACCTCGGCCGAGGGCGCGGTCCAGGAGGAACGCGACCAGACCCGGCGGTCCCGGGACACCGCCGCCGCCGACGCCGCCACCCTGTCCGCCGGAACCCCCGGCGCACCGCCACCGGGCGAGGGGGAGCGGCAGGCCCGCTACGCCGCCGTCACCGCCTACATCCGGGCCGCCGAGGCCACCTGGGCGGCCGCCGGGCACGCGCTCACCGCGGAACGGCACGCCGAAGACCGGCTCGCCGCCGACGTGACCGCCATCGACCGGCGGCTGGCCGGCCTGCGCCAGGCGCACGCGCCGCTCACCGACACCGCCCGGGAGGCGGGCGTGGACCCCGCGACGCTGGGCGAGGTGCCGCAGGCGGCCCGTGTCGTGCTCGCGCCCCGCGAGAGCACCACGCAGGTCAACCTGGAGGGGCTGGAACAGGCCGTCGAGCGCGACCCGGTGCACGGCATCGATCTGGCCGCCCTGCGCGGCCGGCTGGCCGAACTGCACGACCGGCTGTCCCGCGTCGCCGAGCACGCCGCCGAGCGTGAGACGGCCGCGGCCGAGCTGTTCGAACGCGCCACCGGCCTCGCGGCGGCCGAGCGCCGCGCCGAGGCGCTCGCCGACGAGGCCGAGTGGGCCGACGCCGCGGTGGAGCGCGCCCGGGAGCGTGAGGCCGCCGGCATCGCGGCCGTGCGCGCCGCGAGCGCCGAGTACGCCGCAGAGGTGCGCGGCTGGATCGGCGCGGTCCGCGCGGCGGCTCCGGACAGCGACCTGGAGGCGGCGCTGACCGCGCTGGAGGAGCGCGTCGAGATGCCGCTGGACGACGCGCTCCGGGTCCTGGACGCCGACGTACCAGGCGAGGTGGCGGAACGCGCCAACGAGATCATCGACCCGCCGCTCGCCGAGCTGCGCGCCCGGCGCGACACGGCCGTGGAGGAGGAGCGCGAACTCGCCACCGAACTCGACGACCTGTCCGAGCGGCGCTCGGCGGTCGGCGAGCACCTCCCGCCGCCGCGCCCGGCGTGGGCCACCGCCGCCCGCGAGGCGGCCGGCACGCCGCTGTACCTCGCCGTGGACTTCGCCCCCGACCTCGGCCACGCCGAGCGTGCCGGACTGGAGGCCGCCCTGGAGGCGGCCGGCCTGCTCTCGGGATGGATCATCGCCGACGGCACGCTCGTCGATCCGGCCACCCGCGACCTGCTGCTCGGCACGACCGGCCCGCTCGCCGGCCGCACCCTGGCCGACGTCCTGGTCCCCGTCGACGTGCCCGGATCCGGAGTCGCACCCACCGCCGTGGCCGCGGTGCTCCGCTCGATCCGGCTGGAGCCCGACGGCACCGAGCCGGCCGACGAGCTCGGCCCGCTGTACCCGTCCGGCGATGTCGGCCCCGCGGCCAGCGCCGTGTCCGTGGCCGGCCGCTGGCGGCTGGGCGCCGCCGCGGGGGCGCACCGCAAGGCGGTCCCCGAGTACATCGGCTCGGCCGCCCGCGAGGGCGCCCGGGCGCGGCACCTGGCCGAGCTCGACCGGCGCATCGCGATCGCCGAGGCACTGCTGGCCGAGGCGCAGGAGCGCCGCGGCGACGTCGAGCGTCAGCACGACGAACTCATCGCCACCGCGCGTGCACTGCCGTCCGGCGGCCGGCTCATCGCGGCATGGGCGGCCCTGGACGACGCCCGCGCCTGGCTGGCCGCCGCCACCCGCGACCTCGCCACGGCCGGTGAGACCGCCGAGGCCGCCCGGCGCACCGCCCTGGAGTCGCGCGGCGAACTCGCCGCCCTCGCGCGTGAGCACGCGCTGCCGTCCGACCGCGACGAGCTCGCCGCCGCCCGCGCCGCACTCGGCCGGCTGCGGGTGCGGATCTGGGCCGCTCACCGCGAGCTGGAACAGCTCGCGTACGGGCTGGAGGACTACCGGGCGCACGTCGAGGAGTGGCAGCGGACGCGCGCCGACCGTGTCGTGGCCGAGGACGTGCGGGCGACCGCGATCGGCGACATGATCACCGTGCGCCGGCAGACCGAGCTGACCGACCGCGCGCGCACCGCCGACCCCGCGCAGATCGAGGCCGCCGTGCAGGAGGTGCGCACCCGGATGCGCGGCGCCGCGGACCAGCTGCCGGAGCTGGAGCGCACCGCCCAGCGTGCCCGCGACGACCGGGTGGCCGCCGAGACCCGGCTGGAGACCGCCCGCCGCGAACGCGCCGGGCAGGCCCGCCGGGCGCTCGCGGCCGGCGACGCGCTGGTGTCGATGCTCCAGGACGCCGACGGCGCGCTCGACCCGACGCTCCTGGCCGCCGCCGGACTCGGCGATCTCGCGGCACCCGATGGTGCCCTCACCGCGTACGGCGAAGTACGGCCGGCGGAGGCCGACGAGCGCATCCCGGCGCTGACGGCGCTGGTGGCCGCGCTCGCCGACCGTCTCGGCCCCGACCCGGCCACCGACGTGGACGACAACGGCATCCTCCGGCACCGGGAGGACCTGCACCGGGTCCTGGCCTCCGGCGACGTCGTCGGGGCGCGCACCGAGCTGACCGAACCGGCCGGGGTGAAGCGGCTCACCGTCCACGATGACACCGGCACCTACGACGTCACCGGTTACGCCGAGCGCCTGGGAGAGGCCATCGCCGAGGCGGAGGAGACCGTCCGGCTCCGCGAGGAGGAGGCGTTCGAGCGGCACCTCCTCGGCGAGCTGGCCGCCCACCTGTCGCGGCAGATCACCGAGGCGCGCTCGCTCATCGCCACCATGAACGCGGTGCTGCGCGACGTCACCACCTCCCAGGGGCTCGGGGTGCGGCTGGACTGGCGGCTCGCCCCGGACGCCGATGAGGACGTCAGCGCCGTGGTCCCGCTGCTGGAGCGCCCCGCCGAGGAGCGGACCCGGGTGGAGACGACCCGGCTGCGCGACGCGCTGCGCCGCTGCATTGAGGCCATCCGCAGGCTCGACCCGACCGCCACCAACGGCGCGCAGTTGCGCATGGCGCTGGACTACCGCTCCTGGTTCGCCTTCACCGTCTATGTCACCGACGCCGCGCGGCCGGAGCGTGAGCGGCGGCTCGGCCACCGCACCGCGCTCAGCCAGGGCGAGCAGCGGGTGATCGCCTACCTGGTGCTGTTCGCCACCGCGGCCGCCCAGTTCGACGCCCTTGCCACGGGCGCGCCGCATGCGCCGCGGCTGATCCTGCTCGACGACGCCTTCGCCAAGGTCGATGAACCCACGCACGGCCGGCTGCTCGGCCTGCTGGTCGAACTCGACCTGGACTTCGTGCTGACCTCGGAGCGCGTCTGGGGCTGTTTCCCGTCCGTGCCCAGCCTGCACATCTACGAGTGCCTGCGCGACCCCGCCACCCCGGGAATCGCCACCCTGCACTTCAGCTGGGACGGCAACCGGCGTCGCATGGTGGGGGTATAGCCGCCACGGGGCGGGCCGCGCCGCCCCCGCGCGCCCGCTATGACTCCGGCCACACTTGGCCCGTCCGCGCGCGGATGCGAGAAACGCTCTACTGGTTTCACCCGTCCTGTCCTAGTCTGCAGGAGCGAAGTGCAGAATGGAGCGGGTGTGGTGACGACAGTGACGACAGCCCCGACGACGTCCGCCAATGAGGCTCCACGACGACGGAACGACGAGGCCGCGCCCGAAGAGACGGGACGGTCCCTCACCGCCCGGCTGTCGGCCGCACCCCTGGACCCCACCGCCCGCCGGTGGGTCGTCGCCGCCCTGCACGGCGACGACGCCGTGGCCGCCTGTCTCCGGGGGGAGACCCCCGACCTCCCCGAGCCGGCCGAGCCGGGCCGGCCCGTGCGCCGATCGCGCCGTAGCTACCTGGGCCGGATCGAGGTGCAGGGCTTCCGCGGCATCGGCCGGGCCGCGGTGCTGGAGTTCCCGCCCGGCCCGGGGCTGACCGTGATCGTCGGCCGCAACGGCTCCGGCAAGTCGAGCTTCGCCGAGGCGATCGAGGCGGCGCTCACCGGCCGGAACCTGCGCTGGGACGGCATGCCCACCGCCTGGCGGGACGGCTGGCGCAACCTGCACTTCGACGATCGCACCGAGATCACCGTCGAGCTCCAGATGGCCGGCGACACTCAGCGCACCCGGGTGACCCGCACCTGGGCCGGCGCCAGCGTCCGGTCCGCACACGGCGAGGTCGTCTTCCCCACCGGCGAGACCGGTCCCCTGGGCGAGCTGGGCTGGGGCGACGAACTCCTCCGCTTCCGGCCGTTCCTCTCCTACGACGAGCTCGGGCGCACCGTCACCGGCCGCGCGGCCGAACTGTACGACACGCTGACCACGCTGCTCGGCCTGACCGAGCTCGCCGAGAGCGAACGCCGGCTGGCCAAGGTCTGCGACCGGCTGGACAAGCAGCAGAACCGCCCGGCACGCGACCTCGGCTACCTGGTGGAACAGCTCCGGGGCAGCGCCGACCCGCGGGCCGCCCGCGCCCTCGAACTGCTGACCGCCGCCTCGATCGACCTGGACCGGGTGGCCGCCGTCGCCGCCGACGACGGTCCCAGCGACCCCGCCCAGCAGGTGGTGCTGCGCCGGCTGCGCCGCCTCTCCGTCCCCGAGCGCGCGCTGATGGGCGATGTCGTCAGCGAGCTGCGCGGTGCCGCCATGGAACTGGCGATGGCGGCCGGCACCAAGGGGGACCGGGCGCGCGGCGTCGTCCAGCTGCTCCGCCAGGCCCTGGAACACCATCAGCGCCACCCGGGCGACACGGACTGCCCGGCCTGCGGCTCGGCGGGCGCCCTCGACGCCGACTGGGTGACCCGCGCCCGCACCGAGATCGCCGCGCTGGAGCCGGTGGCGGCGAGCGCGGCCGCGGCCTACGAGCGCGCGGAGCGGGCCCGCGACCAGGCGAGGTTCCTGATGGCTCCGCCGCCGTCATGGCTGCCCCCCGGCAGTGAGCTGGGGCAGGTCTGGGCGCAGTGGGCCGCCGGCGCCGAACTCACCGACCTCGGAAAGCTGGCCGAGCACATCGAGACCATGGGGCGGCGGCTGCGGTCCTGCGCGGTCGCGGCCCGCAAGGCGGCGACCGAGCGGCTGGCCGACCCCACCGACGGCTGGGCGGAACTCGCGGAGCAGCTCACCGCCTGGGTGGACGATGCCCGGGCGGCGTTGCGCGCCCGGGAGACGCTGCGTCCGGCCGAGCAGGCGCTCCAGTGGTTCACGACCGCCGCCCGCGAGATCCGCGCCGAGCGGCTGCGCCCGCTCGCGTCGCACGCCGAACAGGTCTGGCAGCGGCTCCGTCAGGAGCGGCACATCGACCTGGAGGCGCTGCGCCTGGTCGGGCGGGGCGCGCAGCGCCGGGTGGCCGTGGACGTCAGCGTCGACGGCACCGACAGCGCCGGACACGCCCCGGGCCTGCTGAGCCAGGGGGAGTTCCAGGCGCTCGCGCTGTCCATCTGCCTGCCGCGCACGATGGTCCCGGGCAACCCGTTCGGCTTCCTGGTGCTCGACGACCCGGTACAGGCCATGGACACCGAGACGGTGGAGGGTCTCGCCGCGGTGCTGGCGGAGGTCGGCCGGCACCGCCAGCTCATCGTGTTCACCCACGACACCCGGCTGCCCGACTCGCTGCACCGCCTCGGGCTGCCGGCCACGATCCGCATGATCCACCGGGACTCGATGTCCAACGTGTGGGTGGACTGACTCCGGAGGCCCACCCCGTTGGCGGTGGAGGGTAGTGAGGTGGTGAGTGCGACCGGGAGCACGGAGCGCGAGCCGCCGAGCGTCCGGAGGCGTCAACGCCCTTGTGCGTAGCGCCTTTCGCGTTGGCGGTGGAGGGGAGCGAGGTGGTGAGCGCGACCAGAAGCCCGATGCCCCCCCGCGACGTGTTCCGAGTTGGCAGAGCACCCGGCAACCCCTGTATAGTCGTCATCGACGCGAAGGGCGGAACCCCACAAGGGGAGAAACCCCAGGAGCGCGCCCCTTTAGCTCAGTCGGCAGAGCGTCTCCATGGTAAGGAGAAGGTCTACGGTTCGATTCCGTAAAGGGGCTCCACCACTTGATGAGGTCCGGTCCACATCTGTGGGTGACCGGTGGAAATCATGTTCGCCGGTCTGATCGGGTTCCGGTAGGCTCGGAAGAGCGCCGGAAGCCCGGCTCTAGGCGGAGTAGCTCAGTCGGTAGAGCAAGCGGCTCATAATCGCTGTGTCGTCGGTTCAAGTCCGGCCTCCGCTACCACCTGCGCGACCCCTGACCAGCTCAGGGGTCACTGCGGGTCTTTTTCAGTGTTCGTAGTGTTGTTCAGCGAGAAAGGCACTCCAACGTGGCTGCCACTGACGTGAGGCCGAAGATCACCCTGGCCTGCCAGGAGTGCAAGCACCGTAACTACATCACGCGCAAGAACCGGCGGAACAACCCCGACCGGCTCTCGCTCAAGAAGTACTGCCCCAACTGCCGGCAGCACTCGGAGCACCGCGAGACCCGCTAGGCCGTCCGCCCGGCGGTGGATGGGCCGTTCTGACCTGGTAGCCCAGTGAGCGCACGCGCTCGCTGGGCTACTACTGTGTGGAAGCCCGGCGCGCGCGACCCGCTGCTGGCAGGATCAAAGCGAAGGGTGCTCCGCGCGGTGCGGACGCCGAGAACCTGTCTGAGAGGGATCCCATGCCGATCAACCGCGACTACCTGGGACGGGTGTACCCGTCACCGGAACCGTACGAGGTGACCCGCGGAAAGATCCGGGAGTTCGCCGACGCCATCGGGGACCCCAACCCGGTGTACCGCGACGTCGCGGCCGCCAAGGCCGTCGGGCACACCGACGTCGTCGCCCCTCCGACGTTCCCGGTCATCATGAACATGGCGGGCATGGCCGACGCCGCCGACGACCCCGAGCTCGGCCTGGACTACTCGATGGTCGTGCACGGCGACCAGTCGTTCCGGTACAGCCGGCCGCTGCGCGCCGGTGACGTGGTCCACACCAGCACCCGGATCGCCGGCATCAAGGCGCTGGCGGGCAACGAGATGCTCACGCTGGAGAGCGAGATCAGCACGGTCGAGGGAGAGCACGTCGTCACCGCCGTCATGATGCTGGTGGTGCGCGGCGGCGTCGAACAGGCCGCGTCGTAGCCCGAGCCGGATCGTCACAAGGGAGAAGAGACCCCGTATGCCCGCCACCACCGCCCCCGTCCGATACGCCGACGTCGAGGTCGGCACCGAACTCCCGGAGCGGACCTTCCCGGTGCGCCGCGCCGACCTCGTTCGTTACGCCGGCGCCTCCGGGGACTTCAACCCCATCCACTGGAACGAGCGCGTGGCGAAGTCCGTCGGCCTGCCGAACGTCATCGCGCACGGCATGCTGACGATGGCCGAAGCCGGCCGGCTGGTCACCGACTGGGCCGGCGATCCCGCCGCCGTCGTCGAGTACACCGTCCGGTTCACCGCGCCCGTCGTCGTCCCCGACGACGACACCGGCGCCGAGATCGCCGTGAGCGGCGTGGTCAGCGAGAAACGCGATGGCAACCAGGTCGTCGTGAAGCTCACCGCCCGCAGCGGCGGAGTCAAGGTGCTGGCCCGCTCCAGCGCCGTCGTCCGGCTCGCCTAGCCGGCGGTTCGGCCCCCTCCGGGCCCCTTTCGCCCGGAGCGGCCCGGCCGCCGCGACCGACCCCCGCCGGCCCGCCGCCGGCGCGCCCGTCCCGACGCAGAGGTGCCCGTGTCCGCTGTCCCCGCCCGCAACGTGCCCCTGGCCCGCTACACCACGCTCGGCCTCGGCGGCCCGGCCGCCGCGTTCGTCACGGCCCGTGACACCACGGAACTGGTCGCGGCCGTGACCGCGGCCGACGCCGCCGGTGACGCGCTGCTCGTTCTCGGCGGCGGCAGCAACCTGGTGATCTCCGACGCCGGGTTCCCCGGCACGGTGGTGCACGTCGCGTCCCAGGGGATCGACCTGCGGGCGGGCGCGGACGGCACCGTGCGCGTGCGCGCGAGCGCGGGGGTGGACTGGGACACGCTCGTCGCCCGGTGCGTCGCCGAGGGGCTGAGCGGGGTCGAGTGCCTGTCCGGGATCCCCGGCCGGGTGGGCTCCACGCCGATTCAGAACGTGGGCGCCTACGGCCAGGACGTCAGCGAGACCGTGACCGAGGTCCTGGTCCACGACCGCGCGGCGGGCGTGTCGCGCACCCTGAGCAATGCCGACTGCGCGTTCTCCTATCGGGACAGCGTCTTCAAGGGCACCGACCGGTACGTCGTGTGCGAGGTGGTCTTCGAGCTGACCCGCTCCCCGCTCAGCCGTCCGATCCGCTACGCCGAACTCGCGCGCACGCTCGGCGTGCGGCCGGGGGAGCGGGTGCCGCTCGCGGACGCCCGCGAGGCGGTCCTGCGGCTGCGGCGCGGCAAGGGCATGGTGCTGGACCCCGATGACCCGGACACCCGCAGCGCCGGGTCGTTCTTCACCAACCCGCTCCTGGATCAGGACGCCTTCACGGAACTGCGCAAGCGGGTCGCCGAGCGGTTGGGCCCCGATGTGGAGCCCCCGGCCTACCCCGAGCCCGATGGCCGGGTGAAGACCTCCGCCGCCTGGCTGATCGACCGTGCCGGTTTCGCCAAGGGCCACGGCACCGGTCCGGCGCGCATCTCCGGCAAGCACCCCCTCGCCCTCACCAACCGGGGCGGGGCCAGCACCGCCGACCTGCTCGCGCTGGCCCGGGAGGTGCGCGCCGGGGTGGCGGAGGCGTTCGGCGTCACCCTGGTGAACGAACCCGTGATGGTCGGCGTCACACTTGACGGGTGACAGCAATTCATTTCGGCGCGCCGAACTCTTTTATTCGGAATGCGGCCGACAATTCATCGGCGTTCCACGAAATTGCGAACATCCAATTCTCTGCTAACGTGGAATTCGTCGAAGGGGAGTAGTCCCCAATCACGTGGTCGACAGACTGGCCCGCCGTCCTCCCTGGTGGGCCCGGCCGCGCGAGCCTGTCCTGTGTTCAGGCGGACGAGACCTTCGGCCCGGTAGCCAGTTCCGGGCCGAAGTGGTGTACTCGCCGCCGTTTCTGCCCGGTCCACGACTGAAGGGCAGAGATCTCCGTGGGCTTTCTCACCGCACTGGGCGTCAGCGGCGCCGCCATTTTCGCCGCCGAAATGGGCGACAAAACGCAACTCGTCGCCATGTCGCTGGCGACGCGCTACCGCGCCCGGACCGTCCTCCTGGGCATCACCGCCGCCACCATCGCGGTGCACGGCCTCAGCGTCCTCATCGCCGAGGTGCTCGGACTCGCCATCCCCACCGACTGGGTCACCCTCATCGCCGGCATCGCCTTCCTCGGCTTCGGCGCCTGGACGCTGCGCGGGGACGAGATGACCGACAAGGACGAGGAGCGCGCGGCCTCCCGGCGCATCAGGTCGGGCTTCCTCACCGTGTGCGCGGTGTTCTTCCTAGCAGAGCTGGGCGACAAGACCATGCTCGCCACCATCACCGTGGGCACCCAGTACCCGTGGCTGCCGGTGTGGATCGGCTCCACGGCCGGAATGGTGGCCGCCGACGCGATCGCCATCGCCGTCGGGGCGATGCTCGGCAAGAAGCTGCCGGAGCGCGCCATCCAGATCGCCGCGGCCGTGCTGTTCTTCGTCGCCGGCGCGGTGATGGTGTTCGAGGGCGTCCGCCGGCTGTGGTTCTGACCGGCCCCGCCGGGCCGTCCGCGTCCGGTCAGGGCGCGGGCGGCCCGGCGCTCAGCCAGGCGTCGACGCCGGCCAGCAGTTCCTTACGGCGGCTCTCGGGCGCGCCGGAGCCGCGGATCGACATCCGGGCCAGCTCGGCCAGCTCGGCGTCGGAGAAGCCGAACGTGCGCCGGGCGGTTTCGTACTGCTCGGCCAGCCGCGGACCGAACAGCAACGGGTCGTCCGTGCCGAGCGCGATGGGCGCGCCGGAGTCGAACAGCCGCCGCAACGGGACGTGCGCCAGTTCCTCGACCACGCCCAGCCCGACGTTCGAACTGGGGCAGACCTCCAGGGTGACCTCCTGGGTGGCGATCCGTTCCACGAGGTAGGGGTCCTCGATGGCGCGAACGCCGTGCCCGATCCGGTCGGCCTCCAGCTCGTCCAGGCACTCCCGCACGCTGCGGGCACCCTGGAGCTCCCCGCCGTGCGGCACCGACAGCAGCCCGGCGCGCCGGGCGATCCGGAACGCGCCCTCGAACTCCCGGGCCCGGCCGCGGCGCTCGTCGTTGTTGAGCCCGAAGCCGACCACCCCGTGCCCGGCGTACTGCCGCGCCAGCCGGGCCAGCGCCTTGGCGTCCAGCGGGTGCTTGGTGCGGTTGGCCGCCACCACCAGCCCGATCCCCACTCCGGTCTCGCGCTCGGCGGCGCGCGCCGCGTCCAGGATGAGCTCCATGGTGGCGGTGAGGCCGTCGAACCGTGCGGCGTAGCCGCTCGGGTCCACCTGGATCTCCAGCCACCCGGACCCGGCGGCGCGCTCGTCCTCGGCCGCCTCGGCGAGCAGCCGGTACACGTCCTCCGGCCGCTGCAGGACCGATCGGGCGATGTCGTACAGCCGCTGGAACCGGAACCACCCTCGCTCGTCGGTGGCTCGCAGCTTGGGCGGCCACTCCTCGACGAGCGCCTGCGGAAGGTGCACCCCGCGCAGCTCGGCCAGCTCCACGAGGGTGCTGTGCCGCATGGAGCCGGTGAAGTGCAGGTGCAGGTGGGCCTTGGGGAGTCGAGTGATCGGGCGTTCCATGACACAAGGGTGCCGCAAAGCGGTCGAGCCGTCGTCCGGTACCCGGAAAAACGCGGCCGCTCCGGTCCCCGCCGGGACCGGAGCGGCCGCGTTGCGCCGGAGCGCGGAGCGCCGTCTCAGGCGGCCTCGCCCAGCAGCTTGGCGATGCGGCCGACCCCTTCGGCCAGGTCGCCGTCGCCCAGCGCGTAGGACAGCCGCAGGTAGCCCGGCGTGCCGAACGCCTCGCCCGGGACCACGGCCACCTCGGCCTGCTCCAGGATCAGCTCGGCGAGTTCGGCGGAGGTCTGCGGGCGGCGGCCGCGGATGTCCTTGCCCAGCACCTCCTTGACCGACGGGTAGGCGTAGAAGGCGCCCTGCGGCTCGGGGCAGAACACGCCCGGGATCTCATTGAGCAGCCGGACGATGGTCCGCCGGCGCCGGTCGAACGCCGTGCGCATCTCGGCCACGGCCGCCAGGTCGCCCGAGACGGCGGCCAGGGCGGCCACCTGCGAGACGTTGGCGACGTTGGAGGTGGCGTGCGACTGCAGGTTGCTCGCGGCCTTCACCACGTCCTTGGGGCCGATGACCCACCCCACCCGCCAGCCCGTCATGGCGTAGGTCTTGGCGACGCCGTTCACGACCAGCGTGCGGTCGGCCAGTTCCGGCACCTGCACCGGCAGCGAGCTGAACTCGGCGTCGCCGTACACCAGGTGCTCATAGATCTCGTCGGTGAGGACCCACAGGCCGTGCCCGGCCGCCCACTGGCCGATCGCGCGGACCTGGTCCGGGGAGTACACCGCGCCGGTGGGGTTGGACGGCGAAACGAACAGCAGCACCTTGGTCCGCTCGGTGCGCGCGGCCTCCAGCTGCTCGACCGAGGCCAGGTAGCCGCTGGTCTCGTCGGTGACGACGTAGACGGGGACGCCCCCGGCGAGCCGGATCGACTCCGGGTAGGTCGTCCAGTACGGCGCGATGACGATGACCTCGTCGCCCGGGTCGAGCAGCGTGGCGAACGCCTCGTAGATGGCCTGCTTGCCGCCGTTGGTCACCAGGATCTGGCTCGGCTCCACCTGGTACCCGGAGTCGCGCAGCGTCTTGGCGGCCAGGGCCTCCTTGAGCTCGGGCAGGCCGCCGGCCGGGGTGTAGCGGTGGAAGCGGGGTTCGCGGCACGCCTGGACGGCGGCCTCGACGATGTAGTCGGGAGTGGGGAAGTCGGGCTCCCCGGCCCCGAACCCGATGACGGGACGGCCGGCGGCCTTCATGGCCTTGGCCTTCGCGTCCACCGCCAGGGTCGCTGACTCGGAGATGCCGCCGATACGTGCGGAGATACGAGGTCGGTCAGTCATGAGGCCATGCTCGCACGCGAAGGCGCCGGGCGCCGCGTACGGGTGCGGGGCGGGAGGGGCCGGGCGCCGCGCAGCCGCGCACCGTGACGTGCCGGGTTGGTCCTGTGTGCGGAATGGGCATAGACTCAGGCGACCGATGGCTGCTCGGCGCGCACCGTGAAATCAACGCGCGTCCGCTCGCCGCAGCGGCTATCGTTGGGGACGCGGGTTCCCCGAAGGGCAGTGGCTCAATTGGTAGAGCACCGGTCTCCAAAACCGGCGGTTGGGGGTTCGAGTCCCTCCTGCCCTGCAAGTAAGAGCGACCTGAGAGCGCAGTGGTAACGAGCGCCGGGCGGACCGGCCGGCCGCCCGGAGGTGCCAGGTGAACCGACGACTCCGAAGGACCGCAAGGTGACACAGACTGACGCCGACGCCAAGCCGGAGAAGGACCGCAAGCGTCGCACCGGTCCGGTGACCTTCACCAAGCAGGTCGTCGGCGAGCTGCGCAAGGTCCGCTGGCCCACCCGCCGTGAACTCATCACCTACACGATCGTGGTCATCGTGTTCGTCCTGATCATGGTCGGTTACGTGTCCGGGCTCGACTACCTCTTCGGTGAGGGCGTCACCTGGCTCTTCGGGACCCTCGGCGCTCCGGCCTGATCCGGGCGGCCCCGGGCCGCACCCCGAACCCCGCCGCGCCGCCGGTCGTGCCGCGCCTTGGCGGGCTGTTGGTCCCATCCCACCGGCCGAGACCGTAAGCTGACGTTGTCGACATGTGTCGACAGTTGTCGACTCTCTCGGCCGCCACCACGGCTGGGAGCGCGTACCCGACGAGAGAAAGAGCAGCCGTGTCCGAGTCCCCACTGACCTCTGACGATCTTCGCACCGAGGAGCGGGATCAGTCGTCGGCGGACGAGACCGGTCCGCGGACCGAGCAGACGGATGCTGCTGACGCGGGCGAGGCCGCGGCCACCGACGAGGCCGTCGCCGAGGAGGAGGCGCCCCGGATCGACCCCGTCGAGGAGTTCAAGGAGCAGCTCCTGCTGCTCCCGGGCGACTGGTACGTCGTGCACACCTACGCGGGCTACGAGAACCGGGTGAAGGCCAACATCGAGAGCCGCACCCAGTCGCTCAACATGGAGGACTACATCTTCCAGGTCGAGGTGCCCACGCAGGAGGTCACCGAGGTCAAGAGCGGCAAGCGCCAGCAGGTGACCGAGAAGGTCCTCCCGGGCTACGTCCTGGTCCGCATGGACCTCGTCGACGAGTCCTGGGCCGCGGTCCGCAACACCCCGGGTGTCACCGGTTTCGTCGGCCTGTCCAACCGCCCCGCCCCGCTCAGCCTGCAGGAGGTCGCCGACCTCCTCGCGCCGGAGCCGGAGGAGGAGGCCGAGCAGGCCAAGAAGAAGGAGACCGAGACCCGCTCCGACGTCGCCTACGAGGTGGGCGAGTCCGTCACCGTGATGGAGGGGCCGTTCGCGACGCTGCCCGCCACGGTGAGCGAGATCAACCCCGACACCCAGAAGCTCAAGGTGCTGGTGTCGATCTTCGGGCGTGAGACGCCCGTGGAGCTGGCGTTCAACCAGGTCTCCAAGATCTAGCCGATCGCCTACACTTGGTGGGTCCGCCTTCGGCGGACCCACCGTGCCCCGCCTCGGCGGGGCTCGTTCGCGCCCGCCAGGGTCCCGGCGGACGCGCGTCCACCCCCGCCCGTCGCGGGTCGACGGTGCTCCGTGCCGCCTTCCCGGCGGCCCGGGCCGCGGACGGCCGCGGTCCCACCACGCGTGGGACCGGCAGGGACCTCATCACGCAGCAGATCCGGCAAAGGACCCGAAATGCCTCCGAAGAAGAAGATCGCGGCACTCGTCAAGGTGCAGCTCCCGGCCGGACAGGCCACGCCGGCGCCGCCGGTCGGTACCGCCCTCGGTCCGCACGGCGTCAACATCATGGACTTCTGCAAGCAGTACAACGCTGCGACGGAAGCCCAGCGCGGCAGCGTCATCCCCGTGGAGATCACCATCTACGAGGACCGGACGTTCACCTTCGTCACCAAGACGCCGCCGGCGCCGAAGCTGATCCTCAAGGCCGCCGGCCTTGACAAGGGCAGCTCCGACCCGAACCGCAGCACCGCCGGTTCCATCAGCCGCGAGCAGGTGCGGGAGATCGCGCAGACCAAGCTGCCCGACCTCAACACCACCGACCTCGACGCCGCCGAGAAGATCGTCGCCGGCACCGCCCGTTCCATGGGCATCCAGGTGACGGGCTGACACCCGTTCCGGTCCGTCCACCGTGGCAGGGCCACGCGCTGGCCCGCACACCACAGCCCCTTGACAGGAGTGTTCCGTGAAGCGCAGCAAGAATTACCGCAAGGCCAGCGAGCTGGTCGACCGCAGCCGGCTCTACCCGCCGGCCGAGGCTGTCAAGCTCGCGAAGGAGACCACCAGCGTCAAGTTCGACGCCACCGTCGAGGTCGCCCTGCGCCTGGGGGTCGACCCCCGCAAGGCCGACCAGATGGTGCGCGGCACCGTCAACCTGCCGCACGGCACCGGCAAGACCGCTCGGGTCCTGGTCTTCGCCACCGGTGAGCGTGCCGAGCAGGCCCGCGCCGCGGGCGCCGACTTCGTCGGTGACGACGACCTGGTCGAGGAGATCCAGAAGGGCTTCCTCGACTTCGACGCCGTGGTCGCCACCCCCGACCTGATGGGCAAGGTCGGCCGGCTGGGCCGGGTGCTCGGCCCGCGCGGCCTGATGCCGAACCCCAAGACCGGCACCGTCACCCCGGACGTCGCCAAGGCCGTCACCGACATCAAGGGCGGCAAGATCGAGTTCCGGGTGGACCGGCACGGCAACCTGCACTTCATCATCGGCAAGGTGTCCTTCGACGAGCAGAAGCTGGTCGAGAACTACGGCGCCGCGCTCGACGAGGTGCTGCGGCTCAAGCCGTCGGCGGCCAAGGGGCGCTACATCAAGAAGGCCACGCTGACCACCACCATGGGCCCCGGCATCCCGGTCGACCCGAACGTCACGCGCAACCTCGCCGCCTCCGTCTGACGGCGGGCCGGCCCGCGTGCCGGCGGCGAACCCCGACCGGGCGCTCCGGCCCCGCACCCCGTGTGCGGAGCCGGGGCGCCCGGCTTTTTCGCGTCACGGTGAGCCGCACAGGCGACGCGGCGCAGGTCACGGAGCCGGACCCGCCGCTCCGTTCCACCCACCCGGAAACGTCGCCTAGTATGAGGGGAGCCGAAGACCGCCGGTCGTCACCCGACGGGTGACCCAAGGTCCCATGCGAATGGGCGGCCAGCGCAGGCGTGATGTGAGCAGTGGCCGGACAGGCCCGCCGCCCCGGAGACCTCGTCTCCGCGGAGCCGTGGCGGGATGCCCGCCGGCCATCGCCCCGTGCGCCCGCGCCGGGGCTTTTTTCATGCCCGCTGCCGCTCGTTCCGATGGTTCCTTGGCCGGTGTTCACTGTTGGAAGGAGTCCCATGGCGAAGCCGGACAAGGCAGCCGCCGTCGCCGAACTCACGGAGGAATTCCAGAGTTCGTCGGGCGCCGTGCTGACCGAGTACCGTGGGCTCACTGTCGCGCAGGTCACCGAACTGCGCCGCAGCCTCGGCCAGAACGCGCGGTTCCGCGTCGTGAAGAACACGCTCACCAAGATCGCGGCCTCCGAGGCCGGCCTGGACAAGCAGGTCCTCGACCTGTTCCAGGGTCCCTCCGCCATCGCCTTCGTCAAGGGCGACGTCGTCGAGGCCGCCAAGGGTCTGCGTGACTTCTCCAAGGCGAACCCGCCGCTGGTGATCAAGGGCGGTGTCATCGACGGCAAGGCGATGACCCCCGACGAGATCACCAGGCTGGCCGATCTTGAGTCCCGCGAGGTCCTCCTCGCGAAGCTGGCCGGAGCGCTCAAGGCCAAGCAGGGGCAGGCCGCCGCCCTGTTCCAGGCGCTCCCGTCCAAGACCGTACGGCTGGCCCAGGCGCTGCACGACAAGCGCGCGGAAGCCTGACCACCCCGACCATCCCGCCTCCGGCGCGCCGCGCACCGGAGGTACAGGCTCGGCACGGCGCCGTCCGGCGCCCGGGCCGGAAGAGAAAGAGAGACCGCAATCATGGCGAAGCTCAGCAACGAGGAACTGCTCGCCTCCTTCGAGGAGATGACCCTCCTGGAGCTCGCGGAGTTCGTGAAGCTCTTCGAGGAGAAGTTCGACGTCACCGCCGCCGCCCCGGCCGCCGTGGTCGCCGCCGCCCCGGGCGCCGGTGCCGGTGAGGGTGCCGCCGAGGAGGAGAAGGACGAGTTCGACGTCGTCCTTGAGGCCGCCGGCGACAAGAAGATCCAGGTCATCAAGGAGGTCCGCAGCCTCACCAGCCTGGGCCTGAAGGAGGCCAAGGACCTGGTCGACAACGCCCCGAAGCCGCTGCTGGAGGGCGTCAACAAGGAGACCGCGGAGAAGGCCAAGGCCGCCCTGGAGGGCGCCGGCGCCACCGTCACCCTCAAGTAGTCCGGAACACCCGGCTACCGCCGCGGGCGGCCGTCCCCACGGGACGGCCGCCCGTTCGCCGTTCGCGGCGCTTCGCGGAGCGCGGCGCGCCACTCCGGCCGTATCGGCGGCGCACGGCGCCGCGGGCTGGAATAATCTCGGTGGCACCCCTGCCGGAGGCATCGCCCGGCGGGCGGGGAGCCGCCCCTCGAACCCGTCCGCGGCTCATCGCGGACCGGTATCCGCACCGCCATGGTGCGATGACGACGGCCGCGGACAGGGAGCGGCTGGAACCTTTTGTTCTTCCCGGATGTATGCTCGCTCACACCTTCCGGGGCTTGTGGGACCTCTCACGGAGGCGGAATGGCCTGTTCTGTCGGATCTGGGGTTGACGGATCCGCCGGTTGCGGCGATGCTGCGTGGTGTCGTGACTGACTCCGGGGGATGTTGTTGGACAGCGGTGTAGTATTCGGCTACACTGCCCTTTTGCGCTGCCCATTGACGAATCCTGTGCCGGAGTCCGTACGTAGTGTCCAATTCTTACGGGATTGGGCTGGTGTGTACGTTCTCTAGATGGGAGCCGCCCCTGTCCGGCGGTCCCTCGACATTCGGGTCGTCCGGCGTGCGCGCGCATCAACCGCCACAAGCCTTCGGAAGGACCCCTGTTGGCAGCCTCGCGCAACGCCTCCGCTAACGCCCTTGGTCCGAACCGCGTTTCCTTCGCCCGTATCCAGGAACCCCTTGAGGTCCCGAACCTTCTCGCCCTGCAGACCGAGTCGTTCGACTGGCTGCTCGGTAACGAGAAGTGGCGTACCCGAGTCGAGGCGGCTCGTAACGCCGGACGCAAGGATGTCCCGGAGCAGTCCGGCCTTGAGGAGATCTTCGAGGAGATCAGTCCGATCGAGGACTTCTCGGGCACGATGTCGCTCTCGTTCCGCGACCACCGGTTCGAGCCGCCCAAGTACTCCGAAGAGGAGTGCAAGGACAAGGACATGACCTACTCCGCCCCGATGTTCGTCACGGCGGAGTTCATCAACAACGACACCGGTGAGATCAAGAGCCAGACGGTGTTCATGGGCGACTTCCCGCTCATGACCGCCAAGGGCACCTTCATCATCAACGGCACCGAGCGTGTCGTCGTGTCGCAGCTGGTCCGCTCGCCCGGTGTGTACTTCGACCGCCAGGTCGACAAGACCTCCGACAAGGACCTGTACGGGTGCAAGGTCATCCCGTCGCGCGGCGCCTGGCTGGAGTTCGAGGTCGACAAGCGCGACTTCGTCGGCGTGCGCATCGACCGCAAGCGCAAGCAGGGCGTCACCGTGCTGCTGAAGGCGCTGGGCTGGACCACGGACCAGATCCTGGAGCGCTTCGGCCAGTACGAGTCCATCCGCAACACGCTGGAGAAGGACCCCACCGCCGGGACCGACGACGCGCTGCTGGACATCTACCGGAAGCTGCGCCCGGGCGAGCCGCCCACGAAGGAGTCCGCGCAGACGCTCCTGGAGAACCTGTACTTCAACCCCAAGCGCTACGACCTCGCCAAGGTCGGCCGCTACAAGCTCAACAAGAAGCTGGGGCTGCAGGCCGAGTACACCCAGGGCACGCTCACCGAAGAGGACATCGTCGCCACGATCGACTACCTCGTGCGGCTGCACGCCGGCGAGGAGGAGCTCGTGCGTGAGCACGGCAACTTCCCGATCGAGGTCGACGACATCGACCACTTCGGCAACCGCCGCCTGCGCACCGTCGGCGAGCTGATCCAGAACCAGGTCCGCCTGGGCCTGGCCCGGATGGAGCGCGTCGTCCGCGAGCGGATGACCACGCAGGACGTCGAGGCCATCACGCCGCAGACGCTGATCAACATCCGGCCGGTCGTCGCCTCCATCAAGGAGTTCTTCGGCACCAGCCAGCTCTCGCAGTTCATGGACCAGAACAACCCGCTGGCGGGCCTCACCCACAAGCGCCGTCTCTCGGCGCTGGGCCCGGGCGGTCTGTCCCGTGAGCGCGCGGGCTTCGAGGTGCGCGACGTGCACCCGTCGCACTACGGCCGCATGTGCCCGATCGAGACTCCGGAAGGCCCGAACATCGGCCTGATCGGCTCGCTGGCCGCCTACGGCCGGGTCAACTCGTTCGGCTTCGTCGAGACCCCGTACCGCAAGGTCGTCGACGGCCGGCTGACCGACGAGATCTCCTACCTCACCGCCGATGAGGAGGACCGGTACGTCATCGCCCAGGCGAACACGCCGGTCAACGCCGACGGCACCTTCGCCGAGGACCGCGTGCTCGTCCGCCGCAAGGGCGAGGAGTTCGAGGCCGTCCACAAGAGCGAAGTCGACTACATGGACGTCTCGCCGCGCCAGATGGTGTCGGTCGCGACGGCCCTGATCCCGTTCCTTGAGCACGACGACGCCAACCGCGCGCTCATGGGGTCCAACATGCAGCGCCAGGCGGTGCCGCTGCTGCGCTCCGAGGCGCCGCTGGTCGGCACCGGCATGGAGTACCGCGCGGCCACCGATGCCGGCGACGTCATCCTGGCCGAGAAGGCCGGTGTCGTCGAGGACGTCACCGCCGACTACATCACCGTCATGGCCGACGACGGCACCCGCAAGACCTACCGGGTCGCCAAGTTCAAGCGGACCAACCAGGGAACCTGCTTCAACCAGCGCCCCATCGTCGAAGAGGGGCAGCGGGTCGAGGAGCAGCAGGTGCTCGCCGACGGCCCGTCGACCGACAACGGTGAGATGTCGCTCGGCCGGAACCTGCTCGTCGCCTACATGTCCTGGGAAGGCCACAACTACGAGGACGCCATCGTCCTCTCCCAGCGCATCGTGCAGGACGACGTGCTGTCCTCGATCCACATCGAGGAGCACGAGGTCGACGCGCGCGACACCAAGCTCGGCCCGGAGGAGATCACCCGCGAGATCCCCAACGTCAGCGAGGAGGTCCTCGCCGACCTGGACGACCGCGGCATCATCCGGATCGGCGCGGAGGTCGTCGACGGCGACATCCTCGTCGGCAAGGTCACCCCGAAGGGCGAGACCGAGCTGACCCCGGAGGAGCGGCTGCTGCGCGCCATCTTCGGTGAGAAGGCGCGTGAGGTCCGCGACACCTCGCTGAAGGTGCCGCACGGCGAGTCCGGCAAGGTCATCGGCGTGCGCGTGTTCAGCCGCGAGGAGGGCGACGAACTCCCGCCCGGCGTCAACGAGCTGGTCCGGGTCTACGTGGCCCAGAAGCGCAAGATCACCGACGGCGACAAGCTCGCCGGCCGGCACGGCAACAAGGGCGTGATCTCCAAGATCCTCCCGCAGGAGGACATGCCGTTCCTGGAGGACGGCACGCCGGTCGACATCGTGCTGAACCCGCTGGGCGTGCCCGGCCGCATGAACGTCGGCCAGATCCTGGAGATCCACCTGGGGTGGCTGGCCAAGAGCGGCTGGAAGATCGAGGGCGACGACGAGGGCTGGAAGCAGGCGATGCGGGCCATCGGGGCCGACGACATCAGCCCCGGAACCAAGGTCGCCACGCCGGTCTTCGACGGTCTGCAGGAGAACGAGATCGGTGGCCTGCTCGCGTCCAGCCTGCCCAACGCCGACGGCGACCGTCTGGTGAACGAGCACGGCAAGGCGCGGCTGTTCGACGGCCGCACCGGTGAGCCGTTCAAGGAGCCGATCGCGGTCGGCTACACCTACTTCCTGAAGCTGCACCACCTGGTGGACGACAAGATCCACGCGCGTTCCACCGGCCCGTACTCGATGATCACCCAGCAGCCGCTGGGCGGTAAGGCGCAGTTCGGCGGCCAGCGGTTCGGCGAGATGGAGGTGTGGGCGCTGGAGGCGTACGGCGCCGCCTACGCCCTCCAGGAGCTGCTCACCATCAAGTCCGACGACGTCGTGGGCCGCGTCAAGGTCTACGAGGCCATCGTCAAGGGCGAGAACATCCCCGAGCCGGGGATCCCCGAATCCTTCAAGGTGCTCATCAAGGAGATGCAGTCGCTCTGTCTGAACGTGGAAGTGCTGTCCAGCGACGGTATGTCCATCGAGATGCGGGACAGCGATGAGGACGTTTTCCGCGCAGCGGAAGAACTGGGAATCGACCTGGGTCGGCGCGAGCCGAGCAGCGTCGAAGAGGTCTAATTCCGCGATCCAAGAGCAGGGGACGAATTAAGTGCTCGACGTCAACTTCTTCGACGAGCTGCGAATTGGCCTTGCGACGGCCGAGGACATCCGTCAGTGGTCGCACGGCGAGGTCAAGAAGCCGGAAACCATCAACTACCGCACCCTCAAGCCGGAGAAGGACGGACTCTTCTGCGAGAAGATCTTCGGTCCGACCCGCGACTGGGAGTGCTACTGCGGCAAGTACAAGCGGGTCCGCTTCAAGGGCATCATCTGCGAGCGGTGCGGCGTGGAGGTCACCCGTGCCAAGGTCCGGCGTGAGCGCATGGGCCACATCGAGCTCGCCGCGCCCGTGACCCACATCTGGTACTTCAAGGGCGTGCCCAGCCGTCTGGGCTACCTGCTCGACCTCGCGCCCAAGGACCTCGAAAAGATCATCTACTTCGCGGCCTACATGGTCACGTGGGTGGACACCGAGGCCCGCGAGCGCGACCTGCAGTCGCTGGAGGCGCAGATCTCCGTGCAGCGGCAGCACCTTGAGCAGCGGCGCGACTCCGCCGTCGAGGAGCGGCACCGCAAGCTGGAGGCCGACCTCGCCGAGCTGGAGGAGCAGGGCGCCAAGGGCGACGCGCGCCGCAAGGTGCGTGAGAGCGCCGAGCGCGAGATGCGGCAGATCCGCGACCGCGCCCAGCGCGAGATCGACCGGCTGGAAGAGGTCTGGAACCGCTTCAAGAACCTCAAGGTCCAGGACCTCGAAGGCGACGAGCTGCTCTACCGCGACATGCGGGACCGCTTCGGCAAGTACTTCCGCGGCGGCATGGGCGCCCAGGCGATCCAGGAACGCCTCGCCAACTTCGACCTCGACGCCGAGGCCGAGCGGCTGCGCGAGACCATCCGCACCGGCAAGGGCCAGAAGAAGGCCCGCGCCCTCAAGCGGCTCAAGGTTGTCTCGGCGTTCCTGAACACCCGCAACAGCCCGAACGGCATGGTCCTGGACTGCATCCCGGTGATCCCGCCGGACCTGCGGCCCATGGTTCAGCTCGACGGTGGCCGGTTCGCCACCTCCGACCTGAACGACCTGTACCGCCGGGTCATCAACCGGAACAACCGCCTCAAGCGGCTGCTCGACCTCGGCGCGCCCGAGATCATCGTCAACAACGAGAAGCGGATGCTGCAGGAGGCCGTCGACGCGCTGTTCGACAACGGCCGCCGCGGCCGTCCCGTCACCGGTCCGGGCAACCGGCCGCTGAAGTCGCTGTCCGACATGCTCAAGGGCAAGCAGGGCCGGTTCCGGCAGAACCTGCTCGGCAAGCGCGTCGACTACTCCGGCCGTTCGGTGATCGTCGTCGGTCCGCAGCTGAAGCTGCACCAGTGCGGTCTGCCCAAGCAGATGGCCCTGGAGCTGTTCAAGCCGTTCGTGATGAAGCGCCTGGTGGACCTGAACCACGCGCAGAACATCAAGAGCGCCAAGCGGATGGTCGAGCGCTCCCGCCCCGTGGTGTGGGACGTGCTCGAAGAGGTCATCACCGAGCACCCCGTGCTGCTGAACCGGGCGCCCACCCTGCACCG
Source organism: Marinactinospora rubrisoli (assembly GCF_042664915.1). NCBI lineage: Bacteria > Bacillati > Actinomycetota > Actinomycetes > Streptosporangiales > Nocardiopsidaceae > Marinactinospora > Marinactinospora rubrisoli. Next base: position 298,713 of record NZ_JBHTBH010000007.1, read on the forward strand.
GCTGGGCATCCAGGCGTTCGAGCCGCAGCTGGTCGAGGGCAAGGCGATCCAGATCCACCCGCTGGTCTGCACCGCGTTCAACGCGGACTTCGACGGCGACCAGATGGCGGTGCACCTGCCGCTGTCGGCGGAGGCCCAGGCCGAGGCGCGCATCCTGATGCTCGCCACGAACAACATCCTGAAGCCGTCCGACGGCAAGCCGGTGACCATGCCCACCCAGGACATGATCATCGGGCTCTACTACCTGACCACCCTCAAGGAGGGCGCGAAGGGCGAGGGCCGGGCGTTCCGCACGCCGGGTGAGGCCATCATGGCCTACGACCTGGGCGACCTCGACCTGCAGGCGCGCATCAGGCTGCGTCTGGAGGGCGAGGTTCCGCCGCCGCGCGACTGGGTGGCGCCGGAGGACTACCAGCCGGGCGAGCCCTACACGCTGGAGACCACGCTGGGGCGGTACCTCTTCAACGAGACCACCCCGGAGGACTACCCGTTCGTCAACTACCAGGTGGGCAAGAAGCAGGTGTCCGCCCTGGTGAACGAGCTGGCGGAGAACTACCCGAAGGTCCAGGTGGCCACCACGCTGGACGCGCTGAAGGACGCCGGCTACCACTGGGCCACCCGGTCCGGCCTGACCATCGGCATCGGCGACGTCGTCGCCCCGCCGCGCAAGCAGGCCATCCTGGACGGCTACGAGCGGCAGGCCGACAAGATCCAGCGCGAGTACGACCGCGGTCTGATCACCGACGACGAGCGCCGTCAGGAGCTCACGGAGATCTGGACCAAGGCCACCAACGAGGTCGCCAAGGAGATGGAGGAGAACTTCCCGGCCGACAACCCGGTGTGGATGATGGTCAACTCCGGCGCCCGTGGCAACCCCATGCAGGTGCGCCAGATCGCCGGTATCCGCGGACTGGTCTCCAACACCAAGGGCGAGACCATCCCGCGGCCGATCAAGTCCTCCTACCGCGAGGGCCTGTCGGTGCTGGAGTACTTCATCTCCACGCACGGCCAGCGCAAGGGTCTGGCCGACACCGCGCTGCGGACGGCCGACTCCGGCTACCTCACGCGGCGCCTGGTGGACGTGGCGCAGGACGTCATCGTCCGCGAGGTCGACTGCGGCACCGACCGCTCGCTCTGGCACGAGATCGGTGAGCAGAACGCCGCCGGCGTCGTCGTGCGCAAGCACAACGTCGAGAACACCGGGTTCGGCCGCACCCTGGCCGAGGACGTCGTGGTGGACGGTAAGGTCATCGCCCCGGCGCTGACCGACACCACCGAGGGGGTCATCGACAAGCTGATCGCCGCCGGCGTCACGCGGGTGCGGGTGCGCAGCTCGCTGACCTGTGAGGCCAAGATCGGCGTGTGCAGCACCTGCTACGGCCGGTCGCTGGCCACCGGCAAGCCGGTCGACGTGGGCGAGGCCATCGGCATCATCGCGGCACAGTCCATCGGTGAGCCCGGCACTCAGCTGACCATGCGGACCTTCCACATGGGTGGTTCCGCCGGTCAGGACATCACGCACGGTCTGCCGCGTGTCCAGGAGCTGTTCGAGGCCCGCATCCCCAAGGGTGTGGCACCGATCAGCGAGGTCGAGGGCCGGATCCGGATCGAGGAGACCGAGAAGAGCCGTAAGATCGTCCTGATTCCGGACGACGGCTCGGACGAGATCGCCTACCCGGTTCCGATGCGGGCCCGCCTGCTGGTGGGCGAGGGCGACCACGTCACGGTCGGCCAGCAGCTGATCCAGGGCGCCATCAACCCGCACGAGGTGCTGCGCATCCAGGGGCCGCGCGCGGTCCAGCAGCACCTGGTGTCGGAGGTGCAGGAGGTCTACAAGTCGCAGGGTGTCTCGATCCACGACAAGCACATCGAGATCATCGTGCGGCAGATGCTCAAGCGGGTGAACATCCTGGAGTCCGGCGACACCGAGCTGCTGCCGGGCGAGATGGTGGAGCGTCCGAAGTTCGAGGCGATCAACCGTCAGGTCGTGGCCGAGGGCGGCCAGCCGGCGTCCGGCCGGCCGGTGCTGCTCGGCATCACCAAGGCGTCGCTGGCGACGGAGTCGTGGCTGTCCGCCGCCTCGTTCCAGGAGACCACCCGGGTCCTCACCGAGAACGCCATCCACGGCAAGAGCGACCCGCTGCTCGGGCTCAAGGAGAACGTCATCATCGGTAAGCTCATCCCGGCGGGTACCGGCATGCCGCAGTACCGCAACGTCCGGGTCGAGCCGACCGAGGAGGCCAAGGCGTCGATGTACTCCGTGTCGGCCTACGAGGAGCCCAGCGAGTACACCTTCGGGCAGGGATCCGGCGAGGCCGTCCCGCTGGAGGAGTACGACTTCGGTCCCTATAACAGGTGACCTGATAACCAACCGGTGAGATCGATTGGTTGAACTGGCGACGGCGGTGGTCCACTCCGGAGGAGTGGTACTACCGCCGTTCGTCGTTGCCGCCCGCCATACTCGGGCGGAGAGTCGGAAGAGCGCTCACGCGCGGTCGGGAGATCGAACACAGTGACCGAAAACGGGGGAGTACCGTACGGGTCGCCGGAGGACGGATCCGAGCAGCCGGAACACGCTCCGGGCTCGTGGTTCACGCCGAGCGGCGACCGGTACCGGGCCCAGGCGCGGCATGAGGAGCCCAACGGCGACGAGCGGCGGTCTCAGGACGGCCCCGGTGCCGCGCCCGGCGGCGACCGGCCCGACGGTCCCGCACCCTTGGCCGACAGCTCCAACCCCTACCTGCGGCGGCACGGAGAGGCGGCCGCGCCGGCCACCGGCGGATATCCGGGACTCGGCTACGGCGACGCCGCCCGGCGGCCCGGCATGGCCGAGCCGTACCCGTCCGCCCTGGGCGGGCTGGGCACTCCGGCCCCCGGGGGCGATACCGGCTACCCCGGCTCCCCGGCGGCCCGGCGAGACCGGCCGGGCGGCCACGACGATCCGCTCGGCGACGGCTACCGGCCGGCCCGCGAGCCCGAGGAGACGGCGTCCGGGTGGCCCGAGCGGCCCTACGGCGGCGAGCCGCTGCGGGCCGGCGGCTACCCCGGGTCCGGTGGATACCCGCACGGCGAGAGCGACACCGGCGGCGATCCGCTGGCCGACGGCTACCCGCGGGCCGGGGCGGCCTCCCCCCGCACCGACGCCGGCCGGCCGGCCGACGAGACGGACGACTGGGGCGGGTACCGCAACGACGCCGGCCGCCCGTCCGGCGGGTCCGGCTTCGGTGAGCCGCTGCCGCCCGACCCCGCGCTGGACCGGCCCGCTCCCGGAGCCGCCGGCGACGGGCGTCCGGGCACCGACTGGAGCACCGCCCCGGGCGGCGAGCGGTCCGGCGACCCACTGGGCGGCTCGCCGTCCGGTGGGCCCGGCGTCTACCGGGTCCCCACCGGCGAACAGCCCGCGGCGTCCTCGTTGGGCGCGTCCGGTACCGGCTACCCCGGCTGGGACGGCGGCACGGCCGATCGTGCGGATGTGGGTGTCCCGGGCGCGGATCCGCTGGGCTCGGGCAGGTACTCGGGCGTGGAGCCGTCGGAGCGGGCAGAGCGGGATCCGTTGCGGGATCCGTTGACCGATCCGTTCCCCGGTCCGGTGGGTTCGCCGGGTTCGGGGCAGTGGGAGCCGCGGCGTGAGACGGGCGGCGCGACGGCGCCGGATCCGCTGTCGGCCGACACCGCCTGGCCGCCGCGTTCCGAGGACCGGGGCACGGCTCCGGCGGACGCCGACCCGCTGGACGCCCCGTCCCGTGGTGCCGTACCGCGCTACGGCGACGCCGATCCGCTCGGCACGCCGTACCGGACACCGGGCACGGCCGATCGTTCGGATGTGGACGTTCCGGGCGCGGATCCGCTGGGCTCGGGCAGGTACCCGGGCGTGGAGCCGTCGGTGGAGCGGGCGGAGCGTGACCCACTGGCGGATCCGTTGCGGGATCCGCTGACCGATCCGTTCCCCGGTCCGGTGGGTTCGGGGCAGTGGGAGCCGCGGCGTGAGACGGGCGGCGCCACGGCGCCGGATCCGCTGTCCGCCGACACCGCCTGGCCGCCACGCGGCGACACCCCCGAAGCCGAGCCCGCCGCGCACCGGCGCCCCGACGCCGACCCGCTCGGCGCGGAACCGCGCACCGGTGGCCGGCGGTCGCCGTCCGGGGCCGCGCCGTCCGACGAGCTCGGCCCGCTCGACTGGCGGGACCCGGCGCCCACGGACGCCGGGCCGGACCGCCCGGCGGCGCGTGCCGACGATCCGCTCGCCGATCCCTACGACTCCACGGCGTGGCAGCAGCCGGCCGACCCGCGTCCGCAGCCCGAGCCCGCGGTCGACCCGCTGAGCGGCGGTCTCGGAACCGGTAGCGGCAACACCTGGGCGTTCAGCCGCGACGACCCGCGGCTGCCCGAAGAGGTGCGGCGGATCGGCGCCGAGGCACAGGACCGGCGCCGCGACGGCAATCCCACGCACACCACACAGGCGCTCCGCCCGAAGGACCTGCAGGCCGGCCTCGGCTCCCCACCGGCGAGCGCCGAGGACCGGCGCGCCGAACCGTCCCGCCCCGACCCGGGCGAGGGCACCCAGGCGATGCCGGTGCTCGACGACCGCTTCGACGCACGCCCGGCGGCGTACGAGCGCGGGTACTCCCGCGACGACGAGGGCGGGTTCGGCCATGACGAACTCGGCCCCCGCGAGCACGGGTACGGCGACCGCCCCTACGACCGGCCGTACGACGACGGACCGGGCGACGACCCGGCCTACCGGGACCACGGTTCGGACCGCGGCGGGTACGACGGCCACCCCGGCCGCCCGGACGAGTACGGGGCGCCGGACGGCTACCGCGATGACGGCTACCGGGACGCCGAGTACCGGGAGGACCGGTACCGGGACGACGACTACCGCGACGACGAGGACCACCGGGACGACCGCTACGGGGACGACGCACCCGGCGACTCCGGGGCCGGGGCGCGCGGCCGGCGGTCCCGTGGCGGCCGGGACCGGGTGGCCGAGGAGTTCCCCGGCTTCGACGACCGGCCCGCGGGCGAGGAGTACCCAGGGTACGACAACCTCGAAGACTGGCCGGAGACCGCGCCCCGGGCCGGGGCCACGCTCTGGCTGGGCATCCTCGGCCTGATCCCGGTGATCGGCCTGGCCACCGCGATCGCCGCGCTGGTGATCGCCCCCGGCGTGCGGCGGGCGATCCGGTCCTCGCACGGGGAACTGGAGGGGGAACACCTGGTGCGGGGCGGCGTCATCACCGCCTGGATCGGCATCGGGCTCTCGGGACTGGAGATCATCGTGGTCGGGACGTCCCTGCTGTTCTGAGGACTCCCGGCTGGATGCACGGCCCGCTCCGGCTTCGGCGGGGGCGGGCCGGTCAGCCCCTGCCGCGATCGGCAGGTGTGCGGAGGCTCGCGCGGGGTAGGCGGAGGGGCGACGCGCCATCGCGGCGGCGGAAGCGGCCGTCCGCGGCACGGGCGCGCGACAACGGAACCACATCACCGCACGCGGCACTCCTGACTGCCCGTACACTAGAGGGTGACCTACGGCAGCATGAGGCTGCGAAGCCACGGGTACCGAGCGCGGACACCGCTGTTTTGACCAGGTAGACGCTGTTCGGTACTCTTCAACTTCGTGCCCGTGAGTCAGCGGGTCACACGTGTGCGCTTTGGAGACTGTGCCTCCTGGCCCTCCGGGGCACTCCTGGTCGCCTTGAGGTGGCGTTCCGAGAGCGGCGCGTGACACCTCCTCCCACGACAGTCGGCCGCGAGGCCGGGTGCAACCACGTCGTCATGCACGGGAGAGTGCGCGACACGCCCGGATGCGGGGGTCGGGGGAGGTCGGAAATCCAGCAGGTCAATAGCGCAATCGGCTAACAGAACCGGCGTAGGTCACGAGAAAGACGGAGACGCGGTGCCCACCATCCAGCAGCTGGTCCGTAAGGGCCGACAGGACAAGGTCTCGAAGAACAAGACCCCGGCGCTGAAGGGGAGTCCGCAGCGTCGTGGTGTGTGCACGCGTGTCTACACCACTACGCCGAAGAAGCCGAACTCCGCGCTGCGCAAGGTCGCCCGTGTCCGCCTCAGCAGCGGGATCGAGGTCACGGCCTACATCCCCGGTGTCGGACACAATCTGCAGGAGCACTCCATCGTGCTCGTGCGCGGTGGCCGTGTGAAGGACCTGCCGGGTGTCCGGTACAAGGTCATCCGCGGTTCTCTGGACACCCAGGGCGTCCGTAACCGCAAGCAGGCGCGTAGCCGTTACGGCGCTAAGAAGGAGAAGTAAGCATGCCGCGCAAGGGCCCGGCGCCAAAGCGCCAGCTGATCACCGACCCGGTCTACGGCTCGCCGCTGGTCACCGCACTGATCAACAAGGTGCTGCTCGACGGCAAGCGCTCCATCGCGCAGGGCATCGTGTACGACGCCCTCGAAGGAGCCCGTGAGAAGACCGGTCAGGACCCGCTCGTGGTCCTGAAGCGTGCGCTGGACAACGTGAAGCCCGCTCTTGAGGTGCGCAGCCGCCGCGTCGGTGGCGCCACCTACCAGGTGCCGGTCGAGGTCCGTTCGTCCCGCAGCACGACGCTCGCTCTGCGCTGGCTGGTGCAGTACGCCCGTCAGCGCCGGGAGAAGACCATGACCGAGCGCCTGCTGAACGAGCTGGTGGACGCCAGCAACGGCCTGGGCGCCAGCGTCAAGCGTCGCGAGGACACCCACAAGATGGCGGAGTCCAACAAGGCTTTCGCCCACTACCGCTGGTAATCCCCGCGGCCTATCGAGACGAGAGACCGAGAGAAGACGAGCCACATGGCTACCACTGCTCTTGACCTTGCCAAGGTCCGCAACATCGGGATCATGGCGCACATCGACGCGGGCAAGACCACCACGACCGAGCGGATCCTCTTCTACACCGGTGTGACCTACAAGATCGGTGAGGTCCATGAGGGCGCAGCCACCATGGACTGGATGAAGGAGGAGCAGGAGCGCGGCATCACGATCACGTCGGCCGCGACCACCACTCACTGGGACGACCACACCATCAACCTCATCGACACGCCCGGCCACGTCGACTTCACGGTCGAGGTGGAGCGGAACCTGCGTGTCCTCGACGGTGCGGTGGCCGTGTTCGACGCCAAGGAGGGCGTGGAGCCCCAGTCCGAGCAGGTGTGGCGGCAGGCGGACAAGTACAACGTGCCGCGGATCTGCTTCGTCAACAAGATGGACAAGATCGGCGCCGAGTTCCAGCGCTGCGTCGACATGATCTCGGACCGCCTCGGGGCCAACCCGCTGGCGATCCAGCTGCCCATCGGCGCGGAGGCCGGCTTCAAGGGCGTCATCGACCTCGTCCGCATGAAGGCCTACGTCTGGTCGGACGAGGCCGCCAAGGGCGAGATGTACGACACCATCGAGATCCCGGACTCCCACGCCGACGCCGCGCGCGAGGCTCACGACAAGCTCGTCGAGACCCTGGCCGAGGCCGACGACGAGATCATGGAGCTGTACCTGGAGGGTCAGGAGCCCACGATCGAGCAGCTGGTGCCCGCCATCCGGCGCGCCACCATCGCCGGCACCGCCGTCCCGGTCCTCTGCGGAACCGCGTTCAAGAACAAGGGCGTGCAGCCGCTGCTCGACGCGGTCGTCGCCTACCTGCCCTCGCCGCTGGACATCGACGAGATCACCGGTCACGACCCGAAGGACGAGACCGAGGAGGCGTCGCTCTCCCGCAAGCCGAGCGAGGAGGAGCCGCTCGCGGCCCTGGCCTTCAAGATCATGAGCGACCCGCACCTGGGCAAGCTCACCTACCTGCGCATCTACTCCGGTGTGCTGGAGGCCGGCTCGCAGGTCCTGAACAGCGTGAAGGGCCGCAAGGAGCGCATCGGCAAGATCTACCGGATGCACGCCAACAAGCGCACCGAGATCGCGCGGGTGGGCGCCGGTGACATCGTGGCCGTCATGGGGCTCAAGGACACCACCACCGGTGAGACGCTCTGCGACGCGGCCTCGCCGATCGTGCTGGAGTCCATGACCTTCCCGGCGCCGGTCATCCGGGTCGCCATCGAGCCGAAGACCAAGAGCGACCAGGAGAAGCTCGGCATCGCGATCCAGCGGCTCGTCGAGGAGGACCCCACCTTCCAGGTGAACACCGACGAGGAGACCGGCCAGACGGTCATCGCCGGTATGGGCGAGCTGCACCTCGAGGTCTTCGTCAACCGCATGCGGGACGAGTTCAAGGTCGAGGCGAACATCGGCAAGCCGCAGGTCTCCTACCGCGAGACCATCCGCCGGAAGGTCGAGAAGGTCGAGTACACCCACAAGAAGCAGACGGGTGGCTCCGGCCAGTTCGGCCGCGTCATCATCGACCTCGAACCGCTGGAGGCCGACGGCGACACCGACGGCGCCGGGTACGAGTTCGTCAACAACATCACGGGCGGCCGCGTTCCGCGGGAGTACATCCCGTCGGTGGACGCCGGCTGCCAGGAGGCCGCGGAGTTCGGCATCCTGGCGGGGTACCCGCTCGTGGGTGTCAAGGTGACGCTGCAGGACGGCGCGTACCACGACGTCGACTCCTCCGAACTCGCCTTCAAGATCGCCGGTTCCATGGCCTTCAAGGAAGCGGCGCGGCAAGCCAAGCCGGTTCTTCTGGAGCCGGTCATGGCGGTCGAGGTCACCACGCCCGAGGACTACATGGGCGACGTGATCGGCGACCTGAACAGCCGACGCGGACAGATCCAGTCGATGGACGAGCGTGCGGGTGCGCGCGTCGTCAAGGCACTCGTGCCGCTGTCGGAGATGTTCGGCTACGTGGGCGACCTTCGCAGCCGCACGCAGGGGAGGGCGAACTACACCATGGTGTTCGACTCCTACGCGGAGGTCCCGTCCAACGTCGCCACCGAGATCGTGGCGAAGGCCCGCGGCGAGTAACCGCGCCACGTAACCAGACAGCTAGCAACCTCGTACGTCACACGGCGTTAGATCCAGTAGGAGAAATCCAGTGGCGAAGGCCAAGTTCGAGCGGACCAAGCCGCACGTAAACATCGGGACCATCGGTCACATCGACCACGGCAAGACCACGCTCACCGCGGCGATCACCAAGGTCCTGCACGACCAGTACCCCGAGCTCAACCCCTTCACGCCGTTCGAGGACATCGACAAGGCGCCGGAGGAGCGCGAGCGCGGTATCACCATCTCGATCGCGCACGTCGAGTACCAGACCGAGGCGCGCCACTACGCCCACGTCGACTGCCCGGGTCACGCGGACTACGTGAAGAACATGATCACCGGTGCCGCCCAGATGGACGGCGCGATCCTGGTGGTCGCCGCCACGGACGGCCCGATGCCGCAGACCAAGGAGCACGTGCTCCTGGCCCGTCAGGTCGGCGTGCCCTACATCGTCGTCGCCCTGAACAAGGCCGACATGGTGGACGACGAGGAGATCTTCGAGCTCGTCGAGCTCGAGGTGCGTGAGCTCCTCAACGAGTACGAGTTCCCGGGCGACGACGTCCCGGTCGTCAAGGTCTCCGCGCTCAAGGCGCTGGAGGGCGACGCCGAGTGGGGCCAGTCGATCCTGGAGCTCATGAGCGCCGTGGACGAGAACATCCCGGAGCCGGTCCGCGACGTCGAGAAGCCGTTCCTGATGCCGATCGAGGACGTCTTCTCGATCACCGGCCGCGGCACCGTGGTCACCGGCCGCATCGAGCGCGGTGTCATCAACGTCAACGAGACCGTCGACATCGTCGGTATCAAGGCGGAGAAGCAGACCACCACGGTCACCGGTGTCGAGATGTTCCGCAAGCTGCTCGACCAGGGCCAGGCCGGTGACAACGTCGGTCTGCTGCTGCGCGGCACCAAGCGCGAGGACGTCGAGCGCGGCCAGGTCGTCATCAAGCCGGGCACGACCACCCCGCACACCGAGTTCGAGGCTCAGGTCGTCATCCTGTCCAAGGACGAGGGTGGCCGCCACACGCCGTTCTTCAACAACTACCGGCCGCAGTTCTACTTCCGCACCACGGACGTCACCGGCGTCGTCACGCTGCCCGAGGGCACCGAGATGGTCATGCCCGGTGACAACACCGAGATGAAGGTGGAGCTGATCCAGCCGGTCGCCATGGAGGAGGGCCTGAAGTTCGCCATCCGCGAGGGTGGCCGGACCGTGGGCGCCGGCCGGGTGACCAAGGTCATCAAGTAGGACGACCGCACGGGGCGGTGCCGGCGGGCGTCAGAACGCCGGCCCGCCCCGGTGGTGGCGGTCGAGCCACTGGTCGGCTCGGCCGCCACCACCATGAACGACGTCATCGGGCTCTGTAGCGGTGATGCCACCTCACTCAGGGGACAGCCCTGCAGCGGTTTCTCAGGTGAATAGAGCCACGAACACAAGGGCAGCCCCGGAGGGCACCGGGCCGGATCACGGCACCGCGCCTCTACGGACACTGAAGCGAAGGACGAAAAGGCCACCATGGCGGGACAGAAGATCCGCATTCGGCTGAAGGCCTATGACCACGAGGTCATCGACAGCTCGGCGCGCAAGATCGTCGAGACTGTGACGAGGACCGGCGCGCAGGTCGCTGGCCCGGTGCCGTTGCCGACGGAAAAGAACGTGTACTGCGTCATCCGTTCGCCGCACAAGTACAAGGACTCGCGCGAGCACTTCGAGATGCGCACGCACAAGCGGCTGATCGACATCATCGACCCGACGCCGAAGACCGTCGACTCGCTCATGCGGCTCGACCTCCCGGCCGGCGTTGACATCGAGATCAAGCTTTAAGGGACGCACAGAGATGGCCACCAAGCAGATCAAGGGAGTCCTGGGCGAGAAGCTCGGCATGACCCAGGTCTTCGACGACGCCGGCAGGATCGTGCCGGTGACCGTCCTGAAGGCCGGTCCGTGTGTCGTGACGCGCGTCCGCACCCCGGAGACCGATGGCTACTCCGCCATCCAGCTCGGCTACGGGAAGATCAACCCGCGCAAGGTCAACAAGCCGCTCGGCGACTACCTGCGCAAGCACGACCTGACCCCGCGCCGCCACTACGTCGAGGTCCGCACCCTCGACGCCACCGAGTACACGCTCGGCCAGGAGCTGACCGCCGACACGTTCGAGGCCGGCCAGCTCGTGGACGTCACGGGCAAGAGCAAGGGCAAGGGCTACGCGGGTGTCATGAAGCGGCACGGTTTCCGCGGCCTGAGCGCCACGCACGGCACCCAGCGCAAGCACCGCTCGCCGGGTTCCATCGGCGGCTGCGCCACCCCCGGCCGGGTCTTCAAGGGCCTCCGGATGGCCGGCCGCATGGGCAACGTGCGCACGACCGTCCAGAACCTCACCGTGCACGCGGTTGACGCCGAGAAGGGTCTCATCCTGGTCAAGGGTGCGGTCCCCGGCCCCAACGGCGGGCTGGTGCTCGTCCGCACCGCCGCGAAGGGGGAGAAGTAAGCCATGGCGACGATCGAGGTCAGGAACCCCGACGGCGCGGCCGGCCGGAGCGTTGAGCTCCCCGGCGAGATCTTCGATCAGCAGGTCAACATCCCGCTGATCCACCAGGTCGTCGTCGCGCAGGAGGCCGCGGGCCGGCAGGGCACGCACTCGACCAAGACCCGCGGCGAGGTCCGCGGCGGCGGCAAGAAGCCGTACCGCCAGAAGGGCACCGGCCGCGCCCGGCAGGGCTCCATCCGCGCTCCGCAGTTCACCGGCGGTGGCGTGGTGCACGGCCCCAAGCCGCGCGACTACTCCCAGCGCACGCCCAAGAAGATGAAGGCCGCCGCACTGCGCGGCGCCCTCAGCGACCGGGCCCGGCACGACCGCGTGCACGTCATCAGCGACTTCGTCGCGGCGGACGTCACCACCAAGCGCACCCAGACCGCGCTGCAGGCGCTGCGTCAGGTCACCGACTCCGACAAGGTGCTCGTGGTGCTCGGCCGTGAGGACGAGCACAACCGCCTGGCGCTGCGGAACCTGCCCGAGGTGCACATCCTCGACGCCGGCCAGGTCAACACCTACGACGTCCTGGTCGCCGACGACATCGTGTTCACCGAGCGCGGCTACGAAGCGTTCGTGGCACAGGCCAGTGGCGCCGGGGCCGCGACGTCTCAGGAGGAGGACCAGTGAGGATCCCCGACCCTCGGGACATCATCATCGAGCCGGTGATCTCTGAGAAGAGCTACGGCCTGATGGACCAGAACAAGTACACGTTCATCGTCCGGCCGGACGCGAACAAGACGCAGATCAAGATCGCGGTGGAGAAGATCTTCGACGTGAAGGTCACCAGCGTGAACACGATCAACCGTCAGGGCAAGCGCAAGCGCACGAGGTTCGGGTACGGCAAGCGCCCCGACACCAAGCGCGCGATCGTGAGCCTGCGGGACGGCGACCGGATCGACATCTTCGGCGTCTGATCCGCCAGCCTGACCGCTTCATCTCCAGCACCACGTAAAGGAATGCGCGAAGAAGATGGGCATTCGCAAGTACAAGCCGACGACACCGGGTCGTCGCGGCTCCAGCGTGAGCGACTTCGTCGAGATCACGCGCTCGAAGCCGGAGAAGTCCCTGGTGCGTCCGCTGCACTCCAAGGGCGGACGTAACGGCCACGGCCGCATCACCGCCCGCCACCAGGGTGGCGGGCACAAGCGGGCCTACCGGGTCATCGACTTCCGCCGCCACGACAAGGACGGCATCCCGGCCAAGGTCGCGCACATCGAGTACGACCCGAACCGCACCGCGCGCATCGCGCTGCTCCACTATGTGGACGGCGAGAAGCGTTACATCCTGGCGCCGGCCGGCCTCAAGCAGGGCGACCGCGTCGAGAACGGCCCCCAGGCCGACATCAAGCCGGGCAACTGCCTCCCGCTGCGGAACATCCCCACGGGTACGTTCGTGCACGCGGTCGAGCTGAAGCCGGGCGGTGGCGCCAAGCTGGGCCGCTCCGCGGGTTCGCAGATCCAGCTGCTCGCCAAGGAGGGCGCGTACGCCACGCTGCGGATGCCCTCCGGCGAGATGCGGCAGGTCGAGGTGACCTGCCGGGCGACGGTCGGACAGGTCGGCAACGCCGAGCAGTCAAACATCAACTGGGGCAAGGCCGGCCGTATGCGGTGGAAGGGCAAGCGCCCGACCGTCCGCGGTGTCGCCATGAACCCGGTCGACCACCCGCTCGGCGGTGGTGAGGGCAAGAGCTCGGGTGGTCGCCACCCGGTCAGCCCGTGGGGCAAGCCCGAGGGTCGTACCCGTAAGCCGAACAAGGCCAGTGACCGGCTCATCGTGCGTCGGCGTAGCAAGAAGAAGCGGTAAGGAGCACGTCTGATGCCACGTAGCCTTAAGAAGGGCCCCTTCATCGACGACCACCTGCTCAAGAAGGTGGAGACGCAGAACGAGAAGGGCACCAAGAACGTCATCAAGACGTGGTCCCGCCGTTCCATGATCATCCCCGCGATGATCGGGCACACGATCGCCGTCCACAACGGGAAGACCCACATCCCCGTGTTCGTGACGGAGTCGATGGTCGGTCACAAGCTCGGCGAGTTCGCTCCCACGCGCACTTTCCGCAGCCACGTCAAGGAAGACCGCCGTAGCCGCCGTTAGCGGTTGCACGCAGAGTAAGAGCAATGTTCCCCACGGTGCGTGGGGGTGAGTTCCGTGAGCGAGGGAAGAGCGATGGGAACGAGGGCACAGGCACGGTTCGTCCGTGTTACGCCCCGAAAGGCCCGCCGGGTGGTGGACCTTATTCGCGGGTTGCCCGCTGACGAGGCACAGGCGGTGCTGCGGTTCGCGCCCCAGGCGGCGAGTGAGCCGGTGGGCAAGGTGCTCGCGAGCGCCATCGCCAATGCCGAGCACAACGACAAACTGGACCGCGAGACGCTCGTGGTCAGCCGCGCCTGGGTGGACGAGGGCCCGACGCTGAAGCGGATTCGGCCGCGGGGCTTCGGCCGCGCCTTCCGGGTCACGAAGCGGACGAGTCACATCACCGTGGTCGTCGAGCCGCGGGAGACCGCGGGCGCCTCGTCCACCAAGACGAAGGAAAGGACCCGATAGTGGGGCAGAAGGTCAACCCGCACGGGTTCCGGCTGGGCGTGACCACCGACTTCAAGAGCCGCTGGTACGCCGACAAGCTCTACAAGGACTACGTCAAGGAAGACGTGGCCATCCGCCGGATGCTGAACCGCGGTATGGAGCGTGCCGGGATCTCCAAGGTCGAGATCGAGCGCACCCGCGACCGGGTCCGCGTCGACATCCACACCGCCCGGCCGGGCATCGTCATCGGCCGGCGTGGTTCCGAGGCCGACCGCATCCGCGGCGACCTTGAGAAGCTGACCGGCAAGCAGGTCCAGCTGAACATCCTTGAGGTGAAGAACCCCGAGATCGACGCCCAGCTCGTGGCACAGGGCGTCGCCGAGCAGCTCTCCAGCCGGGTCGCGTTCCGGCGGGCGATGCGCAAGGCGATGCAGAGCGCCATGAAGAGCGGCGCCAAGGGCATCCGGGTGCAGTGCGGTGGCCGTCTCGGCGGCGCCGAGATGTCCCGCTCGGAGTTCTACCGCGAGGGCCGGGTGCCGCTGCACACGCTGCGCGCCGACATCGACTACGGCTTCTTCGAGGCCCGCACGACGTTCGGCCGCATCGGTGTGAAGGTCTGGATCTACAAGGGCGACGCGCCGGCCACCCGCGCCGAGCGCGAGGCCGCCCAGGCCGCGCAGCGCGCTCCGGGCGGCGGCCAGCGCCGCGAGCGTCCGCAGCGTCGCCGTCGCGGCGGCCAGCAGGGCGGCGGCCAGGGACAGCAGGCCGACAGCAAGCCGGCCGAGACGCCTCAGGGCGCCGAGGCGGGCGCGAAGTCCGGGAACGAGGGGAGCTGACCGATGCTGATTCCCCGCAAGGTCAAGTACCGCAAGCAGCACCACCCGAGCCTCTCGGGCCGGGCCAAGGGCGGCACGACGGTCAACTTCGGTGAGTACGGCATCCAGGCCCTGGAATCGGCCTACGTCACCAACCGGCAGATCGAGTCGGCGCGTATCGCGATGACCCGGCACATCCGCCGTGGCGGCAAGGTGTGGATCAACATCTTCCCGGACCGGCCGCTCACCAAGAAGCCCGCCGAGACCCGCATGGGTTCCGGTAAGGGTTCCCCCGAGTGGTGGGTCGCC
This sequence comes from Marinactinospora rubrisoli, assembly GCF_042664915.1. Taxonomy (NCBI): domain Bacteria; kingdom Bacillati; phylum Actinomycetota; class Actinomycetes; order Streptosporangiales; family Nocardiopsidaceae; genus Marinactinospora; species Marinactinospora rubrisoli. The sequence continues at coordinate 313,807 of NZ_JBHTBH010000007.1, forward strand.
CCGGTCAAGCCCGGGCGCGTGATGTTCGAGCTGTCGGGTGTGCCGGAGGCGGTGGCCAAGGAGGCCATGCGCCGGGCGATGCACAAGCTCCCGATGAAGTGCAAGTTCGTGAAGCGCGAAGTGGAGGCGTGATGGCGAAGTCCCTGACCGCCCAGGAGCTGCGGGACCAGTCCGTCGAGGACCTGGTCGGCAAGCTCAAGGAGGCGAAGGAGGAGCTGTTCAACCTCCGCTTCCAGGCCGCCACCGGGCAGCTGGACAACCACGCTCGGCTGCGTACCGTCAAGCGGGAGATCGCCCGGATCTACACCGTCCTGCGGGAGCACGAGCTGGGCATCATGCCGCTGGCCGGCGCGTCGGCTGACAAGACGAAGGAAGCAGCCGAATGAGCGAGGACAAGGCCGTGACCCAGCGGAACTACCGCAAGGTCCGTGAGGGCTACGTTGTCAGCGACAAGATGGACAAGACCGTCGTTGTCGAGGTGGAGGACCGCGTCAAGCACGCGCTGTACGGCAAGGTCATCCGCCGCACCACGAAGTACAAGGCCCACGACGAGGCGAACACCGCCGGTGTCGGCGACCGGGTCCGCCTGATGGAGACCCGTCCGCTGTCGGCGACCAAGCGCTGGCGCGTCGTGGAGATCCTGGAGAAGGCTAAGTAGACCCCTGCATCGGCGGCCGGTTGGTGGAGATCGGCCGCCGCTGGGGTGAGACCACCTAGCAGCGCGGGACGCATTCCCGCGCGAAATATCAGGAGCAGACGTGATTCAGCAGGAGTCGCGACTCAAGGTCGCCGACAACACGGGGGCGAAGGAGATCCTGACCATCCGTGTCCTCGGCGGTTCGGGTCGGCGATACGCGGGCATCGGCGACATCATCGTGGCGACGGTGAAGGACGCCCTTCCCGGCGCCGGCGTGAAGAAGGGCGATGTCGTCAAGGCCGTTGTCGTGCGCACCACCAAGGAGCGCCGCCGGCCCGACGGCTCCTACATCCGCTTCGATGAGAACGCCGCGGTGCTCATCAAGGACGGTGGGGACCCGCGAGGCACCCGTATCTTCGGCCCGGTCGGCCGCGAGCTGCGGGACAAGAAGTTCATGCGCATCATCTCGCTAGCGCCGGAGGTGCTGTAGGCGATGAAGATCAAGAAGGACGACGAGGTCATCGTCATCGCCGGCAAGGACAAGGGTGCCACCGGGAAGGTCCTGCGGGCCATTCCCAAGGAGCAGCGTGTCGTCGTCGAGGGCGTCAACCTCATCAAGAAGCACAAGAAGGCCAACCAGGCGGGTGGCCAGCAGGGTGAGGTCGTCACCCAGGAGGCGCCGATCCACGTGAGCAACGTGGCGATCGTCGAGGACGGCAAGCCCACCCGTGTCGGGTACCGCTTCACCGAAGACGGCACCAAGGTTCGGATCTCCCGCCGTACCGGTAAGGACATCTGATGACGGTCACCAGTGACACCGCCGCTCCCGCGCTGCCGCGCCTCAAGGAGAAGTACCGCTCCGAGATCGTGCAGGGGCTCCGCGAGGAGTTCGGATACGGCAACATCATGCAGGTGCCCGGGCTGACCAAGATCGTGGTCAACATGGGTGTCGGCGAGGCGGCCCGGGACGCGAAGCTGATCCAGGGCGCGATCTCCGACCTCTCGGCCATCACCGGCCAGAAGCCGAAGATCAACCGGGCGAAGAAGTCGATCGCGCAGTTCAAGCTGCGTGAGGGCCAGCCGATCGGCGCGAGCGTCACGCTGCGCGGCGACCGGATGTGGGAGTTCCTCGACCGGCTGCTCTCCCTGGCGCTGCCGCGCATCCGGGACTTCCGCGGGCTCTCCCCGAAGCAGTTCGACGGCCGCGGCAACTACACCTTCGGTCTCACCGAGCAGGTGATGTTCCACGAGGTGGACCCGGACAAGGTCGACCGCCAGCGCGGCATGGACATCACGGTCGTCACCACGGCGACCACCGACGACGAGGGGCGGAGCCTGCTCAGGCGGCTGGGTTTCCCCTTCAAGGAAGCGTAGTTCGTCCAGGGCGGCCGAAGCGGCCGGGGACGACGACCAGGAAGCCCGAGGGGTAACCACACATGGCTAAGAAGGCACTGATCGCCAAGGCGAACAGGAAGCCGAAGTTCGAGGTTCGCGCGTATACTCGATGCTCGCGGTGCGGCCGCCCGCGCGCCGTCTACCGGAAGTTCGGCCTCTGCCGCATCTGCTTCCGCGAGATGGCGCACCGGGGTGAGCTCCCGGGCATCACCAAGTCCAGCTGGTAGTGACCGGTCGGCCGGCCCGCGAGGGCCGGCCCCGGTGTGTACCGGTCCGGCGGCGCCCGCGGCGGCCCCCGGAGCCAGTGTGACTGGCGATCCGCCGCACGATTGCACAGATAACCGACCAGGCACGGTGCTCGGACCGACCCGAAGAGGCGGGTCCGCCACGGTGCCCATGACCACGCCGTAGGTCCGTGAGGATCCCCTGCGGGAGCAGGGGAGCAGGCGGTGAGGGACCGACCTGACCTCAGCGGAAACCGCGGCGAGGAAGGGCCAATCGGCCATGACGATGACCGACCCGATCGCAGACATGCTGACGCGTCTGCGCAACGCGAATTCGGCGTACCACGACACCGTGACGATGCCGTATTCCAAGATCAAGGCGCACATCGCCGAGATCCTCCAGCAGGAGGGCTACGTCCAGGGCTGGAACACCGAGGACGCGCCCGTCGGCAAGAACCTCGTGGTGCAGCTGAAGTACGGGCCCACCCGGGAGCGTTCGATCGCCGGCGTCCGCCGCGTCTCCAAGCCCGGCCTGCGGGTCTACGCGAAGAAGGACAACCTTCCGCGGGTCCTGGGTGGCCTCGGCGTGGCCATCATTTCGACGTCCGGCGGCCTGATGACCGACAAGCAGGCCAAGAAGCGTGGCGTGGGCGGCGAAGTCCTCGCCTACGTCTGGTAGAGGGAGAGATTTCAGCATGTCGCGTATCGGTCGACTGCCGATCTCGGTCCCGAAGGGCGTCGAAGTCACGATTGACGGGCAAGACGTCAAAGTCAAGGGGCCGAAGGGCGAACTGACGCACACCGTCGTCGAGCCGATCACCGTCGTCCTGGAGGACGGCCAGATCAAGGTGGGGCGTCCCGACGACAAGCCGGACAACCGCGCGCTGCACGGGCTGGTCCGCGCGCTGATCGCCAACAACATCGAGGGCGTCTCCAAGGGCTTCAGCAAGACGCTGGAGATCCACGGCGTCGGCTACCGGGTGCAGGCCAAGGGCTCGAACCTGGAGTTCTCGCTCGGCTACAGCCACCCCGTCGTGGTCGAGCCGCCCGATGGCATCACGTTCCGCGTGGAGAAGCCGACCCTGCTGCACGTCGAGGGCATCGACAAGCAGAAGGTCGGCGAGGTCGCCGCCAACATCCGCAAGCTGCGCAGGCCCGACCCGTACAAGGCGAAGGGCGTGCGGTACAAGGGCGAGCAGATCCGCCGCAAGGCCGGAAAGGCTGGTAGGTAAGCATGGCGAAGAGCACGACGCTGGTCCGCAAGGGCACGGCCTCGCGCGCGGCTTCCCGTGCGCGGCGGCACCTGCGGATCCGCAAGAAGGTTTCGGGCACCCCCGAGCGTCCGCGCATGGTCGTGACGCGCTCCTCCAAGCACATGTTCGTCCAGGTCGTGGACGACACCAAGGGCATCACGCTGGTGTCGGCGTCCACGCTGGAGAAGGACCTGCGTGCCTTCGAGGGGACGAAGACCGAGAAGTCCCGCAAGGTGGGCGAGCTGCTCGCCAAGCGGGCGAAGGACGCCGGCGTCTCCGCGGTCGTGTTCGACCGTGGCGGCCACAAGTACCACGGCCGTATCGCCGCGCTGGCCGACGGCGCGCGTGCCGGCGGGCTGGAGTTCTAGAAATGACTCCGGCCAAGGGCATTAACGTCTACGAGAAGAGGAACCACTGATGGCTGCAGCTCCGCGGCGCGGCGCCGGTGGCGAGCGGCGTGACCGCCGTGACGATCGCCGCGGCGGCGCCGCAGACAAGGGTGTCTCCTACATCGAGCGTGTGGTGACCATCAACCGGGTCGCCAAGGTCGTCAAGGGCGGCCGGCGCTTCAGCTTCACCGCCCTGGTCGTCGTCGGCGACGGCAACGGCATGGTCGGTGTGGGCTACGGCAAGGCCAAGGAGGTCCCCGCCGCGATCGCCAAGGGTGTGGAGGAGGCGAAGAAGAACTTCTTCCGCGTCCCGCGCATCCAGGGCACGATCACGCACCAGGTGCAGGGCGAGGACGCGGCCGGTGTGGTGCTGCTGCGCCCGGCCGCTCCCGGTACCGGTGTCATCGCGGGTGGCCCGGTGCGCGCCGTGCTGGAGTGCGCCGGCATCCACGACGTGCTGAGCAAGTCGCTCGGTTCGTCCAACCCGATCAACATCGTGCACGCGACGGTGACCGCGCTGAAGGGCCTGAACCGTCCCGAGGAGATCGCGGCGCGCCGCGGCCTGCCCATCGAGGACGTCGCTCCGGCCGCCATGCTGCGGGCCCGTGCGGAAGCGAAGGCGGGGGCCTAGGTCATGGCGAAGCTGAAGATCACGCAGGTCCGCTCCAAGATCGGCGGCAAGCAGAACCAGCGCGACAGCCTCCGGTCGCTCGGACTCGGGCGAATCGGCCGGTCGGTCGTGCGTGAGGACCGTCCCGAGGTTCGCGGCCAGATCAACGTGGTCGCGCACCTCGTCACCGTCGAGGAGGTCGCCGAATGAACGACTATTCTCCCGACGAGCTGCTCAAGATCCACCACCTGCGGCCCGCTCCGGGCGCCAACAAGGCCAAGATCCGCAAGGGTCGCGGCGAGGCGTCCAAGGGCAAGACCGCAGGTCGTGGCACCAAGGGCACGAAGGCTCGTTCCACCGTGCCGGCCGGCTTCGAGGGCGGCCAGATGCCGCTCATCCGCCGGGTCCCCAAGCTCAAGGGCTTCAGCAACGCCCGGTTCAAGACGACCTACCAGGTCGTCAACCTGGACCGCCTGGGCGAGCTGTACCCCGAGGGCGGCGAGGTCACCGTCGACAGCCTGGTCGCCAAGGGCGCGGTTCGCAAGAACCAGCCGGTGAAGGTGCTCGGCACCGGCGAGATCTCGGTCGCCGTGCGGGTGAGCGCGCACGCGTTCTCCACGTCGGCGAAGGAGAAGATCGCCGCTGCCGGTGGTTCTACCACCGAGCTGTAGCGGAGACTCGTATAGTTGAGTCCACGGGGCGTCTGCCGGGTACTCCCATAAGGTTGGGGAAACCGGCCGGCGCCCCGTTATCTTTTAGGGAGAGCGGCGGGTTACCTGGCGATCGGCCTTGTCGCACGCGTAGTGAGGTCGCCGTCACGCGTCACCTGTCGAACGGCTGTTAAAGTGCCATCTGCTTACGAAGAGAACTCCCGGGCTCGGGGCGCCGGCTCCGAGCTGATGTCCAACGACCACTCAGGATCGGCCGCGATGTCTCGAACCGGCTCCGCCGCCGCCGAAGCCTCGCAGGAGGAGACGTGCTAGGTGCGTTCGTCCGTGCGTTCCGCACGCCTGACCTGCGTAACAAGCTGCTGTTCACCCTTTTCATCCTGACCATCTACCGGCTGGGGTCGGTGATCCCCGCCCCGGGCATCAACCCGGACGCGATCCGGCAGTGTCTCCAGGGGGCGCAGACCGAGGACACCACCGGGCTGTACTCCCTGGTCAACCTGTTCAGTGGCGGCGCGCTGCTGCAGCTGGCCATCTTCGCGCTGGGCATCATGCCCTACATCACCGCGAGCATCATCCTGAACCTGCTCACGGTGGTGATCCCGCGGCTGGAGGCCCTCAAGAAGGAGGGCCAGGCCGGGCAGGCCAAGATCACGCAGTACACGCGGTACCTGACCGTGGCGCTGGCGCTGCTGCAGTCGACCAGCATCATCGCGATGGCCCGAACCGGCCAGCTCTTCCAGGGCGCGTGCCTGCCCTCCAGCTACATGCCGAACCAGGACCTGCTCACGCTGATCACGATCGTGTTCGTGATGACCGCGGGCACCTGCGTCATCATGTGGTTCGGCGAGCTCATCACCGAGCGCGGCGTGGGCAACGGCATGTCGCTGCTGATCTTCACCACGGTGATCGCGGTGTTCCCGTCGTCGATGGCGCGGATCTGGAGCGAGCAGAGCCCGTGGATCTTCGCCATCATCTGTGTCGCCGGACTGGTGCTGATCGCCGGTGTGGTCTTCATGGAGCAGGCGCAGCGCCGGATTCCGGTGCAGTACGCCAAGCGGATGGTCGGCCGGCGGATGTACGGCGGCAGCTCCACCTACATCCCGCTGAAGGTCAACCAGGCCGGTGTCATCCCGGTCATCTTCGCGTCCTCGCTGCTGTACCTGCCGCAGCTCGCCATCGGGCTGATCGGCCAGGACAGTGACAGTCCGGTCGTGGACTTCCTCTCGACCTACTTCGGCCCGACCGGCACCCACCCGGTCTACATGGCCACCTTCTTCGCGCTGATCGTCGGCTTCGCGTTCTTCTACGTCGCGATTACCTTCAACCCCGCTGAAGTGGCCGACAACATGAAGAAGTACGGTGGGTTCATCCCGGGCATCCGCCCCGGGCGTCCGACCGCCGAGTACCTGGACTACGTCCTGACCCGGCTGACGACTCCCGGTGCGCTCTACCTGGGTGTGATCGCGCTGTTGCCGATGCTGGCGCTCGGGGCGTCCGGGGCCAGCGCGAACTTCCCGTTCGGTGGCACCAGCATCCTGATCATGGTCGGTGTCGGGCTGGACACGGTGAAGCAGATCGAGAGTCACCTCCAGCAGAGGAACTACGAAGGTTTTCTGCGATAGTGCGTGCCGTATTGGTGGGACCCCCGGGAGCCGGAAAGGGCACCCAGGCCCAAATCTTGGCGTCCGAATTGTCTATTCCGAAGGTGTCGACCGGAGACATCTTCCGTGCCAACGTCAGCGGCGGCACAGAGCTGGGTAACCTCGCCAAGTCCTACATGGACCGAGGGGACCTGGTCCCTGACGAGGTGACCAACGCGATGGTGCGGGACAGGCTCGCCGAGCCGGACGCCCGGGAGGGCTTCCTGCTCGACGGCTTCCCCCGCAACGTCGCCCAGGCAGAGTGGCTGAACAAGACGCTCGACGACGCCGGCCGCGGCCTCGACGTCGTCCTTGAGCTGAAGGTCGACGAGGAGGAGGTCGTCAAGCGGCTCTCCGGGCGGCGCACCTGCCGTGCGTGCGGGCACGTTCAGCACATGGCCTACGACCCGCCGAAGCGGGCGGGCGTGTGCGACGTGTGCGGAGGCGAGCTCTTCCAGCGCGATGACGACCGCGAGGAGACCATCCGGCACCGGCTGGACGTCTACCGGGAGCAGACCGAGCCCCTGGTGACCTTCTACGCCAACGCCGGGGTGCTGGTGGGGATCGAGGCCACCGGAACGGTGGACGAGGTCACCGGTCGCGCCCTGGCCGCGCTGAGAGCCCGGGCGTGATGTTCCGCAAGGCACAGCCGGAGATCCAGCTGAAGAGCCCGGCCGAGATCGCGAAGATGCGGGCGGCCGGCCGGGTGGTCGCGGACACGCTCGACACGCTGCGCGCGGCGGTGCGGCCGGGGATCAGCACGCTGGACCTCGACACCATCGCCGAGCGCGGCATCCGCGCGGCGGGCGCCGTGCCGTCCTTCAAGGGCTACCACGGCTTCCCGGGCTCCATCTGCGCCTCGGTCAACGAGGAGGTCGTGCACGGCATCCCCCGGGCGGACAAGGTGCTGCGCGAGGGCGACATCATCTCCATCGACTGCGGGGCCATCCTCGACGGCTGGCACGGCGACTCCGCCATCACGGTCGCGGTCGGCGAGGCGGATCCGGCCGATGCCGAGGTCATGCGGGTCTGCGAGGACGCCATGTGGGCCGGCGTCGCGGCCATGCGCGTCGGCGCCCGGCTCGGCGACATCGGCCACGCCATCGACTCCGCCATCTCCCGGCGTGGGCGCTATGGCAACGTGCAGGAGTACGGCGGCCACGGGATCGGCACCGAGATGCACATGGAGCCGCACGTCCTCAACCACGGCCGGCCCGGCCGCGGGCTCGCCCTGGTGGCGGGCATGTGCCTGGCCATCGAGCCGATGGTCAACCGGGGCACCCGGCAGGTGCTGCAACTGGAGGACGGGTGGACCGTGGTCACCCGTGACGGCAAGCGGTCCGCGCACTTCGAGCACTCCGTCGCGGTCACCGAGGACGGCCCGGTGGTGCTGACGGCCCGGGAGGAGAACCGCGAGCGGATCGCCGCCCTAGGGCTGCCGGACCCTGGTTTCTGACGCACCGGCCGGGGTGGGAGGAGCAGCACCCCGGAGCCCGAGGCCCGTCGCCACTACGATGGCGGTGACGGGCCTCGCGCGTGGGAGCGGGCGGGGCGGTCCGAAGCAGGAATGGGTGGATGACCGTGTCCGAGATCTCCCCGGAGACCAGGGCCTCCGACGCCGACCGCGACCGCGTCGCACGGCGGCTTCAGGAGCACTTCGCCCAGGGGCGGCTGGAGAACGAGGACTTCACCGAGCGCCTGACGCGGGTGTATCGCGCCCGTACCGAGGCGGAGCTGGACCTGATCACCGCGGACCTGCCCGAGCGCGACCTCGCCGACCTGCGGCCCGCGCCGCGGCGCACCTCGGCACGCCCCCCGCGGCGTCGTGGCGTGCTGCGCGAGCCCACGGTGCTGATCCCCTGGCTCATCTGGGGCGGGGTCAACACGCTGTGCTTCACCATCTGGCTCATCACCGTGGCCACGGGCGCCCACGACGGCTACCCGTGGTGGATCTGGGTGGCCGCGCCGTGGGGCGTCGTCATGCTGTTCGTCACCCTGGGGATCGCGGCGGTGCGCAGGTCGGTCGAGCCGGAGGACGGCGACGGCTAGCGGCGGCGGCCGGCGACGTCGGCGCTGTCAGGAGCGGGTAGACTTGTCGTGCCCACACGCGGGCTGTTGGGTCAGTGTTGGGTCACTCTGCTTGGTTCATCAACATCCGTCGCGTTGGCGTATGCTATTGCAGTTGACCTGATCTTCCAGCGTTCTTTCGAAGCGGAGCCGACTCCGAACCGAGACGGCCCCGCGTGAACGCGTGCCGGTCACCCGGCAGGAGTCCCGTCGGGTTACATACGTCAACAAAGTCGATGAACGAAGCGTGGAGGACATGGCCAAGAAAGACGGCGCCATCGAGATCGAGGGCTCCGTTATCGAGTCCCTACCCAACGCTATGTTCCGAGTGGAGCTCGACAACGGGCACAAGGTGCTTGCCCACATCAGCGGCAAGATGCGGATGCACTACATCCGTATCCTCCCCGACGACCGGGTCGTCGTGGAGCTGAGCCCCTACGACCTCACGCGCGGGCGCATCGTTTACCGCTACAAGTAGCCGCACCGTCGCCGCCCGGCCTGAGCGCAGGCGGCGCGCGAGGTGCATCGAGTCCGGAGCCACCATGAAGGTCAAGCCGAGCGTCAAGAAGATCTGCGCGAAGTGCCGGGTGATCCGCCGCAACGGCCGGATCATGGTCATTTGCGCGGACCCGCGCCACAAGCAGCGGCAGGGCTGAGCGAGCCCCGCTTCCTGAACGCACCATCCGCCTCGCGGACCGCCGGTCCGTAGGCACAGCAGAACCGCAAGACCCGTTCCGGTTCCCGCGCGCGCCGCACGGCGCCCGGGAAGAACCCCTGGTCGGAGGCCGGGGCCTCGTCGATTGGGCGACGAGAGGACGGCGAACGGGACAGACCTCCGCTACAGCACTGAAGGAGTTCGCCCAGATGGCACGCCTCGAAGGCGTCGACCTTCCCCGCGACAAGCGGGTGGAGATCGCTCTCACCTACGTTTTCGGGATCGGTCGCGCCCGCGCCGCCGAGACCCTCCAGAACACCGGGGTCAACCCCGACACGCGCGTCCACCAGCTGACCGAGGAAGAGCTGGTCAAGCTGCGCGAGTGGATCAGCGCCAACTACAAGGTCGAGGGCGACCTGCGCCGCGAGGTCCAGGCCGACATTCGCCGCAAGATCGAGATCGGCTGCTACCAGGGCATCCGGCACCGCCGCGGCCTCCCGGTCCACGGTCAGCGCACGCAGACCAACGCGCGCACGCGCAAGGGCAAGAAGAAGACCGTGGCCGGCAAGAAGAAGGCCGGGAAGAAGTAGTCCGCCCCGGGCCCGGACGAGCGCAATTCGTCCGGACCGTCAACGGATCGATGATCTTGGGAGTTATGCAGAATGCCGCCTAAGGGCCGTCAGCAGGGCGCCGCGCGCAAGGTGCGTCGCAAGGAAAAGAAGAACATCGTCCACGGGCACGCTCACATCAAGAGCACGTTCAACAACACGATCGTGAGCATCACCGACCCGAGCGGTGCGGTGATCTCGTGGGCCAGCTCGGGACAGGTCGGTTTCAAGGGGTCGCGCAAGTCCACCCCGTTCGCCGCGCAGATGGCCGCCGAGGCCGCCGCGCGCCGCGCCCAGGAGCACGGGGTGCGCAAGGTGGACGTTTTCGTCAAGGGCCCCGGGTCCGGCCGCGAGACCGCCATCCGTTCGCTGCAGGCCACCGGCCTGGAAGTGGGCTCCATCCAGGACGTCACGCCGGTTCCGCACAACGGCTGCCGTCCGCCGAAGCGGCGCCGGGTCTGACCCGGTTCCGTACAACACGCCGTGTCGGCCCGGGGCCTGAGGGTCCCGGGGCCGGGCACCAGGCTCCGCAACCGCGGGGCTGACCAGTGACCGTCATATAGCGGGCGGTCGTGGGAAAGGAAGACGGACCATGCTGATCGCTCAGCGTCCCACCCTGACCGAGGAGTCGGTCTCCGAGTTCCGCTCCAAGTTCGTCATCGAACCCCTGGAGCCGGGCTTCGGCTACACCATCGGCAACTCTCTGCGCCGGACCCTGCTGTCGTCCATCCCCGGTGCCGCTGTCACCAGCATCCGCATCGAGGGCGTCGAGCACGAGTTCACCACCGTGCCCGGCGTCAAGGAGGACGTCACCGAGGTCATCCTGAACCTCAAGGGCCTGGTGGTCAGTTCCGAGCACGACGAGCCGGTTCTGATGTACCTGCGCAAGCAGGGCCCCGGGGTCGTCACGGCGGCCGACATCGCGCCGCCGGCGGGGGTCGAGGTGCACAACCCCGACCTGCACATCGCGACCCTGAACGGCAAGGGCAAGCTGGAGATGGAGCTGACGGTCGAGCGCGGCCGCGGCTACGTCTCGGCGACGCAGAACAAGCAGCCCGGCCAGGAGATCGGCCGGATTCCGATCGACTCCATCTACTCGCCGGTGCTGCGGGTCACCTACAAGGTGGAGGCGACCCGTGTCGAGCAGCGGACCGACTTCGACCGTCTCGTGCTGGACGTCGAGACCAAGCCGTCCATCCGGGCGCGCGACGCCGTCGCGAGCGCCGGAAAGACGCTGGTCGAACTGTTCGGCCTGGCGCGCGAGCTGAACGTCGACGCCGAGGGCATCGACATGGGCCCGTCGCCGACGGACGCCGCCCTGGCGGCGGACCTGGCGCTGCCGATCGAGGACCTGAACCTCACGGTTCGCTCCTACAACTGCCTGAAGCGCGAGGGCATCCACAGCGTGGGTGAGCTCGTGGCCCGCTCCGAGCAGGACCTTCTCGACATCCGGAACTTCGGTGCGAAGTCCATCGAGGAGGTCAAGCAGAAGCTCATCGACATGGGCCTGTCGCTGAAGGACTCCCCGCCCGGATTCGACCCCACCAGCGCGGCCGACTCCTACGGGTCCGAGGAGGACGACCAGTCCTACGTCGAGACCGAGCAGTACTAGAAGACGTCGCCCATGGTCCACGACCGAGTGCTGGTCGAGGATCGCACCACTAGGAGAACGACACCATGCCCACGCCAACGAAGGGGCCGCGCCTGGGTTCCGGCCCGGCTCATGAGCGGCTCATGCTGGCGAACCTGGCGACCTCGCTGTTCCAGCACGGTCGTATCAAGACCACGGAGGCCAAGGCCAAGCGCCTGCGTCCGTACGCGGAGAAGCTCATCACCCTGGGCAAGCGCGGTGACCTGCACGCGCGTCGGCAGGTGCTGACGAAGATCCACGACAAGAGCGTGGTCCACGAGCTGTTCACCGAGATCGGCCCGCGGTACGAGAACCGCAACGGCGGCTACACGCGCATCACCAAGATCGGGCCGCGCAAGGGCGACAACGCCCCCATGGCCGTGATCGAACTGGTGGAGGCGCTGCCGGCCACGGCCGGCACGGCCCAGTCCACGCAGGAGGCCCCGGCGGCCGCTCCGGAGACGGGCGCGCAGCCCGCCGAGGAGACCGCCGAGACCACCGCTCCGGCGGCGGAGACCGCTCCGGAGGCGGCGGCCGAGGACAAGTCCGAGGAGAAGGCCGAGGACGGCAAGGAGTGACCCGCTGAGGACGCGACGCGTCCTCGGTCACCCGACCGTGAGAGCCCGCCACCGCTCGGTGGCGGGCTCTCGCACTGCTGGGGAGAAGGAGCAGGATGACGGAGGACCGCGACGGCGCCGTGCGGCCGGTCAAGTTGCGGCTGGACATCGCCTACGACGGCACCGACTTCTCCGGCTGGGCCGCCCAGCCGGGCCGGCGCACGGTGCAGGGCACGCTGCAGGAGGCCGTCGGGCGCGTGCTGCGGTTGCCAGAGGAGCCCGCCATCACCTGCGCGGGGCGCACCGACGCCGGGGTGCACGCCCGCGGCCAGGTGGCGGAGGTCAGCGTGCCCGCGGACGTGTGGGCCGCCGAGGGGGACCGGCTGCTCCGGCGGCTGGCCGGCGTGCTGCCGTCCGACGTGCGGGTCGGCGCGGTCCGCCCGGCACCCGAGGGGTTCGACGCACGGTTCTCCCCGCTGTTCCGCCGCTACGTCTACCGGGTCAGCGACGCCCCGGCCGGAGTGCCGCCACTGCGTCGGCGGGACGTGCTCTGGCACAAGCGCCCGCTGGACCTCGACCGGATGAACGCGGCCGCCGCCCGGCTGGTGGGCGAGCACGACTTCGCCGCGTTCTGCCGCCGCAGGGAGGGCGCGACCACCATCCGCGAGCTGCTCCGGCTGCACTGGGTCCGTGAGGAGGAACACCTGTACGCCGCGACCGTGCAGGCCGACGCCTTCTGCCACAACATGGTGCGGGCGCTGATCGGCGCGCTGCTGGCGGTGGGCGACGGCCGCCGGGAGATCGAGTGGCCGCGCCGGGTGCTGGCCGCGGGCGTCCGCGACTCCGCGGTGCACGTGGTGCCGCCGCACGGCCTGAGCCTGGAGGAGGTCCGCTACCCGCCCGAGGCCGAACTGGCGGAGCGGGCGCGCGCCACCCGGCGGGTCCGGACCCTGCCGGGGGAGTGACACGGCCGGGTCACGTGGCCGCGCGTTGGAGTGAATCGCTCGGGACAGGTGCACCATTCCCGCAGGCCGTCGGTGTGGTCGTGTTCGCCGGTGGTGGGGAGCTCGATATCCGAGGCGCGCCGCCGAGCGGCCTTCGAGTATGTCGGTGAGTCTCGGGACGGCCGAGCTACGGGTCCGGGTGCGGCGTGCCGCTCCGCGACACCGGCTCTCGCACACCGTGATCCGGGGCGATGCGCCGCGTACCCCGCAGACGGTCGGACGGGACGTCCGCGTGGACTCCCGGACGTGCCGCCGTGCGGTCCGGACGCGAGCGTCGCCGGTTCCCGTCGGCGTCGGCCGGAACAGGCAGCGGCGGACCGTTCCCCGAACGGACGGTTCCGCCGCCACGCCGGGCATCCGTCCCGGGGAGGCGCCGGGTGCCGGGCGGCACCCGGCGCCGCGTCCTGCGGACCTGGTCCGTTGGATCGTTGATGGGGGATCTCTGAAGCTGCCGCGCCCATGACGAAGGGGGTCGAGGATCGGTGTGTGAAGACTGCGGTCGACGCCCTTCTGAGCGCACTCGACGTCCGACTGGACGACCATGTGCCCCCTTCGCGCAATGAGCCCGCCGGGGCGCCCCTGCCTGCTCACTGACGCCGAACCGGTGTGCGTAACCGTGACCCAGGTCCTGCTCCGGTGCGATTCCGAGCACCTCGAAGCTCAGGCTGATGGACGGCGCCCCCGTCCGCTGCGGCGCCTCCCGGAGCGCCACGCCGCGCGTATCACCGAGGGGCGGTGGGGTCGTACCGGCCGGCGCGTCCGCGCGCTGAACGCGGCGGTCCGGCGCGACTGGCCGGTGGGCGCCCCGGTCGAGCGGTCATTGATCGCGTACGACCACTGACCAGGGCATTTCCCAGCGACGATCTAGGCGGCGCGGTCGCCCAGCGGGACGAGCGGGAGGTTGACGAACTGGCCGCTCAGCTCGGCGAGGTCGGCGGCGTCGCCCCCGGGGGTGCGGCCGTCCGCGTTCGCGGCCAGCGCGAACACGACGTACCGGCCCCACGTGGCGCCGGAGCCGTGGCCGCCGGCGACGTCCATGCGCTCCGCACCGCTGCCGTTCTGGCCGGCCAGACCGGCGAACCACTGGGACGAGGCGAGGTCCTGGCCCTCCTGCGCGGCCTGGGCCCCGTCCTGGTCGGCCATCGCCGCCACCCCGACCGTCACCGCGCGGGTGCGGTCCTCGTTGACGTAGGACGCCCGCACGACCTGGCGGCACTCGTTGTCGACGAGCACCTGGCCGTAGTCGCCGTGCGTCACGGTCTCGCACCGTTCGGTGTCGTCGGTCTGCACCCGGGTGAAGGTCTGCCCGTCCACCTCGATGCTCTCGGCGCCGAACACGTCGTCCACCTGGAGCGGGTCGGGGTCGACGCTCTCGTCGGCGACCTGGCTGACCTCGTACTCGCCGGGGCCGGAGGAACCCTGGGTGGCGAGGACGAAGGCGCCGATGCCGCCGAGCAGCACCAGGGCGCCGAACCCGGCGCCGATGAGGATCTTCGGCGACGGCCCGCCCCGGCGGCCGGTGCCCGAACCGCCGCCGCGTGGCCGGCCGCCGCGGGCGTCACCGCCCGGATCGGCGGTGAAGCCGGACATGTCGAACTGGGCGGTGGTGGAACCGGTGTCGCGTGGGGGAGCCTCGTCGCGGAACATCGGCCGGCCGCCGAACACGTCGTCGGCCGGCCGGCTGGGCGGAGGTTCGTCGCGCACCGGGGGGATGGTCTGGGTGGCGCCGTCGTCGGTCACCGGCGGGATGAACTGGGTGGCGCCGTCGTCCGGTCCCGCGCCGGGGTACGGGTTCGGTGGGCCGGGCTCGGGATGGCGGGGACCGCCGGGCGGGACCTGTGGGCCCGAGGCGCCGGGCGGGATGACCCGTCCCTGCAGCGGATGCTGGCCCCCTGTCGGCGACTGGCCGGGCCACGGGGGCTGCTGGCCGCCGGGGTAGGGCGGCTGCGGCCCCGTGGGCGGACGCTGGCCGCCGCTCGGCGCGTCCACCGGCGGGCCCGGCCACCCGTACGGCCGCTGCGGCCCGGACCCGGGTCCGGCGGGCGGCAGCGCCGCCGGGCCACCGTCCGGGAGCGGGCGCGGCGGGGCCGCGTGCGGGGGCTGGCCGGCCGGGTCGCCCCATGACGGAGCGGCGGGGGGCTGCTGGCCGTAGGGAGTGGCGTACGGCGCCTGCGGGCCGGTGGGCGGGCGCTGGCCGCCGGTCTGCGGTCCCTGGCGTCCCGGCGCGCCCCAAGGGCCCTGGTGGCCGGGCGGAGGCAGGTGCGCGGGCCAGCCGGGCGGCGGCTGCGGCGCCGGGCCGCCGGGCGGCGCGGTTCGGGGGTCGTCCGGCGGCTGGGCGGCCGGGGGCGGGTCGGCGGAGAACAGGTCGTCCCAGGGGGCGCTCTGCTGCCGGCCGGCCTGGTCGGCGGTCACGGGCGGGGACGGCGGTCGTCCGGGGTGACCGGGACGGCCGTCCTGCGGCTCATTCGGATGCGGTGCGATGGGAGAACTCCGGAGACTGTCCATGGGCGGCGGCTGATGCTCCCGCCTCCGGCGCGAGCGGACGGACCGCGGCGGCCGGCCGGTCGTGCGGGCCGGGCGCGGACCCGGCCGGTTGCGGCGGGCCGCCCGGGCGACCGGGGAGGCGGATGAGGCGATCGATCGGGGCGCTGCCCGGCTTCCCCGTGATCGACCTTGCGACGCTGAGGCCGCCGGCTGCGGCGGCGGGGGACGGGAGAACGGCGGCTGACCGGCTTCTCGGGATCAGGCGGGGCGGGGCCGGTGGAACCGGCCGTGTGGGCTGAGGATAGCCGTTCTCCGGGCGAGCCGTCCGCGCCGGGGCGGACGTGAGCCACCGTGGACCCGCTATGCTCGCACGGAGCCGGCCTCGGGCGGTCCGGCGCGCGTGCTCCTTCGCGATGATAGGCGTCCCGTCCTCCCGCCGCCATGACGCCGCCCACCACCACGGACGCGGCCTCCGGGCGGTCCGCGCGCCGCGCGGCGACGGGCGTTCCCGGCGTGGCCGAAGCACTCATCCGACAAGGCATAATGAGTGTGGAGTCATCACGGATCGCGGTGCGACCACATGTCGGCCCATGGGCCACATGCAATATGATCATGGGCCGTTTTGACCTGTGGCGCATCTGATCGGTACGATGTTCCGTCGTTGTGCGTTGAGTTGCCGTGGGTTCCCACACCTTCTTGTTGGGTGCCGATCACGCTTCATCGTCCACGCATCCGACCACCGGGCTGGTCCGCCGCAGCGGGCGGTCCGGACCAGCAATTACGAGTATCTCCATCTCCGTCCGCGGGGATGGCGCCCGCCGACTGAGACGAAGGCTTACGATCGTGCGCACATACAGCCCTAAGCCCAGCGATGTCCAGCGTCAGTGGCACGTCATCGACGCCAGCGATGTCGTGCTCGGGCGGCTGGCCAGCCACGTCGCCACGCTGCTCCGAGGCAAGCACAAGCCGTACTACGCTCCGCACATCGACACCGGCGACTTCGTGATCGTCGTGAACGCCGAGAAGGTGGCGCTGACCGGCAACAAGCTGGAGCAGAAGCGGGCCTACCGGCACTCCGGTTACCCCGGCGGTCTGCGTTCCGTCGCCTACAGCGAGCTCCTCGCCAAGCACCCCGAGCGCGCCATCGAGAAGGCCGTGAAGGGCATGCTGCCGAAGAACTCCCTGGGCCGCCAGATGGCCAAGAAGCTGAAGGTGTACGCCGGCGCGGAGCACCCGCACCAGGCCCAGAAGCCGGTGCCGTTCGAAATCACGAAGATCGAGCAGCCGGCCTAGGCGTTCGCGAGACTGAAGGAAGTACGAGGAGAACCGTGGTCGAGCCCACCGGTACCGAAGACGTCGCCAACCAGGACGTGTCCTACGAGGACAACCCCGAGGAGTTCCCCGCTGAGTACACCAGCGAGACTCCGGACGCCCCCGGCTACGGGGTGGCGCCCGTCGCGGCGGGTCCCGCCGCGGGCACCGGGCGTCGCAAGCGGGCCATCGCGCGCGTCCGCATCGCGCCGGGGTCCGGCGAGTGGAAGATCAACGGCAAGCCGCTTGAGGTCTACTTCCCGGACAAGGTCCACCAGCAGCTGATCAAGGAGCCGCTGGCCGCCCTGGGACTTGAGGACGCCTACGACGTCGTCGCCCGCCTCACCGGTGGCGGCACCAGCGGTCAGGCCGGTGCCCTGCGGCACGGTCTCGCCCGCGCGCTCGCCGACCAGGACCGCGAGAACAACCGCCCGGTCCTGAAGAAGGCCGGCCACCTCACCCGTGACGACCGCAAGGTCGAGCGGAAGAAGGCCGGTCTCAAGAAGGCCCGCAAGGCTCCGCAGTACTCCAAGCGGTAACCGGACCGCCTGGTCCTCCCCGCCGATGTTCATCGGCTCGCAGCTACGGCCCGTCGGCCGCCCGTCATCGCGAACGGGCGGTCCGAGCGGGCCGTAGCCGTTTTCCGGCGCCGGTGGGCGCGGCCGACGTCCGCCCGCCGGTGTTCGTCGTTCTCCATTACATGCCGGTTGACAGTCCGGTTCGTTGAGTTAAGGGGCGATTCGTTGGTGGCTCGGCTGTTTGGTACTGACGGAGTCCGGGGGGTCGCCGGGCGCGACCTGACAGCGTCGCTGGCGCTGGATCTGGCCACCGCCGCCGCGCAGGTGCTGACCGACGGGGAACGGGAGGGGCCGCGGCCGCTCGCCGTCGTCGGCCGTGATCCCCGGGCGTCCGGGGAGTTCCTGGAGGCGGCCGTCGTCGCCGGGCTGGCGAGTGCGGGCGTGGACGTCGTCCGGCTCGGGGTACTGCCCACCCCGGCCGTGGCCCACCTCACCGACGAGCTGGGAGCCGACTTCGGGGTCATGCTCTCCGCGAGCCACAACCCGGCCCCGGACAACGGCATCAAGTTCTTCGCCCGCGGTGGCCACAAGCTCCCGGACGCGGTCGAGGACGCGATCGAGGCGCGGCTCGGCCAGCCGGTGACCTCCGCGGTCGGCGCCGACGTCGGCCGGGTCACCGACGCCGCCGACGGCGCGGAGCGCTACATCCGGCACGTCGTGGCGAGCCTGCCGCACGGCCTGGAGGGCCTGAAGGTCGTGCTCGACTGCGCCAACGGAGCCTCCCACCAGGTGGGCCCCGAGGCGCTGCGGCGCGCCGGGGCCGAGGTGATCACCATCGGCGACCAGCCCAACGGCCTCAACATCAACGAGGGCTGCGGCTCGACCCACCTCGACACGCTGCGCGCCGCCGTGCTGGAGCACGGCGCCGACGCCGGCATAGCCCATGACGGGGACGCCGACCGCTGCCTGGCGGTCGCCGCGGACGGCAGCGTGGTGGACGGCGACCAGATCCTCGCCATCCTCGCCCTGGAGCTCCAGGAGGCCGGGCGGCTGGCCGGGGACACCCTCGTCGTCACGGTGATGTCGAACCTGGGCCTGAAGCTGGCGATGCGCACGGCCGGCGTCAACGTGGTGGAGACCCCGGTGGGCGACCGCTACGTCCTGGAGGCGATGCGCGCCGGTGGGCACTCCCTCGGCGGCGAGCAGTCCGGCCACGTGGTGCTGCTCGACCACGCGAGCACCGGCGACGGCCTGCTGACCGGCCTGCACCTGCTGGGCGCGATGAGCCGCCGGGGATTGTCGCTGGCCGAACTCGCCAAGGTGATGACCCGCCTCCCCCAGGTCCTGGTCAACGTCCGTGGGGTCGACAAGAGCCGCGCCGCGACGTCCCCGGAGATCGCCGCGGCCGTGGCCGAGGCGGAGACGGAACTGGGCGACCAGGGGCGGGTGCTCATCCGCCCGAGCGGGACCGAACCCATGATCCGTGTGATGGTGGAGGCGGCGGCGCAACCGCACGCGCAGGAGGTGGCGGACCGGCTGGCCGGGGTGGTCCGCTCGGCGCTGGGGTGACCCGCGGCGGAAGGTGATCGTCCGTGGGCGGCCGGTGGCCGCGCCACAGCGGTGTCCGGCCGCCGGGCCGCACCGGCGGCCCGAGGTGGCCGCGCCGGTCGCGCCGCCCTCAAGGTCCGCCGGTGGAGTGGCGGCGCGGCTGGATCTTTCGCCAGGAGGCGGGTTCCTCCGGCACGGTACGGGGGTTGATGCCCGCCTCCTCGGCGACGGCCGCCTCCGGGCGGCCCTTCGTGAACAGCCAGGCATCGAAGAGCGGCTTGAGCTCGGCCCCGGAGACGGCCTCGGCGTGCGCGATGAACTCGGCGATGCTCGCGTTGCCGTACCGGTGTTCGGCCAGCCAGGTGCGCAGGATCTCGAAGAACGCGGCGTCGCCGACCTCGGCCCGCAGCGCGTGCACGGCGAGCGCGCCGCGCTGGTAGACCGCCGGTGCGAACAGGCGGCCGGCGCCCAGGTCGCCCGGGGGGACCTGCCAGAACTCGTCGTCGGCGGGATGCAGGTGGTAGACCCAGTCGGCCAGCTCCCGGACGGTGCCTTCGCCCTCGTCCTCGGACCACATCCACTCGGTGTAGGTGGCGAAGCCCTCGTTCAGCCAGATGTCGGACCAGTCGGCGACCGAGACGCTGTTACCGAACCACTGGTGGGCGATCTCGTGCGCCACGATGTAGGTGTTGGGGCCGCGGCGGAAGAACCGGGGCGAGTAGACCGGCCGGGTCTGGGTCTCCAGGGCGAAGCGAATGCCGGCGGCCGTGGCGATGCCGCCGGTGGAGGTGAACGGGTAGCGGCCGAAGAGCTCGCTCTCCCACTCCACGATCTCGCCGGTGCGCTCCAGGCTGGCCCGGGCCGCGGCGAGGTCGTCGCCGAGGTCCGTGTCGTAGGCGGTGACGACCGGCAGGCCGTCCGACATGCGGGCGGTCCGCACCTGGTACCGGCCGATGGCCATCGTGGCGAGGTAGGTGGCCTGCGGGGCGGTTTCCCGCCAGGTGTAGCGGACCCGGCCGTTGTGGACCGTGGTGTCGGTGAGAACGCCGTTGCTCACCACCTGGAGACCTTCGGGGACGGTCACGCGTACGTCGAAGGTGGCCTTGTCGCGCGGGTGATCGTTGCTGGGGAACCACCACCACGCGGACTCGGGCTCGCCCACGACGACCGCGCCCTCGCGGGTGCGCCACCAGGCCGTGGTGCCGTGCCGGGTGATCTGCGATGGGGTGTCGGCGTACCGCACCACGGCGGTGAGCCGCCGGCCCGCGGCCACCGGGCGCGCCGGGACGACGGTGAGCTTGTGGTCGTTCGAGCGGTGGGTGGCCGGTTCGCCGTTGACCCGCACCGACTCCACGTCGAGCAGGAAGTCCAGCGAGAAGTGGGGGAGGTCCTGCGTCGCGGTGGCGTCGATGGTGGCGGTACCGGCCAGCAGGTCGGTCGCGGGTTCGTAGTCCAGCCGCAGGTCGTAGTGCGCGACGTCGTAGCCCGGATTCCCGTAGTCGGGAAAGTAGCGGTCGCCGATCCCGGCCGCGGGCGTCGCCGCCGTGGAGGCGGCGAGCGTGGTGCTGAGCAGCAGCGCACCGGCGGCGATCCCGCCGCCGCGCCGGAGCCGCGTCCGGTCCATGACCTGCCCCCTCGCCGGGTGCGATGAGTAGCGATATGGACACGATACGTGGTCGGACTGCCGGCTACGGGTACACCGCCGGCCGCGTGGCCCGGCAACGACGATGGGGGCGGCCCCTCGCGGAACCGCCCCCATCGCGCGGCCCGGCCGGGACCGCCCGTCGCCGTCACTCCACGGTGACGCTCTTGGCCAGGTTGCGCGGCTGGTCCACGTCATTGCCCTTCGCGAGGGCCAGCTCGCAGGCGAACACCTGCAGCGGCACCGTGGCTACGACCGGCTGCAGCAGGGTGGGCACCGCCGGAATCTCGATGAGCTGGTCGGCGAACGGCCGCACCGCCTCATCGCCCTCCTCGGCGATCACGATGGTGCGGGCGCCACGGGCGCGGATCTCCTGGATGTTGGACACGATCTTGTCGTGCAGCACCCCGCGCCCCTCGCGGGACGGCACCACGACGACCACGGGCAGGCCCTTCTCGATGAGCGCGATCGGGCCGTGCTTGAGCTCGCCGGCGGCGAACGCCTCGGCGTGCATGTAGGCCAGCTCCTTGAGCTTGAGCGCGCCCTCCATGGCCACGGGGTAGCCGACGTGCCGCCCGAGGAAGAGCACGGTGTCGCAGTCGGCCAGCGAGCGGGCCAGCGCGCGGACCGGCTCAACGGTGGCGAGCACGCGTTCCACCTGGTCCGGCATGTTGGCCAGCTGCTCGATGATGGCGTTGATCTCGTCGCCGAACTTCAGGTTGCGCACCTGCGCCAGGTAGAGGCCGATCAGGTAGCAGGCCACCAGCTGGGTGAGGAAGGTCTTGGTCGCGGCGACGCCGACCTCGGGCCCGGCGTGCGTGTACAGCACCCCGTCCGACTCGCGCGGGATCGTGGAGCCGTTCACGTTGCAGATGGCCAGCACCCGGGCGCGCTGCTCACGCGCGTAGCGCACGGCCATCAGGGTGTCCATGCTCTCGCCGGACTGCGAGATGGCGATGACCAGGGTCTGCCGGTCCAGGATCGGGTCGCGGTAGCGGAACTCGCTGGCCACTTCGACCTCGCACGGGATCCGGCACCAGTGCTCGATCGCGTACTTGGCGATCAGGCCCGCGTGGTAGGAGGTGCCGCACGCGATGATGACGATCTTCTCGATGTCCCGCAGGTCGGCGGGGGTGAGCCGCATCTCGTCCAGCGTGAGGGTCCCGTCCACGCCCACCCGGCCCAGGAGGGTGTCGGCCAGCGCGCGCGGCTGCTCGACGATCTCCTTGAGCATGAAGTAGTCGTAGCCGCCCTTCTCCGCGGCGGAGGCGTCCCAGTCGACGTGGTACTCGCGCACCGGCGCCGGGTTGCCGTCGTAGTCGGTGACGGTCACCGAGTCGCGGCGCAGCTCGACCACCTGGTCCTGCCCGAGCTCGACGGCGTCGCGGGTGTGCGCGATGAAGGCGGCCACGTCGCTGGCCAGGAAGTTCTCGCCCTCGCCCCGGCCGACCACCAGCGGGGAGTTGCGGCGTGCCGCGACCACCAGGTCGGGGTCGTCCACGCTCAGCGCGACCAGCGTGAACGCGCCCTCAAGCCGCCGGCAGACCGCGCGCATGGCGGCGGCGAGGTCGTTGTCGCCGCGGGCCTTGAGTTCCTGGCTGAGCAGGTGCGCGGCCACCTCGGTGTCGGTCTCGGAGCTGAACTTGCAGCCGCTCTCCTCCAGTTCGAGGCGCAGCGAGGCGAAGTTCTCGATGATGCCGTTGTGGATCACGGCCACCCGCGCGTCGTTGTCGACGTGGGGGTGGGCGTTGACGTCGGTGGGTCCACCGTGCGTGGCCCAGCGGGTGTGCCCGATCCCGATCCCGTCGGCCGAGCGCGGAGTCCGCTCCAGCGCCGCCCGCAGGTTGGCGAGCTTGCCGGCCCGCTTCTCGGTCTCCAGCCTGCCGTCGGCGAGGACGGCGACCCCCGCGGAGTCGTACCCCCGGTACTCCAGCCTGGCGAGACCGTCCACGACGACCTCAAGCGCCGGTTTTGGCCCGACGTAGCCAACGATTCCGCACATGAGCGCCAGAGTAACCAATCACGAGGGGTCCTCCGGCCCTCTCCGGGACTAGTCCATTCGGGATTTTCGCAGGTGGCGGTATAGACCACAGGGGAAGGTGCGGCCTGCTCCCGCACGTCACGCCCGGCCTCGGGTCGCCGCTGCCCCGGTCGCGCGGCGGCCGAGCGGGGACCGAAAAAAGTTCTGGTCACATCCGGCGCGGAGGTCTCGGCCGCCGGATCGCGCAGGCCGGTGGGGGGACCGCCGGTGCGCACCGTCTAGGGTGGGCAACCGTGTCTCATGCGACGAAGAACGGATTCTCGACGCCGTACGTCGAACTGGACCGTCCGGCCTGGGCGGCGTTGCGCGCGGCGACCCCGCTGTCCCTGACCGAGCCGGAGCTGGACGCGCTCCGCGGGACGGCCGACCCCACGTCGCTGGATGAGGTGCGCGACATCTACCTGCCGCTCTCCCGGCTGCTCAACCTCTACGTCGAGGCCACCCGGCAGCGGCACGCCGCGGTGCGCAGTTTCCTCGGTGAGGACGACCGTCCCATGCCGTTCCTCATAGGCGTGGCCGGCAGCGTCGCCGTCGGAAAGTCCACGGCCGCCCGCCTGCTGCGGGCGCTGCTCGCCCAGTGGCCGGACCACCCGAACGTGGAACTGGTGAGCACCGACAACTTCCTGTACCCCAACGCGGTGCTGCAGGAGCGCGGCATCATGAACCGCAAGGGCTTCCCCGAGAGCTACAACCGGCGGGCGCTGGTGCGCTTCGTCTCGGACATGAAGGCCGGCGCCCCGCAGTCCGAGCTGCCGGTCTACTCCCACCTCGCCTACG
Organism: Marinactinospora rubrisoli; assembly: GCF_042664915.1. Classification (NCBI taxonomy): domain Bacteria; kingdom Bacillati; phylum Actinomycetota; class Actinomycetes; order Streptosporangiales; family Nocardiopsidaceae; genus Marinactinospora; species Marinactinospora rubrisoli. Next base: position 337,468 of record NZ_JBHTBH010000007.1, read on the forward strand.
ACATCGTGCCGGGCGCGGTGCAGACCGTCCACCGGCCGGACATCCTCATCGTCGAGGGCATCAACGTGCTCCAGCCGCCTTCACCCGGGCACCTCGCGGTCGCGGACTTCTTCGACTTCTCCATCTACGTGGACGCCAAGGTCGAGCACATCCGCTCCTGGTACCTGGACCGGTTCCTGGAGTTGCGCCGGACCCGCTTCGAGGACCCGCGGTCCTACTTCCACGCCATCGCCACCACGGTCGAGGACGCCGAGGCCCGTGAGTTCGCGCTGAACACCTGGCGGACCATCAACGAGGTCAACCTGGTGGAGAACATCGCCCCGACCCGGGGCCGGGCCACCCTGGTGCTGTACAAGGGGGCCGACCACCGCGTGCAGCGCGTACGGCTGCGCAAGACCTGACCCCGGACCCCGCGCGCCGGGCGGCCCGCCGCGGCAGCCTCCGGCCGTCCGGCACTTCATGGCGTCATGTCGGGAACGCGGCGGTTCCGGGGTGCGTCCAACGGCGCACAACACCGTCGGCCGGCCGTCCGGACGGGCGTCTTTCGAACCGCCCGGCCCGCCGGTCGCGGGAGCGGACGAAGCGGGGGGAGGCCGGGATGGCAGCAGCCGACGCATCGCGACGGCGGAGTTCCTCGGTGGTGGTGATCGGAGCGGTGGGCGCGCTCTCCCTGGCGGTGGCCGGGTGCAGCGGCCAGGACGACCGGTCCGTCACCGCCTACTGCGTGGACCGGGACGAACGGAACTCCAGCGGGGCCTACCAGGTCGTGGACGAGGACCGCTGCGACCACCGCGACTCGGACTCCGGTGGCTCCGGCGGTGGGTACTACGGTGGCTACCACTATTACTACGGCGGCACCCCGCGCAGCGGCTACGTCAGCGGCGGTAGCCTGACCCGCCCGCGCGACGTCACCATCCAGACCCAGCGGGGCGTCACCATCCAGCGCGGCGGCGCGGGCGGCCGCGACGGCAGCGGCGGAATCGGGGGCTGACCGCGTGATCCGCCGCAGTGGCAACCCGGTCCGCCCCGGCTGGGCGGAGATCGTCGAGGCGCAGGGCCTCGGTTTCCACCGGACCGTGCATCCGGAGCACCTTGACCGCCCGTACTGGGACGAGTCGGTGCACTACGAGTTCGAGCTCGCCGAGGTGCTGCGGCTGGAGCAGGTGGTCGAGGAACTGCACGAGATGTGCCTGGCGGCGGTGGAGCACGTCGTCGCGGAGGACCGGTTCGCCGACTTCGGCATCCCGGAGTGGGTGGCTCCGTGGATCCGGGCGTCCTGGCGGCGCCGCGACCCCCACGTCTACGGCCGGTTCGATCTCTGCTACGACGGCGCCGGCCCGCCGAAACTCCTGGAGTACAACGCCGACACCCCCACCTGCCTCGTCGAGTCCGCCATCGTCCAGTGGCACTGGCTGCAGGACCGGTTCCCCGGCGGCGACCAGTGGAACTCGCTGCACGAGCGGCTGGTGGACCGCTGGGCCGAGCTGCGCTCGCGGCTGCCCGGCGACGGCACGGTGCACTTCGCCTGGACCAACGAGGACGTGACCGGAGAGGAGGCGCTGACCACCGCCTACCTGCAGGAGACGGCGGAGCAGGCCGGGCTGCCCGTGGTGGGCATCGCGCTGGAGGACGTCGGCTGGGACCACGTCGCCCGGGAGTTCGTGGACCTGCGCGAGTACGCCATCAGCGCCGTCTTCAAGCTGTACCCGTGGGAGTGGCTGGTGCACGACCGGTTCGGGCCGCTCATCCTGCAGCACCTCCAGACGCTTCCGTGGATCGAGCCGGTCTGGAAGATGGTGCTGTCGAACAAGGCGCTCCTGGCGGTCCTGTGGGAGCTGTACCCGAACCACCCCAACCTGCTGCCGGCCCGGCTCGGCGATCCCGGCTCGCTCACCTCCTACGTCGCCAAGCCGCTGCTCGGCCGTGAAGGGGCGAGCATGCGGATCGTGACGCCCGACGGGGAACTCGCCCGGACACCGGGCGGCTATGGCGCCGAGGGGTACGTCTTCCAGGAGTTCCACCCGCTGCCGGACTTCGACGGGCAGCATCCGACCCTCGGCACCTGGGTCGTGGGGGACGAGGCCGCCGGGCTGGGCATTCGCGAGACGTCCGGGCTGATCACCGACGACACCTCCTCCTTCGTCCCGCACCTGATCCGGCCCTGAGCGCCGGGCGGTGCGGGAGGCCGCCGCTAGGCGAACCTGGACCGGGGGCGCTCCGGCCGGTGCCCGGCCGGGGACAGGCAGGCCGCGAACGGGCCGCCCGCGCCGCGCAGCCGGTCCAGAGTGGGGTCGAGGTGGTCGCGGTGCCACCGGCCCGGTCCGGAGCCGCCGGAGACGGAGGTGTCGGTGAGCTCCTCATAGGCCAGGCGCAGCGCGTGCAGGCGGCCGACCGCCTCGTGGTGCTCCCACCACACCGGGCACCAGCCCTCCGGGCCGGCGTAGACGGGCACCAGGAAATCGTCCACCCAGGCGACCAGGGCGGCGAGCTCGCCCCGGTAGGCGTCACGGGACAGGTTGAAGATGAACGGCGCCGCGGCCGGGGGCTCCTCCTCGGCCCGCTGCGCGGGCGCCGAGGCGAGGTCGGTGAGTTGTGTCTGCAGCCGGATGACGTCCGCGCCGAGCTTGTGCATGGCGTTCTGCAGGAGGGCTACCCGGTCGGTGAGTCCGGCCTCGGCCGCGATGCGGTCGTCGGTATAGGTCATGGGGCGAGTCCCGTGCTGCTCTTCGGTGCCTGAAAAACCTGACTTTTTGGGCTGGAGAAAGTAAATCAGGATCGAACGCGTGCCCCGAGCGCGGACGCGGGGCGATACTCCGTCTCCGACCGTACGCGACCGCCGCCCGGGTCCGCGGACGGCGGTGCGGCATGCCGCTGAACAGGCCGGACCCCGGTCCGTGCGGACGGCGCGACCCCGCGCGCCCACCGAGCCGCGCCGTTCGCGCGGTTTTCCGGGACCTCGTGGCCGTCCCGGGCGCGGCCCGGTGGCCGCACGGCGGGAGGTGCGGCATGCTGCGAGAGGCGGCGGACCGCGCCCGCACCGCGCGGGCCGGGATGTCCCGGTGGCCGAGGGAACCGGGACGGGCCGCCGCCCGGGAACGAGCTGCGAGGGGAGCCGCCGTGCGCCAGGCACACGACGTGGAGACGGTACGCAGGGCCGAGGGAACGCTCATGGCGCGGCTCCCGGAAGGGGCCCTCATGGCGCGGGCCGCTGCCGGGCTGGCGTCGGTGGTCGCCCGCGTGCTTCCCCGGGTGTCCGGCTCCCGCGTGGTGCTGCTCGTCGGCAGCGGAGACAACGGCGGCGACGCCCTGTACGCCGGGGCCCGGCTCGCTCGACGGGGCGCCGGCGTGCGCGCGGTCCTCGCCGGCTCGCGGGTGCACGCCGCCGGGCTCGCGGCGCTGCGCGCGGCCGGTGGCCGGGCGGTGGACCCCGGCGGAGCCGAGGAGGAGCTGGCCGCCGCCGACGTGGTGGTGGACGGGCTCGTGGGCATCGGCGGTCGCGGCGGGCTGCGCGAACCGCACGCCACGCTCGCCCGCCAGGCCGCCCGGATCGCGGCTCCGGTGGTCGCGGTGGACCTGCCGAGCGGCATCGACGCCGACACCGGTGCGGTGACCGGACCGGCGGTGCGCGCCGACGTCACGGTGACCTTCGGCACCCACAAGCCCGGCCTGCTCGTCGACCCCGGGGCCGAGCACGCCGGGGTGGTGGAGTTCGTCGACATCGGGCTGGCACCGTGGCTGCCCGGCCCCCTGGCCGAGGCGCCGCAGGACGCCGACATCGCCGCGCTGCTGCCGCGCCCGGGCGCCGAGTCGGACAAGTACCGGCGCGGGCTGCTGGCGGTGGCGGCGGGCAGCGACCGCTACCGCGGGGCCGCGGTTCTGGCGGTCGGCGGCGCCGTGCGCGGCGGGGCGGGCATGGTCCGCTACGTGGGCCAGGAGGGCGTCGCCGCCGACGTGGTCCGCCGCTGGCCGGAGGTCGTCACCGCCGTGCAGGACCCTGCCGACCCGGTCGCGGGGCTGCCCGGCCGGGTGGCGGCGTGGGTGATCGGTCCCGGGCGCGGGCTGGACGCGCCGGCCGAGGCGGAGCTGGCGGCGGTGCTGGAGAGCGAACGGCCGGTGCTGGTCGACGCCGACGCGCTCACCCTGGTCTCCCGTCGGCCGGACCTGGTGCGGAACCGGAAGGGGCCCACCGTCCTCACCCCGCACGCGGCCGAACTGTCCCGGCTGCTCCCGGGCAGCGAGCCCGCCGACATCGCGGCCCGCCGCCTGGAGTACGCCCGCCGGGCGGCCGGCGAGTACGGCTGCACCGTCCTGCTCAAGGGGTCGACCACGGTGGTCGCCGACCCCGACGGGCCGGCCGTCGTCAACCCGACGGGGACGCCGCTGCTGGCGACGGCGGGGACGGGGGACGTGCTCTCGGGTCTCATCGGCGCGCTTCTGGCCGGCGGGCTGGCTCCGCGTTCGGCCGCGGCGTGCGGCGCCTACCTGCACGGCCGCGCCGCCCGTCTCGCCGGGCGGGGCGCGCCGATCTCGGCGTCGGACCTTCCGGGCGCCCTGCCGGCCGCGGTGCGCTCGGTGCGCGAACGTGGGGCCGGCCGCCGGACATGACGGTGCCGCCACCGGACGGGGTCCGGTGGCGGCACCTGACGGGTGGCGACTGGGTGGTGGTCGGCGACGGTCCGGCCGGCTGAGCCGGCCGGTCTCGGAGCCCCTTCCCCGGCCCGAGACCTGCACGGCCTCGCGTACTGCTCCCAGTCGCCGGGGTCACAGCCCCGGCATCACTTCTTGTGGTGCCGGTTGTGGGTGTCGGCGTGGCTGTGGATGTGGCCGGACTTGGCGCCCTTGAAGCCGGTGAAGGTGAAGCGCTCGTCGAACGTGGAGCTGTCACCGTCGTGGCCGTGGCGGTCGCCGTGGTGCCCGTGGTGGCCGTGCTTGCCGTGCTCGCGCTCGTGCCCGGTCTTGGCCTTCGACTTGACGTGGCAGGTACCGGCGCCCCGCGGGCCGGCGAACGTCTTGGCGGCGTCGAAGCGGGACTCGTCGGCCATGGCCATGGCCGGGGCCCCCAGGATCAGGGCCGGAGCGATGACACCGGCGACAGCGAGACGGCGCAGAGTCTGGTACATGTGACGTGTTTCCCCTCCGGAAAAGAGACCTGGCGCTCTGCCAGATCCGGCTCGTTCGCCGGGCCGCGTCCCGCCGTTTCCGCTGGTCGGTGCGCTTCCCTTGAGCCACACCCATGCTCGCTCCGGGCACCTCAAATAGAAACAGTGCGCAGTCGTTCGATCGCTAAAGATGAGGGTTCGTCCTTAAACGACCGTTGACCAGGTAGAACGACACGAAATGCCCTGTTTGGTAGTCGGAGGTTTGGGACACCGCACTCGGTTTCCCCGACGGCGTGCGGCATCCCGATGTGCGCACCGCCGCCGGACGGCCGACGGGGACCCTAGACGCGCACTCGGCGGCCGGGTAAAGGAATGTCTGGAGGTACCGAGGGCGGAACGCGCGCAACCCCCCGCCTACGGCGCCGCAAAACCGTGGATGATCTCCCTGCTGATCTTCCGATCCGGCTCGGGCGCCGCCCGGCACCCGGGCCGCCCGGCGGCGGGCGACGGCCCGCGGCGCCGGTTCAGCCGGCGAGCCTCCGCGCGCGGCGCAGGCCGCGCCCCACAGTGTCGGCCACGAAGGACGCGCCCGGATCGTCCGGCACGGTCAGCATGGCGAGGTCGGCCTCGGTCACCCACGCGAACTCGGTGTGCTTTTCCGGTTCCAGAGCAGGGGAGGCGAGATCCCCGGACACCCGCACCAGATAGTCGACCTCATGCCGCTCGATCCCGTCGTCCGGCGTCCAGACCAGCCGGCCCAGATCGGCGAGGACCTCGGCGAGCCGCCACCCGGTCTCCTCACGGATCTCACGGGCGAGCGCGCCGAGAACGGTCTCGCCCGGCTCCACATGGCCGCCGACGATGTCCCAGCACCCCGGGAACAGCCGGCGCGAGGGCGACCGGCGCTGCGCGAAGGCACGGCCGCGCTCGTCCAGGATGACCGCGCCGACGACCCACCGGGTGGCGGTGTCGATCCGGGGAACGTCGACTCCCGCCGCCACGCGCACGTCCGGGTACATCCGCCACCTCACCTTCCGGCATCGGCCCCGACCGACCCTACCGCCGCCTCGCCCACGGCGACCGGGGGAACACCTCCCGGTGGATCGGGCGACCCGTTACGGTAATCCGGGGCGTCCCCGGCTCCGCCCGGGATGCCGGGAACGGGTGCTCCGGCGGGGGATCGCCGATAGCGTAGGCGCTTCCCGGGGCGACCCGCCTCGACCGCCCACACCGGAGCGCCACAGCTCTGCCGGAACCTGCCACGGGAAGCCGAGGGCTATGGACGAACAGGCCATGCTCACCCGCGACCTCGTCTTGCGGGTCTGCGCCAACGCGACCGAGTTCGACGAGGGATGGATCCGGGCGGACGGCAAGATCACCGCACCGTTCACCGCGTCCCGGGACAAGGCGCTCATCGACGCGATCATCCGCGCCGGGCACGCGGTGGGCGTCGACCGGCTGCTGGTCTGCCGGACCCGCGCCGAGTACGCCTACGAACCGGTGACCCTCGTCCCCGCGGACCGCGCCGCGCTCGTCGACCTGATCCGCGGCTGGGGGAACGACCCCACCGACTTCCTCGTCGTGGTCGAGGACACCTCGGCCGCCGTCCTGGTCACCGCGAGCACACTGACGGTCGCGGCCGGCCCCGACGACTTCGTGCGCGCCCTCGCCGGCCCGGACATCGCGGCGGCCCGGGCCGCCTTCGCCGAGGAGGCGCGCAGCGAGCGCGACGGCGACCTGCTGCGCGCCGCGCACCGTTACGGCTGCCTCGAACAGGGCGCCCGGCACGCCCGGGGCTCCCGTGGTCCCGGCCCGGACCTCGCCGAGCGCGTCGCCACCCAGATCGACACCATCCGCGCCGACGCGCCCCGGCTGGTGAACGTGCTCCGCTCGCTGCGCGCCGTGCTCGGCTGGGCCATGGTCGGCGTCCTGCTCGTCGCGACCGTGTTCGTGCCCGCCCTGTCCGCCGTGACCGCCGCCGTGCTGGGCATGCTCTGGCTGCTCGCCCAGCTCGCCTGGCTCGCCCGGTCGCGCACGGTCGGCTTCGCGGCGCTGGTGCGCATGCTCGCCCTGGGCGCGCTGTTCGTCTGGCCGATCGCGCTGGCCGAACGGGCGGTCGCCGGGGTACTCGGCCTGCCCCCCGAGGACCCGTACGCCTACGCCTACGTCGCCGTTCCGGTGGAGGAGGCCGGCAAGCTGGCGCCGGTGGCGCTCTTCTGGCTCGTGGCGCGCCGCAGGTTCGCCCGTATGGCCGCCGTGGACTACCTGCTGCTGGCCGCCGCGGCCGGTGCGGGCTTCCACCTCGCCGAGACGGCCGTACGCGCCACCGCGCTCGCCTGGCCGGGAGACCTGGCGGGGACCGGCTTCGCGCTGTTCCAGCTCCTGCCCGGCGGGACCGTCCTGCCGGAGACCGGGGTGCGCTTCTCCGGGCACGGGGTGACGACCGGCCTGGTCGGCGCGGCACTGGGCCTGGCGGCCGTCGGCCGGCGGCGCTACGGCGCCTGGCTGTGGCTCCTGCCGCCGCTCGCCCTGGGCGCCGCGGCGCTGGAGCACCTCAGCTTCAACGCGCTGCTGGCCGGGCTGGAACCCACCACGGTCACCTCGCTGATGTTCCGGCTCTACGGTCAGGGCCACGCGACCCGGTGGCTGCTGCTGCTCCTGCTGCTCTGCGCCGTGATCATGGACTACCGGCTCGCCCGGCTCGCCGCCGATGTCACGCCGCGGCTGCCCGGCCTCGCCCCACTGGCCGACCTGCAGCGCCGGGCCCGCGGCCGTGCGGTGCGCATCCGGGTGCGGATCCCCGGCGACATCGCCCCGGTCTTCCGCAAGCTCGGGCTCGCGTGGGCGCGTTTCCCGGTCACTCTCGCCGAGGCGCTGTCCGCCGCCGCGCACGAGTTCGCGATCATGGTGGTCGCCGCGAGCCGCGGACCGGCGGCGCTCTGCCGCACCTGGCGGTTCCTGCGCCGACGGCGTGAGTACGCGATGGGCGCCGTCCGCGCCGCCGGCCGGCCGTGGCGCCGCGGCGGCTCCCGGGAGGACCTGAGCGCCGCGGAGGTCCGCATCGCCACCGACCTGGGGGTCGGGCCCAAGGCCGCGGCGACGGCCGCCGGACTCGCCGTGGCCGTCACCACCGCCCTGGCCGCCGCCCCGCCGGGGCTCGCCGCCGGAGCCGAGCCGGTGGCCGGCTACGCGCTGATGTCGCTGCGCGCCGCCGCCGCGTGGCTGGCCGACCTTCCCGCCGACGTCCGGCCGTGGGTCTGGGCCGCGCTGGCGTCGCTGCTCGGACTGCTGCTCACCGGGTGGGGCGTCCCGCGGTCGCACCCCAGCGCGCAGAACTTCCTGCGCGACCCCGGCGGCAACGTCAGCGGGCTCCTCGGCGCGCTGGCGCCCGGCCAGCTCCCCTACGCCGTGGCCGCCCTCGTCGGACTGGCGGTGCCCCGGAGCGCCGACCGGCTGCTCCGCAACGGCCGGTGAGCCCCGGCCGACGGCCCGCGGCGCGGCCGCACCCAAGCGAACCTCGCCCGGCGCATGTCAAACTGGAGATCATGCCGCCATTCGCAGAAGCCCGGGTCGATCTGGACGCGATCCGCACCAACATCGAGGTGCTCCGGGACCGCGCCCGCAATGCCGACGTCATGGGCGTTGTCAAGGCCGACGCATACGGGCACGGAATGGTGCCGGTCGCCCGCGCCATGGTGGCGGCCGGCGCCGCCTGGCTCGGCACGGCGCTCGTCGAGGAGGCGCTGCAGCTCCGCCGCGCCGGCATCCGGACCCGCACCCTCGCCTGGATCCTCCCGCCGGGCGCCCCGATCCGCGAGGCGATCACCGCCGACATCGACCTCGGAGTCAGCACCCGGTGGGGGCTCGACGAGATCGCCGAGGCCGCCCGGGCGGCCGGCCGCCCCGCGCGCGTGCACCTCAAGGCCGACACCGGCCTCGCCAGGGGCGGGGTCACCCCGGAGGACTGGCCGGAGGTGGTCGAGGGCGCCGCCCGCGCCGAGGCCGCCGGACTGCTCCGGGTCACCGGGGTGTTCTCCCACTTCGCCCGTGCCGACGAGCCGGGCCATCCGTCGATCGCCGCCCAGCTGACCGCCTTCCACGACGCGCTCGCGCTCGCGGAGAAGGCCGGGCTGCGGCCCGAGGTGCGGCACATGGCGAACTCGGCGGCCACGCTCACCCTCCCCGAGACGCACTTCGACCTCGTCCGCCCCGGCATCGCCGGTTACGGACTGAGCCCCATCCCCGACCTCGCCGGGACCGGGCTGCGGCCGGCCATGACCCTCAGCGCGCCGCTCGTCGCCGTCAAACGGGTGCCGCGCGGCACCGGCGTCTCCTACGGCCACCGCTACGTCACCGACCGCCCCACCACGCTGGCTCTGGTGCCGCTCGGCTACGCCGACGGCGTGCCACGGGCCGCCACCAACATCGGCCCGGTGCTCGTCGCCGGCCGGCGACGGCGCATCGCCGGGACGGTCTGCATGGACCAGTTCGTCGTCGACATCGGCGACGACGAGGCGCGCGCCGGCGAGCCCGCCGTGCTGTTCGGCGCCGGCGACGGCGGCGAGCCGACCGCGCAGGACTGGGCCGATGTGCTGGACACCATCGCCTACGAGATCGTCTGCCGCGTGGGACAGCGCGTCCCGCGCCACTACGTGGGACGTCCGGAAGGAGACGGGGAGTGGCCCGCTCCGCGGCGAAGCGGGTGAGACGCTTCGGCCGCACGGTCGCGGGCGTGGTGCTCGGCGGTGCCGGACTCGTCGCGGGCGGCGCCGCGGCGGTGGTCGCCGCCGAGAAGCTGCTCGTCGCGCGCATGCGCGGTCGGCAGGACCCCGAAATCGGCGAGGGGTTCGGCACCCTGCGCGGCACGCCGTGCACCGTCGTGACCGACGACGGCGTCCCGCTGCACGTCGAGGTGGACGGCCCCGAGGACGCGCCGGTGACCATCGTGTTCTGCCACGGTTACGCCCTCGACCAGGACTGCTGGCACTACCAGCGGCGCGACCTCACCGGGATCGGCCGCCGGGTCTTCTACGACCAGCGGTCGCACGGCCGCTCCCGGCGCGGCCGGCCCGCTGACAGCACCATCGACCAGCTCGGTGCCGACCTCCACCGGATCATCGAGGCGACCGTGCCGCCCGGCGGCCCGATCGTGCTGTTCGGCCACTCCATGGGCGGCATGTCGATCCTGGCCCTGGCCCAGCAGCACCCCGAACTTTTCCGTGGCCGGGTGCGCGCCGTGGCCCTCATCGCCACATCCGGACGGCTGAATCAGGTGACGCTGGGGCTGCCGGCCTTCCTCGGCCGCGCGGTCGACGCCGCGGCCGAGCCGGTGATGCGCACGCTCGCCTGGCAGCCCGCCATCGTCGACCAGGGACGGCGGGTCGGCGCCGAGCTCTCCTTCCTGACCTCCCGCATGCTCGGCTTCGGCGCCGGAGAGGTCTCCCCGGCGCTCGTGGACCACCTGGACGAGATGATCCGGCGCACCCCCACCGACGTGCTCACCGAGTTCTGGCCCGCGCTCAGCGACCACGACAAGCAGGAGGCGTACGCGGTGCTCCGGGATGTGCCTACCCTGGTGGTGTGCGGTGACCGAGACCGCATGACGCCCATCGAGCACAGCGAGCACATCGCCGCGGCGCTCCCCGACGCCGACTTCGTCCGCGTCCCGGACGCCGGACACATGGTGATGATGGAGCGGCCGGCAGTCGTCAACGAGGCGCTGCGGACCCTGCTCGCCCGTGCGGGCGTCCGGGAGACGCCGCCGGCCCCGTCGGCCGGAGGCGGCACCCCGCCGACCATCGACGCTGCGAGCCCATGACCGATTCCACCGAGACCACCGTCGCGAACACCGTCGCCGTCACGGCCGCGACCGACGCCGACATGCGCGCGCTCGCCCGCCGGATCGCCGCCGGTCTGCGCGCCGGTGACCTGCTGATCCTGTCCGGACCGCTCGGCGCGGGCAAGACCACGTTCGCCCAGGGCCTCGGCGAGGGCCTGGGAGTGCGCGGCCCCATCACCTCGCCCACCTTCATCATCGCCCGTGTGCACCCTTCGCTCGTGGGCGGCCCCGCGCTCGTGCACGCCGACGCCTACCGGCTCGGCGGCCCGGAGGAGATCGAGGACCTCGACCTTGAGGCGGCGCTCGAAGACTCCGTCACCGCCGTGGAGTGGGGCGAGGGCGTGGTCGAGGGCCTCTCCGAGGACCGCCTGGAGATCGCCATCGACCGGCGTCCGGACGACACCCGCACCGTGCGCGTGACCGGAGTCGGCCGCCGGTGGGCCGACCGACTCCCCGTCGAGGAATAGGCTGGTTGACCGTGCTTCTCCTGGCTTTCGACACCGCGACCCCGGCGGTCACCGCCGCCGTCTGCGAGCCCGACGGTGCCGCCGTCCGGGTCCGCGCCCGCACCTCCACGGTGGACGCCCGCCGGCACGGTGAACTGCTCACCCCCGGCATCCGCGACGTCCTCGCCCGCGCCGACGCGACCCCGGCCGACCTCACCCACATCGCGGTCGGCATCGGCCCCGGGCCCTACACCGGCCTGCGCGTCGGCCTGGCCACCGCGCACGCGCTCGCCGAGGCGCTCGGCATCGCCTGTCACGGGGTCGCCACCCTCGACGCCATCGCGCACGCCTCTGGACGCGACACCCCCTTCATCGCCGCCACCGACGCGCGGCGCAAGGAGGTGTTCTGGGCGCGCTACGCCGACTCCGCGACCCGCATCGGCGAGATCGCCGTGGACCGGCCCGCCGACGTGCCCACCGGCGGCCTTCCGGTGATCGGCCACGGCGCCCGGCTGTACGCCGACGTGTTCGGCCGGTCTCCGGAGGCCGCCGAGCCGCTGTACCCCTCAGCGGCGGCCCTCGGGGAGTTCGCCGTCCGGCGGCTGCTCGCCGGTGCCGAGCTGCCCGAGCCCCGGCCGCTCTACCTGCGCCGCCCCGACGCCCAGGTCCCGGGCGCGCCCAAACGCGTCTCGCCCGCGCGCGGTCCCGTCGCACGAGCGTGAGGGAGCCGGCGTGACACCCGTGACACCCCGATTCCGGCTGCGGCCCATGACGGCCGCCGACCTCGACGCCGTCATCGAACTCGAACTCGCGCTGTTCCCCGGTGACGCGTGGAGCCGGAAGATGTTCCAGGAGGAACTGACCTCGCCCGACCGGCACTACCTGGTCGCCGAGGAGGACGGCGGACCCGGCCCCCGGATCGCCGGGTACGCCGGACTGCGGGCCGTGCCACCCGAGGGGGACGTGCAGACCATCGCGGTGGCCCGGGCGTCGTGGGGGCGCGGCATCGGCACCGCGCTACTGACCCACCTGCTCGCGGAGGCCGCACGCCGCGGCGTGCGCGACGTCTTCCTGGAAGTGCGCTCGGACAACCCGCGCGCCCAGGACCTGTACAAACGGTTCGGCTTCGTGGAGCTGGGCGTCCGCCGCGGCTACTACGCGGGAGCCGACGCCATCGTCATGCGCCGTACGGCCCCCGCCACGGAGGAGGGTTCTCCGTTCACCGCCACGGAGGCCGAATCTCCGTTCACCGCCACGGAGGCCGAATCTCCGTTCACCGCCACGGAGGCTGCGCCCGCTCCCCCGGCCGACGAGGAGAGAACATCATGAGCACCACCGATCTGCCGCTGATCCTGGGCATCGAGTCGTCCTGCGACGAGACCGGCGTCGGCCTGGTCCGGGGCTGCGAGCTGCTGTCCGACCAGGTCGCCTCCAGCGTCGAGGAGCACGCGCGGTACGGCGGCGTGGTGCCGGAGGTCGCCAGCCGCGCCCACCTTGAGGCCATGACGCCCACCCTGCACCGGGCGCTGGACGGCGCCGGAGTCGCACTGGCCGACGTCGACGCCATCGCGGTGACGGCCGGACCGGGCCTCGCCGGCGCGCTGCTGGTGGGAGTGTCGGCGGCCAAGGCGTACGCGTTGGCACTGGACAAGCCGCTGTACGGCGTCAACCACCTGGTGGGGCACGTCGCCGTGGACCAGCTCGAACACGGTCCGCTGCCCAAGCCCGCCGTGGCGCTGCTGGTGTCGGGCGGGCACACGTCGCTGCTGCTGGTCCGCGACCTCGCCACCGACGTCGAACTGCTCGGCGACACCGTCGACGATGCGGCCGGCGAGGCGTACGACAAGGTGGCCCGGCTGCTCGACCTGCCCTATCCCGGCGGCCCGCCCATCGACCGCGCGGCACGCGAAGGCGACCCGTCCGGGATCTGGTTCCCGCGCGGCAAGTGGGGGGACGGTACCTTCGACTTCTCCTTCTCGGGCCTGAAGACCGCGGTGGCGCGGTGGGTCGAGGAACGCGAGCGCACCGGCGCGGAGCTGCCGGTTCCGAACATCGCGGCGGCTTTCCAGGAGGCCGTGGTGGACGTGCTCACCCGGAAGGCGGTGGACGCCTGCCGGGCGCACGGGGTCGAGCACCTCGTCATCAGCGGCGGCGTCGCCGCGAACTCCCGGCTGCGCGCTCTCGCAGAGGAGCGCTGCGCCGCGGCCGGGATCAAGCTGCGGGTCCCCCGGCCGCGGCTGTGCACGGACAACGGCGCGATGATCGCCGCCCTGGGCGCCGAGGTCGTCGCCGCCGGACTGCCCCCCTCGACGCTGGACCTCGCCACCGACACGGCGCTGCCGGTCGGCCAGGTGCTGGCGGGCTGACCCCCGGGCCGGCCGGCGGCGGCACGCCGGCCGGATCCGCCGGAAGCGCGGCCGTGCCGGGAGGCGCGACGCCGTCAGCCGTGCGGCATCGACCGCGCGGCCGCGCGGACCCGCTCGGCCCACGCCGCGACCGCCCCGCTCCCCACCGCCGTGCGGCCGACGCCCCGTTCCCGGAGCACCAGCGCCACGGGGACGAACCCTGCCGCCCGCGCTCACCCGTGCAGCGGCAGCCGCTTCAGCGCCGCCGCGACCGCGTTCCGTGGACCGTACACCGCGACGCCCACCAGGTGCAGCTCCTCGGCGGGCACCGCGCGGACGGCCGCGCGGTTGTCCTCGTCGTTGTCGGTGGCGAACAACTCCTCGGTGTAGACGCCCACCTGCAGTCCGCGCGCCACGGCGCGGTCCCGGGCCCGGGCCAGCCCCTCGGCATCGGCGGAGTGCACCACCACCGGCTGGCCGATCATGGGCAGGTAGCGGTTCCCGGAACCGTCCTCGTACGGCTTGCCGACGAGGGAGTCGACGCCGAAACCGGCCCCGCCCGCCAAGAACGCGGTCACGTTGAGCTTCTGCCACATCGCCAGGTCCTCCCGGACGGCGATCGCCATCTTGGTGTCGAAACGCATGCCGGCATCGTGGCCGAGGGGCGCCCACACGGTCTTGAACGCTGGTGCTGTGACAATGGGGAACATGACGGAGGACTGGGCCCGCTACTGGCGGTCGCCGGACCGGCCACTGGAGGCCATGCACGCGCACTTCGAGCGGCACGTGTACCACCGGCACAGCCACGACGGCTACTCGTTCGGCGTCACCGAGCGCGGTGCCCAGGCGTTCCGCTGCCGTGGCGCCCTGCGCACCAGTACCGCCGGCATGGTGATGGCCTTCAACCCGGACGACCCGCACGACGGGCACGCCGCCGACGTGATCGGATTCACCTACCGGATCGTGCACATCGGCCCCGAGGTGGTCGCCGATGTGCTCGCCGACCTCAGGGGCGGGCGGGAGTCCCCGCCGCTGTTCGCCGAGCCGGTGGTGCACGACCCCGTGCTGGCCCGGGCCTTGCGCTGGCTGCACGCGGACCTGCTCGGCGGGGCCGGAACACTGCGCCGGGACGAGTCACTGGCCGCCGCGGTGCTCGCGATGGTCCGCCGAGGCGCCACCCGTGCGCCGGGCGCCCCGCCACCGGCCCGTGGCCGGGAGAACGAGCGCGTCGCGCGCCGGGTCCGCGAGCTGCTCGCCGAGGCCGGTAGTGAGGACGTCGCAGCCGCGGACCTCGCCGCCGGTGCCGGGTGCAGCAGGTTCACCGTCTACCGGGCGTTCCGCGCGGTGCACGGTATGGCGCCCAGCGACTACCAGCGGCTGCTGCGCCTCCGCGCGGCGCGCCGGATGATCGGCTCCGGGACCGGCATCACCGACGCCGCGGCACGGGCGGGATTCGCCGACCAGAGCCACCTGACCCGGTGGTTCACCCGGTACTACGGCATCACGCCAGGCACGTACCGCGACGCGGCCGGGACCCGCCGGTAGCGTCACCGCGCGGGAGAATACGTGGCGTTGCGGCTATACCTTCCGGACGACTATGTTGAACCGACGCGTTCAATAAGAATGACCGAGTTGACATGGTGTGCCGACCGGCGTTCCGGAGCCCGCGGGAGACGAACATGCCGAAGACATACGTGATCACCGGCGGGACCGACGGCATCGGGGCGGCGGTGGCCCGCGCGCTGTTCCGGCGGGGCGACCACGTGGTGCTGGTCGGGACCGATCCGGTGAAGGGGGACCGGCTGGTCCGCGAGGCGGGCGATGCCAGGGGGAGCGCGTCCTTCCTGTCGGCGGATCTCAGCCTGGTGTCGGAGACCCGGCGGGTGGCGCGCGAGGTCGCCGGGGCGCACGCGGCGGTCGACGGACTCCTCCTGTGCGCCCGGTTCTTCCAGACGCGCCGCCGGGTGACCTCGGAAGGGTTCGAGCACAACTTCGCGCTCTTCTACCTGAGCCGGCTCGTCCTCGGCTACGGGCTGCTCGGCTCGCTGGAGCGGGCGGACGGTCCGGTGATCGTCAACGTCGCCGGGCCCGGCGGCGACACCCCGATCGACTGGGACGACCTGCAGAGCGCGCGCGAGTACGACGGCGTCCGCGCGATGTTCGTCACGGGACGGTTCAACGACCTGCTCGGCGTCACCTTCGCCGAGCGCCACGGCGCGGGGCCGGTGCGGTACGTGCTGTTCCAGCCCGGAACGACGGCCACCGGTTTCGCGGGCGACTACGACCCGCCGACCCGGCGGTTCGTCGAACGGCAGCGGGCCCAGGCGAAACCCGCCGCGGTGGTGGCCCCGCCGATCCTCCGGCTCCTGGACCACCCGCCCGCCGAACCGCTCAGCGCTTTCGGCATGGACGGCCGCATCGACGTGCGGAACGAACTCTTCTCCTCCGCGGCGGCGGCGCGGCTCGCGGCGGCGACGGAGGACCTGCTGGCGTCCCGGGTGGGCTGACGGCGACGAACCAATGTGAACGTTTCGTTCAAAATATTAGGTTGAAAATTGATCGTTGAAGGAGGAGAGTGGAGACATGAACGGTTCCCCGGACACCCCTGACTCCGCTTTCGCCCCGCCCGACCCCGACGACGCCCGCCGTCGTCGCGAGTACGCGGCACTGTTCCGCATCACCGAACGCCACGGCGGCGAGGACCGCCGGATCCCCCTGGAGCCGCTGGACGCGGTCCGCCGGGTGGCCGACCTCGCGGCCGGGTCGCGGCGCTCCGGAGCGGCCGAGCCCGCGGTGGACACCGCCGACCTCACCGCGGCGCTCAGCCTGCTGCCTCGGGTCCGGGCCGACGTCGACGCCCTGGAGAGCGGCCTGCTGCAGATGGCGCGCGGCCGCGGCATGACGTGGCAGGAGATCGCGTTCGGACTGGGCCTGGGCAGCCCGCAGGCGGCGCGGCAGCGGTACGAGAGGCTCACCGGCCGTGCCGAGCGGACCGTGCCGGCCGACGGCGCCGCCGAAGGCGGCGCCGCGTAGCGGGCCGCGGTCGCCACTCGGTGGCGGAGCGGCCGGAGACCCCGTCGGCCGGGACGCGCGCACGAGAACGGGGGCCGGCCCCACCGGGCCGGCCCCCGCTGGCGTCACGGGACCCGAGGGCTCACTCGTCGTCCTCGTCGTCCTCGATCACCCGGCGCTTCTTCTTACCGTCGCGGCCCGGGCGCAGCAGCGCCTCGGCCAGCGCGAGCATCGTCTCCTCCAGCGTGGCCAGCCGCTTGGTGACGTCGTCGTGCGACGTCTCCACGGCCTCGCTGATGGTCTCCTCGAACTCGTGCCGGTCCGGCCGGGCACGGACCTCGCTGAGCAGCGGGTCGAGGGAGTCACCGAGTTTGCGGCTGATCTCCTCGAACCGGTCGGTGTGGTCCACGACCGGCCGGTCCACCAGCTCGGACAGCCGACGGTGCACCTCGCTGACCTCCAGGGCGGCGGGCAACTGCCCGAGACGCTGGTTGACCGCCTCCAGACGATCGTCGATCGCCTCCAGCCGGCCATCGACGCCGTCGAACTGGCCGTGCACGCCCTCGAACTTGCCCTCGACGCCGGTGACCCGGCCCTCGATGCCGTCCAGGCGGCCGTTGACGCCGTCGATGCGGCCGTCCAGCCCGTCGATCTTGCCTTCGACGCCCTCGAAGCTGCCCTCGAAGTGACCCTCGAAGGTGTCGAAGCGGTCGGCCAGCCGCCCGAGGCCGTGCTCGAACCGGCCGGTGAGCGACGTGTGCTGGCTCTCCACCTTGCCGGTGATCGAGTTCAGGTGCCCGTCGATCCGTGCGGTCAGCTCGCGGTCCTGCTGCTGCAAGCGGCTCTCCACGGACTCGCGGTGCTCGGCGAACTGGCCCGCGAGCGCCTCGTGCTGCTCGGCGGCGCGGGCGGTCAGCGACTGGACGCTCTCGTCCAGCGCGCCGCGCAGCTCGGCACTGCTGGCCTCGCTCCGCTCCGCTAGCGCGGCGAGGGCGGCGTTGGTCTCGGTCACCGTGCCGCGCAGTTCGGTCACGGCGGCGGTGGCCTCCGCGTGATGCCCCTCGACCTTGGCCCGCAGTCCCTCGGCGGTCTCGGTGAGGGCACCGCGCAGCTGCTCGTGCTGCTGCTCGTCACGCTCGCGCAGTTCCGCGGCCTGCCGCTCCAGCTGCTCGTGGAGGTCGGTGCGCTGCTGGCGCAGCTGGCCGCGCAGTTCGCCCAGCCGCTCCTCGGTCTCGCTCGCGAGCTTGAGGACCGCGCTGTTGGCGTCCGCAACGGCGGCGGTGGCCTCCGCGTGGTTCTCCTCGGCCTGCGTGCTGAGCAGCTCGACGCTCTCGGACAGCGCCGTGGCGAGCGCGGCGCGGTGCTCGTCGCTCTTGCCGCTGAGGGTCGCGACGCCCTCCGCCAGCTTGCTGGTGACGGCGTCGTGCTGCTCGTCGGCCTTGCTGGTGAGCGCCTGGGCGGTCTCTTCGAGCTTGCTGGTGACGGCGTCGTGGTGGTCGTCGCTCTTGGTGGCGAGGGTGTCGACGCCTTCGCGGAATCGCTCGGTGAGGGTCGTGGTGTTCTCGGTGAGCTTGGCGGTGACGGCCTCGTGCTGCTCGTCGGCCTTGCTCGCGAGGGCCTGGGCGGTCTCTTCGAGCTTGCTGGTGACGGCGTCGTGCTGCTGGTCGGCCTTGCCGCTGAGGGTCGCGACGCCTTCCGCCAGCTTGGTGGTGACGGCGTCGTGGTGGTCGTCGCTCTTGGTGGCGAGGGTGTCGACGCCTTCGCGGAGCCGCTCGGTGAGGGTCGTGGTGTTCTCGGTGAGCTTGGCGGTGACGGCGTCGTGCTGCTCGTCGGCCTTGCTCGCGAGCGTCCGGACGCCCTCGTCCAGCCGGCCGGTGATGGCGGTCTGCTGCTCCTCGCCGCGGCTGATCACGGCCTCGTGCTGTTCGCGCAGCGTCGCACCAAGGGCCTCGTGGTGCTCGGTGAACGTCCGGGTCAGGGCCTCCCGGCCCTCCTCGACCACCCGCTCCAGCGCCTCGCGTCCCTGGGCGATGGCGGCGGTGACCTCCGTGTGCCGCTCGTCCGCCCGGCCCAGCGCCGCCTCGTGCCGCTCGTCCACGCGGTCCCGGACACCGGCGACCGCCTCGGACAGTTCCGCCGACCGGGAGGTCAGCGTCTCCAGTGAACCGTCGATCAGGGTGAACCGGGCCTCCACCGCCGCGGCGAGCTGCGTCACGCGCTCGCTGAGGGCGTCGACCTGGCCGGCGGTCCGCACCGCCGTCTCGGTCAGCCCCTGCAGGCGGCTCAGCGCGGTGTCGAGTTCCCCCGCGATGCCGGTGACGTCGGCGCGCAGGGCGGGGAGTTCACCGACCGGCTTGACCCGCTCTCCGACCTGCTCGATGTGCTCGGCGAGGGTCTCGGCCCACTCCGGGGGCCGGCTGGTCAGCTCGTCGACCCGGGACTGGACGGCGGCGACCGCCTCGGCCAGCGTGGTGAACTCGCGCTCTCGGAACTCACGGAGCAGCCATTCCATGCCCTCCAGTCGCTGGCGCATCTCCTCGGTGACCGCGCCCTGCGATTTCTGCTCCGAGATCTGGTCCTGCGCGGCTCGCGAGAGGAGTTCCCGCATACGGTCGGAGATCCCGGTCTGACCTCCCCCGTTGAGGAAGTTCTGGTTGCTCTGTTCCACCGAGGTGCTCCTTTTGATGTGGCGCCTCCCATCCGCTTCGACCTCGGATGGGCGGTGTTCTCGTCGGAGTCTGGCAGGCCGTGCGGTCCGCGGAAAGGGGCGTACAGGGCACACGAGGCGCCCACAGAGTCACCGACGGCAGTGCCCTGCCTACTGGTTGTAGGGGGTGCAGGTGATGACGAGACTGCCTTTTCGGCCGATGTCCCGTCGGTCGGACGTGATACGCCGCCAGAGGAATCCACGAGAAGGGAGAAGGATTCAGCGGAGATCAGTCTAACGACACGGAACTCCGCTGCCTGGGCGGTGGCGTAAAGGACAGAGTTTTCTGCTTCACCCGACTATGGGAGAGCTGGCGCTTTTTCCGGAGTTCGTCACCATGTCGGGAGTAGGTGTGTTTTGTCCGGTTTGTCGATCATGTGGCGCTGACCTCGGCACACAGCAGGCAGATCGGGCGATCGCCCACCCGGGTGAGCACCACGACGACCGAGTTGGGGCCCGACGGACGCAGATCGCGCCGCAGCCGCTCGACGTCCACCGCCGATCCGCGTTTCTTAATCGTTACGATCCCGACCCGTCGCTCCCGCAGCACCGCCCGCAGTCGCTTCAGGGAGAACGGCAGCACCTCCAGCACCTCGTAGGCCCGGCAGAACGGGGTCGGCACCAGCCGGTCGGCGGTGATGTAGGCGATGTGCGGATCCAGCAGCGCACCGTCCACCCGCGCCGCCGCCTCGGCCACCAGGTGGGCGCGCACCACGGCGCCGTCCGGCTCGTAGAGATAACGCCGGGGTGCGGCCACCGGCGGGTCGCCGAGGCCGGGATCGGCCACGAGGACGGCCGGTGCGGCCGGGCCGTCCCCGGACGCGCCGGGCCCAGGGCGGGTGTCGCGCAGCAGCGTGGCCTGCCGCGGCGCGCCGCGCAGCGGGCCGAACCACAGCGCCGCCTCCTTCACCTCGCCGTCGACCGAGATCCACTCGGCGGTGGCGTCCGGCGGCACCAGTTCGTGCGGCAGTCCCGGGGCCGCCTTGACGCAGGCGGCCGGCGCGCCGCGAGCGAGGTCGAGAACGGTCCGCCACGGCGGCGCGTAGGAGTCGGGGTCGAAGATGCGGCCACGCCGCCCGCGCCGTGCGGGATCACACAGGACGGCCGCGTACCGCCCGGGCGGGGTGTGCGTGACGTCGCCCTCGCGCACGCGGGCCAGATCGCCCAGCCCCAGCGCCTCGACGTTCGCGGCGGCGACCGCGGCGGTGACCGGGTCGAGGTCGACTCCCTCCACCGGGACCCCGGCGCGCGCCAGCGCCGTGAGGTCGGCGCCGATCCCACAGCACAGGTCGCCGACCATCGACCCCTCCGGCACGGTTACGCCGAGGGCGAACCGGTGGGCGCGGTAGCGCGCGACCACGCCGCGGGTGGCCTGCTCCAGGCCCGCGGGGGTGAAGTACATCCGATCCGCCGCCGCACCGAACTTCTCCCGGGCGCGCCCGCGCAGCCGTGCCTGGGTCATCGCGGCGTTGACCAGCTCGGCGGTTCCGGCCGTTTCCCCGCCGGGGCCGGCGGGGAAGGCACCGTCGGTTTCGGCCGCGCGCCGCAACCGGGTCGCGGCGGCCAGCGGGTCGGCCTCGATCTCGGCGGCGTCGGCCTGGGCGAGCAGCCACTGGCCGGCCGGAGTGAGCAGCGCTTGAAAGGCCGCGGCAGCCGAGATTTGCCCGCTTGTCACCCTGCTGTTCCCCCGTGACCTGTTGTTTGACGGGCTGGGTGGGCCCGGCTATGTTCCCATATTGGCACTCTCAGCGGTAGAGTGCTAATCGCGACGAGGCCGGTCTGGGCACCCGCGACGACAGGCCGCCGTGGTCGCCCCTTTGCCAGCATGCCGTTTCGAAACATCGAATCATGAAGGGGGAGGTCACAACCGTGTCGACCGCCACCGCTAGCAAGACCGTGCTCAAGCCGCTTGAGGACCGCGTCGTCGTCAAGCCGCTCGAAGCCGAGCAGACCACCGCCTCCGGCCTGGTCATCCCGGACACCGCCAAGGAGAAGCCGCAGGAGGGCGAGGTCCTCGCGGTGGGCCCGGGCCGCTGGGACGACGAGGGCGAGAACCGCATCCCGCTCGACGTCAAGGTCGGCGACGTCGTTCTCTACAGCAAGTACGGCGGCACCGAGGTCAAGTACAACAACGAGGACTACCTCGTCCTCTCCGCCCGCGACCTGCTCGCGGTCGTCGAGAAGTAACGTCTCGGGACTCCCCGACGTCAGTGAGCTGACAGCCCGCCCCGGCCGGCCGATCGCCGGACGGGGCGGTTCGATTTCGGACGTACTTGCAAGGACTGAGGACCCAACCGATGCCGAAGATCCTGGAATTCAAGGACGACGCGCGGCGCTCGCTGGAGCGCGGCGTCGACCGCCTCGCCGACGCCGTCAAGGTCACGCTCGGCCCGCGCGGCCGCAACGTCGTCATCGACAAGAAGTTCGGTGCGCCGACCATCACCAACGACGGTGTGACCGTCGCCCGTGAGGTCGAGCTGGACGACCCGTACGAGAACCTGGGCGCCCAGCTCGTCAAGGAGGTCGCCACCAAGACCAACGACGCCGCCGGTGACGGCACCACGACCGCCACCGTGCTCGCCCAGGCGCTGGTGCGCGAGGGCCTGCGCAGCGTGGCCGCCGGTGCGTCCCCCACCTCCCTGAAGAAGGGCATCGACGCGGCCGCGCAGCGGGTCTCGGAGATCCTGCTCGCCGGCGCGCGCGAGGTGGAGGAGCGCGGCGACATCGCCTACGTGGCCACCAACTCCGCGCAGGACCAGCAGATCGGCGACCTGATCGCCGAGGCGTTCGACAAGGTCGGCAAGGACGGTGTCATCACCGTCGAGGAGGCCCCGACCTTCGGCCTGTCCCTCGACTTCACCGAGGGCCTGCAGTTCGACAAGGGCTACACCTCGCCGTACTTCGTGACCGACGGCGACCGCCAGGAGGCGGTGCTCGAAGACGCGATCATCCTGATCAACCAGGGCAAGATCTCCAACCTGAACGAGCTCCTCCCGCTGCTGGAGAAGGTCGTCCAGACCAAGAAGCCGCTGCTGATCATCGCCGAGGACATCGAGGGCGACGCCCTCGGTGCGCTGGTCCTCAACAAGATGCGCGGCGCCCTCAACGTCGCCGCGGTCAAGGCGCCCGGCTTCGGCGAGCGCCGCAAGGCCATGCTGCAGGACATCGCGATCCTCACCGGCGGTCAGGTCATCGCCGAGGAGGTCGGCCTCACCCTGGAGAACGCCGAGCTCGACGCGCTGGGCAGCGCTCGCCGCATCACGGTGACCAAGGACGCCACCACGATCGTGGACGGCGCCGGGGCCCAGTCCGAGGTCGACGACCGCATCCGCCAGATCCGCAAGGAGATCGAGGCGAGCGACTCCGACTGGGACCGCGAGAAGCTGCAGGAGCGGCTGGCCAAGCTGGCCGGCGGCGTCAGCGTGCTGCGCGTCGGCGCGGCCACCGAGGTGGAGCTCAAGGAGAAGAAGCACCGCCTTGAGGACGCCATCTCCGCGACCCGCGCGGCCGTCGAGGAGGGCATCATCGCCGGTGGCGGCGCCTCGCTGGTGCACGCCGCGGCGGAGCTGGACGACCTCGGCCTCTCGGGCGACGAGGCCACCGGTGTGGGCATCGTGCGCCGCGCGCTGGTCGAGCCGGCCCGGTGGATCGCGGTCAACGCGGGCGCCGAGGGCTACGTGGTGACCGCCAAGATCGCCGAGCTGGAGAAGGGCCAGGGCTACAACGCGGCCAAGGGCGAGTACGGCGACCTGGTGGCCCAGGGGATCATCGACCCCGTCAAGGTCACCCGCTCCGCGGTGCTCAACGCCGCCTCCATCGCCGGTCTGCTGCTCACCACCGAGGCGCTCGTCGTGGACAAGCCCGAGGAGGAGGAGCCGGAGGCCGGTCACGGCCACGGTCACGGCCACTAGGGCGCGACCACGGGTGTGAGAACCGCCGCATTACCACGCGTGTCCCGGGCGGAGGCCCGGGACACGCGTGCATTTTGGGCACAATCACCCTAAATGTGATCATTCTGTTGCCAACATTCGTGACGTGTAAGTCCGTGCGTGCGGGCATCATTCGATACGTGACGGATCTACGCGTCGCGGGGGGCATGCTCGCGCACCGACCGAGTATCCAGCGCAGAGCGGACGACACGGAGCTGAACCACCTGACCTCGCTGGCGGTCCAAGGGGACCACGGGGCGGTGGACTCGCTCATTCGGGAGGTCCGTCCGATGGTGGTCCGCTACTGTCGAGCCCGACTGGCCCGCGTCTCCGGCTACGTCCACTACTCCGACGACGTCGCGCAGGAGGTCTGCATCGCGCTGCTCGCGGCGCTGCCGCGCTACCGGGACATGGGGCGGCCGTTCGCCTCGTTCGTCTTCGGGATCGCCGCCCACAAGGTCGCGGACGCGCTGCGCGGCAGCACCCGCGCCGACGTCCCGACCGAAACGGTGCCGGATCGCCCCGACGACGGTCCCGGTCCCGAGGAGGCCGCGGTGCGCACCGTGGAGGCCGAGCGGGCGCGGGCGCTGCTGAGTGAACTCCCCGAGCAGCAGCGGCGGCTGCTGGTCATGCGCGTGATTGCGGGTCTTTCTGCTGATGAGACGGGACATGTACTGGGAATGTCGCCCGGAGCGGTACGGGTTGCCCAGCACCGAGCTCTGGCTCGGCTTCGGGAAGTGGCCGTGGCGAACCGCCTCTTCTGACGGCCGCCGGCACGCCCCCACCTTCCCGCGCCCGCGCGGACCACGCTGCCCGTCCCGGATCCGCCAGCGGCACCACTGCTCGCTGCCCCGCGGCACCGGCTGGCGCCGCGCGCGATAGCCGTCGGCCGCGAGAGCGTCGCGCTCTGGACTCCCGGGCCGGACGCGCGTAAATTTACATGCGCAATGGCAACCAATGCTGACCCGCAGGAAATTCTGCGCGAGCGCCTGCTGGCGGTCGTCCGCTCGATGCAGCGCGACACGCTGCCCAGCCTGCTGCGTATGCAGGAGGGCGGAGACTTCTCGCTCACCGAGGTGGCGGTGCTCCAGGTGCTCGACCACGGCCGCGGCGCGATCCGGGGCGATCCCACCTTGAAAGAGCTGGCCACGCTCATCGGCCGTTCCGACTCGCGGACCAGCCGCCTGGTCGACCGCATGGTGCGGCGCGGGCTCCTCGAACGCTACGAGGACGGCGCCGACCGCCGGGTCCGGCGGGTCCGCCTGGCCGAGGCCGGTGGCGCGGTGGTCCGCCGCATCGCCGAGGTCCGGGTCGAAGCGCAGACCACACTGTGGGCCCAGCTGACCCACGACGAGATGGAGACCGTGGTGGCGGCCATGGAGCTGCTCGCCGCGGCCGCGCATCGGATGAGGAGTGAGCGCGATGAACGTGGTCGGCCTGGGTGACATCGACGCCGGGATGATCGGCCTGGTCGGCGGCAAGGCCGCCGGACTCGGCGCGATGGTCGCCGCCGGTGAGCGCGTTCCACCGGGTTTCTGCCTGACCACCGAGGCGCACCGCTCGGGGGTCGTTCCCGAAGCGGAACTGGCGGCCGCCTACGAGCGCCTGGGCGGTGGACGGGTGGCCGTGCGCTCCAGCGCCACCGCCGAGGACCTGCCCGACGCCAGCTTCGCCGGGCAGCAGGACACGGTGCTCGGCGTCGAGGGGATCGACGCGCTGGTCGCCGCAGTGCGCCGCTGCTGGGAGTCGCTGGACTCCGATCGCGCCACCGCCTACCGGGAGGCCAACGAGATCGACCGGGCCGACGCGCACATGGCGGTCGTGGTGCAGCGCATGGTCGAGGCGAGCACCGCCGGCGTGCTCTTCACCGCCGACCCGCTCAGCGGCAGCCGGTCCACCATGGTCGCCGACGCCGTCCGCGGTCTGGGCACCGCGGTGGTCGACGGCAGCACCGAGCCCGACCACTACACGATGGGGCCCGACGGCGCGAACGGCCCGGAGGACGGCTGCCTCACCCCCGCGCAGATCGCGGAGCTGCGCGCCGTGGGCGAGCGCCTGCAACGGCGGGCCGGCGTCCCGCAGGACGTCGAGTGGGCCTACGACGCCGACGGCGTGCTGTGGCTGCTGCAGTCGCGTGCCATCACCACGCTGTTCCCCCTGCCGGACGACCGCGGCCTGCCCGGTCCACGCGTCTACCTGGAAGTCGGCCACATGCAGGGCCTGCTGCGCGCGGCCACCCCCATGGGCCTGTCCATGCTGGACCAGGTGTGGGACCAGTGGATGGGATCGTTCATCAGCAGCCGCTCGTCCGGCGGCGGAGCGTCCGCGCTCATGCTCGGCGTGGGCGGGCGCCTCTACGTTGATTTGACCGACTTCGTGCGCAGCGCACGGGTGCGGCCGCGGCTCCCCGCGGCGATGGAGGTCTATGGCCCCCGTGTCAAGGCCGCGCTGGAGCACGTCCTGGCGGACCCGCGTTTCGCCCCCCGGCCCGGACTGCCGTTCAGCCTCGGGCCCACGGTCCGCCTGGCCCTGCGCTGGGGGCCCTCGGCGGTGGCGGGAGTCGTGCACGCCCTGGCGCGGCCCGCCGCGGCACGTGAGCGGGCGTTCCGTGGCCTCCGCCGCATCCGGGAGGAGGCCGCGGCACCGCCGCCCGCCGGAGCGCCCGCGGCCGAGCGCCTGCGCTTCGTCGAGCAGGGGAACGTGAACGACGCGCTGTTCACGGGGCTCACGGAGATGCTGTGGCCCATGATCGCCGGCGTCATGCTGACCGGGTTGCCCGCGGCCCTGCTCAAGGGCGTGGCCACCCGCGAGGAGACCGACACGGTGCTCGGCGGTATGCCGCACAACGTCACCACCGAAATGGATCTGGCGCTATGGCGCATGGCGGTCCGGGCGGCCGAACACCGTGACGTGTTCCTCGCGGCCACGCCCGCGGAACTCGCCGAACGCCACCGCGCCGGGACCCTGCCGGACATCGGGATGGCCGGATTCCTGGCCGTCTACGGGCACCGCGCCGCGGGGGAGGTCGACATCGGCGTGCCGCGATGGGCGGACGACCCCACCCCGCTGTTCGGGACGATCGTCAACTACCTGCGGGTGACCGACCCCGACCAGGCTCCGGACCGGCGGTTCGCCCGTGCCGCGGAGAGGGCGGAGGCGATGATCGACGAACTGGCGCGCCGGGTGCGCCGCCGGCGGCCGGTCCGCGGCCTGCTGGCGGTGTTCCTGATGCGCCGGTCACGAGAGCTCACCGGACTGCGGGAACTCGCCAAGTTCGCCTGGCTCGTCCCGTTCCATGAAATGCGCCGTCAGTTGCTGCTGATCGGCCGGGAACTGGCGGACCGGGGCCTCCTCGGCAGCGCCGAGGACGTCATGTTCCTCCGGATCGAGGACGTGCGCTCGGCGGTGGCCGAGGGAGCCGACCACCGCGCCCTGGTGGCCGAGCGCCGGGCCTTCCACCGGCGGGAGCTGCGGCGCCCGGAGGTGCCGGGGCTGCTGCTCTCCGACGGCACTGACGTCGAAGCGCTGCTGCCGGCGCCGCCGCCCGTGGCCGGGGCCATGGCCGGCAGGCCGGCGGCGCCGGGCCGGGCCACCGGCCGCGCCCGGGTGGTGCGCGACCCGGTCGGCGCGCACCTGGAGCCGGGGGAGATCCTGGTGGCACCCACCACCGACCCCGGGTGGACGCCGCTGTTCATGACGGCCGCCGGACTGGTCACCGAGACGGGGTCGCCCATCGCGCACGGCCCCACGGTGGCCCGCGAGTACGGCATCCCCGCGGTGATCTGCCTGCGCGACGCCACCCGCCGGATCAGTGACGGTGATCTCATCACGATCGACGGCACCACCGGCACCGTGCTGCCGGTGCGGTCCGGTACGGCCTCCGCTCCCGTCGGCGATCCCCCGCGCGCGACTCCCGCCGGCGCGCCCACGACGGGCCCGGCGGCGTCCACCGACCGCCCGTGAGCGACGGATCGGCGGCGGGGCGTCCGGAGTCTCCCGCCGCCGATCCAGCGGGGAACAAGGCACCCGATTCGGGCGTTGTGCGACGTCCGGACCCTGCGAGGTCCTAGGATGAGACGACACGCGAGAAGTGCTGGGAAGGGTGTCATGACGCAGCATCTGACGGGGGCCGACGCGAAGGTGTTGCCGCCCGGACTCACCTACGACGACGTCCTGCTGGTCCCGGCGTACTCGGACCTGCAGCCGGGTGAGGCCGACACCAGCACCCGGCTGTCGCGCAACATCCGGCTGCGCATCCCGCTGGTCTCCGCCGCCATGGACACCGTCACCGAGGCGCGCATGGCCGTGGCCATGGCCCGCGAGGGCGGGGTCGGCGTGCTGCACCGCAACCTCTCCGTCGAGGACCAGGCCGCCCAGGTCGACCTGGTGAAGCGCTCGGAGGCCGGCATGATCACCTCGCCGGTGACCTGCCGCCCCGACGACACGCTCGCCGACGTCGAGGCGCTCAGCGCGCACTACCGCATCTCCGGCGCGCCGGTCACCGACGACGAGGGCCGGCTGGTCGGCATCGTCACCAACCGCGACATGCGCTTCGAGGACGACCGCACCCGCAAGGTGCACGAGGTCATGACCCCGATGCCGCTGATCACCGCGCCGGTGGGCGTGTCCCGCGAGGAGGCGTTCCGGCTCCTGCGGGACAACAAGGTCGAGAAGCTCCCGCTGGTCGACTCCGGCGGGCGGCTGCGCGGCCTCATCACCGTCAAGGACTTCACCAAGAGCGAGCAGTACCCGAACGCCACCAAGGACGCCGACGGCCGCCTGGTCGTGGGGGCCGCGGTCGGCGTCGGCCCGGAGGCGGAGCGCCGGGCGCACGCGCTGGTCGAGTCGGGCGCGGACTTCCTCGTCGTGGACACCGCGCACGGGCACTCGTCCGGGGTGCTGGAGATGGTCGCCAAGCTCAAGGCCAACACCCGCGCCGACATCGTCGCCGGCAACATCGCCACGCGCGCCGGAGCGCAGGCACTGGTCGACGCCGGCGCCGACGCCGTCAAGGTCGGGGTCGGGCCGGGCTCCATCTGCACCACCCGCGTCGTCGCCGGGGTCGGCGCACCGCAGGTCACCGCGGTGCTGGAGGCGGCCAAGGCGGCCGTTCCGGCGGGCATCCCGGTCATCGCCGACGGCGGGCTGCAGTACTCCGGCGACATCGCCAAGGCCATCGTGGCCGGAGCCAGCACGGTGATGCTCGGCAGCCTGCTGGCGGGTGTGGAGGAGAGCCCGGGCGAGCTGATCTTCATCAACGGCAAGCAGTTCAAGTCTTACCGGGGCATGGGGTCGCTCGGCGCGATGCGCGGGCGCTCCTTCTCCAAGGACCGCTACTCCCAGGCCGACGTCGCCACCGAGGAGAAGCTCATCCCCGAGGGGATCGAGGGCCAGGTTCCGTACCGCGGTCCGCTCTCGGCGGTGGCGCACCAGCTGGTCGGCGGACTCCGGCAGTCCATGTGGTACGCGGGCGTGCGCGCGGTGTCCGACCTCCGCGATCGCGGACAGCTCATGCAGATCACGTCGGCCGGGCTGAAAGAGAGCCACCCCCACGACATCCAGATGACGGTCGAGGCGCCGAACTACCACGGCCGCCGCTAGCGCGCCGGGGAGTCCGCCGCCGGCCGCGCCCGCGGTGCGCCGGCGGCCGGTGGCCGTGCCGATCGGCTCTGGTCAGCCGCCGTCCACAGGCACGGGGGTGGATCCGGGACCGCGGCGGTGCCGGCGGGTAAACTCACCGCGGCAGGGCCGCCGGCGGGTCTCCGCCGGCGGAAGGCATGAGAGGGGATCGAAGCGGTGGCGCAGGTTGAGATCGGGCTGGGCAAGAGCGGGCGTCGCGCCTACGAGCTCGACGAGATCGGAATCGTGCCCGCCCGGCGTACGCGCGACCCCGAAGAGGTCTCCATCGCCTGGCAGATCGATGCCTACCGGTTCGAGACCCCGCTGGTGGTCAGCCCTATGGACAGCGTCGTCTCGCCGAAGACCGCCGTGGCCGTCGGCCGTCTCGGCGGCCTGGGCGTGCTGGACCTCGAAGGGTTGTGGACCCGGTACGAGGACCCCGAGCCGCTGCTGGCCGAGATCCCCGAACTCGATGACGCCGCGGCCACCAGACGGCTGCAGGAGATCTACGCCGCGCCCATCCAGGAGGACCTGATCGGGCGGCGCATCGAGGAGATCCGCGAGGCGGGCGTCATCACCGCCGCGCGGCTGTCGCCGCAGCGCACCGCCCAGTACCACAAGGCCGTCATCGACGCCGGAGTGGACATCTTCGTCATCCGCGGCACCACGGTCTCCGCCGAGCACGTCTCCGGCCGCGCCGAGCCGCTCAACCTCAAGCAGTTCATCTACGAGCTCGACGTCCCCGTCGTCGTCGGCGGGTGCGCCACCTACACCGCGGCGCTGCACCTCATGCGCACCGGAGCCGCCGGCGTGCTGGTCGGCTTCGGCGGCGGCTCGGGCCACACCACCCGCAGCGTGCTGGGGGTCGCCGTCCCCATGGCGAGCGCCGTCGGCGACGTGGCCGCCGCCCGGCGCGACTACCTCGACGAGTCCGGCGGCCGGTACGTGCACGTCATCGCCGACGGCGGCATGACGCACAGCGGCGACATCGCCAAGGCGCTGGCGTGCGGCGCCGACGCCGTCATGGTCGGCTCGCCGCTGGCCCGCGCCGCGGAGGCGCCCGGCCGCGGTTACCACTGGGGGAGCGAGGCGCACCACCACGAGCTGCCGCGCGGGCAGCGGCTGAACGTCGGCACCATCGGCACCCTGGAGACCATCCTGCACGGCCCGGCCTCCACCAGCGACGGTTCGATGAACCTCATGGGCGCGCTGCGGCGCACCATGGCCACCTCCGGCTACACCGACCTCAAGGAGTTCCAGCGGGTCGAGGTCGTCGTCAACCCGCACTAGGTGTACTGATCACTGAGGTCGGTCACACCCACCCCGACTGAACAACGCAAGAGGGCCTCCGGTGCCGGTGTGGATGTCTGACGTCCCACCAGCCGGAAGGCCCCGACGTTACCCACCACACCGCCGAACTCAGCCTGGACCACGCCACCGTCCGCACCGTGCGCCGTTACGAGCGCGAACGGCCCGGCGAACCGGTGCACGTGGACATCAAGAAGAGCCGAAACATCCCCTCCGGCGGCGGCCACCGGGCACTGCGACGCCCCCATGACCACGGCATCCGCGCACCCGGCCGTACCGGCCCCAGACCAACGGCAAGGCCGAGCGGTTCAACCGGATCCTGGCCGAGGAATGCGCCTACGCCCGCCTTTACAGGTCAGAAGTCACTGGCCGTTGTCGTCACCGCCGGGCGGTGTGCGGCCGCGCGATCCGAAGCGGTCATGGAATGCGTCGGCGTGGCGGCGCACAGCGGGGACGGCCCGGCGCGCACGGGTCCGGAGCGGATGCGCGCCCGCGAGTCCGGAAGCAGCGGCGGTCCGCGCCGGCCGGCGCGGGGAAGCGGCGGTCCCCGAACCGGGCGGCCCGGGGGCGGCCGTCGGACCCAGGCGGCGCGGCGGGCGCGGCGCGCGCACGGGAGAATCGTGCGTATGCCCTTCTCGCTGGACGCACTGTTGACCGCCCTCTCCGACCTCCCGCCGTTGCTGGTGGCCGGGGCGGTCCTCGTGTTCATGGCGCTGGAGACGACCGCGCTCGTCGGCTTGGTCGCCCCCGGTGACCCGGTGGTGCTCGCGGCCGGAACTGGCGTGACGAGCGCCGGCGAGTTCGCACTGGTCACGTCGGGGACGCTGGTGGGGGCGCTGCTCGGCGAGAGCGGCGGGTACCTCGTCGGCCGCCGGTTCGGCGACCGGTTCCGCCACAGCCGTATGGGGCGGTGGATCGGCGAGGACCGGTGGGCGCACGCCGAGGAGATCCTGGCACGGCCGCGCGGTGGGCTGGCGATCGTCGGATCACGGTTCGTCGCCGTGGTGCACGCCCTGGTCCCGATTCTCGCGGGGACGGTCGGCATGCCGTACCGGCGTTTCCTGCCCTGGGCGGCCCTCGGCAGCGCCCTGTGGGCGCTGCTGCACGTCGGGCTCGGTGCGCTCTTCCGCCTCTCCTACGGCGACGACGCCGGCGGCCTGGGGTGGCTCACGGTGGCGGTGCTGGCCGGCGGGGTCGCCCTGATGGCGCTGAGCGGCCGGCGTCCCCGCCGCGGCGAGGCCGCCCCGCCTCCGGCCGCCACCGTGCCGCCCGGCCCGTAGGCCGTCCCTGCCGCGGCCGGGACGGGACCGTCCGGCGCCGGAGACGATGGTGGAGACGGCCACCCTCCGTCCACAGGGTGACTTCCCGCTGGCCGCACCGAGACGGGGTCGAGTAGTTTCTCGATGACCGACCGCATTTCGCCCGTCCCGGCATCGAGCGAGGCATCCGTGACCACCCCCTCTCGCACCCCCGACCCCGGCTCACCGCCCCGGCTGGAGGAGCCACCCGACCGCGCGGCGCCGTCCGTGCGGCGGTCCGCTCTCGTGGCGGCGGCCGCGGTGCTCACGTCGCTCGGGGTCACCGCCGGCATCCTCGGCGCGGTCTCCGGCGTCACCCGCTCCGCCGCGCCCACCGCCCCGCCGCCCGGCTCCCGGGAGGCCGGTGGGCAGGTCGACACCCTCCCCGGTGGGCCCGGCGCCCACGCCGAGCCCACCGGCACCGAGGACGGCGCGCGCTCCACCGGCGAAGGCCCCGACGACCGCCCCTTCCCCGGTCCCGGCGACCCTGCCGCCCGGATCAGCCCCGAGTGGCTGGACCGCGTCGCGGAGGCCGCGGGGATTCCGTCCCGGGCGCTGCAGGGGTACGCCGCGGCGCAGTTGCGGTTGGTGGAGGAGGAGCCCGACTGCCAGGTCTCCTGGCCGACCCTGGCCGCCATCGGGCACATCGAGTCGTGGCACGGCGGCTACGCCGGAGGCGAGATCGGCGCGGACGGGCGCACCACGGTCGACGTCATCGGCATCCCGCTCGATGGCACGAACGGCACCGCGGCCATCCCCGACACCGACGAGGGCCGGCTGGACGGCGACCCCGAGTGGGACCGCGCGGTCGGGCCCATGCAGTTCATCCCCGCCACCTGGGCGCGGTGGGGCGCCGACGGCGACGGTGACGGCCGCGCCGACCCGCACGACATCGACGACGCCGCGCTGACCGCGGGCCGCTACCTGTGCGCGGACGGCCGCGTGCTGACCGACGCCGCCGACTGGCAGGCGGCCGTCCTGTCCTACAACCGGTCGGACGCCTACGCCGCCGACGTGCTGGCCGCGGCCAACGGCTACGCGGCGGCCGCCGGCTGAGCACACCGGCGTGGGGGTTCCCGAACGGCGCGAAACGGCGTTATAGCCTGATGGCCCGGGTAGATCGTGGGTAATCGCCTGACAGGTACCCGTCTTGGAGGGGCAGGACATGACAGCAGCGCGGCTGGGTCCAGAGGAGCGCGCCGCGGCGCTCGCGCACATGGCCGGCAACGAACTCGACCTCCTCGTCATCGGAGGTGGGATCGTCGGCGCCGGAGTCGCGTTGGACGCGGTCTCCCGGGGGCTGAGCGTCGGCCTGGTCGAGGCGCGCGACTTCGCCTCCGGCACCTCCAGCAGGTCGAGCAAGCTGATCCACGGCGGGCTGCGCTACCTGGAGCAGCTCGACTTCGAACTCGTGCGCGAGGCGCTGACCGAGCGCGGACTGCTGCTGCAGCGGATCGCCCCGCACCTCGTGCGGCCGGTGCCGTTCCTGTACCCGCTGCGCAACCACGTGTGGGAGCGGGGGTACGTGGGCGCCGGCGTCACGCTGTACGACACGCTCGCGCTGTCCATGGGTTCGGCCCGGGGACTGCCGCACCACCGGCACGTCACCCGCGGTGGCGCCATGCGGCTGTTCCCGGCGCTGCGCCGCGATGCCCTGGTCGGCGCGGTCCAGTACTGGGACGCCCAGGTGGACGACGCCCGCTATGTGGTGACCGTCCTGCGCACCGCCGCGACCTACGGCGCCCGGATCGCATCGCGGGCCCAGGCGGTCGGGTTCCTCCGCGAGGGCGAGCACGTCACCGGTGCCCAGGTGGTGGACCTGGAGACCGGCGAGGAGATCGCGGTGCGCGCCAAGCAGGTGGTCAACGCCACCGGCGTGTGGACCGACGACATCCAGGAGATGGTGGGCGGCCGCGGCCAGATCCACGTGCGCGCGTCCAAGGGCATCCACCTCGTGGTGCCCCGCGACCGGATCCAGGCGTCGTCCGGGCTGATCCTGCGCACCGAGAAGAGCGTGCTGTTCGTCATTCCGTGGGGCCGGCACTGGATCATCGGCACCACCGATACCGACTGGGACCTGGACAAGGCGCACCCGGCGGCCAGCCGCACCGACATCGACTACATCCTCGACCACGTCAACCAGGTGCTCCGGGTGCCGCTCACCCGGGACGACGTCGAGGGCGTGTACGCGGGACTGCGGCCGCTGCTGTCCGGGGAGTCCGACGACACCTCCAAGCTGTCGCGCGAACACACCGTGGCGCACCCGGTGCCGGGGCTGGTGCTCATCGCCGGGGGCAAGTACACCACCTACCGCGTCATGGCCAAGGACGCGGTGGACGCGGTCGCCCACGGCCTGGGTGGGGGCGTCCCGGAGTCGGTCACCGACCGCGTCCCGCTGGTCGGCGCCGACGGTTACGCGGCGCTGTGGAACCAGCGCCGCACCATCGCCCGCCAGTCGGGCCTGCACGTGTCCCGGGTGGCGCATCTGCTGCGCCGTTACGGCTCGCTGATCCACGAGGTGCTGGCCCTGATGGCCGAGCGTCCCGACCTGCGCGACCCGCTCACCGGCGCCGACGACTATCTGCGCGCCGAAGTGGTCTACGCGGCGCGCTACGAGAGCGCCCGCCACCTCGACGACGTGCTGTCCCGGCGCACCCGCATCTCCATCGAGACCTGGGACCGCGGCATCGCCGTCGCCGAGGAGGCCGCCGCCCTGATGGCCGAGCCGCTCGGCTGGACGGAGGAGCAGGTCAAGCGCGAGGTGGAGTACTACCGCAAGCGCATCGAGGCCGAACGCGCCGCCCAGGAGCAGGAGAACGACCACGAGGCCGACGCCGTCCAGCACGGCGCGCCGGACATCGTCCCGCAGGCTCAGCGGGTGCCGGCGTCCTGACGACGCGGGGACCGGACGGCGGTCCGGCCCCCGCAGGCCCCGCGGCCCGGCCGGGTGGGGGACGAGCCCCGGCCGGGACACGGAGTGGGGCCAGGGCCGGGGGCGCGCCCTGGTGGGTGGAAGGCGACGTGGCCGGTCCTCGAAGCGGGTCGTCCGCGGACGGACCGTGACGTTCGGTGCCCGGACGAGGGCGTTTCCGGCGGTGGTCCCGGCCGCTCAGCGCCCTGCCGGCGCGGCCGGTGTCGGCGGCGGGGAGCCGGGTGTTCGCCTGTCACCAGCGGTTATCCGGATCGTGCGGGTCGGTGCGGGCGCGCCCTCCGACGTGGCCGGGCGGGTTCCTGGCACCACAAGATCTCCCTCCGTGTGCACGCCGCGTGATCGCCGAGAGACGAAGGTAGGACACAACGCGGGAGAGCGCACCCGGTGCGAACCCGCCACGCGGCGCGGCCTGTCCGGAATCGGCCAAAGATCGTGACTCTCGCGATGCGCCATTCCCAGCGAATTCTCATAGTCACTGTTCGAAAGCGCTCATGAATTTCCCAGGGAGTGACTGCGCGTGAAATATGATTTAGGCCACAATTGTCAGAGTTGTGGCCTTTTGGAGTTATATGTTCCCTGATTCTGTTTCATGGAGATTATGGGGATTTACGGGGTATCGGGACCTCGCCCAGACGCCGGTGAGCGGAAAACCCCTCGATCTTCCGCCCCTCGCTGCCGCACACTGGCGCTGTGCTGCTGACGATCTCCACCACCCATCGAGCCGCCACCGACCTCGGGTTCCTGCTGCACAAGCATCCCGACCGGGTGCAGTCGTTCCCGCAGTCCTACGGGACCGCGCACGTCTGCTACCCCGAGGCGGGAGAGGAGCGGTGCACCGCCGCGCTGGTGCTCGACGTGGATCCGCAGGCCCTCCTGCGGTCCCGAGGGTCCGCGCGCGGCCCGGACTTCGCGCTCGCGCAGTACGTCAACGACCGGCCGTACGCCGCGTCGTCGCTGTTCGCCGTCGCGCTGGGTGACGTCTTCCGCAGCGCGCTCAAAGGCCGGTGCGCGGCGCGCCCGGAGCTGGCGGGCACCGCGATCCCGCTCACCCTGCGGCTGCCGGCCGTCGCCTGCCGGGGCGGCCCCGACGAGGCGCGCCGGATGTTCGAACCGCTCGGCTGGCAGGTCGAGGCCACGGCGGTCCCCCTCGACCCCGGGTTGCCCGGATGGGGAGACTCCCACTACGTGAACCTGACCCTCACGGGGACGGCCCGGCTCGCCGACGCGCTCAGCCACCTCTACGTGCTGCTCCCCGTACTCGACGGCGCCAAGCACTACTGGGTGAGCGGCGACGAGGTCGACAAACTGCTGCGGGCGGGCGAGGGCTGGCTCGCCGACCACCCCGAACGGGGCGGCATCGCCCGCCGCTACCTGGCGCGGCGGCAGCGGCTGGTCCGGGAGGCCATCGCTCGGCTCGCCGAGGTCGACGACACGGTGGACACCGCCGAGACCGGCGGCGATGCCGACCCGGTGGTCGAGGAGCCCGACGACCGCGAGGCCGGGGCCTCGCTCGCCGAGCAGCGGGCCGGCGCCGTGCTCGCCGTGCTGCGGGCCGAGCGGGCGTGCCGCGTCATCGACATCGGGTGCGGGTCCGGCAAGCTGGTCGCCCG
This sequence comes from Marinactinospora rubrisoli, assembly GCF_042664915.1. Classification (NCBI taxonomy): domain Bacteria; kingdom Bacillati; phylum Actinomycetota; class Actinomycetes; order Streptosporangiales; family Nocardiopsidaceae; genus Marinactinospora; species Marinactinospora rubrisoli. Next base: position 373,612 of record NZ_JBHTBH010000007.1, read on the forward strand.
GCTGCTGGACGACGCCCGGTTCGAGCGCGTCACCGGAGTCGACGTGAGCACCGCCGCCGTCGACTGGGCGCGGCGCCGGTTGCGGACCGACCGCATGCCGGAGCAGCGGGCACGGCGGCTCGACCTGTTCGTGGGCTCGGCGCTGTACCGCGACCGCCGCTTCACCGGCCACGACGCCGCCGTGCTCATGGAGGTGGTCGAGCACGTCGACCCGTCCCGGCTGCCCGCGCTGGAACAGGCCGTGTTCGGGCACGCCGCGCCGCGCACCGTGGTGGTCACCACGCCCAATATCGAGTACAACGTCCGCTACGCGGGCCTCGCGGCTTCCGCCGACGCACCGCCGGAGGCTCCCGGACGGCTCCGGCACGCCGACCACCGCTTCGAGTGGACCCGCGCGGAGTTCGCCGCCTGGACCGGCTCCGTCGCCGAACGGTACGGCTACCGGGTCCGGCACCTTCCCGTCGGCGACGTCGACCCCCAACTCGGACCGCCGACCCAGATGGGAGTGTTCACCAGATGACCGCCCCAGACGACCACTCGCCATTCCGGGCGGACGAGCCGCGCCCGCCGGCGCCCGCCGGGCGGGTCCTGAACATCCCCGAGACCGGGCTGGTGGTGCTCGTCGGAGTCTCCGGCTCGGGCAAGTCGACCTTCGCCGCCCGGCACTTCCGGCCGACCCAGGTGATCGGCTCCGACTTCTGCCGCGGACTGGTCAGCGACGACGAGAACGACCAGAGCGCCAGCGCCGACGCCTTCGAGTTGCTGCACCACATCGTCGGCACCCGGCTGCGGCGCGGCCTGCTCACCGTGGTCGACGCCACCAACGTGCGCCAGCAGACCCGCGCGCCACTGCTGCGGCTCGCCAAAGAACACGACATGCTCGCCACCGCCGTCGTCCTCGACGTGCCCGAGAGCCTCGCCCGGGACCGCAACCGGGCGCGCGCCGACCGCGACTTCGGCGACCACGTCATCTCCCGGCAGCGCCGCGACCTGCGGCGCGGCCTCGGCAGGCTCGACAAGGAGGGGTTCCGCAAGGTCCACGTGCTGCACGGCGCGGAGGAGATCGACGCGGCCACCATCGAGCTGGAGAAGGCCTGGAACGACCGCCGCCACCTCACCGGCCCGTTCGACGTCATCGGCGACGTGCACGGGTGCCGGGCGGAGCTGGAGGACCTGCTCGCCCGGCTCGGCTACCGGATCGAGCGCGACCCGGCCGGCCGCGCGATCGGCGCCCGCCACCCGCACGGCCGCACCGCCGTCTTCGTCGGCGACCTGGTCGACCGCGGCCCCGACACCCCCGGCGTGCTCCGGCTCGCCATGGGCATGGTCGCGGCCGGCAGCGCCCTGTGCGTCTCGGGCAACCACGAGAACAAGCTGGTGCGCGCGCTGCGCGGCCGCAAGGTCACCGTCGCCCACGGCCTCGCCGAGTCGCTGGCGCAGCTCGACGCCGAGACCGCGCAGTTCCGGGCCGCCGTGCTGGAGTTCTGCGACGGCCTGGTCAGCCACTACGTCCTCGACGGCGGCCGACTGGTGGTCGCGCACGCCGGGCTGAAGGAGGAGTACCACGGCCGGTCCTCGGGTCGCGTGCGCTCCTTCGCGCTGTACGGCGAGACCACCGGCGAGACCGACGAATACGGGCTGCCGGTCCGGCACCCGTGGGCCCGCGACTACCGGGGCTCGGCCACCGTCGTGTACGGGCACGTGCCCACGCCGGAGCCCGAGTGGGTCAACAACACCATCTGCATCGACACCGGCTGCGTCTTCGGCGGCCGGCTCACCGCGCTCCGCTACCCGGAGCGCGAGCTGGCGCAGGTCCCCGCGCAGCGCGTCTGGTACCGGCCCGCCCGGCCGTTCCCCGCGTCCGGCGGCGCCGCACCGGCCGCGCACCCGGAGCGCGAGTCCGGGATGCTCGACATCCGGGACGTCCTGGGCGACGACTCCGGCCCGGACGTACGGGTCGAGACCGCGCACGGCCCGGTGAGCGTGCAGCGGCCCAACGCACTGGCCGCGCTGGAGGTCATGACCCGGTTCGCGGTCGACCCCCGGTGGCTGCTGCACCTGCCGCCGACCATGGCGCCCGCGCCCACCTCCGCCGACCCCGGCCTGCTGGAGCGGCCCGCGGAGGCGTTCGCCCACTACCTGGCCGACGGCGTCGAACGCGTCATCTGCGAGGAGAAGCACATGGGGTCGCGCGCGGTGATGGTGATCTGCCGCGACGGAGCCGCCGCCGAGCGCCGTTTCGTGCCGGGTGCGCCGGGGGTGATCCACACTCGGACCGGCCGGCCGTTCTTCGCGGACGCGGAGACGGAGGCGGCCCTGCTCGCCGAGATGCGCGACGCCATCGGGGCCGCCGGGCTGTGGGCGGAGCTGGACACCGACTGGCTGGCCCTCGACGGCGAACTGCTCCCGTGGTCGGCCAAGGCCGCCGGGCTCATCCGCGAGCAGTACGCCGCCGTCGGCGCCGCCGGCCGGGCCGCGCTGCCCGCCGTCGCCGACGTGCTCGGCGCCGTGGCCGCGCGCGGGCTCGACGTCGCCGAACTCGCCGGCAAGGTGGCGCGGCGCGCCGCCGACATCGAAGCGTTCAGCGCGGTCTACCGCCGCTACACCTGGCCGACGGAGGGCACCGCCGGGCTGCGTTACGCCCCGTTCGCGGTGCTGGCGGGCGAGGGCCGGTCCTTCGCCGACCGCGACCACCTGTGGCACATGAGCGTCGCCGAGCGGCTCGCCGGCCACACGCCGCGCGTCCTCACCACGCGATACCGGGTCGTGGACGTCACGGACCCGGCCGCTGTGGAGGCGGCCGGCGCCTGGTGGCGGGAGCTGGTGGACGGCGGCGGCGAGGGGATGGTCGTCAAGCCGCTGTCCGGCGCGCTGACCCGTGGCCGGCGCGGCCTGGCCCAGCCGGGTCTGAAGGTGCGCGGTCCGGAGTACCTGCGGATCATCTACGGCCCCGACTACCTGGAGCCCGACCGCCTCCACCGGCTGCGCGACCGCAGGCTGGGCCGCAAGAGCGGCCTCGCGCTGCGCGAACACCGGCTCGGCCTGGAGTCGCTGGCCCGCCACGCCCACGGTGAGCCGTTGTGGCGGGTGCACCAGCCGGTCTTCGGCGTGCTCGCGCTGGAGTCGGAGCCGGTGGATCCCCGGCTGTGACGCCGGCCAGTGACCGCCCCGTGCAGGCGCGGGCAGCGGGTCAGCGGCGAGACTCCGGGCCCGAACGCGCCGCAGACGCTGTCCGGGCGGCGCCGGAGCCTTGCGGGGACCGTACCGGCTGCGGCGGCGGAACCGGCCGGGGGCGCGGCGCGTCGCAGATCGTGGGTGGCCGGGCCCGGCCACCCACGATCCGGCCGACTTGGCGCCGGCTGCCCTCTCACCTGGAGGTGACCGGATGCACCGCCCTGGCGTTCCCGAGGACCTGGAGCCCCCGCACGTACTGTGGGCCCGCGCGGCGACGGTGGCCGTCGCCGCCCCCTACAACGAGCACATCCTCGATGAGGAGGGCCTGTACTTCGAGGGCGGCGGATTCTCCTGGTGGTGGCGCATCACGCTGGCGCCCGACGGTGAGGCCGTCTTCAGCGGTCAGGACTCCGACGGCAGCCACACGCACCTACGGGACGACCCCGTGGATCTGCTGTCCGGACTGCCGGACCGGCTGAGCTGGCCGCAGTTGCGTGCCGACCTGCGCGACCGCGTTCTCGGTTACGTCTACTGGTACACCGGCGGCGCCTGGCACCGGGTCGGCTACCCCGATGATGTGGTCGATGACGGTCTCGCCATGTCCTTCGACTTCCTCGCCGGCGACGAGCGGGTGGTCGAACTGCTCCTGGCGGAGGGCTCCGGTTCTCCGGACGCCGACCGCACCGTCACCCGCTTCCTCACCGGAGCCCGGACCCGCAGCCTTCAGCCCGCCGACGTGACCGCCCTGCTGACCGCCGTCGACCCGGAGGCCGCCGCCGATCCCAAGCGGCAGGACGCCGCCCTGGACGTGGCCCGCCGCGCCGGGCTCCTCTCCGGCAGCACGGCACCGTTGCTCGGCTCGACTCCGGCCGGGTGAGAACGGCGTGCGCCGACGGCCGAGGCGCGATGCGCCGTCCGCTCGGCCCCACCCCCGACTCCGCCCGATCTCCTGTCTGCGCACTCGCCTGCGCCCCGCTTCGGCGGCGGGCACCGGCGTCCCGCGTCGGCTCCCGCCTATCCTTGGGGCGGCGGCACCACCGTGCGGCCGAGCCGATCCCCAGGGTGGACCATGAACGTACTGCTCACCGGAGGCGCCGGCTACATCGGCAGCCACGTCGCCGTGGAACTGCTCCAGCACGGCCATGACGTCGTCGTCCTCGACGCCCTGTACAACGGCGCGGTCGAGGCGATCCGGCGGGTCGAGCGCATCACCGGGCGGAGCGTGCCCGTCCACGTCGGCGACTGCGGGGACGCGACGCTGGTCGACAAGGTCTTCGCCGAGCACCCGATCGACGCGGTGGTGCACTGCGCCGGCCTGAAGGCTGTGGGCGAGTCCGTCCGGGAGCCGCTGCGCTACTACCGCACGAACCTCGACGCGCTGCTGACGCTGTGCGAGGTGATGGACGCCCACCAGGTGCGCCGGATGGTGTTCAGCTCGTCGGCCACCGTCTACGGCGATCCCGCCACCGTCCCGGTGCCGGAGTCCGCGCCGCTTCGGGTGACCAACCCCTACGGTGCCACCAAGCTCTTCGCCGAGCGGATCCTGGCCGACCTCGCCACCGCCTCCCCGGACTGGCACGTGGTGATGCTGCGGTACTTCAACCCGGTCGGCGCCCACGAGAGCGGGCTGATCGGCGAGGATCCCGACGGTGTGCCGAACAATCTCTTCCCATACCTCGCCCAGGTGGCGGCGGGCCGCCGGGACGAGCTGCTGGTGTTCGGCGACGACTACGACACCCCGGACGGCACCGGCGTGCGGGACTACCTGCACGTGGTCGACCTCGCGCGCGGCCATGTCGCCGCCATCGAGCACCTCGGCGACGCACCGGGCTGCCGCGCCTACAACCTGGGGAGCGGCCGGGGCGTGTCCGTGCTGGAGGCGATCGCCGCCTTCGAGCGGGCGTCCGGCCGGACGATTCCGCACCGGGTGGTCGGCCGCCGTCCCGGTGACGTCGCGGTCTGCTACGCGGACCCCGCGCTGGCCAACCGCGAGCTGGGCTGGCGGGCCGCGCGGACCGTGGAAGAGGCGAGCGCGGACGCCTGGCGCTGGCAGTCGGCCAACCCGCGCGGGTTCCGGGACTGATCCGGCGGCCCCGGCCCTCAGGCGGAGGTGGGCTCCTGCCGGGCCGGCTCCGTGCGCACGTGCTCGGGGAGCAGCCCCACCGCCAGCATCTTCGGCGGAATCCGCCGCAGGAACGGGGACTCCGCCACGGCGCGCAGCAGGTGCAGCCGTGGCGTCCGGGAGTTCAGCGAGCGGCCGATGATCTGGGTCTGCAGTAGACGCTGGATGGTCTGTGTGGCCACGGTCGGCGTCCAGCGACGCCGTTGCACCCTGGCGAGCAGCACCTCCGGGAGCGGCCGGTGCCGGCCGCTCTCCTGCGCCCGCAGCAGGTCGTCGGTGAGGATGTTGGCGGCCGCGACGGCGTCCTGAACGGCGAGGTTGATGCCGACCCCGCCCACCGGGCTCATGGCGTGCGCGGCGTCGCCGATGAACAGCAGGCCGGGACGGTACCAGCGCGTCAGCCGGTTCACGGCGACCTGGAGCACGGCGCCGCGGTCCCAGCCGTCGAACTCCTCGATGCGGTCGCCCAGGTAGGGGAGCAGTTCCCGCAGGTCGGCGCGTACGTCGGCGATCCCCCTCTCCCGTACCTGCTCGTACCCGCCTTTGGGCACCAGGTAGGCGACCTGCCAGTTGTCGCCCCTGTCGATGGCCACGGCCATCTTGCCCTGGCCGAGCCGTCCCTGCAGGCCCTCGGGCCCCTCGGAGTCCCGCGAGACGCGCAGCCACAGGACGTCCATCGGCGCACCGAACTCGATCGGCGTGAGTCCCGCCGCCTCGCGGAGCAGGGAGTGCCGGCCGTCGGCCGCGACGGTCAGATCGGCGCGCAGTTCGTGCTCCCCGTCGGCGTCGCGGTAACGCAGACCGCGCACGGCCCCGACCTCGCGGATGAGACCGGTGACCTTCGACTCCATGAGGAGCCGGAAGTTCGGGCGGCGACGCGCGTGTTCGGTGAGCAGGTTGAGCAGGTCCCATTGCGGGACCATCGCGATGTAGGGGTAGCGCGGATGGACACCGTCCAGGGTGAACGACGCGGACCTGCCGTCGGTGGTGGTGAACGCCAGACGGTCGACCTTGCGGTGCGGCATCCGCAGGAAGCCTTCGATGAGGCCGAGCTCGTCCAGTACCTGCAGCGTGGAGGGGTGCACCGTGTCCCCGCGGAAGTCGCGCAGGAAGTCGGCGTGCTTCTCCAGTACCACCGTCTCGACTCCGGCGCGGGCCAGGAGCAGGCCCAGGAAGACGCCGGCGGGGCCGCCTCCGGCGATGGCGCAGGTCGTGGATTCGGTGTTCGCGGTCATTGCGGACTCCCAACGTGCGTACCGGCGATTAATTCAACACCTAATGAAATTCAACCCCTCCCGGCCCGATCCGTCCAGTGCGAAGTTCCATCCGGCCGCTGTCGGCCGTCACCGTGGGACCCCACCGGAACTCCGCGCAGGTCCCGGGGCAGGGCGCCTCGGAGACCGAAAAGCGGTGTATCGCAACGGTTACCGTTGGGTAGTCACGGGCAGGGCCACGAACTAAGCTTTCGACATGGGCCACGCGACGACCAGAACCGCCGACTCCGCGACGCTCGACCCCGCGCTCATCGCGCGGCTGACGCGGCACGTCGTCAGCGCCTCCGGCGTCACCGCCACGACCGCCGCCCCCTTCACCGGCAAACCACTGGCCGAGCTGCCCGTCTGCTCCGCCGAGGACGCTGCGGCCGCGTTCGCCCGCGCGCGCGTGGCCCAGCGGTCCTGGGCCGCCATGTCCGCGCGCGACCGCGTCGAGCCGTTCCTGCGCTTCCACGACCTCGTCCTCGACCGCCAGCGGGAGATCCTCGACATCCTGCAGTGGGAGACCGGCAAGGCCCGCCGGCACGCCTTCGAGGAGGTCTACGACGCCGCCGCCTGCACGCTGCACCACGCCCGGCACGCTCCGGGCCTGCTGCGCCGGCGGCGCACCGCGGGCGCCATCCCCGCCGCCACCCGCACCTACGTGCACCGGCAGGCCAAGGGCGTCGTCAGTGTCATCACACCCTGGAACTACCCGCTCAGCCTCCCGGTAGCCGACGCCGTTCCGGCCCTGCTCGCCGGCAACGCCGTGGTCGCCAAACCCGACACCCAGACCGCGCTGAGCGCGCTGTGGGCCATCGACCTGCTCGTCGAGGCCGGACTTCCCGAGGGCCTGTGGCTCCCGGTGCTGGGTGAACCCGCCGAAATCGGCGACGTGCTCGTGGACGAGGCCGACCACGTCGCCTTCACCGGCTCCTCCGCCGCCGGCGCCCGGGTCGCCCAGCGCGCCGCCGCGCGGCTGATCGGCTGCTCGGCCGAACTCGGCGGCAAGAACCCGATGATCGTCTGCGAGGACGCCGACCTCGACCGCTCCGTCGCCGGCGCCCTGCACGCCTGCTTCAGCAACGCCGGCCAGCTCTGCGTCTCCATGGAGCGCGTGTACGTGCACCGGTCGCTCTTCGACGCGTTCGCCGAACGTTTCACCGCCGCCGCGCGCGGGATGCGGCTCGGCGCCGGATTCGACTTCGGCGCCGACATGGGCTCTCTCACCCTCCAGCGCCAGCTCGACCGGGTCACCGAGCACGTCGACGAGGCGCGCGCCAAGGGCGCCGAGGTGCTCACCGGCGGCCGGCCGCGCCCCGACATCGGCCCGCTCTTCTACGAGCCCACCGTGCTCACCGGCGTCACCGAGGAGATGGCCGCCTGCACCGAGGAGACGTTCGGCCCCGTCGTCGCCCTCTACCCGTTCGCCGACGAGAACGAGGCCGTCCGGCGGGCCAACGACACCGACTACGGGCTCAACGCCAGCGTGTGGACCCGCGACGTCGCGCGGGGCCGCCGGATCGCCGAACGCGTCCAGGCCGGCAGCGTCGGCGTCAACGACGGCTACGGTGCCGCGTTCGCCAGCTACGGAGCCCCCAGCGGCGGCATGAAACGGTCCGGGCTGGGCCGCCGGCACGGCGCCGAGGGCCTGCTCCGCTTCACCGAACCGCAGGCCATCGCCAGCCAGCACGTCGTCCCCATCACCGGCCCGCCCGGCATGGACGGCGCGGCCGTCGCCCGGCTGATGACGGCCGGATCCCGGCTGCTGAAGCGGCTGCGCATCCGCTGATCCCGGCGGCCGAGGACAGCAGCGCCGCCCGCGCCGCCATCTCCGGGGGCTGCCACGGCGCCCGCCCGCGGGTCCTAGACTGGAACCGATCCATCTCTACCTGCGGGAAGGCCGTTACGTGTCCGTTGCCGGTGCTGCCGACAGCACGTTCGACACCGTCCTCGTCGTGGACTTCGGCGCGCAGTACGCGCAGCTGATCGCGCGGCGGGTGCGGGAATGCCACGTGTACAGCGAGATCGTCCCCTCCACGATGCCGGTGGAGGAGATGCTCGCCAAGAACCCCAAGGCCATCATCCTGTCCGGCGGGCCGTCCTCCGTCTACGCCCCCGACGCCCCGCAGACCCCCGTAGGGCTCTTCGAGACTGGCGTCCCCACGTTCGGCATCTGCTACGGCTTCCAGGCCATGGCCCAGGCCCTCGGCGGAACGGTCGCCAGGACCGGGCTGTCGGAGTTCGGCCGCACCGTGTTCCGGGCCGAGACCGAAGGACTGCTCTTCGCCGGACTGCCCGCCGAGCAGAGCGTGTGGATGTCGCACGGCGACTCCGTGACCGACGCCCCCGCCGGGTTCCGCGTCACCGGAAGCAGCGACGGCGCGCCCGTGGCCGCCATGGAGCACACCGAGCGCGGGCTGTTCGGCGTGCAGTTCCACCCCGAGGTCCTGCACAGCGAGCACGGCCAGGCGGTGCTCCGGAAGTTCCTCTACGAGGGCGCCGGGTGCCGGCCCACCTGGACCATGGTCAACATCGTCGACGAGCAGGTGGAGCGCGTGCGCGCCCAGGTCGGCGCCAAGCGCGTCATCTGCGGGCTGAGCGGCGGGGTCGACTCCGCCGTCGCCGGCGCCCTCGTCCAGCGCGCCGTCGGCGACCAGCTCACCTGCGTGTTCGTCGACCACGGGCTGCTCCGCAAGGGCGAGGCCGAGCAGGTCGAGAAGGACTTCGTGGCCGCCACCGGGGTCTCCCTCAAGGTCGTCGACGCCCAGGACCGGTTCCTGTCCGCGCTGTCGGGGGTGCGCGACCCCGAGGAGAAGCGCAAGATCATCGGCCGCGAGTTCATCCGCGTCTTCGAGCAGGCGGCCCGCGAGGTCGTCGAGGAGGCGGGCGCGGCCGGCGAGGAGGTGGAGTTCCTGGTCCAGGGCACGCTCTACCCCGACGTCGTGGAGTCCGGCGGCGGCACCGGCACGGCCAACATCAAGTCGCACCACAACGTCGGCGGTCTCCCCGACGACCTCCAGTTCACCCTGGTGGAACCGCTGCGCGAGCTGTTCAAGGACGAGGTCCGCCGGGTGGGCGAGGAGCTCGGCCTGCCCGCGGAGATCGTGTGGCGGCAGCCGTTCCCCGGCCCCGGCCTCGGCATCCGTGTCATCGGCGAGGTCACCCGGGACCACCTCGACGTGCTCCGCGAGGCCGACGCCATCGCCCGCGAGGAACTGTCCCGCGCCGGGCTGGACCGCGACATCTGGCAGTGCCCGGTCGTGCTGCTCGCCGACGTCCGCTCCGTGGGCGTCCAGGGCGACGGGCGCACCTACGGCCACCCGGTGGTGCTGCGCCCGGTGACCAGCGAGGACGCCATGACCGCCGACTGGTCACGGGTGCCCTACGACGTGCTCGCCACGATCTCCAACCGCATCACCAACGAGGTGCGGGAGATCAACCGTGTCGTCCTGGACGTCACGAGCAAGCCGCCGGGCACCATCGAGTGGGAGTGACGCGTGTGGGGCCGCCCAAGGGCGGCCCCACGTCGTTGCGGCTTCCCCGTGCCCGGTCCGGAACGGCGGGTGCGCTCGACTGCGGACGGATTCGCGGCTGAGGCCCCGGAAGCGGCGGGGAGACGGCGAAACCGGCACGACCGTCAAAACGGACACCGAAACCCGGCCGCGTCGCTGCCCCGGGGCGGGGACTCCCGGTGGCGTGCCGCGCGTCCCGGCCCTCGTCGGCCGCGGGCCGGTCCGGCGGCCACGCCTCAGCCGGTCTTGAGGAACGCGATGCCGCCCCGGGACGGGTCGGCGTCGAACGTGCAGCCGCCGATCCGCTCGCCCGGCGCCATCGTCTCGATCGCGCCCACGCTCGCCCAGCCGCAGGTCCACTCGCCGTTCACCGTCGCGAAACCGCCGCTGCCGCCGCCACCCGGTGGGGACACCGCGTCGCCGTTGAAGTAGGCGTTCACGATGCCGACCGCCTCGTCGCACGGCAGCTCCCGGGCCTGGGAGTCGACCTCGACGACCCGGCCGTCCGGGGTCGTCGCCGTGCCGCAATCGCCGGCCGGGGCCGCGCCGAGGCCGGGGGCGTCGATCTCGATCGGGCCGAACCCCAGGTAGTCCACCACGTGCTCGGTGTCCGATCCCGTGTACTCCAGCCGCAGCGGGAAGCCCTCCTCGGTGAGCCACAGCTCGAAGGGAGCCTGCGTCTCGCCCTCTTCGCCACTGCCCGGGTCCACCACCTCGGTGAGCGCGAAGGTACCGGAGTAGCGGGTGGCGGCCACTCCGTCCTGCCGCGCCGCGCCGTGTGCGGTCACGTCGCCGGACTCCGCGATCGCCCGCAGGCCGGCGAGCGCCGCCTCGGGGGTGTGGTCGTCCGGGTCGACGGGCACGCCGCCGACCTGCCCGGGGTTGCGCTGCCACGCGCTCTGCAGGAACTCGTCGCGGTACATCACGTCGTCGCCGACGCGGACGTAGTGGTCGCCGAACTCGTCGCCGGTCACGAGGGTTTCGAACGTCGGCTCGGCCGCGGTCGCGTCGTAGCGGTACCGCCAGGTCACTTCGGTCAACGCGATGTAGTCCGCCGCCGCGATTCCGGGCGGCGCCTGCGCGGTGGCGGCTTCGGCGGTGAGCCGGGCGACCTCGGTGATCTCGAAGCCGTCGGCGGCGAGCGCCAGGTCCACCGCGTGCGCCACCGTCTCCTGGGGGGACGTCGGGCCGGGGGACGGCTCCGTGCCGTTGCCGTCCCGGGCGGCCAGCGCTCCCGCGGCGAAGTAACCGCCGGTGGCCACGGCCCCGGCCGTCACCACGGCGGCGGCCGCGATGGCGAGCCCCTTCGCGAGACCGCCGCCGGCCAGCCCGCCTCCGGCCGCCGCGGCTCCGGTCGTGCCGATCCCCGCGGACCCGGCCGCGGTCGTGGCCCCGGTGGCCGCCGCTCCGCCGAGCGCTCCGGCTCCCGACTGCGCGGCGACCGCGCCGACGGCCGCGGCGGCGGCGACCCATCGCGCCGGCCGGTGCCAGCTGACGTCGATTCCGGTCCACCGGTGCGCGAGCAGGTCTCGGAGCCGTTGCCCAGGGTCCGTCCGCGGATCCGTGGCCGCGTCGGCCCCGGCCGCCGTCTCCGGTTCGGCCAACTCCAGGACCGCGTGGAAGGCGGCCTCGGCGGTCGGCCGCTCGGCGGGGTCCTTGGCCAGTGCGCGGGTGACGAGCGGGAGCAGTCCGGCGGGCACGCCGTCGAGGTCGGGAGTCTCCTCCCGGGTGCGCCGCAGCGGTTCCGCACCGGTTCCGGAACCGAACGGGGCGCGCCCGGTCGCGGCGAACGCCACCATCCCGCCCCACGCGAACATGTCGGCGGACGGCCTGCCCGGCGCACCGGCCAGCCGCTCCGGGCTGATCCAGCCCGGGGACCCGAAGACCTCGTCCTGCGGGACGGCCGAGGCGGGGTGCGCGATGCCGAAGTCGAGCACCTTGGGGCCGTCCGGGCTGAGGATCACGTTGGCCGGCTTGAGGTCACAGTGGACCACGCCCGCCGCGTGCACGGCCTGCAGCGCCTCGGCGGTACCGGCGGCGAACGCCAGCAGCATGGCGCCCGTCAGCGGCCCGTTCTCCTGGACGTGCCGGCGCAGGGTCGGGCCCGGCACGAAGTCGGTGGCCAGCCACGGCTGCTCGGCCTCGGTGTCGCAGGCGTGCACGGCCGCGGTGCACAGCCCGCCGACGCGCCGCATCAGCTCCGCCTCCTCGGCGAACCGGGCCCGGAAGCGGGGGTCGGCGGCGAAACGGCGGTGGATCACCTTGACCGCGATGCACCGGTCGCCGGCGTCCAGCGCGCCGAACACCGTGCCCATGCCGCCCTCGCCGAGCCGGCCCACCACCCGATAGGGACCGATCCTGGCGGGGTCGCCGTCCCGCAGTGGTCGCAGCTCGGGCGGTAAATCGCCGGACCGGTCCAGGCTGCCGGATTCCGCTGTCATGTCACATCCGTTCCGCTCGCGGCCCGTGCCGCTGCGTCCGGCGGCGGACGTCAGGGCGCGGGGAGGGCGTACCGCACGCGCCGAGCATCGGGCTCGGGGGCGCACGCCGAATATCGCCTGTGACGTATAGCACGGCGAGCGAGGAGCGCGAACTCGGGGGCGGTGCGAACCTTCGGGCGGGGACCGGCCCGGACGCACCCGGCGTACGGGGCCGGACGGCCGGTCGGCCGGTCGGCTCGGGTACGGCGGCACCGCGGAAGTGTGGAGCGTCAGCCGGCCGGTCGGGCACCGTCCCCGGCACCCGGCTCGACCGGCAGCCCGGCCGCCGCCCACGCCCGGAAGCCGCCCACCAGGTCGGTGGCCCGCGTCAGCCCCAGCTCCCGGAGGCCGGCCGCCGCGAGGCTGGAGGCGTACCCCTCGTTGCAGAACACGATGATCTGCCGGTCGGGGGCGTCCGCCTCGGGGATACGGTCCGGGCTGGTCGGATCGAGCCGCCACTCCAGCACGTTGCGCTCGATCACCACCGCGCCCGGGATGGCGCCCTCGGCGACGCGGTAGCTCTCCGGCCGGGTGTCCACCAGCAGCGCCCCGCGCGCGACGGCGGCGTGCGCCTCGGCGGGGGTGAGCCGGTCCAGGCCGCGGCGCCGCCGCTCCAGCAGGTCCTCGATGGCGCTCACCGGTCCACCGCCTCGCCCGGTGCGTCCGTACGCCGCGGTCCCGTGGGCACCTCCGTGAGCGTCGGCACATCCGGCTCGGGGTCGTGCGTCAGCACGCTGTGCGTCCGCCGCAGCGCGCCCGCCTCGTCCACCCGGTAGTACGACATGGCGGTCAGCGGCGGCGAGTAGGCGTGCACGCTCACCGCCGGGGTGGCGGAGGTGTTGACGACGTCGTGCACGTATCCCACCGGGAAGGCCACCCCGCGTCCGGCTTCCAGCCTGCGGTCCCGCAGCCCGGCGCCCTCGGGGGTGACCCGCCACACCCGTTCGGTCAGCGCACCGTCGACGACGGTGAGCGCGCCGAGGGACCCGGCGTGGTCGTGCAGCGTGGTCGACTGGTCCCGCGTCCAGGTGATCAGCCAGACGTCGGCGTAGGTGTCACTGCGCAGCCGCACCGACCAGCGGTGCTCGGCGTCGAAGTGGATCTCGTGCAGTCCGGCGCGCACCTCCCGCGCCGTCTCCCTGGTCAGCTCGACCAGCTCGTCCAGGGTGAGCGGCGTCGGCCCGTAGGAGCGCGCGGGTGATTCGGTGATGGTCATGTCATCTCGATCTTCGGTCGGTGGTGAGTGCTGACGACGGGGCCGGGCGGGCGTGCCGACAGTTCTCGTCGAAGACCTCTCCTCGATGCCATGCCGTCGCGATCACAGCGGTGACGTGCATGGGAACAAGTTAACCACAATTCCTACTAGAAAGATCGAATAGGCGCGCGGTTCCGTGGCCGGCGCCCGTCCGGAAATCCGGCCCCGGATCGCTCCTTCGGGCCCGCGCCCGGACCCTCCTACGGCTGCCGCCGGTCGCGGGCCCGCGTCAGCGCGCGCGCCACGCCGACGAGCCCCAGACCGACGGCCAGAACCGGCAGCACCCACATCGCGTCGAAGCGCCACCCCGTCGTCCCCTGGACTACGAAGCCGACGCCGAGCAGGATGAACAGCAGCCCCGCGATCAGCGACCCCCAGTCGGTCCTACGCCGAGACATGCCGCACCTCCACTTCACCGCCGTGGGACGTCAGCGTGAGCACCAGCACGGGCGGATCCCCGGCCGGCCCCGGTCGCGGAGACGCCGTGACGCCACCCGCCCGGCCGCCCTCCGGCGGCACCGCCTCCAGGATCTCGTGCACCGCCACCCGGACGCCGGAGCGACGCACCGTGCCGACCTCGACCTCGCCCACGCCCGCCCATCCGTTCACGCTCACCCGCGCGGTCGCCGGAGCCAGCACCCGCAGCTCTCCGAGGCCCACGTTCGCACGTACCGACACTTCGTCGCCCTGCCGCAGCGGCAGCTCCGTGAGGTCAAGCTCCGCCGAGCCCACCGGCAGGTGGTACGGCCGCGCGGCCTCCGCCGCCGAAGTCGGCCGCCACGATGCCGCCCCGAGACGCAGCGCCGAAACGTCCACCGACACGATCACCACCAGCGCGAGCACCACCAGCGTGCCGACGGCGATCAGCCCGCCGACTCGGCCGGCCCAGGCGCCTACGACCAGCAGGGCCCCGATGAGCAGCAACGTCCCGCCCAGGTACACCGCTCCACTCCGCGGGGCCAGCAGCGCCGCCCAGGCGTCTCCGCCCTCCAGCGCGAGCAGCGTCACCAGGCCCGCCGCCGCTGCCCACAGCACCACCACCAGCAGCGGGAAGCCCCGGCGACGGCCGGACCGTTTCCGGGAGTTCCGGTTCCGCCCGCCGGCATCCGATCCCGGCGCCGGCGGGCCACCGGGCCCCGGCTCCTCACCGTCCCCCTCATCGGTGCCGCGCCCGTCGGCCTCCCGATCCGCGCCGGTGCCGGGCGCGCGCGCCACGACGGCGAGGTCGATCGGCCCGCTCGGCGCGGTAGCCCACGGCTGCGCCGGGTTGTAGTACGTGGGCGAGGGCGGCGGCGCGGGGGCGGTGGGCGCCGGCTCCCTGGAGCGCAGCCATGCCGGCAGGTCGCGCAGCGCCGATCGCAGGTCCACCCCGCGGTTGTGCGCGGCCAGCAGGCCGAGGATCAGCGGGGTCGCCAGTACCAGCGTCCCCCAGCTGAACCCGCCGACCAGGCTGAGCGCGGTGGCCGCCGCCAGGCCGACGCCCAGCACGGCCAGCACCGCCTTCGCCACCAGCCGGCGGTTCAGCAATTGCTCGATCATCGCCGGACCGCCCCCGGCGTCTCGCATCATGATCCAGGCCGCGATGTACAGCCACAGGCCGGTACCCCCGGCCAGGGCCGTCGTCGTGAACCCCACTCGCCAGAGGATCGGGTCGGTGCCCGTGTAGGTGCCGAGGCCGGCGCACACCCCCGTGAGCACGCCGTCCGCGTCGTCCCGGCGCAACTCCCGCTCCACGCCCCGGTCCGACGCACTCCCGGCAGCGGGCCGCGGTGTTCCCTGCCGCGCCCCGCCACCCGGGTTGTCGTCCTGCTGCATGTCATCCATCGTCGCCGCCACCCGCCGCGCTTCCCATCCGGGACGACCCTGAGCCCACCCTGATCCATCCGGCCCGCGAGCGCGGGACCTGCCCGGCGGTACCCCTGATGCCGGCACCTCCGATAGCAGGCATCCTGGACAGCAGCGGACGAATACGAGGAGAGGCGTTGACGGAGACGGCGAGCCAGAACAGCGGGCCACCGCGGCTCTACCGCGGCCGCCACGACCGGCTGGTCGCCGGAGTCGGCTCCGGCCTGGCCCGCCACCTGGGCATCGACCCCGTGGTCACCCGGCTGGCGCTGCTCGCCCTGGGCATCGGCGGCATCGGGATCGCCGTCTACCTCATGATGGTCTTCCTCGTCCCGGTCGAACCCGAGACCGAGGACCGGCCCGCCCCCGACAGCGGAACCCGCATCCGCCGCCGGGGACGCGACATCAGCCAGCTCGTCGCCTACGTCGCGCTCGCCGCCGGGTTCGGCGTGCTCTTCCTCCTCTTCGGCGGCGTCTTCGACCCCCTGCTGTGGTTCCTCGTCTTCGCGACCATCGGCGCCGCCATCCTGTGGCAGCAGGCCAACCCGGCCGAACGCAGCCAGTGGGTCAGCGCCAGCGTCGTCCGCGAACGCAAGAGCCTGCTCCGCACCGGCGCCGGCGTCCTGCTGGTCGTCATCGGCGCCATCGGCTTCCTCGCGTTCCAGCAACAACTGCACGAGGCCCGCGCCGGGCTCACCTTCGCGTTCGCCATCCTCACCGGCATCGGGGTCATCGCGGCGCCCTGGATCATCGGGCTGGTCCGTGAACGCGACCGGGAGCGGCGCGAACGCATCCGCAACCAGGAGCGGGCCGAACTCGCCGCGCACATCCACGACTCGGTACTGCACACGCTCACCCTGATCCAGCGCCGCGCCGACGACCCGCGCGAGGTGCAGCGCCTCGCACGCGTCCAGGAACGCGCTCTCCGTAGCTGGCTGTACCAGCGGCCCGCCGACGCCGAGACCACCGTCACCCCCGCCCTCGAACGGGTCGCCGCCGAGGTCGAGGAGGCGCACGGCGTCCCCATCGAGGTCGTGTGCGTGGGCGACTGCCCCATCGACGACGGCATCCGCGCCGCGCTGCGCGCCGCCCGCGAGGCCATGGTCAACGCCTCCAAGTACGCCGGCGTCGACCAGGTCTCGGTGTTCGGCGAGGTCGAGCCGGACGAGGTCCTCATCTTCATCCGCGACCGCGGCGCCGGATTCGACCTCGACCAGATGCCGGAGGACCGCATGGGCGTGCGCGGCTCGATCATCGGGCGGATGGAACGGCACGGCGGCACCGCCCGCATCCGCACCGCCCCGGGTGAGGGCACCGAGGTCCAGCTGCGCATGCCGCGCGTCCCCGACCCGGCCGGCTGACCGGCGGGGCCGACACCGGACACCCGAAGCCGCCCGCCGGTCGGTAGAGTCCACAGGAGCCTCCCGTGGCGAGTGAACGGGGGATGGGGCTGCCGTGGCGAGTGAACGGGAATCTCCCGTCACAAGTGAACGGGGAAACTCCCGTGGCGAGTGAACAGGGAAGAACGTGGGAGAAGAGAACAGTTTTGCCAGCGGCGGCGCCGTCCCGCGTGTCGTCATCGTCGACGATCATCGGCTGTTCCGCAGCGGCGTGCGCGGGGAGCTCGGCGACGCCGTCGACGTCGTGGGCGAGGCCGGCGATGTCGACAGCGCGGTCCGCGTCATCAGTGAGCAGCGGCCCGACCTGGTGCTGCTCGACGTGCACCTGCCCGGCGGCGGCGGGGTGGAGGTGCTGCGCCGAGTCCTCGCCCGGCACCCCGAGATCCGGTTCCTCGCCCTTTCGGTGTCCGACGCCGCCGAGGACGTCATCGGTGTGGTGCGCGGTGGCGCGCGCGGCTACGTCACCAAGACGATCTCCGGTAAGGAACTCGCCAGCGCCATCGTGCGGGTCGCCGACGGCGACGCCGTGTTCTCGCCGCGGCTGGCCGGGTTCGTGCTCGACGCCTTCGCCGCCACGGACGCGCCGCCCATGGACCCCGAACTCGACCGGCTCACCCAGCGCGAACGCGAGGTCCTGCGGCTGATCGCCCGCGGCTACGCCTACAAGGAGGTCGCCAAGGAGCTGTTCATCTCGGTGAAGACGGTCGAGACCCACGTGTCGTCCGTGCTGCGCAAGCTCCAGTTGTCCAACCGCCACGAGCTGAGCCGCTGGGCCACCGCCCGCAAACTCGTCTGATCCGCCGCGCCGCGGCCGCCACACGGGCGGTACCGGGTCGCCGCCGTCGGCGGGTTCCTACCGGAGCGCGTTCAGCATGCGCTTGAGGAACTCCGCGGAGTTCACCTCGGTCGCCAGCGTGACCGCCGGCCGGCCGTCGGTCTCGTCCGCCGGCCACCCCCGCAGGTCGGCCACCGTGAGGCCACGGGTGTACTGGCCCCGCAGCTCCACCCGCACCGGAACGTCCACCGACGAGGTGACCAGCGCCGGGTCGACGAGGATGGCCGCCGCGAGCGGGTCGTGCATCGCGCAGGCACGCTCACCGAGGACGCGGCCGTACCACCCGGCGTAGAAGTCGAGGAACCGCGCGGAGACGGCGGCCCGCTCGCCGGGGACCGCGGCCAGCTCGTCCAGCCACACGGCGTCGGCCAGCGTCCGCATGGTCACGTCCAGCGCCACCAGGGTCAGGTCGAACCCGGCGCCGAGTACCGTCTCGGCGGCCTCCGGGTCGTTGTTGATGTTGGCCTCCGCCCATGGCGTGACGTTGCCCGGCGCCTGGACCGCGCCACCCATGACCACCAGGCGGCGCACCAGCCGCGGCAGCTCCGGCTCCAGGCTCAGCGCCACCGCCAGGTTCGTCAGCGGACCCAGCGCCAGCACGTCCAGCTCGCCGGGGGCCGAACGCGCCGAGCGCACCAGCAGCTCGGCGGCCGACTCGGCGACGGGGACGCCCTGCGGCTCCGGGGTGCTGACGTCGCCCAGGCCGTTGCCGCCGTGCACGCCCTTGGCGAGGTGCGGCGGCTGCACCAGCGGCCGGCCGGCGCCGGCCGCCACCGGAACGTCCTGCAGGCCGTACAGCTCCAGCAGCCGCAGCGCGTTGTTGGTGGTGACGTCGACCGCGTTGTTGCCGTACACCGTCCCCACCCCCACCAGCCGCACCTCGGGCTGCGCGGCCAGGTAGGCGAGCGCCAGCGCGTCGTCGATGCCCGGGTCGCAGTCAACGAAGACCTGCACGGTCCACCCCGTTCTAATTCGTTCTCTCCGCGTCGTGTTCCGGCCTGTAGGCCACCCCGAGCTTAGAGGGCACCTTTCGGCGATCAGCCGAGTGGTGCTGGAGGAGCCTCCCGTGGCGAGTGAACGGGGGGACGGGGCTCCCGTGGCGAGTGAACGGGGGGACGGGGCTCCCGTGGCGAGTGAACGGGGGGACGGGGCTCCCGTGGCGAGTGAACGGGGGACACCACGACCAGGGGCGGATCGCCGTAGTCTTGATGAGGTGTCCTCCCAACAGTCGCTACTCGACGGCCTGAACGAACCCCAGCGGAGCGCGGTGACGCACTCCGGCGGCCCGCTGCTGATCGTCGCCGGCGCGGGGTCCGGCAAGACCCGCGTGCTCACCCACCGCATCGCCTACCTGTTGGCGGAACGGGGCGTTCGCCCGGGTGAGGTGCTCGCGATCACCTTCACGAACAAGGCCGCGGCCGAGATGAAGGAGCGCATCGAGAACATCACCGGCGCCCGGGTCGCCAACGCCATGTGGGTGATGACCTTCCACTCGGCGTGCGTGCGGATCCTGCGCCGGGAGGGGAACCGGCTGGGCTACCCGAGCAGCTTCACCATCTACGACTCGGCCGACTCCCAGCGCCTCATGCAGCTCGTCTGCCGGGAACTGGACCTGGACCCCAAGCGCTACCCGCCCAAGTCGTTCTCCGCGCAGGTGTCCAACCTCAAGAACGAGCTGGTCGACTACGACACTTTCGCCGGTCAGGCGCAGAGCGACCAGGAGCGCAAGCTCGCCGAGGCCTACACGCTGTACCAGCGACGGCTGCACGAGGCCGGCGCCATGGACTTCGACGACCTCATCATGGTCACGGTCAACCTGCTGCACGCCTTCCCCGAGGTGGCCGAGCACTACCGGCGGCGATTCCGGCACGTTCTCGTCGACGAGTACCAGGACACCAACCACGCCCAGTACGAGCTGGTTCGCGCACTGGTCGGCGAGGGCGGCCCCGACGCGGTGGTCCCGCCGGCCGAACTGTGCGTGGTCGGCGACGCCGACCAGTCGATCTACGCGTTCCGCGGCGCGACGATCCGCAACATCCTGGAGTTCGAGCGCGACTATCCCGACGCGCGGACGATCCTGCTGGAGCAGAACTACCGGTCCAGTCAGAACATCCTCACCGCGGCGAACGCCGTCATCGCCCGCAACGCCGAGCGCCGGCCGAAGAACCTGTGGTCGGAGCAGGGCGACGGCCCGGCGATCGTCGGCTACGTCGCCGACAACGAGCACGACGAAGCGGCGTTCGTCGTGGGCGAGATCGACCAGCTCACCGACGACGGCGTCTGCGCTCCGGGCGAGGTCGCCGTCTTCTACCGGACGAACGCGCAGTCCCGCGTCTTCGAGGACGTGTTCATCCGGACCGGGCTGCCGTACAAGATCGTCGGCGGCGTGCGCTTCTATGAGCGCCGGGAGATCCGCGACATCCTCGCCTACCTCCGGGTGCTGGCCAACCCGGAGGACACGGTGAGTCTGCGCCGCATCCTCAACGTTCCCAAGCGCGGCATCGGCGACCGGGCCGAGGCCATGATCGAGCTCTTCGCCGCCCGTGAGCGCATCTCGTTCGCCCAGGCGTTGCGCCGGGCCGAGGACGCGCCGGGGATCGCGACGCGGTCGCTGAAGGCGATCCGTGAGTTCGTCGCGCTGCTGGACGAGCTGGCCGGGCTGGTCCCCGACAGCACCCCCGCCGAGATCGTCGAGGCGGTGCTCCAGCGCACCGGCTACCTCTCCGAGCTGGCCAACTCCAAGGACCTGCAGGACGAGAGCCGGATGGAGAACCTGGAGGAGTTCGTCCAGGTCGCCCGGGAGTTCGAGAACACCTTCACCGCCCCGCTTGCCGAGGATCAGGAGGAGGCCGGGCCGGAGGAGGAGGCCGGCGAGCCGACCCTGGTCGACTTCCTGGAACAGATCTCGCTGGTCGCCGACGCCGACCAGATCCCGGACGCCGACGAACACGGCGGGGTCGTCACCCTGATGACCCTGCACTCGGCCAAGGGGCTGGAGTTCCCCGTGGTCTTCCTCACCGGTCTGGAGGACGGCGTGTTCCCGCACGCCCGGACGCTGGGCGACCGCACCGCCCTGGAGGAGGAGCGGCGGCTCGCCTATGTGGGCATCACCCGCGCCCAGGAGCGGCTGTTCCTCACCCGCTCGGCCGTGCGCAGCGCTTGGGGGACGCCGGCGTACAACCCGGCATCCCGCTTCCTGGACGAGGTCCCCAAGGAACTCATCGACTGGCGGCGCGCAGAGTCGACCATCGCGGCCGTGTCCAGCCGTCCGCGGATGCCGTCGGTCCCGTCCAGGGGCAGGCCGCGGGATGTTCCGACGCTGAGCCCGGGTGACAAGGTCACCCATGACTCGTTCGGGATGGGCACGGTCCTGCTCGTGGACGGCGCCGGCGACCGGACCAAGGCACGGATCGACTTCGGCGCGGACATCGGCGAGAAGGACTTCCTGGTGAAGTTCGCACCGATCGAGAAGCTGTAACGGGCGAGCTCGCGGCTCCCGTGGCCAACGGCAGGGACACCGGCCACGGGAGCCGCTCACGGGTGGCGGCGGTTCTCGGCGCGGCGCGTTCGGAAGCCGGTGTCGCGCGGGATGTGCGGCCGCTCCGGTTCGTCAAGACCGTGAACCTCCGCTAGAGTCTTCGACGTCGCCGAGGAGCGCGGACCGGAGGGCCGGAAGGCCAGGTCAACGCGATCGGTGACGCTTTTCGGCCACGCGGTCCGGAGCAGTGCGCGGAGCGGGTAGGCTGAAAGAAACCGGGAAACGCACGCGACATCGTCGCGGACGTCCGGTGCACTCCACCCCGGCGCGTCGGTCAGAGCACCGACGGACAGGCGGTAGAGTGGAACCACTCCAGAGAGCGCCTCTGATCTTGACAGGGGGCATCTCGGGAGTAAGGTAGAAGGGTTGGCCCTAGTCCGGAAGCTCTGGTAGAGTGACGGACGGGAAAGACCTGAAAAACAAAGCGGATTCGCCGCCTCGATAGAAGAGCTGGTTCCGGGTTGTTCCGGTGGCTTGTATACGAGTGAAGCGGTTGTTTCTTGAGAACTCAACAGCGCGTGTTTGTTTTCTTTGTGCCAAAGTTT